>CBDVCE010000030.1:0-53228 GCA_965372405.1 uncultured Sunxiuqinia sp.
GGTGTGAGAGGTGCAATGGCAGTCAGTTGGCTGTCATCCACCTACTCGATTACCACTTGTAATTAACTTTCATTTATATGAGGTAATTATAAAGAGTAGGTTTCTATGGTTATTGTTAAAACATTCCGAGCATTATTAATTTTTTTTCACTACCCTCTTCTTTCAAAATATTTTCCACTACAATATTTAGTTCTTCTTGTGTTTCCGGGAAATAAGAATTTTCATTTATAGAAAAACTATGTTTATCGAAAAATGATTTACCTATCATAAAAAAGTTAACATCTGCATCATCAATGTTATTATCAGAGACATAAGTCTCAATTTCATTATCTAAATCGATAAAAAAGTTTTCGCTTCTTCCTATCTTTTTAAGAAATGCTTTTTCAGCTTTCATTGTTTTAGCTAATAATAGTTTAGCAAACCAAGGAACGCTTCCATTTGCTGAGCCGTGATAACCTAATACTGAGCCTTCATTTATGGTTGTTTCTTTAGCCGCTAAAACAATATAATTAAATGCAGATGACATAGCATATTTTTCAACTTCTATTGATATTTCTCTATCGTATATTCTTTCAGCAATAGGGATACTATACCTTACATCTCCCCCTCCCGACGTAAGTACAATCTTGTTTATTTCGGGATTATTATCCAATATCTCTGTAAATATTTTAGATGTTTCTTTATCAATTTCTCCATCTATTTTTAAAGTATATTTATCAACAAGTACTATTTTAAAAGATTTCAGTGCGAAATTTTGCGATGCACAAGATGATAATACCATTAATGATATTGAGAGTAAAATGATAATCTGAAAGCCCCAATTAAAAGTCTGTTTTTTTTGTTTTGAATTTGTATTCATATCTAATCCTTAGTTTTTTTATAAGTGGTAACGTATGTGCAATGTTACTTTTTGTGGTGTATATATATTTGTAATATGTAGGAAAAAATTTCCCATTATACCTGTTAAATTATTGTAATTGGGAATTTAACCTGTGTCGTTTAGCAAACCATCAATCGTATTTATAACTCCTTGCAAATTATTACTTGCAATATGAGTGTAGAGTTCGGTTGTTTGAATATATAGAATACCAATTCCTGTATTAAAATGTATTATTGTGTTACTATGGGGCATTTGTTCGTTTTGTATTTAGCTAGCACAAGTTAGCGTTTTTTATGTATTGTCCAATTACCGATGAATTAGCTTGTGTTTGCAAAATTCTAGACTTCTCGATCTATCTTTCTATGTAGAAGTGTGATAGCCGGCATAAATGGCGTGGATTGGAATTCTAATCCTCTTTGTCCTGACACTCTAATATTCATAAAAGTACACTTAAAACCAAAAGTCTATTGTTTTAAACAAAAAACTATGTAAATTAGACATCGGGATTAAGAATGTAGAGAGCAGATTAACGAACACCCCGAAAGATTGATATACTAGAAAGCCCCGTTCGGTTAATTTTTATAATTGTTGCTTGACAAAATGCAAATGCAATGGGTACAAATACAATTGTAACCACCCAAAACATAAATGGAAGTGTGAAAAATGTATTTGTAACGTGTCAAACTAAAAAAGTGGTCTGACAAAACACGATTGTATCGTGTAAAAATGAAAATGTAATTGGCACAAAGCCAATTGTAATTATAAATCAATTTAAATACGAAGTATGGCTACAAAACAAAGATTAACAAATGCTGAAACTCTTGAGTTATATAGAGTGTCACTTGAAAACGTAGAAAAACAACCTGAAATAGCATTGGCTATGGGTGACTTAGGTTACGATACAGTAAAAATTTCAATCGGTAAAGATATTCTTAGTAATACGCGACAAGCTTATGATCACAATATAACTGAAGATGATGAATCCTCAGCGGCATATGGTGCTTTTGATGAAAAGCGTGAACAGTTGGAAGATTTATATTTCCTTCACCGCAAAAAGGCAAAGGTTGTTTATAGAAATGATGCAATCACTGCCGAAAAATTGGCTATTGCAGGAGCTTTTCCCCGAACTTATATTAAATGGTTTGAAAATGTGAAGCGTTTTTATACCATCGTAATTGATGACACCGATATTCAAACAAAACTGGTAATACTTAAAATTACTACTGAAGAAATTGCAACTGGCTTAAGCCTGATTAGTGAAGTAGAAAGCACCCGGGCTGAATATCTTCGTGAAAAAGGTGAGTCACAAGATGCTACAAAATCTAAAGATGCAGCATTTGCAACGCTCGACGACTGGATGAGTGAATTCTTTGCAGTAGCTAAAATCGCACTCGAAGATAAACCCCAACTTCTTGAATCATTAGGTAAGCTGGTTCGCAATTAAATCTAAGAAACTGTTTAAGTTTTGTTTTTGAGATAGGTTTTTAACGAAGCATGAGGGCTTAAGGCGCAAAAAGATACCAAAGGATAAAATTTAAACAGTTTCTAATTATATAGGGTGGTTATTTAATTTTAAAAAGATACGGTCTCGAAAGAGCACGTGTCTTTTTATTATCCAACATCAAATAGCTATAAGCTTTTATATTTTTGATAAAACATTAACTTCGTTAAATCCGTTTATTGAATTTGAATGAAGGGGATTGCCTAAAAATAGAATATGAGCGAAGTAAAATTAGTGGCCACCGATTTAGATGGTACATTTTTAAAAGATGATAAAACAATTTGCAAGAATGATTTGGATATGCTTGAGGAATTGGGGCGAAAGCAAATTGTTAGGGTTGCAGCTACAGGTCGAAACCTAAAGAAGGTGAAAGAAGTTATTTCTGCTCATATACCCTTTGATTACATCGCTTTTTCATCGGGGGCTGGCATTTACGATTGGAAAAACCGACAGTTACTTTCCAGTCAGAACATGAAGAAAGAAACAGCCAATGCTATTTCTGCAATTCTTAAAGAGCGTGGGCTGGGTTTTCATCTGTTTCGTCAAGTTCCTAATAATTATAAATGTTGGTATTACCGTGGAGGTAGGGAATGTGATGAATTTGAGCGCTATTTCGATTTTCATAACTCCGTTTCGGAACCCTTGCCCAAGAGTATGCAGGTGAACGAAGATGTTTGTCAGTTTTTGGTAATCTTTCCCAATCCTTCCGAAGAATTTCATCAGTTAAAAGAAGACTTGGAAAATCAATTTGATGAAATAAAAGTAATTCGTTCCAGCTCTCCCTTATTAACAGATTATATATGGATGGAAATTTTCCATGCCAATGTATCGAAGGGAAATGCTGTTCGGTTTTTATGCGATCATGTGAATGTGCATCCTGAACAAACCTTCGGGATTGGAAACGATTATAATGATCTGGATTTATTAGAGTTTACATCACTTTCATACCTGGTTTCCAATGGACCTGACGATATGAAAAGCAGCTATCTTTCTGCTCCCAGCAACGAAGAATGTGCTTTTAGTTCAAGTTTAAGAAAACATGTGTAATGAAGTCGATATATTAATTACTCATTCAAAAATAATAAGGCTGAAGCAATTAAACTTAGAAACTGTTTAAGTTTTGTTTTTGAGATAGGTTTTTGATGGATTAAGTTCTCAGGCAAGGCAAAATTGACGCGAATAGCACCGCTATTTAAGAAGATTTTAACGAAGCATTAGGGCTTAAGATGCAAAAAGATACCAAAGGATAAAATTTAAACAGTTTCTTAAATCCCTCTTGCTATTGAAAAGGGATAATTAAGATAATTACATTCAAACTAAACGTATTTAATAAATACAATAAATAAGATGAAACATTTACTAAGTATTCTACTATTGCTTTTTGTGAGTTTTTCTTTTGCACAAACTCCGTTAGAATTAAATGACCAACTACCAGAAGACCCCGCTGTGAGTAAAGGTGTTTTGGATAATGGAATGACCTATTATGTACGTGCAAACAGTACCCCTAAAAACAGGGCCGACTTGTTTTTGGTTGTTCGTGCCGGATCAATTGATGAAGATGATGATCAGCAGGGTTTGGCTCACTTCGCCGAGCATATGGCTTTTAACGGAACGAAAAACTTTCCGAAGAATGACTTGATCAAGTATCTCGAATCAATCGGAATGGAATTTGGGCCGGAGATTAATGCCTATACCAGTTTTGATGAAACGGTTTACATGATAAAAGTACCGCTAGATAATGATGAGTTTGTTGAGAAAGGGTTACAGGTAATGTACGACTGGGCAAGCCAGGTTACCGATTCGGATGAAGAAGTAAATAAAGAACGTGGTGTAATTCACGAAGAGTGGCGTGGTGGCCGTGGAGCCAATGAGCGCATGATGCAGCAGTGGTTGCCCGTGTTTTTGCATGATAGTAAATATGCCGTGCGTTTGCCAATCGGTAAAATTGATATTGTTGACAATTGTCCTCCTGAAGTTTTAAGAAGGTATCGTAAAGATTGGTATCGTCCCGACTTGCAGGCGATTATTGTGGTGGGTGACTTTGATCAGCAGCAAATGGTTGAGCGTATTAAAACAAAATTCTCTGAGATTCCCACACCTGTTAATCCTCGTGAGAAAAAGTATTATGACATTCCCGGTCATGCTGAGACATTGGTTTCGGTTGTAACCGATAAAGAAGCTCAATATCCGATAGCTCAGATTTTTTATAAGCACCAGATGAAGATTAATAAGAAAGTTGGTGACTACCGCGAGTCAATTACGCATTCTATTTTTAATGGAATGATTAATAAAAGGCTTCAGGAATTAACCCAATCGGCAAATCCTCCGTTTATTTATGGTGCTACCAGTTACGATGAATTGTTTGGCCCTTCAAGTGTTTATAGTTCTGTAGCTGTTTGCCAGAATGGTAAAATTGAAGAAGGTATGAAAGCAGTTTTGTTGGAAAACGAGCGTGTAAAACAATTTGGATTCACACAGACTGAACTTGATCGTCAAAAGAAATCCATGCTTTCATCTATGGAGAAGCTTTTTAATGATCGTGATAAGCAAAAGTCGATTGGTTTTGCCAATGAGTATAAACGTAATTTTTTATTGGCTGAAGAGCCTTTCCCCGGAATTGCAAACGAATACAATTATCACAATACATTTCTTCCTGAGATAAGCCTTGAAGAGGTGAATGCATTGGCTGATAAATGGATCATCGATAAAAATCTGGTTGTTGTTATTACTGCTCCTGAAATTGAAGGAATGAAAGTTCCTTCTAAAGATGAAGTTTTATCGCTTTTGGAAGAAGTTAAAAAGACAGAAATTGAAGCTTATAAAGACGAGGTTGTAGACAAGCCACTTATTGCTGGCGAATTAACTCCCGGCAAAGTGGTGAGTGAGAAAAAGCTTGAAGAGGTTGATGCTGTTGAGTGGACTCTTTCTAATGGTGCTGTGGTTGTTGCTAAGAAAACGGATTTTAAAGATGATGAGATTCTCTTTTCATCATACAGTCTGGGTGGTAATTCACAATATGGTCAGGAAGATGATATCTCTGCCGACATTGCTTCAACCATTATTGATATGAGTGGCATTAGCGAGTTTGATAATGTGACTCTTCAAAAAATGCTTGCCGGTAAAGTGTTTAGTATTTCTCCGTATTTAGGTGAATTAACTGAAGGTTTTAAAGGAAGTTCTTCCGTTAAGGATATGGAGTCTCTCATGCAGATTTTGTATTTATATTTCACCGATATTCGGGTTGATGAAAAAGCTTTTTCATCGTATATGGCTCGTATTTCTGGTGTTCTTGAAAATAAAAAGGCTTCACCAGAGGCCGCATTTAAAGATACATTTCAGGTGGTTTCTGTAAGTCACCACCCGCGTAAACGGCCAATGGAATTGGAGACTTTGAAAGAAGCAAGCCTGGAAGCAATTACCAAAATTGCTCATGAGCGTTTTTCTGATGCCAGTGATTTTAAATTCTTCTTTGTGGGGAATGTTGATTTTGAAACATTAAAACCAATGGTTGAGAAATACATCGGGGCAATTCCTTCTTCTTACAAAAAAGAAAACTGGAAAGACTTGAATATTGAAGCGCCTAAGGGGGTTGTCGAAAAAACAGTTTATCGCGGACAAGAAGAGAAGAGTGTTCATTATACAGTTTTTCATGGCGATTATGAGTACTCAAAAAGCAATGCATTGAAAGTTGATGCTGCCGGAAAAATCCTGACCACTCGTTTGTTAGAGGTGGTGAGAGAAGATAAGAGTAGCGTATATTATATTGGTGCAAGTCCATCAGTCGATAGGCTACCAAAAGAGGAGTATAGCGTTGTAATTTATTATGGCACTGCTCCTGAAAAAGTACAAGAGTTGCAGGATATTGTTTTTGCAGAGATTGAAGATTTCCAAACCAATGGTCCTTCAGAAGAGGAAGTTGGAAAAGCCAAAGAGAAACTTACTCGTGAGCGTGAAGTGAAATTACGTGAGAATGGTTTCTGGATGGGTTCATTGAAGAATGGCTATCTCTATAATGATGGCGATTTTAGTGAATTCGGTGAATTCAATAAGCTCGTTGAAGGTCTTACTCCTGAGACTATGAAGTCGGTAATGAATGATTTGTTTAATATGGAGAATTACTTCAGTGTGACATTGAAACCTGAAAAAACAGAGTAGTATAATCTCGATATCTTAAAAAAGGGCTTGCAGTTTTGCAGGCCCTTTTCTGTGCAAATGCAAATTATAGAAAGGTCTGGCCAGAAAATTTGGTCTGGGCTAGCGAAGGCGTGAATGATTTGGTATAAATCATGATGCGGGAAGAAGGATGAAATTTTCTTGACTTTTTTTGAATACTTTTTTGTGTTAAGACAAAAGAGTATTTGGGGTTTGGGGCAAAGCCCCATTAAGATGATATTTGTTCGACGTTTCTTTGTTTTGATTCATCTGTCCACACGGATTGAGAGCTTATGTTCTAAAGTTGACAACCTAATGTATAATTGATAAGCTCCAATAGATTGATTTATTCCATTATTTAATGTTAACAAAGGGCTTGCAATAATGCAGGCCCTCTGTTATATGGTGTATTTCCTATTCAGCCCAATCTGCTTTTGGGAAGCTGCGTATATGGCTGTATCGTTTATAGCTCTCAAAAATATCAGGATTGCTGGTGTATCTGGGGTCTCCTGTTGCTTGTAAGTAATCATCCATTTGTGTTACAAGTTCGGTAAGCTTTTCCTTGTACTCTTCTTTTTGTGCAAGGTCATTTATACAGTAAGGATCTTTCTTAATGTTGAATAATTCGTATTCTGCTCGTTTCCCAACTGCCATTTCAAAGTATGGGCTTATTGCCGGATTGTCCCTCTTTTCAATTAATACGTCTTTTGTTGGGCAAGGGTCAATGTCGGTATAAGAAAAGTCATACATGCCTTTTTGGGGGTGAATTCTTCCGTGCATGGTGTCTGGTGAACCATCTTCCTTTAGCATTTGTGGTGCGCCTGCTGGCCATCGTTCAGCTTTGAAATTTCGAACGAGTAAATAATCGTGTGTACGCATTGATCGTATTGGATAGCCAAGGTTGTTCCATCTTGATGAAGAGTGTCTCTCTCTGCTCGAAAAGACAAAGTCCTTGGAGTGTTCGGTAAGTCCGTTTTGTTCTGATAAAAGTGTCTCCTCAATATTCTGACCCGTAATTGGCATCATTCCTTCTGATCCAGTATGTGTCAATGCTAAAATAGTTGGTGCGATATCGGTGAAGCTGATTAAATCATTAACAGTTCGGTTGGCTTTAATTTTTTCTGGCCAGCTAATAGCCATCGGAACATGAATGCCATATTCATAACCGTTTGCTTTTGCTCTTGGGAATGCCATGCCGTTATCCGAAGTAACAATAACAATGGTGTTATCCAGTTCTCCAATCTCTTCCAGATGCTTTAATATTTCACCAAGATGTTTGTCGAACCATTCAATCTCTACTGCATAGTCGGCCATGTCGCTTTGTACTTCAGTATCATTTGGTAAAAATCCGGGAACCAGAGCATCTTCAATATCTTTCCCAAGTTTCTTTCCTGAATATTTCTCAAAGAATCGATGTGGTTCTTTAGCTCCATACCAAAAGTAAAAAGGTTGGTCTGTGTCTCTTTCTTTTAGAAATTGCTTAAAGTTCTCGGCATAATTAGTCCTGCTTATTCCTTTCGCTGGAGGTGCATCAGGTGAGTTTTCCTTATAGACTATTTTGTTGAATACAGGTCCTGCAGGGTTATGCTTCCATCCCGAGCCTTTCCAGTTAAAAGGATCACAGCCTTTTCCTGTGATTCCAATTTTATATCCGGCTTTTTCAAGTAAGAGTGGAAATGTAACGTATTTACTTGGGAAATCACTGGCATGTTGTCCGGCCTGTTCATTCTGCCAGGGATAGCGTCCTGTGAGTAGTGCCGATCTTGAAGGTGCGCATCCGGGAGAACCGGCAATGCAATTTGTAAAGTGAATCCCGGATTTTGCAAGCTTGTCGAAGTTTGGCGTTTGAATGAGTGGATCTCCCATTAAGCTTGTGTGTGCAAAGCTTTGATCGTCACTAATCGCAATCAAAATGTTTGGACGCTTTTGTGTTTTTGGTTTGCTGCACGATGTAATCGTTAGCGAAAGAAGTAAAATACTCCAGATAAGATGGTTGAGTTTCATGAGTGTGAGTTTTGTTGATCAAATATAATATTTTATTCTTTTCGTTGGCGTTAACGGCAAAAAACTAGTTAAAGTTTTGCTTTTACAGATAAAATGTATTTAATTTGTTATACAATGTACAATGATGTATAACAAAAGTAAACATTCTATGATTTTTCTAGATAAGGTTTATAATCACGAGGATCTCACTAAGGAATACAGAAGGTTGGCTCGTAAGTATCATCCGGATAAGGGTGGTGATGAGTTGCTTATGATGCAGTTGAATCGGGAGTATGAGATTAAGAAGAGGCATGTCGGTCAGGATAAGCATCGTAATTTTGATGATCTTCAAGAAGAAGATGTTGTCTATGTGAATGGTACGGAATGTAAGGTGACACACGTTTCGCCGTATGCTTTTATTGCGAAAGCAAGATTTAAGAATAAATCAGCTGTTTTTGATAAGAAGACAGGGATCGCTGTAGGGAATAGGAAATACAAGGCCACTTTTATTTAATATGAGCAAGCAGAAGAAGGTATTGACAGGCTTTCGTCTGTCTGAAGGCAATGTGCGGTTTATTGAAGACACCGGAAAGAAGTTGGGTTTAAACAAAACTTCGGTGTTGGATATGATGATTACTGTTGTGCGTAAGGATAAAAGTCTTTTTTCTGGATTGATTGAGAAAGCTTTAGATGATTAGAGTTGAAGATTAGTAGTATATTGTAAAAGTAAAATAAGACCTATGGAAGAGTGTCAGCTTGATGTGAAAAACAATGAACAAGGTGCTGTTGAAATGCTCGATTTTCAAGGCGAAATGGTTCTGACTAACATGGAGTCATTGTTGCAGGAAATGTCCGCATTGGATTTTGGTTCCTCTGAGAAAATTACAATCTCTTTAAAGAAAGTTGTTGATATTGATCTGTCTTTTTTGCAATTGCTTAAGTCTTTCTTGCTTGTATTAGAGACAAAACAATTGTCAGTTTATATTGAATGGCCTGAGGATGAGTCTTTGATGGGGCTTCTTGAGCGTTCAGGTTTTAAGAATGTTTTTAAATTGAATTAATGATCCGATGAAAAATATATTAGTAGTAGATGATTCACAAAGCATTCGGGAGGCAGTTTCTTTCGCATTGGAGGAGGCTGGTTTTAATGTGAAAAAGGCTTGTGATGGAGTTGATGCACTGGCAGTCTTTGAGACTGCTCATTTTGATCTGTTGTTGACTGACTTCCACATGCCTGAGATGAATGGATTAGAGCTTATAAAGCAGGTTAGGGCTCTTGCGAAATATAAATATTTGCCAATTCTTGTTTTGACTACAGAAACACAGCGAGATATTGTGCAGGAGGCAAAACAGGCGGGAGCAACTGGGTGGCTTGTTAAGCCGTTTAATATGGAAAAACTTATAACAACAATCCGTAGAGTAGTTAGGTGATGGATAAATTTCAGCAACGATTTATAGATGAAGCTGGTGAGTACTTCGAAAGGTTGGAGCTTGTTTTATTAAACCTTGAAGCTGATTTCTCCAAAATTGAGTTAGTTGAGGAGGTTTTTCGGGTAATGCATTCCCTAAAAGGAAGTGGGGCTATGTTCGGCTTTAATTCGCTTAGTGAAGCAACTCATGATCTGGAATCTCTCTATGATTTGATAAGAACTGGATCGATGAAGTTAAATTCTTCAATTATTAGTTTTACGCTTGAGTCAATTGATTTGCTTAAGAGACTGTTGGTAATTGAGGCTAATGATGATCTGAAAAAGGAGCTTATTCAATTTAAAATTGATGTTGCAAAAATGTTATCTGGTGAATTGGAAGGGAAGAATGAGCCAACTGACGATTTGAAATTTTTACCCCACAAAAAAAATATCAAGATTCCCGAAAAGGAAAAGACAGCCTATTTTATAAGTTTTAAACCGCATAAGAATGTACTTCAAAACGGTACAAACCCACTTTATTTAATTGACGAATTACATACACTTGGGGAATGTGTTGCAAATGCATATTTCGAAGATTTGCCTCATCTGAAAAAACTGGAGCATGACGCTTGTTATACCAGTTGGCGAGCTGTTTTAAAAACGAATGAAGATATAAGTGAGATTGAGGATGTCTTTCTGTTTGTGAAAGAAGAAGGCAAACTTGAAGTTTTTCCGATTCTGAACTCCGCTTTTATTGAAGGTAATACGCAACAGCTATTTGAAGTTTCCCTGAGGGAGGCATTTGAATTAATTGGTGAAAATGAAGAGAAATCGGTAGCTGAGGAGGAGGATAAGCCAAAAGTATCCATCCCGAATGATCGATCTGCCCTGTCTTCAATCCGGGTGAATTCACAAAAGATTGATGAGTATATGAATCTCGTGAGTGAAATGATTACTGCTCAGTCTCGATTAATGCTCATGACTGAAAAACGGGATGATCCTGAATTGATGGTTGTTGCTGAAAGTTTTCAGAAGTTAATTCGGCAGTTGAGGGATAATGCTTTTAATATGAGTCTGGTTCCACTTTTAAATATGATGGCTCGTTTTAAACGGCTTGTTCGCGATTTATCGGCAGAATTGAATAAGGAAGTAGAGCTGGTAACCGAAGGCTTAGAGACTGAGGTTGATAAAAATATGATTGAGAAGCTTACCGATCCCATGCTACATATCATTCGAAATTGTATTGATCATGGAATTGAAAATCCTGAATATCGTGTTAAGAATGGAAAATCGGCAAAGGGCACAATAAAGGTAAAAGCTAGTTATGTGGGAACCTTTGTGCAGGTTGAGATTATTGATGATGGTGCTGGATTAGATTATAAAAAAATTCGCCAAAAAGCTATTGATAAGAGTATGCTTGAAGAGGAAGAAGAAGTAAGCTACTCTGAGCTGATCCAGCTAATTTTCGAACCTGGTTTTTCTACAACAACACAAGTCTCTGACGTTTCCGGACGGGGGGTAGGAATGGATGTAGCTCGACAGGCAATTAAGGATCTTAGAGGTGAAGTTGAGATTGATTCAACAGAAGGGGAGGGTACTCATATTACCCTTCGCGTTCCTCTTACATTATCAATTATTGATGGTTTGTTAACTCAGGTTAACGATGAATTTTTTGTTGTGCCAACAAGTAATATCGAAAAAATATACGCTCTGAATGAGGGCCAAAAGGTAAATGATTTCCGGCAGGTTATTATTTTTGATGGAAAGGAAATTCCATATTTAAATTTGAGAAAAGAGTTCAATCCTGAATCTGATGAATTATCGAAGCAATATTTAATTGCAGTAAAAACTGATGGTGACCATTTATTTGGATTGATTGTAGATGAAGTAATAAGAGAATATCAGGCAGTTGTTAAGCCACTTGGTAAAATGTTAAAACAGCACGATATGTTTTTTGGGGCAAGTATTTTAGGAGATGGGAAACTGGCTTTGGTTATTGATACAAAGAAGATAATTAAAAACTATTCAGCATAAAATGAAAACTGAAATTATAAATGGTCTCAATTCTTATCTGACATTTCAGTTAGGTGAAGAAAAATTTGCTGTTAATATTGGTCATGTTAAAAAAATATTGGAGAAGTCTGATGTTACAAAAGTGCCACATGTGCCTAAATATTATAAAGGTGTAATCAATTTGTTTGGTGATGTTTTGCCAGTCGTTTGTGCACGTCAGCGGTTTGGAATGGAAACTGTAGAATACAATGAAACAACGTGTGTTATTGTTTTGATGCTTTCATTAAATGAGGAATCCTTTTCCATTGGTTTTATTGTTGATCAGGTTCATAAGGTGATTGAAATTGTTGATGACCAAATGCAGTTGCCCCCTGATTTTGGAAGTCGAATGGAGCATGACTTTATCAAGTCCATTGCAAATATTAACGATGAATTTGTAATTATACTGGATGTTGACAAGCTATTTGATACCAGTGATTTGGAATTAATTAATCATGATGAATCTTAAAAAAAGATAGATATGCGTTTTATCGATTTAAAAATCAGAACAAAGCTTTATTGGGCATTCGCCTCATTAATAATTATTGCTTTGTTGTTAGGAGTTAATTCTTTGTACACCATGTACAAATTTGATGCAGATGTAAAAACATTAACTGATGAATATTTGCCAGAATTGGTTTTAGCGAATAATATAAGTGTTAAAACACAGCAATTAGCCTTTAATATGGAAGGTTATCTTTCTACTGGAGATTCTAAGAACTACCGGCAGGCAAAGAATCAGTTAGAGCAACTGAAACAAACAATTTTTGAGGGAGAGGAGTTGTTAAGTAAAGCCTCAAAATTAGCAACACTTGAACAAAAACTGAGTGTAGCTAGAATACATATTCCCAAATATGAGCAGGTTATGTTAATGGCTTTTAAAACCAGTCAGGATATTTCAATTTTAAGATCAAGATTGGATGAGAATACCAATATTTTTACGGAAAACTGTAGAGCGTACCGCGATGTGCAAAACAATTTATTACAAAGAGAAATTCGCTCTGGGGATGTTCCCGATTCAAGGAGAATAAAATTGATAGCAATCTCAAAATTGATTGATACCAGTCTTGAGATTCAGAAAGATATTAATGAAGGTCAGTTAACAAAAAGCCTCGGAGCTTTTGATAGGGCACTTTTAAAGTTTGATGAGATTGATAGACTAATAAATGTTATTACTCCGGTAACGCGAAGAGATGATAATCGCAAGCAGCTGGCAGCAATAAATGAGATAAAAGATGAATATAAATCTCAACTTTCAGATTTGAGACAATCGATTATTGAACTTGAAGAATACGACAAGCAGCATGAGAGTTTGTCTGGAAAATTAGTTGAGAATGCCATTGAACTACGCGATGAAGGTGTTAATGATGCTGCTAAAACTTCCGATAGATTTTCAGGTACTATTGTAGCATCAATTATGAAAAATGTGATCGCAATTATTGTTGCAATCATACTCGGAGTTTTTGCTGCTATTTTTATGGCTCGATTAATAACCAGACCTCTTTTCAAAGGAATTGAATTTGCAAAGCAGATGTCTGATGGCGATTTGACAGTTGAGCTTGATATCGATCAGAAAGATGAGATTGGAGAATTGGCTAGTAACTTGCAGCAAATGAGTGAGAAGATAAGGCAAATTATTACTGCGGTTACAGTTGCTGCTGATAATATGGCATTTGCTAGTTTAGAGCTTAGTTCAACATCTCAGCATGTTTCTCAAGGATCGTCAGAACAGGCATCATCAGCAGAGGAAGTCTCTTCATCTATTGAAGAAATGGCTGCAAACATTCAGCAGAATACGGAGAATTCAAAAGAAACGAATAAGATTTCGAATAAAGCTGATTTAGATATTCAGCGAGGACAGGAGAAGGTTGATAAAACAGCTGAAGCTATTCATGAAATTGCTGATAAAATTTCAATTATTGGAGATATTTCTTTTCAAACAAATATTCTGGCTTTAAATGCAGCTGTTGAGGCAGCAAGAGCCGGAGAGCATGGTCGTGGATTCGGCGTTGTGGCTGAGGAGGTTGGTAAGTTGGCTGAGCGTAGTAAAATTGCAGCTCTTGAAATTGATGAGCTTACCAAATCAAGTGTAAATAATGCTGAAGAAGCTGGTGCATTAATGAAAGAGATTGTGCCAGAGATTCAAAAAACATCTAAATTAATTCAGCAGATTGCATCAGCTAGCATTCAGCAAAGTTCTGGAGCCGATCAAATAAATTCGGCCATTCAGCAGTTGAACTTAATAACACAGCAAAATGCAGCTGCATCGGAACAATTAGCAACCAATGCCGTAGAAATGTCAAGTCAGGCTGAGAACTTACAGGAAATAGTTTCTTTCTTTAAAGTAATGAAAGAAGAGGATGAGGGGATATTGAGCAGAAGAAGGAAAAAGGTGGAAACTCCGAAGCTGGAAGCAGCAACTGAAACAGTTAAAAATGATTTAGGAGGAGTTTTAATTGATTTGTCTGAGAATGCAGATGAGAATGATGAGGAATTTGAACGATTCTAAAAGGTAAAGAATATTGTGATTTTTCAGATAATAGAAATAACGGATGATCAGTACTTGAAATTGAGCGGTTTGGTTTCTGATAAGTTTGGAATCAAGTTACCTATCGATAAGCGAATCATGTTTCAGTCAAGGTTGCAGCCTCGTCTGCGTGAGCTGGGAATGGACTCGTTTAAAGCCTATTCTGACTATATTTTTAAATCTGAAAATACCATTTCTGAACTTTCGAAATTGATTGATTTTGTATCAACTAACAAAACTGATTTTTTTAGGGAGAATGAGCATTTTGATTTGATTCTAAACCGTTTGCTTCCCGATATATTTAGTGGTGTGGAAAAGACTAAAGATCGGTTTATTCGATGCTGGAGCGCTGGATGCTCAAATGGTCAGGAAGCCTTTTCCTTGGCTATGACACTGGAGGAATTCAAGCGGAGAAATGAACGTTTTGTTGATTACCAAATTCTGGGAACTGATGTTTCGGATAGGATGCTTAAAACGGCAAAGAGCGGTATTTATCCATATTCTCAAGTAGAGATGATTCCTGAAGAATACTTGAAGAAGTATGTTATGAAAAGTAAGGATCAGGAAAACCCTCGGATCAAAATCATGAAATCTATTCAGTTGAAAACAGAATTTAGGTATTCAAACTTAATGGATAAAAAATATTCGATCAATCAAATGTTTCAAATTATATTTATTCGAAATACATTAATATATTTCAATCAGGAAAATCAATTTGAAATTTTAAAGAAAATTATTGATCGATTATTGCCGGGAGGCTATTTATTTATTGGACATTCTGAATCGCTAATAAATTTAGATTTGCCAATTAGGATTGTTTCCCCAAGTGTGTATCAGAAATTAAGTAATGAGATAATATGAGTTCAAAAATGAGTGATAAGAATGAAGAGCTGATCAGGCAATTAGAAGAACGGCTTAAAAGTAATTCGGAATTGCAGACAAGGATTGACGAGCTTTCGGAGAATTTATACGAAGTCAATAAGAAATTGCAAAAGGCAGAGGCTTTTAAAGGGCATTTTATCAGTAATATTACGAATGAAATTATCAATCCTTTTGCCAGTATTTTAGCACTTTCTGAGAATATTCAGAGTTTGAAGGCTGAAAATATGGATAAAGCCAGGCAAATGGCAGCCCTCATTAATAATGAAGCTTTTCATTTGGATTTTCAACTTAAGAATATTTTTGCCGCTGCAGCTATTGAGTCTGGAAAAGAGTTTGTTACATGTTCTCCTGTAAACCTTCAAGAGTTACTTAAATCAGTAATTGGGTATTTCAAGAAACAGATTGATTCCAAGCAAATTCAAGTAGTTTTTGATCTTGAAGATCTTTCCGGTGAGGAGCTTGCCAAATCGTTTGCTACAGATGGTGTTAAAGTGGAGATGATATTAAAAAACTTGCTTAGTAATGCGATTAAGTTTAGTCATGCTGGAGGTGAGATTAAATTTAAACTGAGTATTGTTGAATCTGGCTTGGAAATATTGGTTCAGGATTTTGGGAAAGGTGTACCTGAGGAATATCGTGATCAAATATATGATCGGTTCAAACAAGTGGATGAACGGATTAATTCTATAAATAGTGGGCATGGATTGGGACTCTCAATTGTGAAATCGTATTGCACAATGCTTGATGGAAAACTTGATTTGCAATTCCCTGCTGATGGAGGTACAAAAGTATTTATTGAACTTCCTGTAGCAAGTGTTGTAGATCAAGAAGATGATTTGTCTGATTTTATGATTGATATAGGTGAAAAGTTTTAGAAATTGATTGAGGAAGAAAAATATTATCTACATCCCTCAAACTTGTTTGTTTCAGGGAAAGAATGCGTGGTGAATACCGTATTGGGTTCCTGTGTGGCAGTTTGTTTGTTTGATGAAAAACGTCAGATTGGCGGGATAAATCATTACATGCTGCCATTTTGGAATGGAGATGGTTTGGAGAGTCCGAAGTACGGAAATATTGCAATCAACAGGTTAATTGACGAATTGGTAGCACTTGGAGCTTCAAAAAACAATTTGGTTGCTAAGATTTTTGGAGGCGGAAAGGTACTGGCAGATGTTAAATCATTTCATATAGGAGAACGTAACATTGCTATAGCCTATAAAATTCTTGAGGAGGAAAGGATACCTGTTGTGGCTTCCAGCACAGGAGGAGATCGGGGGCGAAAAATTATTTTCAACCCTTTAACAGGTGATGTGTTACAGAAGTACTTAAATAAGAGATAGTGTTAGAGAAGAAAGAGAAAATAAAGGTTCTGGTTGTTGATGATTCAGCTGTTGTTCGAACTGCGTTGACAGATATTCTCAATAGTGATCCTGATATTACCGTGATTGAAACAGCTGCAGATCCGTATATTGCTGTAAAGAAAATTGCGAAACAATTGCCAGATGTTATAACTCTGGATATGGAGATGCCAAGAATGAATGGATTGACATTTCTTAAAAAACTGATGGAGCAACACCCAATTCCCGTAGTCGTAATATCATCAATTACAGGAGAAAGATCGGATATTGCAATTCGGGCTCTAAAGCTTGGTGCTGCAAATATCATTACAAAACCAAAACTAGATTCACCCGAAAAATTTGAAGAATATAAGATAGCTATTTGTGATTCTGTAAAATCAGCTGCAATAACAAAACCATTTTTAAGGAAGCTTATCCGCAGAAAACAATTGAAGCATGAAGAGAGTTTGAGGCTTCCTTTTAATGAAATGAAAGCTAAGATTATTTCACCAAAAATGATTGTTATTGGAGCTTCTACTGGTGGAACAGAGGTGTTGTCTAGCATTTTCAAATCGTTGAAGAATAATTTGCCACCAATACTGGTGGTTCAGCATATGCCTGGTGAGTTTACAAATGCTTTTGCTAAACGACTTGATAATGAAAGTGACCTCAAAGTGAAAGAAGCTGAGAATGGCGAAGCTCTATATGCAGGGCATGTTTACATTGCAAATGGCTTTAATCATTTAGTTGTTCGGAAAATTGAAAATCAGTATGTTTGTATGGTTCAGGATGGAGAAATGGTCAATCGCCATCGTCCTTCCATTGATGTGTTGTTTAATTCTGTTGCTGAAATTGTAGCAAACGAAGCTATGGGTATTTTGCTCACAGGAATGGGAGTGGATGGAGCTCAGGGCTTACTCAGTATAAAAAATAATGGAGGGACTTGTGTTGCACAAAACGAGCTTACATCAGTTGTTTTTGGCATGCCAAAAGAAGCAATTAGACTTGAAGCAGCAAATAAGATTGGAAGCCCTTCAGAAATAGTCGAATGGATTAATAATTTTTCCTAATTGGTATGATAGAAAAAAAAGTACCTTCTCGGATTTTGATTGTAGATGATATGCCCATCAACCTGGATTTGATGAAGTCAATTCTATCTACAGAAGATTACATGGTTGTAACTTCAAAAACAGGGACTTCTGCAATGGCAAAGGCAAATGCCAATGTCTTCGATCTTATTTTACTGGATATTGTTCTTCCAGATATTGATGGTTTTGAAATTTGCCGTCAAATAAAATCAGGATCTAAAAATCAGGAAACACCAATTATTTTCCTAACAGCTCAACGCGAAAAAGAAAGCATTATTAAAGGATTTAAACTTGGAGCAGTAGATTATATTTTGAAACCATTTAGCGATGAAGAGCTATTGGCACGCGTAGATCTCCATTTATCATTAAAACACACACAAGAGGAACTTAAAAAGGCACGTAATGAAGCTGAAGGAGTAGCTAAAGCAAAAGCGATGTTTTTGGCTAATATGTCGCATGAAATACGTACTCCGTTAAACGGTATAGTTGGAATGATTGATATTCTTAAACAAACCAAACTGGATGAACAGCAACGAGACTATGTTGATATTGTTGATATCTCCAGTGAGAACTTGTTGATGATTATCAATGATATCCTTGATTATTCAAAAATTGAAGCCGGTCAGATTGCTTTTGAAAAAATCAAATTCAATATTCGACATGAAGTTGATGAGGTTAAAAAATTACTCTATTATAAATCTGTACAAAAGAATTTAAATTTTGGTATTGAAGTAAGTGACAGTGTCCCTGAAATGCTACTGGGTGATCCTCTTCGTTTAAAGCAGGTTCTTATAAATTTATGTAATAACGCCATCAAGTTTACAACCGAAGGATTTATTAAAATTAAAGTGAAACTTGAGAAAGGAATGGTTCAACAATACAAACTTATGTTTGAAGTTGAGGATTCGGGCATTGGTGTCTCAATCGAAAATCAAAAAAAACTATTTCAATCTTTTACTCAGGCCGATGCATCGACTACACGAAAATATGGAGGAACTGGGCTTGGTTTGGCAATTTCCAAGAAATTGGTACAATTGATGAATGGAGATATTGGTGTAAGAAGTGTTGAAGGGGAAGGATCTACATTTTGGTTTTCTGCTGTATTAGATGGAGCCGAGATCATGCATGTTAATGACAAGGCCGAAATTGGCAAACAAGCAGCTAACTTTGATCAAAAGAAGTTTAAAATATTACTTGCCGAGGATAATGTAATCAATCAAAAAGTTTGTGTTCTGAATATCAAAAAGTTAGGGCATGAAGTAGTAGCCGTAAATAATGGAATTGAAGCAGTAGAATTGTTTGCGAAAATGAATTTCGACATGATTCTGATGGATATTCAAATGCCAGGGATGGATGGATTGGAAGCAACAGAGGCTATTCGCAAAATGGAGAAAGTAAATGATGTTGAAGAAAGAATTCCAATTGTGGCTATTACCGCTAATTTATTTAAAGAAGATGTTAAGCGTTTTCTGGATAACGGGATGGATGATCACCTTGGAAAGCCATTTAAGCCTTCTGATTTAGAAGCGATTATTATTAGAAATTTGAAATGAGTTTAAAAAGTATTAAATTGTCATATAAAAGCAATTATCTATGTCAGTTCCAAAAATAGATTTATCAGGAAAAACTGTTTTAGTTGTAGAAGACAATGAAATCAGTAGGGTATATTTTGAAGCCGCTTTAAAAAAGACGAATGCAAAAGCATTATGGGCTAAAAATGGAAGGGAAGCAGTTGATTTTTTTGAAAATGAAACTCCTATAGATTTGGTTCTTATGGATTTAAACATGCCAGAGATGGATGGCTTTGAAGCGACCCGATTGATAAAGAAAATAAAGCCCAATGTGCCAATTATAGTGCAAAGTGCTTACATTCTTTCAGGCGAAGAGGAAAAAAGTTATGAGGCTGGTTGCGATGAGTTTCTTTCAAAACCAATTCGTTTAAATAATTTACTCGAAGCTATTAATCGACATTTAAGTTGATAAAAGCACCAAAACGTTGATTTGGTCTTGCTTCTGTAAGTGAGAAAAAACCAGTTGCTAATTTCCCATCTATAAATTTAGGTGGATTTTTTTTTGTCGAATTTTGTACAAAATCTGAATAATCATCTCCGTTGAATATCTCAAAATATCCTTTTGCTTCTGGATGTATATTTTCTTGAATCTTCATGCTTAATATTCCCATGTTGAATCGTGGATTAATTTCAATGCAATGTTGAAGTTTTAATTGATTATTCTCCTTGAATACTAATGCATCAATTCCAATGTAGCTTTCATAATTCAAATACTTTTTCTGTTCCAGATATTTCATCAAGTATTGAACTATTTCATTCAAAGTGTCTTTTGAAAACTCCTTTTCAAACTCAGCAATGGTTTCAGGTACTTTGTTTAAATAATGACCTTGGTACTGTCCATTTTTATTCGTTTTGAAATATGAAATTCCGAGATAGTTGATTTTTTTGTCTGAGTCAACCTGAAACTGAAAAGAAAGATCGGCTTGTTTATCAAGTAACGGTTCACAAACAATATATTCCTGTTGCTTTAGGATCGTTTTTATCCATTGCCTTTTTGAATTATTAAGCGGCTTGTTTCGAATGATTTGCAAGCCTCTGCCGCTTGAACTTAATGGTGCTTTTAATACAATTTTTTCCCAACGATTAAGTAGTTCTTCTATTTCTTCTTCGGAATAAACAATTACGGGCAATTGCTCTTTCGAAATCAATGATTGTGATTGGTTTTTATCAATGATTTCCCCCAGTAGTTTTACGGCATTCTTCCTTTCATATCGATCCACATAAGACTTCGCATCTTTTAATGGAGTATTAGTCGCTGCATCTTTAAAAAAGTAGTTTGTGGCTGGGCTCCATCCCCAGGGCATGATCGTTGCCTGTACACCTTTATCTATAATCTCCGAGAAAGCATTTTCTTTGGTTCGAATACAGCTTGTATCTAGTCCTAACTTAGATAGATGTTCTGTAAATTCATCACTTGGAAGTTCATTCTTGATTAGTATATCACCATCATTAGCGAACCATAGCATAAGGGGTGATAATGTCTCTTCAAATTCTCTAAGAATTGCTGGAGGCTGATAATAAGGAGATCCATTTGCAACGGACATCTCACATGTAGGATTGAAATAAAATATATTGCTTAATTTTTCCACTAGCTAATAAATGAATGGCATTGCAAATTATTTATTTTTCAATGATATAAAATTAATTTGTATTATTTTTCGTTATAAATAATTGAAAACCTAATGTTGGTGTCTTAATTTCAGAAATTTGAGGAAGCTACTAATATTCATACTAATTTTTAATACCGGAATGGCTTTTGGTCAAAAGCTTTCCACTGATAATAAAAAGGCACGAAAACTATTTTTGGAAGCTCAGGATGCTTATAGTTTAAGCAATGATTTTAAAGCAATTGATTTATTAAACTCCTCATTAGCTGAAGATAGTTGTTTCTTTGAAGGGCACTTGCTTGCAGCAGATATTTATCGTGATCTGGATTCTACATATTTACAAATAGCATCACTTGAAAATGCTATAGATATTGATGTCTCACGTTATCCTAAGATCTATTATGTGCTTGGGAATGCGTATTTAAAAACAGGACAGTATGTTAAGGCTAAAGATGTTTTCACAAAGTTTGTTAGCCGAAATCCGGATACGCATCCATTTTATAAAAAATCAAAAGAACGAATAGAACAGTGCGAGTTTGCAATCTCAATGGTGAAGAACCCAGTTGATTATAAGGCCGAAAATTTAGGAGCCGCTATTAATACCGATTTTGATGAATATTGGCCGAGTCTGACGATTGATGGTAAAACTCTCATTTTCACACGGCTTTCACCTTCGGTAGTTTCAAATAACCAACGTTCACATTTTCAGGAAGACTTTTACTGGTCGACTTTGGTCGATGGTTCTTGGGAGAATGCCAAGCCCTTAAAAGAGATTAACACACCTTATAATGAGGGAGCCCAAAGTGTTTCTGCTGATGGTAAGCTGATATTTTTTACGGCTTGCACTCAGGCCGATGGTTATGGAAGCTGTGATATTTACTTTACACAGAATATTGATGATGATTGGACTAAACCCAAAAATGTTGGAGCGCCAGTAAATTCAGCTTCATGGGAATCGCAACCCTCCATTTCTGCAAATGGCGAATTCCTATATTTTGTAAGTAATCGAAAAGGTGGAGTAGGCGGGATGGATTTGTGGAGATGTCGCCTGGAAGGACTAAGCACAACAGGTTCTTTAATTTGGGATGAACCTGAAAATTTAGGTGAATCAATTAATACGAAGGGCAATGAAATGTCGCCTTTCATTCATTCCGATAGTAAGACTCTGTATTTTGCATCTGATCGGTGGCCTGGTTTGGGAGGATTGGATATTTTTTACTCTCACATTAAAAATGATACTACATGGCAAGCTGCCACGAATCTTGGTTTCCCAATTAATACGCATAAAGATGAGCAAGGACTGATTGTGGACGCTTCAGGAAAGAATGCATATTATTCATCAAACAGGCCAGGATCAAAAGGATTGGATATTTATCGCTTTGAATTGTATGAGCAGGCCAGGCCAACACCTGTTTCGTACGTAAAAGGGAGAGTTTTAGATTTGGAGGAAAGTTATCCGGTTTGTGCTCGTGTTGAGTTGATTGATGTGGCTGAGAATAAGTTAACAGCAAAAACAATCTGGTGTGACGGACAAGGTGAGTTTCTAATGTGTCTTCCACTTGGGAATGAATATGCCTTTAATGTTTCCAGTAAAGGATATCTGTTTTTCTCAGAGAATTTTTCACTGAAGGAGGTGCGTGACGTTACAGATCCTAAGATTATGGAGATTAGATTGAAACGTATAAAAGTTGGAAATAGTGCGGTTTTACGTAATATCTTCTTCAAAACGAATTCGTATGAATTGCTGCATGAATCTATTGCCGAACTGGAGTTTTTAAAAGAGTTTCTTACCAATAACCCTGATGTAAAGATTGAAATTGGAGGGCATACTGATAATGTTGGAACTGAAGAGCACAATCTGCAATTATCAGAAAAGAGGGCTTTAGCGGTATACCAATATTTGGTTGATCATGGTATTCCTGTAGATCGATTGTCGTTTCATGGATATGGATGGTCGCAACCTGTTGATTCAAATGAAACCTCTGCCGGACGAGCAAATAACCGTCGGACAGAGTTTCGAATTACTTCTCTTGATTAAGTGATCCCAATTACGGAATCAGCTCAATGAGTTTTTTTACTACATTTTCAGCACCTTGAGAAATCTGAATTATATTGGCATCAAGCATATAGCAAGGAGTAGTCACCAGCTTATATTTTTCATCATACACAATCTCTCCATGTGTGGTATTGGTGTGTTTGCCTCCCATTTTTTCAATGGCTGACGCTGTACCTGAATCTTGCCCAATAGTTACTTCTGCATCTTTAAAAATTCGTACAATCACTGCAGGAGCAATGCAAAGTGCACCAAGGGGTTTTTCCGCTTTTACTGTTTCAATAACTGCTTTCTCAACATCTGGGTTAACAGAGCAGTCGGGACCTTCAAAAGCAAATGAACTAAGGTTTTTGGCTGCACCAAATCCTCCGGGAAGCAATAGTGAGTCAAAGTCTGCAGGATTATAGTTTTTCAAATCGCTGATGTTTCCGCGGGCTATTCTAGCTGATTCGATAAGTACATTACGGGTTTCCGGCATCTCTTCACCGGTTATGTGGTTAATAACATGATGCTGATCTATATTTGGCGCAAAAATAGAGTAGGTGGCACCCTGTTGTGCAATGGCAAGTAAGCTTAGTGTAGCTTCATGGATTTCAGCTCCATCGTAAACTCCACATCCTGATAAAATGACTGCTATCTTTTTCATAATTGTATTTTTTGATTTTACCCTAAAATTAATTCTTTCCTGAGGCTAAAGCAATAAATTCTTCGGCATAAAAAAACCGATCTGTTAAACAGAACGGCTTTCAAAGATAATAGTAGGATGTATATTATTGTTTTGGTTTATATATTAGTGCAGTAACAACACCTGCTGCGATAAATTCAATTAATCCAAATACAATCCATTTAACGACCAAATCCAGAGGAACCGGATAAATTACATATTGATTCAGTCCACCGACTAGTGTCATTAGCAAGCCAATTACCAAACCGTATCGAACACCTTCCATAATGCCTTTACCTTGGTAACCTTTTACGAAAATATACACAAACAGTAAAGCAAGAACAACTCCGGTGCAGTACATAACCCACATAACTTCCATCATGTCGGGACGCCATATTGAGGCCAGTGCTTCATAAGTTGGAGCGAGATAAAGACCATGAACAACAAAATCAAGAACATCGAATAGACTCAAAAACATGCTGAGCATACATGTTTTTGCCTGAAGCGACCCCATATTCATGCTGAGCAACATAATAATTGATCGGAGCAACCTCGGAATAGCTTGGAGCGACCTCACTTTTATGTTGAGCATACATGTTTTTGGCAAGAGCAACCCTAAAAAAGGCAGGAGCAAGCTCACTTTTAACATTTTATTCAATAGGAATTGACAAGTTTAACAGGTTGTGGTTTTTACCCAGCAAGCCGGTCATCAATTCCACTGTTGTCGAAGCTTCGGCATAAGCCGCATCCAGACTTTCCTGTGCCAGCTTAGTGGCATCTTTGGCTGAAGCCATAGATGCCTGCTGTTTTACTTCCGCAGCATCAGCACAATCCGATTTTAGTTTTAATCCTGCAATTTTGTTAGTAGGATCAAAACCTGCGTCAGTTAATACTATTGTTTGGTTCTCCATTGCAAGAAGCAACTGGTTAATAAAATCCCGTTTACGGGCTTCACTTAATTTTCCCATTTAAATAGTTTTTGGGGGTTAAACATGTTTCCATGCCAATAAATCTTTTGATAAAAAGGGTGGCAGGAATTATTATCAAATGCAAAAACGAACATTTATTATTAAAAGTCAATAGCTACAACGATATTATTTATGAAAAGTAGAAAGGAGGCTCTAATTAAAATGAATTAATGTATCATGAGAAAATACAGAAGGGTGAGAAAAAAATGTATTATAAAGATATTTCGCAATCTGTTGTGCAGCCCGTTAATTCTGAGAGTAATTATAAAGAATAGGAAACTGAAATAATTGTATGAATAGAATTGAAACATATTTCAATGCCGGATATGTGCAATAATTACACGGGTTTATATTAAAGTTATCAAGCAACAATATCATACACTTGTAGTACAAGATTGTGTTATTCATTTAATCAACTAGTGGTATAATTCCCCGATCCTTGGGTCGGAAACAAAATATGTTTGCATCGCAAACTCAATTTGATACCCCGGAGCTTGCTCCGGGGTATCAAATTGAAAATGAGGATCTGCAATAATTTAAAAAACTAAAGCCATGCTAACCAAACTAACCAAACCCATCTTTTTATATAGCTGCCTCTTTGCTATATTAATCACCACGTCATGTACTCAAAATCTCAAGCTTAATCAATACAACATTAAATGGACTGAAACTGGGAATAGCCCACTATGGTCAATGCCTGTTGGTGGTTGCGACATAGGTTGTAATGTTTGGATGGAAGATGGAGATATCTATTTTTACTTTGGGCGTGATAATAGTATGGATGAGAATAATGCCCTTTTAAAATCAGGACGAATAAAAGTTTCTATTTCACCCAATCCATTTAAAGAATTATCACAAGAACTAAAACTTGAAAACGGTTATGTTGAGATTACAGGAACAGATAACGATCTTAAGGTAAAAACAAAGCTTTGGGTAGAACCGGATAGACCTTTTATCCATTTTGATCTCGAATCAAATAAAAATGTTGAGATTAAAACAGAGTACCAGAATTGGCGTTTTGAAAAGATGCCAATGAAAAGTAGGTGGGTAGTGCCAAGCTTCATTGATTATCCCGGGAATGATATATACTGGTATCCGGATTCTGTTAAACAAATTGGTGAAAACCTATTGTTCTACCATCAAAATGATAATAGCGACCTTGTGATTGATAAGGAAATGGCTCAGCAGGATTTATTGATGCACAAGGACGATATCTGGAACCCATTAAAGAATCGAATATTTGGCGGTGTTTTGTATGCAGACGGACAGACCATAACCAAAAGAACTTCAGGAACATATTTAAATTGCCCATATAAAGCGGTGGTTTTTGAAAGTACAAAACCTGCAAAAGAATTCAGTATCGATATTTTAATGCATTCAGCTGTTACTCCTGATAACAAAATATGGGAAGCAGAAATCGCAGCAAATAAACACAAATCAAGCTACGATTCAGAGTTTGAAAATCATCAAAAATGGTGGAAAGAGTTTTGGAACAGAAGCTGGATCGCAATAAATCAGGAGAATCCCAATACCAATGATTCTGTGTGGCAGGCGGGTCGAAATTATAATATTTTTAGATACCAGATGGGGTGTAATTCCAAAGGCGAATATCCAACCAAATTTAATGGTGGACTATTTACTTTTGATCCGGTACTTATTAATGAACGATTTATTGATGAAACTCCGGATTTTAGAGCTTGGGGCGGAGGGGTAATGACGGCTCAGAACCAGCGATTGCTTTATTGGCCTTTACTAAAAAGTGGTGATTTCGATTTAATGCCAGCTCAATTTGATTTTTATAACAGAGCCTTAAAAACAGCTGAAATTCGTACTAAAGCATGTCCATGTTCCCGTTTCGGGGTAAACCTGCATGCTTGGTGTCTTGTCATCGTGGAACGGGCATAACAAACGCTTGTTTCTGTCCATTTTTAGACCATAATGATCTAAGACCTGTTCCATGTTGAGCCGGGATTTAATGTCGGGGATTTCCATTGTTGAAAACTTTTAAATATGTCTTATGAGACACAAATTAAATCATAAAAGGCATATGATGAAAGTTTATCAATATTGCATTTATTAACAATCAGACATGTTTTCAGTTAAAACACCAGCCTTATTAGGTATATTTGTATGTTGATAAATACTTTTAAGACATGGCATCGATAGGAAAACAAATACAGGCATTAAGAAAGGCCAAGGGAATGAACCAAACACAACTGGCCGACAAGATCGGGATTTCATTAACCCAGCTGCAACGCTATGAAAACAAGGATGTACAGCCCCCGGCCGATGTACTTAAAAAGCTGGCCGATACTTTTAATACTTCCATTGATTTCCTTGTTTATGGTAATACAGAAGAAAAAGCACAGCAGGCTATAAAGGATAATGAGCTTTTAGCCCAGTTTATAGCATTGCAGGAGATGGATAATAAGGATAAATCAACCATTAAGGATGTGATCGATGCGTTCATCAAAAGGAGCAAACTTAAAAATATTGCAGCCCTATAAATAACAAAACCCGACCATTTTGGCCGGGTTTGTTATATACTTACAGACAAAGTCTGATTCCTATTTATTAACGCACGAGTCAAGAAGACTCGCGCCAGTTGGGGAGTTAGGAGTTAAATAAAAATCTATTCATCTAATTTCCATGGAGTAGAATTTTGGTTTTTTAGATACAATTCCATTATTTTCTTCAAATAGCATAAAACTTCTTTTTTAGAGATCAGTGAATTCCTTTGAAAATAATTCAATATTAATGGCATTATATTTTCTAAAGGTTGTTTCATGTTAATTATGACATTTTCACCATTATCTCTGAGTAGTATGTGAAAATAAGAATGGCTTGTTAATGTTCCAAACTTAAATACACCATTGCTTTGTTTTTCAAATGGTTTTAACGTTGCAATATCATTTATAATTAAGATAGTTTCCTTTGTTTTCATGTCTTTATCAAAGTCTCCTTGTGATATTAGAAATTCAAAAAGGGAATCCCTTAGATTATTTGATTCAATGTTTTGAGATGATAATTGCATATAATTAACAATTAAAAACAATAGCAATATCAGCAAACGTTTTGTTTTCATATACAACATATTATTCGTTTTTAATTTAATTTTATAGGCTCTATTGGCTTTATATTTTTGAGACCTGTCTCTTCAAGGATTTTCATCTCAATTTCAACTGGCTTCTTTTCTAAATCATGAGATGTACCTTTGACTTGGTTTTCGTAGTTCTGTTGTACATTTTCTTCAGTAGTATGTTCTGCTTCATGTCCCGCAACAGCGCCGATTCTTTCATCATTATTTGTAGTATTCATTTGATACGATACATTCGTGTCTATTTTAGAGTTTTTACTATCATTCATAAATTTATTGATAGTCCCTTCGTATATCACAACTTTTGCATCTACCAATTGAAACTTCCCGTTTCCATCAATTGTTTGTTTACCAGGTATCATTTGACCTAAAGTGTATGTTCTTCCATTTACTTTTGTAGCTTGGCTCACTTCCAATTGTATTTTTGTACTTGAAGTTGCCATTTTATTCCATTGTGCAGTGCCAGTTTGTGTAGCCATCATTGCATTGCCAATACGCTTAGCACCAGCAGTTGCATTTTGAGACCATCCAGCTTTTGCAGAATACGTGATGGGTTTCCCTGTTGCATCTACAATATCGTTCCCATCAGGATCGATAAATCTAATGGGATTATTTATGGAATAAGCATATGGAGTTCCGCCAGCATACTTTTCGGCCTTATTGTCGATCACATGCCATCTCCCCAAACTCGGGTCATAGAACCTTGCTCCATAATCGTACCAATCTAATCTATTTCCATTGATTTCTTCATCTTGCAACTCTTTGCCATTGTATAGGAACTTGGTAGGACTTCCTTCAATTGTATACCACCGTGCCATCTCCATTCCAAATGGGTAGTAGTCCTTATATTGTAAAGGAACCGCCCTGATCGTATCGACTCCAAATGACACCCTGGTATTACCCAGATGATCCTTCAAGTCATACTCATAATTCCACATACTATTAGCATAAACTACCCTTCCTTCCCCAGTCAGGATAATGGACTCTCCATCAAGTTTAAGAACGCTGCCCTGGTAATAGCTACTAGCTGTACTGTTATAAGTTTTCTTCAGCTTATTTCCAGAAGCATCGTAAAGATACTTAATTTCATCGGTTCCTTCAAACACCCTTTCAGGCAGGTTCAGGTAGTTGTACTCAACTGAACCTTTCCCTGGGACGGTAGTTGCATTACCACTATCATCATAAACATAGTTGCCTGCTACTTCCTTGAATTCTAGATCATGGTTTACCCCTGTTGCTGCATCACTAACAGAAGTAAGCAAGTTACTGGTTGTTGGATAAGTGTAAGTCAGGTTATCAATTAATCCATACGAAGGAGTTGCACCACTTATGTTCTTATTGCCATCTCGTTGAAGACTTGCAATATTACCATTCGGATCATAGCCATAGTTAGTATTAAAACTGCCACTGTTAGTAGATCCACCAGCTGGTAAGTATTCGATGTAAGCTGCATCATCCAAACGGTTCAAAGCATCGTATGTGAATGCATACTTTAACTTATTCGTCGGATCAACCCAGCCATCTTTCATGATGGTATTTTTCCATTCAACATTGGAAATGTTCCCGTTACTAAAATATTCTAATGATTGCGCGTAGAGTTTACTTTGGATACTGTCCTGAAAGTTATTGATACTTGTCAGCCATCCACGCACGTCATACAGGTAATCAATATTCTGCACAAAGCTGGTATCGTTAGCAGAATGTAATTTTTTCAACATCAGCTGTCCCAACGCGTTGTAACTGTTTTCTATAAGCACCACCTTACCATTGTAAGAATCATTATCAATTAATTGCTCTACCTTTTCCAAACGACCGGCATGGTCGTAAGTATAATCCTTTGTAATTATTGCATTGACCTGATCTGTATATGTTTCAACACTTTTTGTTAGATTACCGACAAAGTCATAAGTATTGGTAACAGTTTGAGCAATAGGAGAACCGCTAATTTTAGTCTGAATTACCCGGTATTTGTCATCATAAAAGATATCAGTAATAACATCTCCACTGTTATCCAGTTTTTTAGCAACAGTACGGGTAATCATTCCCTTTACATCTTGGTTTGGGGTCACACCAAAAGGGGTATCAACATAGTTATCATATGAGGTTTGGGTTAGTACTTCGCTTGTGGTATAAGGGAAGGAAACACTATTTTCAAATGCAGTTTGCAAATCAGAATGGCTGTCAGTTGTGCTCATCCAACCTGTTTCTACAGGACGGTTAAAATCATCGTATTTCGTATACAACCACTTACTGCCATTTTCATCCCTTGTTTTCCCATCCTGTATAAGCACCAAACGATCACGTACATCATAAACCATGTATACAGGTTCGGCTCCTGGCAGCTGCTTAGCAGTCATTCGCTTTAGGTCATCATATTCGTAATAGTAGCATAGCCCTTTAACCTCGGTTGAGCCTGATGAATAGCTTGAACCACTTATTGCTGCTGTAGCTTTTGGAGAAAGTACGTAACACAACAAGCCAAAATTATCGTAAACGTAATAGGTTTTAGCTGTTTCTCCTGCAATTTTCAATACCACCTGCCCAAGCTTATCTTTGTATTCTTCTGTAATTTTGCCATTGGCATCAGTTATTTTTGTATGAAATAACTCGCCAGCCACGTAATATGCATTGTCAGTATTGGCACAATTACCAGAGTTATCTACCGTCCAGATCCTAACGGTGTTTGCATCATTCATTCCGTATTCATAGGTAACCCGGCCTCCTTTTGGATCTTCAACATATTTAACTCTATTTAAGGGCGAATTTTCATAATGGGTATAAGTATAATTGACACCTGAGTTTGATTCCAATCCATCAACTGGTGATCCATTTACTCCAATGTAGAAATTATTGATATTGGTATTCAGGTTTGCAACAGAGTTTCCAAGTCCATGAACAGTTGAAGGAATATAATTTTTATTTTTTCTTCCAAACTCATCATAGTCTACGCCTGTCACCAGGTCGTTAAAGTAATAACTGTGGTTAACGGCTATTGTTTGTTCCGGCCTCCCCAAACCATCAAAGTATTGAACTACGGCACCTTGTTTCTCTAATGGAAGTACTTTCATCGTTGAATAGGTTGATTTACCTTCTACAGGAGTGTAGGTCAGGATGTAGTTTTTATCGGCCAGGTCCAGGTTTTCGCTGGCCTCTACTTTGGCCGATACGAAATAGGTCTTCATCTCAATACTGTCCCCGCCCTGTGGGTTTTTTACTTTATATTTGGCCCTTGCCCGGTAACGGGTTGGGCGCGTAACTAAAATGTCAAGGATTGAATCTTTGGGCGAATCAAGCGCCTGCCCCTTGTAAGAGTTAAACCATTCCCATTTACCGTTTAGCCCGTGTTTCCCTTTGTGCACCTTAAGTTGATCCCCGGTTCTTTTCAGGGCTACCGGGGCAACAACCGCAGTGTCAGAAGGGATGAAAATGCATACGCTGTCGGTCCATGCTTGCTGGGGGGCAGTAAGGTTATCGGTAACGCTTCTTCTGAACCATGTTGTTTTTAGTAGTATATCGGGTTGGTAATTAACCCTGGTGGCGGTGTCGATAGGTAGCCAGCCAACCAGAGTATCATCCATCATTTCCCATTCGTAAATGTATGGTTCAAGTCCCTCTCTTGCATCTTCTTCACTTGTAAATTCCAGGGGCTGTTGTCCTGACTGTATTGTGTCATCGCAGCAAATGGAACCAGGCAATAGTTCATCTACGATATTAATGAGTACACTATTTGATGTGACTGAATCATTTGTAAGCTTGCTTATTGTTTTCAAGCGATAATGCGTATTAGCTATTGGATGCACAATGTATAAAGTAGAATTTGCATTGCAATCTGACCAGTTTATAAGATCTTCAGATTTTTCCCATTTATTGGTATAGTTCCCTGAGCAATTCACAGGTGCCTTTGTAATTTCTAATCTAAGCTCATTACCAGATAGAATGTCATCTTTATTTGTTGATATTTCTGCAGCCTGTAAATTTTCATTCTGTACGGATACAGCAAGAGTGGTGCTGGAAGATGCTGAACCACAATCGTTACTTGGAGTTACAGCTAATGTGCCGGAATTGCTGCCTACCTTGATGGTTATAGTTGAAGTTCCTTGTCCGTCGATTATGTTCCAGTTAAGCGGTGGCACCCAATTGTAGTCTGTATTGGAAATATTCGTAACACTGTATGTTATCGTATCGCCAAGACAGGGTGAGGATTCTCCAATAATGGAACTTGCTGAGGATGGGATTGTTTTTACTAATATTGTTTTTTCTCTTGGGTTACTGGTACCAGCAGAGTTCTTTGCAGAAACAGAGATATTCTTACTACCTGAAGATGAAAAAACAATAGAAACAGAGGTGCCACTTCCGGTAATTGTACCATCCTCTGCTGTCCATATGTATTCTGTGGCACCTGGTACTTCTGAAATGCCATAACTTTCAGAAGATGCCGTACATGTTGTCTGACTTCCTATAATTAGTTCTGGTGTTACCGGAGGATCAATTGGAACTACAGAGAATTGCTGGGATTGATTCGATCCACATGTATTTGTACCTTCGACACTAATGGAGCCTGAACTATTACCGACTTGAACAATTATGGTAGACGAATTTTCATCGCTAATGATTGTCCAATCGGAAGGAACTGTCCAAGAATAGAGATCAATATTGGAGCTAGTACAAGAATATGTGGCTTGCCCATTTTTCTTTGGAGTGCTTGGTCCAGTGACATCCCCAACTGAAGGAAGGGGAGAAACTACCACACTATGAACTGATGCTGGTCCATCTCCGCAACTATTATCTGGTGTTACAGAAATTTGTCCGGAGGACGTTCCAACAGTTGTTGTAATTGAAGAGCTTCCCTGTCCACTAGTTATTGTCCAGCCTGATGGTACAGACCACGAATATGAGACTCCGGAAACATAGTTTACACTATAAGTTTTGCTTGTTCCCTGGCACGGGGTAATTTCACCTGTAATGTTACCTACACTACTTGGAGGAGACTTTACTGTAACCGTTCGGTATCTTTTACTGCTAGTTCCTGCTGAATTACTAGCAGAAACAGATATCTGGTTATCGCCTGGTGATGAAAATACGATATCTACCACAAGACCACTGCCATATACAGTTCCATTTTCAGCAGACCAATTATAACTTGTTGCTCCCGTTACCGAATTTATTGAATATTCTACAGATGTATTTTGACAGGGATCTGAGATTCCATAAATTGTAACTGGTCTACTGGGAACGGGTGATACACTTTTATAGGGCGATGTAGATCCACAGCTATTTGATATATCTACCCGAACATTTCCGGAACTGGTTCCAGCCCTAACACTGATCGAATTAGTTCCTTGGCCAGAAGTGATTGTTGATCCAGAAGGAACGCTCCAGCTATAGCTTTCACCAGAGTATGAAGTGCAGCTATATGTTGAAGTATAACCAATCGTTGGGGTACTGTCTCCGCTTATTGACCGAGAGCTAGGACTGCTCTGTACCTGGACTTCTCTTGTGGAGGCATTACTTGTTCCAGCATCGTTATAAGCACTTACGCTTATTGTCTTATAACCAGAGGCAGAAAACGTAATTGATACATTAGTTCCACTACCAGAAACACTACCATTTTCTGCAATCCATGTATATCCAGTAGCACCTGTAACGGGGGAGATAGAATAACTTGCAGATGAATTTTTACATGGGCTCGAACTTCCAGTTATAGAACCCGGAGTGGAGGGAGTCGTAGTAGGATTAACAGAGATTGATGCTGAAGATGATCCACAGTTATTTGAATAATTCGCAGTTACAATACCATCTTGATCACTTACAGATACTATGATCGTTGGCGAATTTGAATCACTAATAATAGTCCATCCTGATGGTAAAGACCAGGAGTAAGATGTTGCGGCAGCACTACAGGTATAGGTTTCAGTACTTCCTTCAGTAGGGGATTGGGGACCTGAAATACTCGCTGATCCTGGTGGAGATCCGACTGTGATATTTGTCGTGGATGCAGGACTTGTTCCTGCAGAATTACTTGCTGTGACAGAAACGGTTTTTGATCCCGCTGATGAAAATTCAATTTCGATACTACTATTTCCATTTCCATAAATGGTACCATTTGTCGCAGACCAATTGTAACTTGTGGCTCCAGTAACAGGAGAAACTGAGTAAGTAATTCTATTGTTTATACATGGGGAAGTATTCCCACTAATAGAGCCAGGAGTTAGAGGTGGGGATTGGACTCCTTCTCCCTGAGAAATAGTTATCGATTTAGTTATTGATCCGTATTTGACAGATACAAGACCATTTCTCAATGAACCAGTATTTGGTTGAGCCGTAATATCTAGCCTCGCAAAAGGAGCAGATCCGGATATTTGAGTGCTAACCCAAGATGGTTTACTTGAAACATAAGGGGTACATCCTACTCCAGTCATTTCAACCATGACTTCGTACGTTTCACCTCCTGGAGAGAAGCTGTGATATGTTGGAGATAATCCCATTAATATGCACATGTCAATTTGTCTACTATTATCTCTATTGTTCGGAATAGTCTCATTATTCCCAATTGCAGATAAGTTGTAGGTAAGTAATATTAAGAAGGTAAATTGTGAAATAAGTTTTTTGGATCGGATAATTTCCTTTAGAAGAAAGAATTTATTTGATTTATGATTGTATTTCATAATATGTTATTTATTTAGCTGGTACTAAAACTTTATTTAGTAATTGTGATGACTGTGATTTTGAGAATACATCAACAACCTGTTTCAAATATTATTGATTGTTAAAAGGATAAGCTTTACCAATACCTGAATTATAGAGTTCGGTAATTTCTCCTGCAGTTAGTGCCCTGTTCCAAACACCTATTTGGTCTACTTTTCCATGGAAATTGTTTAGTCCACCTCCTCTACCAACAAAAAAGTGATCCCAATGGGGATGATCAGGATCATACCCAAACGCATTAGTAGACGATGTAATAAATTCCCCTTCAAAATAGACGCTTACGGTTGTTCCATCGTAAACTGCCACTAAATGGGACCAAGTGCCGATTTCCAAATTGCCTAAGCTAAGTGTTTTGCTGGCTGCAGTTCCAGTTCCCCAATGAAATTGAACTAAAGTCTCATAACGATTAAAACGATACCCATGAGTCCAACCATTTCCACCTGCACTAATCAGAACACCTTCCAAAGATCCAGTATAGGTATCAGGATTAACCCAACAGGAAACACTGAAATTATCAGGAGCCAAAGAAGCATCATAACCAACTTTGAAGTAATCATCAACTCCATCATATGAGTAAGCGTTATCAATTATCCCTGTTTGGCCAATGGTAACTCCATTGTGAATCGCACCTTCGTTTAATTCGAGTTTATCTTCAACGGTTGTTCCCAAAATTTCATCAAATTCCCAACAACCCAAAAGTCCATTTATTAGTGTCGAAGTTTCCTCTTCCATCGGGTCTAGAGGGGCCGAAATCTGCTGCATATTTTGCCCCACGTAATGGTATTGATAAGAGTTCAGGATCTTTTCATTATTATCCCTAATGGTCTCTAACCTGCCAAAATCATCGTATTCAGAATAGCTTGTTTTTCCGTTGGTGTCAGTCTGAGAAGTTATCCCAATTAACGGAGAGTAGGTGTATAGTGTGACCTGATAGTTGCTGCTGCTTAAAACAGAATTCAAAGCGGTTTGAAGGCTGCTGATATCCGTTGAGATATTTGAAACAACATCACTGCCGCTAAATGTAATATTATCCACATTTCCCTGAAGCGTAGTTAGTGTTAGGCTTGGGTCACTACAAGTTATCTTGGCTACCGGGTATTGTTTATTATATGCCCAAAGGTAATAGGTAGAAAGATCGTTTTCCTTTGTTTGCTCAATAAGCTTACCTTGATCATCATGTTCATAATCGATTTTATATCCAATACTAGTCCCTGTTGGATAAGTATTCGTATAATCAGGCAGAACCATATCTTTGCCGGAATCATAAACATATTCCGTATGAGTTTTTGAAACAGGTATACTATTTATAGTTACTGTTTTATCCACAATAGGATTGAGAATATGCTTGTAGTTCAAATCGGTCTCATCCCACATTTCAGATGGAACACCAGAGTTAGCATCTGAAGGATAAACATAGTCGGTAATAATTGTTTTTCCGTTTAGATCTGCCTGTGTTGACTTCGATAATTGTCTATGGCTGACGTTAGCGTATTCTAAGTCTGTGGTTATGGTTATTGGATTTAATCCTAATTCGTCATAGGAAGTTTCAATCGTTTGGTACGGATACCACCATTCTGATTTTGTTTCATAAAAATGTAATAACTGTTTCAAAAACCTTAACCCTTTTACAGATTGTACAGAAGCTTCGTCTTTTCTGTATAGAAATTCTTTCTCTTTAACCTTGATGTTGTCGGCATAATACTTTTCTGATTTGAGTAAGCCGTTGTTCAGTCTTGGAATATTCGGGAAAAATGGTAAAGTCAGAACCTCTGCTTGATTATAGAACATTTGTTCTATAATTGATTTTTCTCCATTACTACCCACAATAATTTCAGATACTTTGTCATACCCAATTGAATTACCAGACTTGAATCCAGTTAAAGGGGTTGTAGTATCAGAACACCTTGCGAGAAGAAGGAAAGTATAATAACCATCTACAGGTTTGCATATACCATATCTTGTTTCAAAATAAGCATGATTTGGTTTGCTTAAAAGTTGACCACTTGAAACTGTCATTGGGTTGCTGTCAATTATTGTTTCCTGTTCATATTTAAATATCCGTTCTGTTGCATCATTACTAATTTTGGCAATTCTAAGACCACCACCAATTTTTTCATAGATCCGGTTTGTTGTTGTTTTGTCGTATTTAATAATAGCAGTTGCTTCTAAATCATCATATGGGTCAACAGTAACTTTATACCAGCCTTCTTCCAGGTATGCTTCAATATTATGGTATGAGTAGTTTGGATAGCCAAATTCACAAGGGTCTTCATTTGAGAAATCCTCATACTTGAAATCCATGAGCTTTGAAATGAATGTTCCGTCTTCTTGAACTTTTTCTAATGTACTTACAGTAAGAGCTCCATCAGGAAGAGTAAAACCGGTACAGCTGGCATTGAAATCTGAAGATAAGATTGTAATTTCAGTTCTTGTTCTTGCCGGGATATAAAACATTTCCGAAGCAGTTGGAATTGTTTCCTGCGGTTCGCCTTCAGGAGAACAATGGTTATGCATGCATGCAAAGGCAGAAACTTCAATTGGTTCAGTCTCGTATTCTTCTGAGAAATTAAAATAACTATTCGATTCAAATGTAAAATCTATTATTCCTCCTGTTGGGTATTTTATTTTCTTAAGAATGGCGGCTTGAGTAAAAGTAGGATAACATTCTTTATCTGCTCCCGAAAAATATTTTTCGTCTAAACTGAAACTCTGGACGTTAAGAACATTATTTGTGGAAGTTTCATCCCACCCAAATCCTATCATGCCATCAGTACAAGTATATTCCGGAACATATTTTTTTGATCCATAAAAATCTGTATTTTTTTGTCCATTGTAGTATCCCCAATAATCTGTACTGGTTGAGTTCTTTTTCGGTAATACTGTACCGTCATAATCAAAAGTATAGGATGGAAGAGCATAATGATTCGAATTTTCATCAATTGCTGAATATTCCGTTACAGCACTAAGTTTTAATCTTAAGTATAAATGTTTGTACGGATTGGATATCTCATCATCCCTAAAATGATCATAGGAAAAATTATACGATTTTATCTCTTTGTTATTTTTATCAAAAATCTTTAACCAGTCCAATTTTTGTGGCTTATTCAGTTCGTTGTCTACATCAACTCGATCTGAAGTTATCGTTGTAATTGATCCCGAAGGCCAATTAATACTGGATAAATACAGCTCCCTTTTTACAATATTAGCAGAGTGGCTATAAATGTCTCTTTCATATTCATAGGAGCATAGGTCTTGTCCGCATAGTAAATACCAACGATCACCGCAAGATTCAGTCAGAACACCATGATCATTGTTGCTGCTACTAATACCATGAAGCTCCTTCTTATCATTTGAGATTGTTATAAAGCTTTTGGTTCCAGAAGCAATATTGGTGTAATTGAATTCAATTTTCTCTTTGTTTGTTAATTCTATTTCTGATAAGAACCATGAGGACACATAAGAAACTTGTTCCTCAGAAGGCCAGTTAAATTCATCAGGGCTATTACCTGATGCAACATAAGCCTGAGTTTGCTCATAATCACTAAATGTGTATTTAATACCATTTGGGTCTGTAATTTCCCATTCAAGCCCACTAATGTTCTTTATTTTTAATTCACTCTTAGGATTAATTATAATAACATCTTTATTTTTAGTCATTACAAATTTTCCTGAGTAACCATTAAAGTTGAAAAAGAAAATATCTGGTTCCCCATCTTTATCTACAACTGGCTCTATGATATATTCATTTTGAGTGTATGCAAAGTAATTTGAAATGGCTTCAGCGTCATTTTCATTTGGTAATGCAGGGTCGGTAAACCACCGGTCAAAATCCTCTTTCCCTCGTACCTGCCTTGTAATACAACCTCCTGCATTTAAAGCCCATCCTAATCCCACCAAGGAGGCTTCCTGCGCTACTTTAATACCAGAGGCATGGTAGCTAATGCTTATTGGTAAGCTAAAGTCATTTGCCTGTATGTTGTATAGTGGAATATTTATATTGGGAACACCAGAATATCTTGAAACCGGTAGATCAACATACATCCCTAATGATGCGGCATTTGGTGATGGTGGAATAATATTCTGACCTTTGATATCTTTACTGGAAAAGCTTAAGACGAGAATCGCAATTCCAAATAGTATACTACTAATATTTCTTTTCATCATTTTTCTTTCAAGTGTTTACAATCAATTAAACTATCTCTCTACTACCCCCAGCATTTCTAAATACTGAGGCTTATCTTCCAGCGCAATACGTGCAATGGCAATAAAATCGGAGTACCAGCTTTGTAGCTCGTCGATAGACTCATCGCGCAGGCGGGTGGCTTCCTGGGCTTCGCCTGTTTCGGTTTTCTGCTTATTAAAGGCCTCTTCAGCTTGTTTAAGCAGAGCCTCGCTTGCTGCCAGTTTTTCGGAGGTGATACCGTAAGTGCCCATTTTACTGAGCCAGCCTGCATTATTTTTAAGGTTGGTGAAAAACTGGGTGCACTGCACCAACCAGCCCGAATTGGATTGCTTGCGGTCTCCACCAAGCCCGAGGGCCTGCCATGCTGCATGTTCGCCGGCAAGGGCCACCCGGGCTATTTTAACCAAGCGCATATAATCTTTATTGGCAATGTCTCTTTTTTCTTCCAGTTCGTTGGTTGCCTGAAATTTGTCACCATACTCTTTAGCCTGCCCATTGTTTGATTCATAGGCACTATCCAGCAAGCTTTTCCCTTGTGCTAGTTTTTCAGCCGGATAGCCATATTCGGTAAATATGGGTTGGAGTTCGGTGTTTTGCAGGCTGTTGTTAATGGCCAGTCCTGCTTTTACGATTAGTTGTTCTATTCTTTTGCTCATATTTTTTGATTTTTGTTTATGTGTTTAATTCGGATTACAATTCCCGGGCTAAGTTGATGTGGATAACATATCCACATCAGCCATGAAAGAGCTAAGGTGATTCAGTACTCGTTTCATCTGGTTGTAACCAATCCTCAATGATTCTCAGGTGGTCGGAAGCCAAATAACTCTGGTTGGGAGCGGTTTGCATGTGCGTTTTTGTCATTTTACCATGCGGTTGAACGATTTGCACATGCGGTTCGCTCGTTTGCACCAGCGGTTTAGTAGTTTGCAACTGCGGTTCCATCATTTCTAACAGCGGTGGAGCGATATGTTGTTGCGTTTTTGTCATTTGCATGTACGGTTGAGCGATTTGTTGTTGCGGTTTAGTCATTATTTGCTGATTGATCGAATGTGGCATTTCTTATTTTCATTGTCCAATGGGATTGCAGATTCCTTGTTTAGGAGGTACTGATAATATTTCCGCACCAGCGAACGAACGATTTCCAATTTCCATCTCCCAGCTTTCTCCTCATCTGCGCTTTTAGCCGCTCAATCAAAAAAGGCATCAGTTTTTTCATCAGTTAGAGGCCTGTCAGCGTATCCGGCTTTCCCTTTTGCAAGCAGCCGGTGATGAGCAATAATTGGATTATTGCAGCTTAAGTGCGATGTCTAATTATGGGTTTAAGATTTTGCAAAACATGTTGGGATCTATAAATCCACACAAGCGCAGCTAAGGGTTTGTGTGGAAATAACATGATTGGAATTGACGAAGTTGTTTTGTACGATAACAAGGCAGAAAACGTAGCTATAGCCATAGTTACAGCGAGGATTTTTAACGATGTTAGCGTGCAAGAGAACGAGTCAAAACAGTTAGGTTATTTCTTTACAATCCCTAAAATCTTTTTACCAAACTTCCTTGCCAGATGAGACTTCAGGCAAGAGCTTGTTTTTGCTTATGACAAGCTAAATTCTTAGTTTTTTCATATCTTTGAGTTCTAATTGGGAGCAGTAACTCCCGGTTAATAATTATTGATTATAGAATACCGTTCTTTTTAGGGCGGTATTTTTTTATGAGCATTAATCTTCTGTTTTTTTAGTAAAATATTCTACTTCTTTCAGTGTATTATGAATTCTGTTTATCTCATTAATCTCTCCTGCTATGATCTTGCTCATAGCAATATTTCTTATGGGTGTCTGCTAAAATGTCCCTAAATACATTTCTTCGGATTAGGGATGGTTTACATTTCAAATAAACTAAATAGTTTTAAATGGATCAAGATATTATCAGTCTGCTATAAAGCATAAATAAGACATAGATAATGTAAGTGCTATATTGCCTGCTTGTGTTTCCATATATCTATACCATCATTATTCGATCATTATTTAGTTTAGTTCTAAATTGAATGTTGAGTAATGTTGTATATTTTTAAAGAAAGCAAAATTGTTTAAAGATTCAATAACAAATGTCAGATTATGTATTAATTTCATTTATGTTTAAATTTGTATCCATTACAAATAGATTGTAATAACATGATAAACAGTCTTTAAGGTGATTTTTGCTTCGTGAATTTGATCCTTTTATTTCTTACATGTTGTATATTTTTGTATAGTTCATTTATTATTGGTTGAAATAACTATTTTCGTAATCTTGTATGAATTTGAACTTGTCATCGGTAATATTATGAATTATCGAACCCTATCTCATAATTGAGGGAAGTTTGTAAAATATTGTTGGATTTATGTGTGTGAAATACCATAGGAGTCATAAAATAGTTTTAGTTATCATTTTTATATTTTGCTTTAGTTATATAAATGCACAAATAGTTAAGGATAATTACGGAGATACTCTGGACTCTTTGGCCATTAGCAACCATGCCCTGGAACAAGATGTAGATATCTCAGTTAGTGACATTTCATTAAAGGAACTAGTTCGAATATTAGGAAATACAACAGGGCTAAATGTGTCCGTTGATTCTGGAACAAATATTAAGGTAAACTCAAACTTTAACCAGGTAAAAGCAAAGGATGTCATTAGCTTTTTGTGTTCGAATTACAACCTGAGGCTGGAGCACTATGGCTCAATTTTATATTTAAAACCTGAGCTTGTTAATGATAATTCCCTGGAAATAGAATTTTCTCCTGCAGATTCAATTTTATCCTATTCTGCAGTTAATACGACTTCTTCTGACTTTTTTGAGAAACTGGCCAATCAAACAGATGTCAATTTTATTTTGAATCCTTCCATTCGGAATCTAAAGCTTAATGGTTTTGCAAAAAATATTAAGCTAAGTAATGCTCTTGAGCAAATTACATCCTCCAATGATTTAGCAATAAGGAAAAATGAAAGTGGCCTTTATGTTGTTTCAAGAGCTATTAAAGTTGAGAATGGTCATTCAGCTGAGAATTCCAGAAAAAACGTACAAGCTCTGAATCTTAGTTATTTGAATGGGAAGATTAGTCTTGATGTTCAGCAGAGTAAGATTGTTAATATATTAGAAAACATTCAAGAACAGAGTGATTTGCAATTCTCTTTTTTGAACCCGGTTGAAGATCAGGTTTCAGTTCGTATGGAGAATTCGGATGTAGAATCTCTTTTGAAGAATCTCTTTTACGGTACAAAGAATACTTACAAGATTGATGACAATACCATATTTATAGGGAGCCGGACTTTACCCGAGTTGAAAAGTTGTGAGCTTATACGATTGAATAACAGGCGTGTTGATTCACTATTGCATGTTTTACCTAAGGGGTTTATAGAGAATCTCTCCATTGAAGAATTTTACGAACAAAATAGCCTGATTGTTTGGGGTGATGCTGATCACATTTATAACTTCAAAAAGACCATAAAAGAGATTGATTTGTCTGTTCCGGTGGTTTTGATTGATGTCATCATCATTGATTCATCCAAGAGTTTTGGTATTGAGACTGGAATTGAGGCAGGACTTGGTGATCAACCTATTCAAACAAAAGGCTCAATCAATCCTGGATTGGCATTTAGCATGAATGCAAGTTCTGTCAATAAGTTTCTGGATAGGGTGGGCTTAACAAATCTTGGAAGGGTTAGCCCAAACTTTTACCTGAACTTAAAAGCAATGGAATCTGATGGGATCATTGATATTCGAAGTACGCCACAACTTTCAACCATTAATGGGCATACGGCGTCACTATCTGTTGGTCAGACTGAATACTACAAAGAGGAGATGTCGAGTATTTATGGGTATCAAAATCCCCAGCTGCAAACGCAGTCTCTCTTTAAGCCTGTAGAGGCTAAGCTACAGGTAATTATAAAACCATTTGTTACCGGGAATGGACATGTATCACTTGATATTGAAGTAGAGCAATCAGAATTTACAGCACGTATTAGTGAGAATGCACCCCCTGGATTGGTATCACGTAAGTTCAAATCAAAGATTAGTGTAAAGAATCAGGATATGATACTTCTGGGAGGACTTGAAGAAAATACCAAGAGTGTTACTTCAAGTGGGTGGCCTCTTCTTTCAAGAATTCCTGTTCTTAAATGGATTTTTTCCTCAAGATCAGATAGAAAAGAAAAGAAGCATTTAAATATTTTCATAAAACCAACCGTATTTTATTAGGAGTCTTCCGCATAAGCTGGATGACCTAAAATAAAGGATACGATTAATCCATATTGATGAACTTTTTACTCAAAATATCAGCTTACCTTAAGTATCAGGAGTGTCCTGTGTTGGTGCTAACATTGGGTAAAGAGATTGAATATTCACTTTATCAGGTAAAGAAAAAAAAGGATGATATTGAGTCTGATTTAGTGATTGATAAAGCAACAGATCTAGCCCTGTTAAGTGATAAGAAATATCAATTGCAAGGAAAACCTCTTGTTTTGAGTTTGCATGGTGAAGGAGTTGTTCAGCGCGTATATAAGGGGAATGTTGAAGATTTAAATTCGGTTATCCCCAATATCAATCTGGAGAACTATTATTTGCAATCCAGTGAGTTGGATTCAGAAAAAACATTTGTTTCATTGTTGCGTCTGGAGACTTTGGAAAAGATTGTTCATGAGATCAATGAACTCGGCCTTCTTGTTAGTAATGTTGATCTTGGTTTTAGAAGCATTATTGAATATACAAATGCACTAACTATAAAAGAAGACTACTTATTAATTGGTTCACAATACTTGCAGTTAGACCAGGGATGTATTCTGGAAACGGGTAAAAGAAGTAAACTGGAAGAAATTGATAAATTACCAGTTTCAAATATCTCAGAAGCAACTAAAAGCGCTGCACTTGCAGTAGCCATTGATTTCTTTTTAAACTCGATAAGATCAAAAGGATCGCAAGCTGTTCAATTGCTTAATAATCATCGGGAGTTAGTTGCGGCTAAAATCAATTCATTAATACTGAGGTATGTACTGCCAGTACTAATGGGTTTGCTGTTTATCAATTTTTTCATTTTTGAAAATGTGCAGGAAAAGATCAACCTGCTTTCAGCTGATTTTGATGGCATTAGTGAGCTGAGCCTGAAGATAGATCACTTAAAGAAGCAACTCAATGATGAAAATGATTTTCAGTACCAGGTCGACTTGAATAGTATCCCGCATTTTGCATGGTTTATCGACCGGATTTCATCAAAGTCAATTCCGGGGATTCGATTTAGTGAATTTCAGATTAATCCGTTGAAAAAGAAGATAAGAAAAGATGAAATGATAGAATATTATGGAGGTGATCTTATTATAAAAGGCATAACTGAAAGCGAAGATTGCTTTAGTCAGTTTCTTGTGAATTTAGATCAGTCTAAGCTGGGGATGAAAATCGAAAAGCAAGTGTATTTCTATGATAAGACCATAAAGAAAGCAAAGTTTGAAGTTATGCTAAAAGTTGTAAAAGGTAAGGATGTAATAATGTCAAGTAACTAATTGTAAACAGCACTATGGGGTCTACATTATTTCAGAAACGGTTAATAATTATTGGTATAGTTGTTTTTCTAATGATTGTCTTAAGCTGGACTATGGCTTTTAGAAAGACATGGAGAAACTATGCGAATCTGAAAAATATGCAGACTGAATTGACGCAGGCGGAATACTCAAAAAGGGAAGTCTCCAGATTGGAAGAAAAACTTTCAGCAATGCAACAATCTTATGGTGTATTGGCTGACTCTACTGATGCCAAACTGATTTTTAAAAGAATATCCGATATAAGTAATAATCATCGAGGATTGAAGATTGTCAGTTTTCCTGAAATACATATGCAAGCTCTGAAGAAATACGAAGTTGAAACACTTCAGGTTGAATTGGAAGGAGACTATAAAAAACTACTCAGTTTTATTTTTGATCTTGAGAAGGAAGTGTCCATCGGGAAGTTGGCATCATTGAACTTTAAATTGCACAAGGATTTAAGATCTAAAAAAGAATACTTACGATTGAAAATATATATACAAAACTCACAAAAATTATCAGCAGTAGATGAAAAAGAGTCCGTGTTATAAAATCAATGAATCCACAAGTCTTTGCCGCAGAGGTATGAGCAAAATTAAAGCTTACAGTGTTTTGAATAAATTCCTTTTAATTACTTCTATCGTTGTAATAGCTCTGTTTGTATTTGCCTGTGATGATTTTTTGGAGAAAGACATTAGCGATTCGGCAATTAGCTATCTTAATCCTACATCAGGCTGGGAAACTGAAAATTCTGAAGTCAAGTTCTCATGGGAAACGATTGAAGGGGCAACGGATTATAAGCTCATGCTTGTTAGCCCGTCATTCGATAAGGTACATGAATTAATTGTTGATAGTACTTTGACAGATAACATTCTCATTCTTGATCTATCTCCGGGATTGTATGAATGGAAGGTATGTGGACAAAATACGGTTTCGTCCTCAGAATATACATTTGGTGATTTCGAAATATTACCGCTCTATGATATTTCAACTCAGCAAATCGTAATTAATAATCCAGAAAATGATCAGATAATAAACGAATCAAGCATTGAGTTTGATTGGTCAAAAATTGAAGGTGCCAGCTATTATGATATTTTAATAAAAAGAGGAAGCTGGACGGCGGAAACTTTTCATGAAGAAAAAGCATATAGCAATTCATATAGCCTGGTTCTTGAGGATGGTGTGTATGTTTGTGGCATCGCGGCAGTAGATACAATCAATAAAAAAAGAACCGATTATGCCTTATGTAATATCACTGTCAATAAGAATGTTCCAATTGCTCCAATACCAGCAAATCCGGCAAATAATGACACAATAAGAAACAATGTTATTCAGTTTTGCTGGTCTCATCCAGAAAAAGAACAGAATTTTAGAATTGAATTATTTACTGATGTTGATCTGTTCAATTTGGTTGAATCTAAGGAATCGAATGATACAACTGTATTTATAGAATTAGAAAATAGCGGTCAGTATTTCTGGAGATTAAAAGCAACTGATTCATATGGTCATTCAAGTGGATTCTCATCGGTATCAACCTTCTTTTTAAAATTTGATGTGACTGCGGATATTCACAATGAGATTGTAGTCCTGAGATCACCAATTTCTTCAGAGCATATCACAACAAAAAACATATCTTTTTGGTGGGATGAAATTGATGGAGCCACAAATTATACCTTACAAGTAGTTTCTCCAAACTTTGAACAGGCAAGCCAACTTATTATAAATAAAACTACGGAAGTAACATTTCATGACTATGAGCTGGAGGAAGGTGATTATGAGTGGCGTGTTAAAGCCTCAAACGCAAAATACTCAACGGAATTTTCAACAGGGGTATTTAAAATCAATACAACAAGTATTTCGCATGAATCTGTCACTTTAAATTCTCCTTATAATGGATTTATAACAACAAGTAAGAACATTACATTCTGGTGGGAAGAATTGGCGAATGCGGAGGAATATGTAATCCAGCTCGTTAAGCCAAATTTTACCTCAATTGAGGAGCTTATTGAAGAAACGACAATTTCAAATAATCAGTTTACAGTAACATTGCCTAAAGGAAGTTATCAATGGCGAGTTAAAGCAAAAAACAGTACTTCAGAAACAGGCTATTCCTCACCTTTTTCAATTACGATAAATGATGAAGAATAAAAAACTCACTATTATATTTTTGATTGCTGCTGTAGTCTTGATTTGGGGAGTCATTCTTTTTAAGATTTTCAATAAAGCTTCAGTGCCTAACTCTAAACAATCAGGAATTATTCCTGCTAAACTTGATGAGAAAAAGGAACTGAAAGCTTATGCACTTTTATTGAATTATCCAGATCCATTTTTCCCAGGTAAGAGGATTAAGAAAAAAGATTCAGTGGTAAAGAAATCATTTGCGAAGAAGAAAGTGAAGAGAAGATTTCCTGTGATTAAATATAATGGCTATTTGTGTTCTGACCAGGCTGAAAGAGGACACTTCAGTTATAATGGGAAATCCTTGATATTAAGCAGGGGAGACTCGATTGCAACAAATATTTGTTTACAAGAATTATTTATGGATTCTGTTTTAATTAGTTTTCATCATGAGAAAAAATGGTTTTTTAGATAGAATTGGATTGCTTGCTTTTTTGCTCGCAATAATTGTGGGAATGAATCACTCAGCAGTGGGGCAGGAAGGACAAACAGGGTCTGTTGTTTATGATCAGGGGGGCTACACTTATGATATAACAGTATTATATGGAAAACCAGATATAAAGCCAAGGTATAATATTATCTATCATTGGTATCGCAATGGAAGTTTGAAAACAACCATTGGAGATTATTCCGGGAATCTCTTGCATGGCAGCTATGAGAAATTTGATGGACTTGGGAGATTGAGAACAAAAGGGAAGTTTAGCTTAGGTGCAAAACAAGGAGTCTGGAAATCCTGGGATTTTCAGGGGAAGGTCAAAGCGATTGAAAAATGGAAAAATGGTTATTTGAAAAGTCGAACAACTTTTATGAATGATACAATAAAAATTGAACCATTTCAAGATAATCTATTGCATGGGAAGGTCACTAAGATCGTTAACGAAAAGGTGGTTGATTCGATGAAGTATAAAGATGGTTCGGTAAAACAAAAAAGAGAGATTCAGCTTTTTTCAAGATTAAGAAAGGCTACCAAAAAAGAGACAAATGATGATGCGAAACCTGAAAAATAATAACGTATTAGTTGGGAAACTCAGGGCAGGTGCACTTCAGTATACAATTGCCTTTTCCCTGCTAATTATCCTGATTCTGGTATCATTTCTATTGTTCAATCATTTAAGAAGTGTTGAACTGAGTCAATACCAAGTCTATGATAATCTGAAACGAGATATTAATTCTGCCCGTTTGGTTTTGGAAGAGCAGCCTGGACTGTTTGCTAAATCTCAGAAAGAAATCATACTTTCAGAAGAAGGCTTTCATACCAATGTAGGTGTAGAGCTCAGCCAATGGGGATTTTTCTATTGTGCCAATATAGAGGCAAATCATAGGAACTTAAAAAGGAAGAAACTGTATCTGTACTCTGATGATATTCAGTTAAACAAACTTAAGCCTTCATTGTATCTTTCTGATTCACGCAAGCACTTGTCTGTTAGCGGAAAGGCTTATCTGGGAAATAATACTTTTTTACCCGGATATGGTATACGAACAACTTATATCAATGGATTAAAATATCAAAGGGATTCACTTGTACATGGTGCTTCATATAAATCAGCCCCTAAATTGCCGGAACTAAGAGGAAAGTGGAGAACTATTTATGGCGATTTACTTAATGGAATATCAGGAGAAGACAGTTCTATATACTGGGGAAATATTAAGGCAGATTCAATTGTAAATTCTTTTTCAAAGAAGAGATTAATTCTTCATTGCCCACCCGGAACAATAGTGGATAAAAAATATATCAGTGGAAATATAGTTTTGGTAGGATCTGATATTGAGATTAAAAATACTTCTGTTTTAGAAAGCTGTATTGTTCTTGCTGAATCCATATCTATTGAATCAAAGTTTTCTGGTTCGGCTCAGTTTATTGCAGAAAAAACGATTAATCTGGGGCAGAAGTCAGTTTTAAGCTATCCATCAATTTTGTATTGTAAAGCTGACAAAAAAGGAGAAGGCATAGTCTTAGAAGTTGGATGCCAAGTGGAGGGTGAGATTATTGTTTGCTCTAGTCAGAAGTCCTTAGAATTATTAAAAACAGGGAAAGACTCAAAGATATTTGGACAGGTATACTGTAATGGTCTAGTTACTTTTCATGGTACTTTATTGGGTAGCATGTACTGCAAGGGTTTTATAGACCGAACCAGGGAAGGAGTCTACAGCAACTATATTTATGATGTTTGTATTGATTTTGACAGATTACCCAAAGAGTATGGAGGAGTATCATTAATCACAAATGAGAATGGGAAAAAGTGTATACAAGAGCTTATTTAGCCGTAAGATCAGGGCTTCATCTATGATAGAGGTTATGATATCCTTTGTCATTTGTTTGATCATTTTTACGATCTCAATGCGCTTTATTTTGGCAGTTGAAATAAACAGTAATACGAAGTCAAAGCAACAGGCTATTATACTTCTTAATAACGCTGAGAATCTAAATGCTTTGAGCCTAAATGTTGAGATGGAAAGATGGTTAAAACAAGGCAACCTGAAAATAGGAGTTGATACCACCGATGCTATTGATCATAGTGGACTAGGTGTCGTAAATATGATTATAACACATTCAAGTGGTAAGGTGATAAATAAGACTAATTATCTTATTCGAAGAAATTAGAAAGTACATGAGTATCCTGAAAAAGAAAATACAAGGGTTTACATTGATGGAAGTAGTGTTTACTATCCTTCTTTCTTTATTGCTGTTCAGTATATTGTATTTTTCACATACGATAATTCGGGGTCATGTAAAGCGATCAGGTAGAGACCTGACAGAAATTTTATTATTGAAGCAGAAGCTGGGAAAATTATTTGAAGAGTCTACTTATATCTCAGATAGTGAGGGAAACTTGAAGTTCTATAACCAAAAAGGGAGCCAAAGCCTTGAATTTGCAGAGGGCTGCCTGCTTACTGTCCATAATAACCAAGTTGACACCGTGTTTAGAGGGAAGTACAAATGTTGGAAGAATCGAAATATTGAAACTCAGTTGGTTGATGAAGTACTCTTTAAACTTATGCCCCAATCATCATCAGATACAGTATTTCTTTGCATGAGAAAAGATTATTTGCCATCTGTTATTTTGAGGAGAAAGGAGCTTGATTTTGAGTATTAACATTAAAGAGATCAAACGGGAAAAGAAGGTGAAGTTTCAGAAAAAGCCAGAAACGAACCTTATCAGCTCAGTCTTAAATACGAAGATTCAATTTAAGAAAGATGAATTGTCTCTTGCCCAAAAAGAATCATTTTACTCGGAAGCATCTATTCTCCTGGGGTCTGGCTTAGATATCAAAACATGTCTTGAAGTTATAATTAGCGAACAGGTTAAAAAGAAACAAAAGGTGTTTTTTCAAACAATAATTGAGAAGATAATAAACGGGAGTAATCTATCTGAATCATTGATGGATTCGAAGAAGATTTCCATGTACGAATATCATACCTTAAAAATTGGAGAGGAGTCAGGGCGCATAACAGAAGTGTTAAAACAATTGGCAGAGCATTATAACAAGAAGATCAAACAAAGACGGCAAATTATCAGTACGTTTTCCTATCCTGTTTTAATTATCTCAACAGCTATACTTGTAGTTGTATTTATGATGACATTTATAGTTCCTCTTTTTGAGGAGTTATTTAACCGGTTTCAGGGTGAACTTCCAGGTTTAACAAAGTTTGTTCTAAACGCCTCCGATGTCATAAGTAATAATATTGGCTCAATCCTAATGTTGATAGGCGGATTGCTTGCTTTTATTTATTTCTTCAGACAGAAATTGTTTTTTAGAAAGTTCGTTTCAAGTGTTGCCCTCAAAATACCGGGACTAAACTCAGTACTGATAAAAATATATTTATCCAAGTTTTGTCAATCGATGGAGCTATTGAATTCTGCAAGAATCCCAATACTTGATTCAATTCAACTGATAAAAAAGATAATTGGATTTTACCCATTTGAAAAGGCCCTTGAACAGGTTGAGCAAAGAATTATCAGCGGAGGGCTTTTGCATGAGGCACTTCGGGAACAGAAAGTGTTTGATCCCAAAATAGTATCCCTTACCAAGGTTGGGGAAGAGGTCAACCAGTTAAATATGATCTATAAGAAACTAAACGAGCAATACCATGAGGAGGTTCAGCACAAAATAACACTACTGAACTCAATGCTGGAACCCATAATGATTATCATTATTGGCTTATTCGTGGCTGTCATCTTGATCTCCATGTACTTGCCAATGTTTAAAATGAGTAATTCAATGTTTTGATAAAATTGATTTTCAAATAAACATCCTATAAATATGAAACGATTTCTTTCTTTAAAACTTAAAGCCTTCACACTACAGGAGCTATTGGTTGTTCTTGTGATTATTGGAATCTTAATTCTAATTGCTCTTCCTAATCTGATGCCATTGATTGCACGTGCTAAAAGTACAGAAGCAAAAATGCAATTAGGACATGTCTTTAATCTACAGAAAAATCATTTTTATATGTATTCCAAATACTCTGGAGAACTTGTAGAGATTGGATTTGAACAGGAACCACTTGTTACGAATGAAGGAAATGCTAATTACAGGATAGAACTTGTGGAAGCAGAGGTAAATAGATTTAAAGCCAGGGCAGTTTCAGTTGTAGACTTTGATGGTGATGGAATCTTTAATGTTTGGGAAATTGATCAGAACAAAAAACTTAAAGAAACAGTAAAAGACTGATGGAGGTATTTTTAATCGTTCTATTGTCGGTTATATTCTTCTGGATAGCATGGCAGGACTTAAAAAGTAAGAATGTTTTTCTTGCTAGTTTTCTTATTGGATATATTGTCATTGGTGTATTTTTGGGTTTCTTCCAACAACTTGTGATAGAAGATATCTTAATGAATCTAGCAATTGTCGGTTTCATGAGTTCGATAGTTGGCATCTATTATATCTTAAGATACAGACAGAAATTTGTTAGCCGGATAAATTCGTCAATTGGTCTCGGTGATTTATTGATGTTGCCATTTCTGATCTTATATTTCGCTCCATATGGGTTTGTCCTATTTCTTATAATTTCATTCTTGGTTAGCATCCTTTATTGGATGGTTCTGAAAACACTTTCCGGAAAAGAAGTATTAATACCATTAGCGGGAATTCAAAGTTTACTCATCCCCGTTTTATTGTGGTACGATTTTTTAAATAGTTGAATGATTAAACTAGTATAATTTCTAAAAAAATGCTGAAAGTTGATCGTGAAAATATTAATATTATTAGCTCCCAACAGGCTTGGCACTATAGAATTCTACCTAAAAGTGGGAGTAATGGGAATAAGGTTTTTTACTGCTCAAATGTTTCGGCAAATACTCAGGAAGAACTTGAACTGGTTTTTGGTGAAGAAGTTGAACTAATTGAAGCAAGAGAAGATGAACTTGACAAAGAACTGGTAGTTCATTACCCAGTTCAAACAAAAAAGTCAAATCAAGTAAGCATTGTTAATAATGATATTAGTAACTATCTTCCTTTGCTGCTTGAAGAAGCTCATACCTTAAAATCGAGTGATATTCATATTGAAGCCTATGAAGAAGATTGTCGCATCAGGTTTCGGGTTGATGGGAAATTGGCTGAACGATATAAACTTAGTAAAGACAAGTATCCTGCTCTTGTTAACAGACTGAAAATTCAGGCGCATCTAGATATTGCAGAAAAAAGGCTACCTCAGGATGGTCGGATTGTTTATAAAGATGAAAATGTTGAAACGGATATACGTGTTTCTATTATGCCTACTCTGTATGGTGAGAAGGTTGTTCTTCGTTTGCTTAATAAGGATGTAGGGAATGTTAGTCTTGATTATCTGGGGTTCTCAAAAGACCAGATTAATGAATACCTGAAGGCTATTAAAAAGCCTCATGGTATTGTTTTAATTAGTGGGCCTACTGGTTCAGGGAAAACAACCACCCTGTATGCCAGCCTAAAGCTTTTGAATAAAGAGAATGTAAATATCCTAACCATTGAAGATCCAGTAGAATATACTTTGAAGGGAATAAATCAAGTGCAAGTAAAGGAGGATATAGGACTTACATTTGCTGCAGCATTGCGTACCTTCTTACGACAGGATCCTGATATCATTATGTTGGGGGAGATTAGAGATAAGGAATCTGCTCAAATGGCCATTAGAGCATCATTAACCGGTCATCTTGTTTTTTCAACCATTCATACGAACTCTGCCTATGGTACAATATCCAGATTGCTGGACATGGATATACCACCATATCTATTGGCTAACACTTTAAATATTTCAATGGCACAAAGGCTGTTAAGGGTTTTGTGTCCAAAGTGCAAAAAAGAAGAATCTTTTTCAAGCTCATTATTGCCTGTAGGTATAAAACTTCCAAAAACAATTTCAACCCATTTTACTCCTCAAGGGTGTGAGCATTGTTATTATACAGGTTATAGTGGTCGTAAAGCAATTTATGAAATCATTCCGGTTTCTGGTGAAATTGCAGAACAGATTCGGAATGATAATTTCAAAGAAGATTCAGTAAAATATACCAGACTGAATGAATCTGCATTAGAATTATTCTATCAAGGAGATACATCACTTAATGAGATATTGAGCTATTTGATTTAGAAAAGGGTTCTGTCCTTAATTAATCAAGCGTTTAATAATTACTAATTTTACCTTTCCACTAAAACATAGATTTGAAGTTCAAACACCATTGTTATTCAAAAGCTATAATTCTACATGCCGTTTATTTTAAATTGAGATTCACGTTGAGCTATAGAGATGCAGAAGAACTGGTTTCAATTAGAGGAGTAAAGGTCAATCATTCTACTATTCAGAGATGAGTTTATATATTTAATCAAGAGAATTCCTCGAGGCTCTGCCTCGGGGTATAGAGGAAAGTTT
>CBDVCE010000031.1:0-53155 GCA_965372405.1 uncultured Sunxiuqinia sp.
AACTGACTCTTTTTTGATACCTCGTGGGCTCTGCCCCGGGGTAGTTCATTAATTATTTCCTCAGTTTGTATGTTCCAATCCCATGTTCCGGCATTTGTTCCTTGTAATATATTCTTGGCTCTTTGTCTCTCATTCAATAGGATAGTCTCAGCTTCAATCCTTTCCGTACTGTCGATTCCTGAACTAAATAATCCAATAATATTTCCGGATTCATCATCGAAGAATGAGTTATGCCAAGCAATAATACGCTTACTGCCATCTTTTCTTAGAATCGGATTTTCAAAATACTTTGCATTTCCTGTGTCTCCAGATATTAATTGATTAAAAACAGACTTCACACTATCAATATTTTCTTGAGGAAGAAAATTGTCAAACCAATTCTTTCCAATAACCTCTTCATTTGTGTACCCTAAAATCTCACATCCTTTGGGATTAATTAGCGTAACTTCTTGATCTTTATTAATTGCAATAAACATTACATCTGCTACGTCAAGATAATGTTGAGTAAGCTTTCGTTCCTGATCCAGAATCTTATTTATTTGCTTTTGTTCAGTAATGTCAATATGTGTTCCAATTACACGAATTGGTTTTTTATTTTCATCAAAAATGGCATTGGCACGAGATCGAATATCCACCCAGTTACCATTCTTGTGTTTCATTCTAAAATCAAGCTCAAAACGGTCAGTTTTCCCTTCAAGATGATCCTTGAGTATTGACCATGATTTTTTCACATCATCGGGATGTGTAAGATTTTCCCAGGATGAAAAATCATTTTTAATTTCGTGATCTTCATAACCAAGCATGCTTTTATAGCCTGGAGAATAATAAATTTCATTGGTTAACAGATTCCAGTCATAAAGACCATCTTTTGTGGCTTGCATTGCCAAATAAAATCGTTCTTGACTTTCAACCAATGCTTTTTCAGCATGTTTACGATCTGTAATGTCATTTATTGCTCCTTCAAATAAACCATTGTCGGGGTTCATTTTTCCAGAAAGTTCAACCCAATATTTACGTTTTCCTTTTCCGAACATCTCAATTGGAAAGTTTAAAATGTTACCATTATTTTTGAGTTGTTCTTGTACTGTTTCTCTTAGCTTTGGAATTACGTATTGCTCTTTGGTAATATATTCCTTTTTAAATTTTTTTAAGTTGTTATATCCTGCAATATGTGCCGCATGTTTATTTGCTTCAATGAATCGACCACTTTTTAAATCAACTGAAAAAAGACCTACTTGAGCATTGTCAAACAAGTTTTTGAATTGTTCTCGTGTTATTCTTAATTCTTCTTCAGCTTCAGTCCTTTCATTAATATCAAGAGTTGCCACGATGACATTTGCGGATGATTGAGTTTTATTATCATTGATTAATCGTAGAAGAATTTTGCGCGTATTGCCTTTTAAAGTTTTAACTTCTCCTTTTGTTTCAAATTCTATTTGCCCATTTGCTAAGGCAATGATTTCATCCTTAAAATTGAGTATTGATTTATCTGTGAAGATTTTATCCAAGTTCCCTAATAGTTCATCTTTTGATTTTGCTTCGTGTAGCTTTATTGCAGCATTATTTACATCTATAATCTTAATCTTTTGAGAACATAGCAATACCTCTTCTGGGTTTTCATCAAGGTATTTTTCGAAGTCATTTACACCCTGATTCTTTTTTAATTCTATAAATTCGAAAAGTTCAGTAAAATCTTCTTCCCATAGAGGGATTGGGGAATTATAGAATAAGCTTTGATATCTTTTTTGGCTTTCAAGAATAGCCTCTCTATCTTTTTTTTGTTGGGTAATATCTTCAAGAATGGCTAATGTTCTAAAAATATTTCCATCTTCATCTCTTTCGCTGGTCGCAGATAGTAACACGTCCATAATGCTCCCATCTTTTTTCACAAACTGATATTCAATGTTTTCTAGATGCCCTTCTTTCCAAAATATTGGGAAATATTTTTCTACGGCCATTTTTCTTGACTTTTCAGTAAGAAATTGAATTGATTTTTTTCCAATAACTTCTTCCGGAGAATATCCCAGTTCTGTTAGCCATTTAGTTGATACATCTATAATTTCACCTTTGTTATTGGTTGAGTGCATAATTGCAGGGGTACTTCTATAAAGGTTTTTATAGGTTTGTTCACTAAACTTATTTTCTTGTTGAAGAAATTTTTGTTCGGTAATGTCAATATTAGTTCCCAGATAACCAGTTATCTGGCCTTGTTCATCAGTTAATGCAATTGAAGTACCATAAACCCAGCTTACCTTTCCCTTCGGACTTTGAAAACGATACTCAAAACTCCAGGGTTTTAAACTTTTTGCATGTTTTTTCCAATTTTTGAAGATATTTTCACGATCATCAGGGTGTAATCCTTTTTGCCATCCATCTCCTAATGCTTCTTCTGTTGATAGTCCGGCAAGTTCTCTCCATTTTTTATTAACATAAATACAGGAGCCATCGGCATTTGTTTCACACATTGCAATTGGAGATGATTCAGCTAAAAGCCAGAATCTATTTCTTATAAAATTAAGTTCACTTTTCGAGAAGCTTTCAGTATCCTTTGGATTTTCTGGAATTGTTGGTGATTCACAGTTTCTAAGCTTTTCTTCTAATGCTAAAATTTTATTTTCCAGTTCTTCATAAGTTAGCTTTTCTCTGCCCATAGTAATCAATTATTAAAAGTATTTATGGAAGGTTTAAATTACTATCAAGTGATAAGTTATGATATTTTTGCTTCATATACAATGAATTGGGTTACTGTGATGAGTTGATAAGTATACGATCTAATCCGAAGGATTAACTTTAATTACTGGATTCTTTCGTTAAAGATTGTAATTTTGAGTTTTTACTACAATACTGGAATAGACGATGAATGACAAACTAAAAGCTTTTGGAGAATTACTGGAAATAATGGACGAATTGCGTGAAAAGTGTCCATGGGATAAAAAGCAAACATTGGAGTCGCTTCGACGATTAACCATTGAGGAAACCTATGAACTGGGAGATGCTATTTTACAGAACGATCTTGAAGAAATTAAGAAAGAACTGGGAGATTTGCTTTTACACATCGTCTTTTATTCAAAAATTGGATCTGAAAAGAATGCGTTTGATATTGCTGATGTAATTCGCTCGCTGAATGAGAAATTGGTATATCGTCATCCGCACATTTATGGTGACGTTGATGTGAAAAATGCAAAGGAAGTTGAACAAAACTGGGAAGCTCTTAAACTGAAAGAAAAAGGTCGCAAGAAAAAAACTGTTCTGGAAGGAGTACCTGCATCGTTGCCTGCTCTTGTTAAAGCAAATCGGATTCAGGAAAAGGTTAGTGGTGTTGGTTTTGATTGGGACGAGCCAGAGCAGGTTTGGGATAAAGTAAAAGAAGAGGTGAATGAGCTTCAACATGAAATCACAACTGTAAATAAAGATAAAGTGGAGGCCGAATTTGGCGACTTATTTTTTGCATTAGTTAATGCTGCCCGATTGTATGAGATCGATCCTGAAGCTGCACTTGAACGTACCAATTTAAAGTTTATTAATCGGTTTAATTATCTTGAAAGTAAAACTCTTGCTAAAGGAAAAAACTTAATAGAAATGAGTTTAGCTGAAATGGACAAGTACTGGGAAGAAGCAAAAAAACTAGAGAAATAGATTTGGTGAATGATTAAACATATCCGAAATATCTTATTGATTTGCTTTTTACCTAATCTGCTTTTTGCTCAGATGGATTCGATTAGGCTAAATGGAGACTATCTGAAAAAATATTGGGACGATACCAAGTTAGTAGTAACATCTCCAATTCGATGGGAGGGAAAAGATTGGGTCAAGTTCGGACTGATTGCTGGAACAACAGCTGCTTTATTTTTAGTTGATGAACCAATTCATAATGGATTTCGGGATTTGGAATCTGAAAAACTGGATCAATTTTCAGACAATTTTCTAGAGCCTTTTGGTGCTGAATACTCATTGGCTGTGGCTGGCTCTTTTGCGATTTTTGGTGCACTTGCAAATGACAGTAAGAGTACCTCAACTGGCTTACTTGCTTTTGAGAGTTTTTTACTTTCAAGCTTAATTGTTCAAGTGCCTAAGAGAATAATTGGGAGGCAACGACCGGATTCAGGTATTAATGTTTCTCCTCTTGATTTTGAATCATTTAGAGCACATGGATTTCCTTCAGGACATACAACGGCTGTTTTTTCTGTAGCAACAGTTATTGCCACTCAGTATTCGGAAACGGTTTGGATACCCATACTTTCTTACTCGATTGCCTCTATTGCCGGGCTTTCGCGGGTTTATGATAATCGCCATTGGTTTAGCGATGTTTTTGCAGGTGCAGCACTTGGCTATGCTGTTGGTAAATTAGTAACCAATAGTAAACTGAACAATCGAATTTCAATAGTTCCATTTTCAACAAAACATATACATGGTGTTAGACTGGCACTAACTTTGTAAATTGACTCAAAACTGAAAAATCTTTGTGATGAAAAAAATTACTTATCTCTTGATCCTGGCCTTTGCAATTACTGCTTGTTCTTCGGGAAAAAAAGCTTTAGAAGAAGGCAATTATTTGGAAGCCATTGAAAAAGCTGTTAGCCGTTTAAGTAGTGATGCTTCCAACAAAAAAGCAAAGCAGGTATTGTCGGAAGGTTATCCATTAGCTATGGAATATTACCAGGAAGAAATTGATCAAACTTTAAGTAGTAATGATCGTTTTAAATGGGGAAATACACTAGGGGTAATGGAAAGAGTAAACAGGGTTAGTGAGTTAATCCGAAAGATTCCAGCTGCACGAAAGATAATTCCATCTCCTAAAATGTATACTAGCGAGTTAAATGATGTAAGAGAAAGAGCTGCAGAAGAGCGTTATAAAGCTGGTTTGGTTAGTTTTGAACGACCTGGGAGGGAAGATGCAAAAGATGCGTATTACCATTTTCGTGAAGCAGATCGATTGGTTCCTTCTTTTAAAGATGCAATTGAAAAAATGCAGATTGCGAAACTACGGGCAACGATAAATGTGGTTATTGAGCCAATTCCAATTCCTTCAAAGCGATATGAATTATCAGCGGAGTTCTTTTACCACCAGGTGATTGAACGAATGAATCAAAAGTTTCCCCCTCAAAGTTTTATTAATTTTTATACTCCTGAAGAAGCTGAACGAGCTGAATTGAAATACCCGAATATGGTTGTGGAACTTGAGTTTTATGACTTTTTTGTTGGTAGCATGAATCATTATGAAGAAGAAAAAATTCTTACTCGGGATATTACCAAAGAAGTTCCTGTAAAAGTGAGCAGTGATTCTGTTCGTTATGAAACGCGTACTTTCCACAAAAAAGGAAAAATCAGGATTATTACCGACGAGGTTGTTTCTGCTGGACTCATGAATGTTAAAATCGTAGAGTTTCAGGCTGAAAAGTTACTTTTGGAAGATCGGGTTCCTGGCGAATTTATTTGGAGAAATCAATATGGGATTTTTATTGGTGATGAAGTTGTTTTAACAGAGCGTGATGTGAATATTCTAAATAATACTGCATTGCCACCTCCACCGCCTCAAGATTTATTTATTGAGTTTACACGTCCAATTTACATTCGATTAACTGATCGATTGACAAGCTTTTTTAAACGTTACGATTAGTTGAAATTGGACTTTAGACAATAAAATTTGAGAGCCACATTTTTATACTGAATGTGGCTTTTTAATTGTAATGAAGTTCTACTAGTTTGATTTACATTAGAAAGACAGGATGGTAAAATATTCCATTTTTCGATTACAAATATTCCAATTGTGTATAATTCGATATTGAATTCACTTATTGAAAAAATCGCAGTAGAAAAGTTCACTGCCACATAGATTGAAAAGTAATTAATATTTCGGTAGCGCCCTAAGACGTGCTAAGCCAGCCTGGCTTGTTTCCTTGTAGTTGCTATTTAGATCTTTCCCGGTTTGGTACATGGTATCAACAACATCGTCAAAACTAATTCTGTGGCGACCATCACTCATTAATGCGTAGGTATTATGAGCCAGTGAGCGCTCAGCCGCCATTGCATTTCGCTCAATACAAGGGATTTGAACCAGACCAGCAACCGGGTCGCAAGTTAAACCCAAATGATGCTCCAGTCCCATTTCGGCAGCGTATTCAATTTGATTGACTGTCCCTCCCATTAGCTGCGTTGCTGCAGCAGAGGCCATTGCGCAGGCTGTGCCTACTTCACCCTGACATCCCACTTCAGCACCCGAAATAGATGCGTTAAATTTCACAAGATTACCAATTAGTCCGGCTGTTGCTAAAGCCTGGTAGATCTGTTTTAAATTGGTTTGATAAACTTTTTTGTAATATTTCAATACTGCAGGAACAACTCCAGATGCTCCACAAGTTGGTGCGGTTACAATTAATCCACCAGCAGCATTCTCTTCTGAAACTGCTAATGCATATGCAAATAGTTTGGAACGCTTTTTAAAAGGTCCTGAAAAGTTTTCAGCTTTCAATTTAAATGAAGCAGCTTTGCGTGGAAGCATCAATTCACCGGGTAAAGCACCTTCGCGAGAAAGCCCACGTTTAATAGAGGCGTCCATCTTTTTCCATATGTCTTCCAGGAAATTCCAAATTTCAGGACCTTCCATCTCTTCAACGTATTCCCAAATCTGTTTGCCATTTTGATGACACCAATCCAGAATGTCATCCAGTTTTGTTAGTTTATAAATTGGTTTAATTTTGTTTCCATTGCCTTCTTCTACAACCCTGCCGCCACCAACGCTGTAGCTTGTTTGTTCATTTATAAGCTCACCAGATTTTGAGAAAGATTCAAATTTTAATGCATTGGGATGAAATGGCAGAAAAACATCTGGTTGCCAAATTATTTCGAGAGGGAAGTCTTTAAAAACTTCATCAATTGCAAAATCGGTTAGATGACCTTTGCCAGTTGCTGCAAGGCTTCCGTAAAGAGTACATTTAAATCGAACAGCACTTTTATTTTCTTTTAGAAACTTTTCAGCTGCTTTTCTTGGACCCATGGTATGGCTACTGGAAGGGCCTTGTCCAAAACGATATATTTCGCGAATTGATTCCATAGAATTATTTTACGCAAATAAAACAGCAATTTTATTAATAGATACTTACAAATATCAGTTTTTAAACTGATTTAAAACTAACTTAAAACATTGCTAGAAAAATAAAAAAATTGTTTCTTGTGTATCCAAATTTTATTTTGATATGAGCGTACTGGAAAAACTTCAACCACAACCACTTTGGAACTATTTTGAGAATATTTGTCAGGTTCCAAGACCATCAAAAAAGGAAGAAAAAATTATTGCATTCTTATTGGACTTTGCCAAAAAGAATAATCTTCAGGCTAAAACTGATGAAATTGGGAATGTTCTGATAACTAAACCTGCAACAAAAGGTAAGGAGAATGTTCCTACAGTTATTCTTCAGTCTCATATTGATATGGTTTGTGAGAAAAATAGCGATAAAGATTTTAATTTTGATACAGATGCAATTACTCCAATAATTGATGGTGATTGGGTCAAAGCTGATGGTACAACCCTTGGTTCTGATGATGGGATAGGAGTAGCAGCTCAAATGGCGGTATTAACTTCTACAACTATCGAACATGGTGCCATTGAGTGTTTGTTTACTGTTGATGAGGAAACTGGGCTATCAGGTGCTTTTGCTCTCCAACCAGATTTTCTGGAAGGAAAAGTTTTGCTAAACCTTGACTCTGAAGATGAAGGCGAATTATTTATAGGTTGTGCGGGAGGTGTTGATACCTTGGCAGAACTTGATGTCGAGAAGGAAAAATCTCCAGGAAACTCTTTCGCTGTAAAAATAATGGTTCGAGGATTACTGGGAGGTCACTCTGGTGATGATATTCATAAAGGACGAGGGAATGCAAATAAGATTCTTGCCCGGTTTTTATGGAAAGCGATTCGTGATTTTGGAGTACGTATTGCTGATTTTAATGGAGGTAACCTTCGTAATGCGATAGCCAGAGAGGCTTTTGCAATTGTAATTGTTCCAAACGTTCAGAAGGAACAGCTGGTTGCTGAAATCAATATATTTTCTTCTGAAGTTGAGTTTGAATATGAGCGTACTGAACCTAATCTGGTTGTTGATCATAGCTCTACAATTCTTCCTGAAAAGGTAATGACTCAAGCGAGTCAGGAGAACTTTATCAATATATTATATGCTTGTCCACATGGTGTTTTGGAAATGAGTACTCGAATGAAAGATATGGTTGAGACATCGACAAATCTTGCTTCGGTGAAATTTGTTGATGATGAAAAAGTCTTTATTACGACTAGTCAGCGTAGTGAAATTGATACTCGTAGATATTCTGCAGCAGAAATGGTTCGTTCCGTATTTGAAATGGGAGGAGCTAGTGTGCGAAATTCTGACGGTTATCCGGGTTGGGCACCAAACCCAGACAGCAAAATTTTGAAGGTAGCTGTTGAATCGTATAAGAGTCTCTTTGGAAATGAACCAATTGTTCGTTCAATCCATGCTGGTTTGGAATGTGGACTATTCCTTGAAAAATATCCGGAACTGGATATGGTTTCTTTTGGTCCAACAATTCGAGGAGCACATTCTCCAGATGAAAGAATTGATATTGAAACAGTAGATAAGTTCTGGAAACATCTAGTCGATGTTTTAGAGAATATTGAATAGTCTCAAAAATCGATAAATTATTTTTTCAAGTTTGATAACAAGGATATCGAAATCATTCTATGACTATGATTTTCAAGCCCTGCAACAATCTCAATGATTCACTGGTTAATTACAGTGTTTTAGCCTCAAGATTAAGGATTCTTAAATTGATGTTATTGGATGATTCTACCAAGTGAAGTTTTCTTATTTTTGTGGAACTAAATGAATGAATATTTTCGGAGGATAAAATAATGAACGAATTGGTTTCAAAATTAAATAAGGGCTTAAAAGAAGCTTCTGCTTTGGAAGTATTAAAAGGTGTTGCAGAAGAGTTTGGTGCTAAAGCGGTTTTTACTACCAGTTTTGGTATAGAAGATCAGGTGATTACTGATATGATTTTTGCAAACGATTTACCAATTAAGGTAGTGACCTTAGACACAGGGCGTTTGTTTGAGGAAACCTATAAAGTTTATAACCGAACACTTGAGAAATACGGTCAATCAATCCAGCCATTTTATCCCAAAAATGAACCTCTGGAAAAGATGTTGACGGAAAAAGGTCCTCTTAGTTTTTATCTTTCTGTTGATAACCGCAAGGAATGTTGTGGTATCCGTAAAGTTGAACCGCTTGGTAGAGCTTTAGCAGGAAATGAATGCTGGATTACTGGTTTGCGCGCATCTCAATCTGATAATAGGGAAGGCTTAGAGAAATTTGTTTGGGATGGTGGTTTCAAAATCATTAAATCAAATCCACTTCTGGATTGGAGCCTTGAGGATTGCAAAGAATATGTGAAAGAAAATCAAGTTCCGTACAATGTTCTACACGATAAAGGATTTGTGAGCATTGGTTGTGCTCCATGTACACGTGCTATTCAGCCCGGAGAAAACTTTCGTGCTGGACGTTGGTGGTGGGAGAGTAACTCTAAAAAAGAATGTGGCTTACATCAGCATTAATGCATAGCTGAATATATGTCAAATCAATTATAAAAAAATCCCATTGTTCAATTTGTATTGGACAATGGGATTTTTGCTAAAAGAGGGTTTTCAGTTACTTTTTAATATTTGAGATTTTAAATACAAATGAATAGTAGTCTTCTTCAACAAAATTGTTTGGGTTGAACTCAGGCATTTTGATTACTAAATCTTTCCCTTTGTTTTCCCACTCTAATTTTTGATTCGTACTCAACAACTCAACCATAGATGATTTTTTAGCATGAACATCTCTAATCACTAATTCTTTTTCAGGCCAAACTGGAGATATTGCATAAAGATTTTCATCTTTCATAGTAAAGAATACCTCTTTTACGGCATTTCCAGGAGTTGGATCTACAGTTTGCTTAAGAATGAAATTACCGCCTAAAAGATGACTCGTAGTATCTTTTTCCGGCTCATAATCTCTAATTCCTTTTGCTGACCACTGGAAAGGTTCGGTACAGGAAGTCGTTCTATAAATAGCCTCACCATTTATTTCTAACCATTTCCCGATTTGCAATAAACGTTCCTGCATAATTGGAGGAATTTTGCCGTACATATCAGGACCAATGTCTAATAAGAAATTACCACCACGACTAACAATATCAATCATCATTAGCGTAAGTGTTTGACCTGAATTATAGTCACCAATATCCTCGTTGCGGTTGTACCCAAATGAGTAGCCAATACCTCTGTTTTCTTCCCACGGGTGGCTATTGTCTAGTCCTGATTCATACTCAGTTGTATGGTAGCCTCCGTCCTTATGTCTTCTGTCTTTTCCCCAGCGGTCATTAATTACTATGTCTTTTGGAGCCTCAGAATCATTGTATAACCAAGAAATCAATTCAGCTGATCTCCACGCTTCACTTGAAATGTCCCATTCGCCATCAGAAAAAATAATAGAAGGTTTATAACGGTTTACAACATCTTTAAACTGCGGAAACATGTGCTCATCAACGTAGCGATCCTTGTCTGAAATCCAGAGAGGATTGTACCACTCGTAAAGCGAATAATAGAATCCCATTTTTATATCTTGTTCTCTAACGGCTTCAGTTAGTTCACCTAGTAAGTCTCTTTTTGAACCTATTTCTGTACTATTCCAGGGGAAACCAAATGTCTTATTCGCTTCCTTACTTGGCCATAAGCAATATCCATCGTGATGTTTAGATGTTGGCACTACATATTGTGCGCCTGCTTTCTTAAACAATGTTGCCCACTCTTTCGCATCAAATAAATCAGCAGTGAACATCTCACCAAAATTGTAATAACTGAAGTGTGATCCATAAACTCTATTGTGATATTCAAGCGTGGCATCCTGATGTTCAAGATCCCACTGATACCATTCTGAATAAGTTCCTTTTTTAGAATACGCAGGAACGGAATATGGTCCCCAGTGAATGAAGATTCCGAATTTGGCATCTGTAAACCATTCGGGTATTGGACGTGTGTTTAAATCTTCCCAGTTGGCTTCATATTTCTTCTGTGCAAAACCAGAATTAATACCGATAAGAAAGATTGTAAGTACTAATAGGAATGTCTTTTTCATGATATTTTGTATAAATATTGATCTCAAATTCAGTTTTAATAAAATAAAAAAACTTGTCTTTTCTATAACTGAGAACTTCAGTTGTAGAATAAGAGCATAAGTACTATCATTTGTAACCTATACAAACCACTAAAATCTAATTGAAGTAAGATTGATTTTTAATATTAATTGATCTTTTTATTCTAGCCAAATTGGGCTTGACCATGCTAAAGCTTTGTTTTTCTGTGTAGCACGCACATAATAGTATAAAACTTCCTGTTCATCCTTGTATTCTGAATCAGTAAAGGTTTGTTTGAAGTTGATGGTATCATCATCCATTTGAAACGTGCGAATCACTTTGCTGTTTCTAAGAATTTCCACTTTCTCCAATGGATACTGACCTTTTACCTTCAAGGCTATTTCAGGAGCTTTATCAGTGCTTTTCGTAGTACCTACAATAGCATCGTTAACTTTAGCGTCCACAAACATTTTGTCGCCTGTTGTGGCAAAAGTGCGTCTGTTTTGTAAAGCCTCAATAATACCTTTACGGCTGACTTCCTTCACCCAAAGTGCTGCCAGTCCAATACCCATTCCATTATGATCACCACTACCAATAAATCCCATTTTATATTTTTTGGTCTTTAGCGCATAATCAACAAAGGCATGTTTATGGTGAGTGGTATCGTGCCTGTCAAGGTTCTTTTCTCTGGGACAGCCCGGATACTCATTATTGCCCCTGCACTGGAATAGTTCCACAGCAGTCACATATTTGGGATGGTGCACATTCCAATCAACCGGATGCATTTTATCAGCCGGATGATGCGGGATGGTAACACATTTTATCTCCTTTTCATCCAACATATTCCAAAGGATTTCCGACATCTTCGATTCAGGCGTAGCAGGGCTATACAATTCATGTTTGTTGCGAATGTATTTTCGAGCATCATCTGAACTTTCAAATATTATATTGTAATGACCAGCACCTTCCTGTATAGCTTTTAATTTTGAGTTGGATTGCAGCGTCCATTCAACAGCAGGAATCGCAACAAATTTATCAGATTCATTATAGAAATCAGCTATTCGGATGTTTCTTCTCCAATGTATCTCGCTTGTTGATTTGGCATGATCAGTCATACCTACAAAATCATAACCTTCCGAGAACATACCAAAGCGATAATCTTCATGCAATGTTCCATCAGTTCCCGCAGGCCAGCAATTGGAGCTATTGGAATGCTCATGCAGATTGCCATAAAGTAAAGTATATGTTTCACCATCAACAGTCATTTGCCGTCTCTCCATTTTTGGATGACCACTTAATAAACTGATAGTTTGTTCATCAGCGCGATATCCCTCCACCTGTGTTTCAACAAAAGTTATCGGATTGTATTTTTCAGATAACTCAGTTGCGGTAAATTGCATGACATTCAATTGGGTTAATCTCGAATGTAAAATCCCTTCTGACTGAACCTTCTCGTAATTTTTAAATGTTTTTTCATTATTGGTTGAAAACCAGAAGTTCCCTTTATTATCAAATGCGATGGCTGGAGGAACCAGCATACCCTTAATCTTTGTATCCAGAAAGGTGAAAGGTTTCTGCCATCCATCCTGAGGATCCAGCCATGAAATGCGATAATGCCATCCTGCATTAACGAAGTCTCCACCACTGTGTGTAGCCAAATACAATCGTCCTTTACCATCTTTAATAAAGGTAGGTTTATGATCATTTTTCCCATTAAATAACCATTTTCCCAAGTTTTTCACCTCTACGATTTTACCCTTTTGATAAGATAAAATTGCACAGAAACGATCCCCTGTGTAATTATCACCATCATCTAAACGGCTGGCACTACGGTTATTCTCATAACTAATCCATAAATTATCCTGAGCATCAAACACCAGTGCTGGTCGGGCATTAATGTTAACCCTGTCTTTACGCCCGCCACCAATAGCCACGGGTACGGTTTTTCGAATTTGCAGCGAATCGCCGTCTATAATTGCCATTTCGATATTTTGATGAAACCCATCCGTCAATCCATAGGCAATGTAGAGGTCCCCGTTTTTTGCTTCCGCCATACCCGGATCAAAACAGCTATTATCGCCTTTATCAATTATCATCGGCTTAGACCATTTTCCATTCTCACACTTACTGATATAGATGGTAAATTTGCCATTGTGAAGGTTTTCCCAGGCCATCCAAGTACGATTTTTATGCGGTGCAATCAATACCGGATTGATAGACCTTCCTGACTTTACTGCAAAAGCATGTGGCTTACCGGAAGCATTTCCATTCATTTCCACTGCTTTCACAGCCCAATCATCTCCTTTTATTTCTGTCCAGGCTACCATTGGCTTGCCACCTAGTGCACATGCTGAAGCAGGAGCTTCATATTGTCCGGCTTTACGAGTTACAGGAGCTGTTTCATCCCATTTCTGTCCATCAAAGTAAAAAGAGGAAATGACTTCGCTGTTTTCAGGATATCCAAGTCTCCTTAAGCCAAACATCCACATTTTACCACTTCCATCAGTCACTATTGAAGGGCTCTCTTCCTGTTCGTTATCAAAGCCTTTCAATAATAAATCGTGATTTAAGGAGAGTGATTCTTTTCCTAATACCTTTGAAATACCGATCATCGGTAAACCAGACAATGCAATTGAAGTAGATACAGCTTTTACAAAATTTCGTCGCTTCATTATGATTGAATTTCGGATTTTTTTAAGTTACTATTTTTTCATCATTTCCAACATCAACTCAGGTTTATTGAGATTTACCATCTTCGCAGGTGAATTTAGAACGTTCAAATAATCTTCTTTTGTGTCTTTTCCGTATGCCATAATTTTCAGTCTATTTTTACGGCAGAATTTAACGAATTCTGGAGTCATTGCTGAAACATCACATTCAATAATTTGTGGATCATAGGCCATTACCTCTTTTAAACTTTTAATGTCTTTGGCATTCATTTTAAGTGGCATCTTTTTAGTCAGCATACGAAACTCCTCAAGATTCTTATGGTTACCAAACCAGAAAAAACAATCCTTCTCAAATCCGGTTTCATTAATAATTTCAATTAATTTTTTCAGGTCACCATTTTTATAATCGAAGTAGATCTTTGTTTTTCCTTTTAACTGCTGTAGATATTCCTTTATTCTGGGTACTCTTTCTCCTGTAAATTCTTTACCGAACCACGATCCTGCATCTAATTTGTCTATTTCAGTTGAAATGGCATCACGAATTTTACCAGTTCCGTTGGTCGTACGATCCAACTCATCGTCATGCAAAATATACATTACACCATCTTTGCTCATGTTTATATCTACCTCAACATAAGCAACACCCATTTCAATACATTTAATGGTTGAGGCCATGGTGTTTTCCGGCGCTAAATGATTGGCTCCGCGGTGTACTACGATTTCAATTTTACGTTTGGGCATAAATGAGCTACATAAAAATATTAGAGTCATTATGCTTATTAGTTTGCTAATCCGTTTCATATCTTTTCTGATTATCAAATTTGTGAAAATTATTTTTTCTGAATTGTGATATTATAGAAATTCTCATCTTTATCGATGCATGCAACTGCCTGAATGATTGCTTTGTCATTTTCGATAGTAATTGGACTCTCCGAATAGTAGTTCCTCATTCTAGCACCAAAAATTGAAACACTTAATTTTTGGTTTCCCTTAACCAGCAAATAGTCCCACGATTGGTTTTCGGGTACGGTAGTTATCACTCCGTTTGCTCCCGAAAAAGCCTCTACATTGCTGAGGCTGGTGTGTCCCTGACCTTCAATGATAATAGGATGAACTTGTTCTACATTATCACCACAGTTGGCAATAATTGAGCCCTGAGCAATTTGCCAGTTCCTGTTTTTTGTATTACTTCCTTTTTTGTAAATACCGATTGACACACAATCGAAATTAAAATTGGTAAGCTGTCCGTAAGATTCCTCACCAAGCATTATACCACCAAATACACCAAACGTGAATAGATCCATCAATTGAGCATTATCCGTATGGTTAATGGTGAAAGTGTATGCTTTTTTAGCAACAACAGCATCGATTACTGAGCGGCTATAGCCACCTTTTACAAATCGCTGAACGGATGGATTTACATGGCAATGAATAATTCGGGGTACATCGTAGCAATAATCCATCCTGATAAATTCCCCTCCTAATGGATAACCATAACAATGTTCGAATAGCATTAGCTCGCAAGGATATCGTTTTGGAGCATTAAAGTCCATCGCAAGATACTCACCGTAAAACGTGAGGCATGACAGGTAAATCCCCTGTGTATTGCTGGTCTGAGATGTTTGTATTGTTGCCGGGTATTCAATTATTGCATTGGCATCCCAAATGGTTTGTTCCGGATACCAAAATTGAATTCCTTTAATTTGTGTTCCTGACTCAATGGTAATAAAAACGTTTTTCTGATCGGTAATTTTAAACACACTACCAACGGGTTGCTTTTTTGTAGGATGAGCTGTTCCTCTTGGAGTTGGCCCGTTAATTCCAATTAAAGACACGTTCTTTTTCAGAATAATTCCACCATCAACATGGTAAGGTTCGTCTGAAGGCTCAACATACAAACCTGAGCCACTTTCAGAAGCCCAATCAATGGCTTTTTGCAAGTTTGCTTTGTTAGCAGCAGCACTGTTTTCTGGTTTAACATCAAAATCCTGAATGCTTTTTGAATCTATTGCACTCGAAATAATAGTACAACAAATGAATGACAAGAAAAGTAAAATACGAAGTTTCATAGAACTTGGATTTAGGTTTGGTTTATAAAATAATTTAGGTTCAGCGAATATAGTCACAATGGAACATTTTAGCACGTTCCGGAATGGTATTTTTTGTTTAATTTTTTCAGAAATGGATGCTTTTTTTATTAGAAAAAAGTTAGGATGTCTATTTAAAGACACCCTAATCTAATAATTTGTATGGTTCTTATTTTCTCGTTGTATTTGCGATCTTAAATACAAAAGATTATTTATTATTTTATGTCTTAGTAAATTGTGATTCGACCTGCCAAAGTTTGAAGCCGAGTTACTACTTTTGTGGTTTTACGTGTAGGATTTAATAACAAATTAACCTCCTCATACGGATCATCAATCAGATAGTATAGTTCGTTACTTCCATCAGCATATTCAATAAGTTTATATTTTGTATTCTGAATAGCCCAGCCCTCAATATTGTCTCTTTTTACTTCTGTGTAATTGTAACGTCGACTAATTGACGAGACATTTGATAATGCATTTTTAAAGCTAATACTGTTATGTTTAGAAGAGATTCCACATCCGGTCAAATCTGCAATTGTGGCAAACAAATCGGTAGAATTAACTAAACCTTCTTCACGTTCATTTTTCCGTTGAACTCCAGCACCGGAAACAACCATTGGTACATTCACACCTCCCTGATACAATGATCCCTTTGCTTTGTCGCTTGTGAAAGGTGTCTGAGCAGCTTGTCCTGGCGTACCATTATCGCCAATAAAAATGATGACTGTGTTGTCCTTCTCTTCCTGACTCATAGATGCAAGCAATCTTCCCATTTCGGTATCCATTGCTTCAATCATTGCAATGTAATAAGTTAAGGGATCAGCATTTATATCCGCCTGATTGGTTGATAGATCGCCTTGTGAATGAAGCACAACATCTGGTGCGTGAAATGGTGTGTGCGGCGCATTATATGCTAACCATAAAAACCAAGGTTGAGATTGATTTCCAATCCAATCAATTGCTAAATCTGTAAATTCCGAAGTCGTATAATTTTCATTAACTGTAGTTGTCCCATCCATTGTATGATTCCAACTCCAATAATTGGTTACTCCTCCACCAAAAAATCCGGAAAAATTATTTACACCCAAATCTCTGGGATGGTCATAGTCAGCAGAACCTCCCAAATGCCATTTCCCAATTAAGGTTGAGGCATAATTAAACGGTGAGTTATTTTCAATAAAAGTAAATATTGACTCTTCTGAAATTGATAATTCATCTCCTACACCTAATATTCCCGTACTTTTCCCATATTTCCCAGTTGGTATTGTAGCACGGGTTGGCGTACAAACTGGCGCTGCCCATACATTTCAAAAGTTACACCACCAGACATCATATTCTCCAAATTTGGCATTGATGGCTTACTAATCCCTTCTGAAAAACCAGGAGTTGCATCATGCCCCATATCATCAGCAATAATTAATAATACATTGGGAGATTCGCTACTACTTTGAATAGTTTCAGATTTCAGATTTGGCTGCATATTACTATCATCAACCTCTAAAATATCCCCTTGATAACTGCAAGATCCTAAAGTAAAACCTATAAGCATAATAAAGCTAAACTGTACTTTTCTTTGTGTCATGTTCTTAGTCTTTTATTGTTTATTAGCTTAACCGTTTAGTTATTGTTTTACCCTACTTTATATTTATCATTCTATTTTTTCATTTGTAATTTTAGTTTTCTTGTGCATTAGTCTGTAGAACTGTCAATGCCAGAAGTACAATGCATATTAGTATTGGAGATTTCTTCTTTGTTCAAATCTATTATTTTATTACTCGAGTAGGTGTATTCATATACTTTTCAAGCATTTCCGATAGCTCTTTAACTTTTTCAGGATTCTTGTTGTATAGATTATTTCGTTCAGCAATATCTTCTGCCAGATTATAGAGTTGCCCATCATATTCATCACGAGGAAGAATATTTGGATATTTACCCATTATTCCATTGGTAAAACCTCCAGGACCTTTCCCATTAATGTATTTCCAATTACCATGAATAATACTTTTCAATCCTCCCTGGGAGTGAATAACGGGAGGTCTTTTATGCTCTTTTTCGCTATTAAGCAGAGAATAAAAACTAAAGCTATCTTCACCTGTACTGTTAGGTAAAGGTTTCTCTACCACATTGGCAATTGTAGAAAAGATATCGGTAAAACAGATTAGTTTCTTACTTTCTGATTGCTGCTTAACATGTCCAGACCAACGAACCACAAATGGCATACGCTGCCCACCTTCCAGTACATCAGCTTTCATTCCACTAAGTGGTCCAACACTGTTATGGCTGTACTTCTCTACATTATTTGGATACCAAACGGGTCCATTATCACTGGTGAAAAATACTAAGGTATTCTCTTTTAAACCCAGCTCTTCTAATTTATTCAGTACCGTTCCTATATAATAATCAACCTGTGTAACAAAATCACCATACATCCCGGCCTGACTTGTTCCATCGAATTGTTTCTCGGGTAACCATGGAGTATGTGGTGCTGTTAAAGCAAAATACATAAAGAAAGGTTTATCATTTTTGGATTTCGTATAATTTTCAAGATAATTATTCACTTTTCCAGACAAAACACGGAGTACGTCTTCATGCTTAAATCCGGGAGACATTTTTCCATTTCTCCAAAAAGCTCCTTGTATTTTACTCCATCCTTCACTATTACTATCTCCAATGCTATCAGTCAGAAAATCTACATAACGATCATTTTCAATGTAATAATAGGGAGGAATATCCAGCGAGGCAGGTATCCCAAAGAAATAATCAAAACCCTTGTCTGTCGGGCCACCCTTAAGGCGTTCACCTTCTGCCGGATTTTTCTCATTGATAATGCCCTGATGCCATTTTCCAACACAGGCAGTCTGGTAATTACTTTGCTGAAGAAACTTTGCAATCGTTATCCGTTCATCCGAAATCATTGATTCCTGATAATTACGATCATTCCTGTAAGGATAACAACCTGTAAGCAATCCGTAACGGGAAGGAACACACCAGGTTCCTGCTGCATGTGCATTCGTGAATTTCATTCCTTCATCAGCCAGACGATCAATATTTGGAGTCAATATCTTTGATTCCGCATTAAAGCATTTAGGATCTCCATAGCCCATATCATCGGCAAGAATGATAAGAATATTTGGAGGGGTTTTCTCCGTAATTTCCTTTTTGTTAGCATTACAGGAACTAAATAAAATAGCTAGAGTGAAAACTAAAAAGAATATTGGCGCTAATTTTTTCATAACAATTGTGGTTTATACTTATTTACTGCAATGCTGAGATATTTATATTGCTTTGTTTATTAATTCCTATTTCACTTTTATTTCTATTACTCGCTTATTGCTACGTTCATGCAATACCACTTTCCATAAATTATCACCCAAATTTTCAAAAATCAATCCTTCAGAAGTTGGTATTTTATCTTTGCACCACAACAGAAAAGAACCTTCTTCTTCTAGCTCAATAGTGATAGATTCTGCAGTGCTTTTTAAAATTGTATAGGTGACTGGCGATAAGTATTTATCCTGAAGCCCAATTACTCCCCAACCATTATTAATTGGAATCAAATGTATTAGACGATCCTCGAATCCATCAATCAGAACTTCATATCCTTCACCGAGTGGTTGTGCGGTTTGTTTGTACCAATCGTAAACAAGCAAACCTTCCGAAGGAATTTCCCAATCTCCGGAGTAAGGCTGTATCATGCCAGATGCCTTGGTGTAAAAGTCAGAATTAATTGTTGTGCTAAGACTACTTTCTGAGGGAGATAAATTATACACAACAACTGCAACTGAGGAATTCTTCAGAGGGGTAATTGTTCTATATAAAGATTCATCTTTCAAGTCTTTGAAAATATCATCAGGGAGTGGAGCTGCTGGTGCAAGTGGGCGCAAAAGTTTACCATCAGCGTAGCATAAAGGATTGATATTATCAACCTGAAAGTGATTAGGTACATCCGAAAGAAAAACCGGACCACCAGATATGGCTTTGGAAACGGCCATCATTCTTCCTGCAAATGGGTCATTTGAATGAAACATATCGTGATCGCCCCAGGCTATTTGTCCGAGCCATGGCATAGCAGCATACGAATGGTATAAATGAGCTTTAGCCTTTTCTTTATTTCCCACCTGATAATCTTCGCTGCATCGCCCGACAGAACTTTCTCCGGAATAGAACAACGAAATGCTATGGTGCCAATTACAGTTGGTTAGCGAAAGCGAATTTTTGCTAACTCGTTGCTGAAACACTTTGCTCAACTGTACTGATGCTTTAACAGGATTGTCAACTGCATTCAAATTATTTGTTGGTAGTCCGGCTGTTGCCCTCTTGTTTTTGCTTCCGGCATAAAAAACCAAAGGATCGGTTTGAAAATCAACCTTCACAAAATCCATGTTGTCATGCTTGGCAATATCGAGAAAATGATCGTAAAATTCAGTTGCCAGCTCTCCATCATCACCGGGAAGTAAAATCCCAGCGTTCGCCTTACTCATACGACTATTTAACTCACCCAAATTCCCCGGTAACTTAATACCATGATTGTCGCCAAGAAAAGCGTACCAAATGCCCATCCACTTTATTTTGTCATCTTTCTTAAGATCTGTAAGTGGTTTATAACCGTTCGGAAAGTTTTCTCCCGGCAATACTGATTGTCTGTCAAAATGCCCATCGTCCATTAAAAAACTTCGAACTGGAACTCCAGATTTTTCAATGTCTTTAATGGTCTGAATCATATTGGTCTCTGTAATATCAAATTTAAAATGCTCCCAGGAACACCATCCCAGATATTCAAATGCCTCGGGGTATGATTTTTCCTCACGGGTAGTGGTCGTATTAGGATTCACAGCCAGTGCTTTTTCCCAAGCCTGATTACACGCTAGATAAGGATTTGAAGCAAATGCCCATGAGTAAAGAGGAATGTCTCCATTAAGTGTTGCCTTGCCATGGGTTCCCATTTTTAATAGTAGCCCATCAATCCCAGAGTCCAACCAACTATAGGCTTGTTCAGAAACCATAGGTAACAGTGCAAAATATTTATCAGATGAAACTTGTAATAGTAAAAACATTCCACCCTGCTTGACATTGCCAATTGTATTTTCAGTAATAATGTTCCCGTAAACACGATTGGATGATGCAGGCCACCATTTGGCGCTATAATAAACTCCGTTCTTAAAAGCTGGTAATTTTAATTTGTATTGTTCAAATACTCCTAAGCTGTCGGGTTTTCCGGAATAGTCTTCTAATACTTTAACTCCGGAGAACTCATGTGCATTGAAGTTTAGAATTCCATCTCCCTTTGCCCTGCTGTTACACGAAATGAATAAAAACAGGATAAGTATGGAGATGATCTGTGTTAGCTTCAAGCATTTTAATAATTGCTTAAATTTACCGTCGTAAAGTTGAAAGGTTTTAGAATTCATTATTAAGAATATTTAGTGTTGATAGGATGTTTCGTTACCTTAAATCAATTTTCCAGACACCTGAATATAGGGCATCTGAATCTTCAGACACCTTCATAAATAATCCTTTACTCCCTTGCACCCATTCCACTTTTTCATCGACTCCAAGTAGAGACACACTTTTAATATTTTTCTCATTTAGGTTTAATGGTATTACTGACTTTGCCAGGCACTGGTTATTGTCAGCCTGAATTAATTGAATAGCGAATAAGGTTTTCTGATCTTTACTCATGGTATATCGAATGGATTTATCTGAATAAGGAATATGTTTAGACTTTTCCTTTTTCTTTCCAGAAATATCATTTCCCGAGACATCGTCCTGAGCCAAAGATGGGCCTTCACCATAGGTACTCCAGCAGCGGGTATTGTAAATTGCCTCACCATTAACTGATAACCATTTCCCCATTTCGAGCAACCGGCGTTGCATTCCTTCCGGGATTGTTCCATCGGCACGAGGTCCAATATTCAACAAGAGATTTCCGTTTTTGCTAACCACATCACAAAGCAAATGAATCAACTCTGCAGGGGATTTATATGCATCAGCTTCTTCCTCTTCCATCATATAACCGTACGAAGTTCCGAGTGTGGCCGGGTTTTCCCATTTAGGACCTATTTTAACCAGATTAAGATTGTCCGATTCGAGGCAACCGGGTCCTTTTGGCCAGTTTAAATGTCCACCTTTGTTATTCAGATAAACATCTTTACCCCAATCTTGTGCTGCATTAAAATAGTCGGCTATCAACCCCTGAAATGAATTCTGGAATTTTACAGACTGAGGTTCACCCTCAGCTTTATAAAAAATAGGAATGTCATCAATCCACATAAAGTCTGGTTGGTATTTATCCTGAATTTCCTTCCAGCGGGCTCCGTAATCGGCTATGAATTCATCGGTATATGAGAATGGCCCATATAACTCAGCAGCCAAAGGTTCACGCTTTATTTCTTCTAGAATATCTGGCCTGGCTTCACTATTTACCGCGTATATATCTTTGGCAAAAAAACCGGTATGGCGTTCTCTGTGATAGGAGGGGGCATACTTCATTCCTTCTGCACGAACGGCTTTACCAAGATCGCCAACCAAATCGCGCATGGGTCCCACTTTGGTTGCACACCAGTCTGTAATCTCTGAATCCCACAGTGCATATCCGTCGTGGTGCTCAGCTGTTAGAACTACATATTTTGCACCTGCATTTTTAAATAATTCAGCCCAAGCATCAGGATCCCAGTTCTCAGCTTTAAACTGTTTTACAATGTCTTTGTAACCAAATTCGGGAGGGTGACCGCCAAATCGTTTTTCCAGATACGGGTAATAATATTTTGGATTGCTGTAAATAAGTTTCGGTACATGTTCGGCATAGCCCCTGCCACCATCTTTATGGCCTATTATGCTATAAGCGCCCCAGTGAATGAATATACCAAACTTAGCATCATCAAACCAGGGAGCAACAGGAGCTTTAACTATTGACTCCCATGTTGGTTGATATTTTTCGGCCTTTTTATCTTTTTTCTTAGCTGTTGCATTCAGGCTAAGCCCAATTACTGCCAGAATAATAAATCCTATAATTTTATTTCGTAACATGATTGTAATTTTATGTTTATCAATGTTTGAGTATCTAACTCAGCCAACTGCATACGTGTATGTTTTTATGCAGGCATTCCTCTTATTCATAAGTATTAGTCCCATTGATAGCCCTCGGGAACTTCTTCAAGTAAACCCGGACCAAGGTTTATATCTCTTGCTTTTAGAATAGGATATTTTTGTTTTACCTGTTTGTGAAATCTATCAAAGGGAAGTAATTCGCCAGAATTCCACATTTGTTCCGCCAAAGCAAAAATTCGAGGGAATACTCGCTGGTCAATCATGTATTCCTGTACAGACCAATCAGTCCATAGGCAGGTTCCCATTCCAAGAATTAGTTTATTTGGATTATCAAGATAACTTGGATTTTTTTCATAACAGGTTTTCAAGTCAAAAGTCCGGTCATTATTGTAGCGTGGTTTCCATGGGGTTACAGGAAAATTAAGATAGGTGTAGTAATTGGTGCCACAAATAACCTGATGACCTCTTTTTATTGCATTTTTAAGTGCCAGATCTTTATGACCGCGCCAGTTCCACCAGTACACCACTACATTATCAGGAAGCTCAATTCCGTCGTGATAAACGACATCGCCCCAACAAATTGCTTTTCTGTTTTTAGTTTTCAGAAAGTTGGCCAATCGTTTGGTGAAGTAGAGTTGCAGATCATGTGTGTCATTTAGTCCTTCGTCTTTTATTTTTGATTGACAAGCAGAACACTTTTTCCAATCAGCTTTCGGTGCTTCATCGCCACCAATATGTATGTATTCAGAAGGAAAAAGATCGCACACTTCTGAAAAGATATCTTCCAGAAAATCATAAGTTTTTTCATTGCCTCCACAAAAGATGTGAGACGAAAATCCCATAACAGATTCAGGAGCTTTTTTCAAACAAGTTAATTCGGGGTAAGCGGTTAAAGCAGCTTCTGAATGACCCGGAACATCAATTTCTGGAACCACGGTAATATGTAACTCTTTAGCAAACGCAACAATGTCTTTTATCTCACTTTGAGTGTAGAAACCTTGCTGCTCTTTCCCTTTTGCTACCTGTGAACCAATTTTAGTAAGTTTAGGATACTTTTTTATTTCAATGCGCCAGCCTTGTCCTTCGGTAAGATGCCAGTGAAAATAATTCATTTTCAACATAGCCATCTGTTCAAGATATTTTTTAATGAAGCCCGATGTTTGGTATTGGCGTCCCGAGTCGAGCATAAAACTTCGCCAGGCAAATTTGGGCTTATCCTCAATTTTCTGGCATGGAATTATCCAGTCGATCCCCTGTACTTGTTTTTTGTTAAATATTTCTGCAGGAAGTAATTGGAGCAAGCTCTGTACTCCATAAAACAAACCCTTTTCATTCGTTGCTCTGATAGTAACAAGGGTTGGTGTTACTTCAATAATATAACCTTCATCGCCCAATTCCTTTTTTGCTCCTTTGGACGTAAAAAGTATTCCTGTTTTGATTTTTGATTTTGTTGTTCTGAATTTGAAACCCGTAGCTTCTGACAATACGTTGGATGCATAGGAAGACGTTTGTTCACCAATATCACCGTAGCTGAGTTCCATGTGGTTTATTAGCCGAAAGTTACCTGTTCCAATTGATACCTTTAAAGGTGTGGGTAGTATGGTTTGACTCATCGCATTGCTCAAAATTACAAGCATGATGAAGAGAAAACTAAGTAATTTGCTCATGTGTTTACTTTTGATCAGTTCGTTTTATATGAACAATTATATTTTTTATTTCTGTGACATTGATGGAGGCAAATTGGTTGAGCCCCAAGATCCCTGTGTTTTTCCCATCTCAAATTCAAGTACACCGCCATCAGCGATTTCTGAATGGGTAAACCATGCTTTATCAAAGTCTTTTCCATTTAGCGTTGCTGATTGGATGTATATGTTTTCTTCAGATAAATTTTTGGCGCTAATAACCAGTTCTTTGCCATTACCCATATTAATAGTGGTTTTCTTAAAGTGAGGAGCAGAAATTAAATATACATCCTGTCCTGTATTCGGATAAAAACCCATTGCGTGAAAAACAAACCAGCCTGCCATTGATCCTGCATCGTCGTTTCCGGGAACGCCATCGTCGTTGGTGGTGTAATTTTCTTTAATGATGTTACGAACCAGCTTGTTGGTTTTGTGTGGCAATCCGGCATAAACATACAGGCATGGTGCCAAAAATCCGGGTTCATTAGTCACATTGAAATAATGCTTGTCAAAGAAATGATCCAAGCGCTCAACAAATCTTGTTTTACCTCCACAACTATCAATTAAGGCACTAACATCGTGAGGAACATAAAAGGAATACTCCCATGAGTTACTTTCGTAGAAGAAGTTACCCCAGCTTCCGCTTTTAAAGGCTGAGAATTTATTTACCCAAGTACCATCTTCACGGCGAGGCCAGATGAAACCTCTAAATCCATCGCTTTTCTTACCTCTCCATAGGTTGGCCCAGTTACCGGCACGTCTTTTAAATTTTATGTATTCTGATTCTCTTCCCAGTTCTTTAGCCATTTGAGCAATTGCCCAATCGTTGGCAGCATATTCAACAGTTCTTGTTCCGGCACGCTCATATAGTTTTGGAGTAGCCCCCGGATTTGTGCTTTGTAGTGGTTCAAATTCAGCAGGAACATAACCCAAATTAATGTACTCATTGGCACCGCCACGACCTTCCTGCATTTCTGTTCCACCTGGAGGGATCTCGGCATTTTTCACCATGGCATCAAAAGCCGTTTGATAATCAATACCTGTTAAACCTTTAAGGAAGGCATCGGCCACAACCATGTCGCAATTGCTACCACCTTGTGTACGTCCATTGTGGTTCCCACTGCGAGCGTCAGGCATATAACCATCGTATCTGTAAATATCAACCAATGAACAAACCATGTCGCGTTCTCGTTCAGGCTGAATTAATGTCATGAGTGGGTGAGTGGCGCGGTAAGTATCCCAAATTGCGTAGTAGTCATCGTAATATGGCTCGTCCGATTTCCATTTAGGATTTTCACCCGTACGGTCAGTTGGCATTAGCATTGTGCGGTAAAACGAGCTGTAGAAAATGGTTTTGAAATCATCAGAAGGTTCATCGATTACGATGGTATTTAATACTTCATTCCATTTTAAACGAGCTGCCTTTTTTGTCTTTTCAAAATCCCAATGGCTAATTTCATTTTCTAAATTAAGCTGTGCTTTATTACAACTAATGAATGAGATTCCTACTTTAACCTGGATTTTTTGCCCCTGTTTTGTTGCAAATGAGAAGATAGCTCCGGTTTTTTCGCCTGTATCAACGGCAACTGTTTTGCCTGTTTCAATTTTATTTGCTTTCCATACTGACGTTGATGTAGCTGGTGTGTCAAATTCAGCGGAAAAATAAACGGTATATTCATCTCCCATTCCCCAGCCATAACGAATACGGGAGTATCCTTCAATTTTGGTTTCTGATAATATTTTCACCTCTGAGCCAACAAACTGTTGTGCTTCAAGTGGGTTGCTAACACTGTCACCTAGAAAACTTCCGGCATCAATAATTATGTGTGATTCTTCGGAACGGGGAAAAGTATATTTGTGAAAGCCAGTTCTGTGTGTAGTTGTCAGTTCTGCTTTTACCTGATAATCTGTTAAGTCAACTGCGAAAAAACCAGGGCTAGCTTTTGAGTTGTCAGCTGAACTCGCATAATTTTGGGGACTGAAATTTCCGACTACCGGCATCGCTAAAATGTTACCGTACTTGGAACCACCACCGGTACCGCTCACATGTGTATGACTAAAACCGTGTACTTCCTGATTTTTAGCATAACCCATGTTTGAGTTTTTGTCGCCACAATCCGGACCCAATTTTACCATTCCAAAAGGTAATGTTGCCCCTGGAAAAACATGACCAGCTCCTTCACTTCCAATAAATGTATTCACATATTTGGAAAGATCCTGTTGTGCATTTGTTGAAAATGATGATATGCATACTATTGCAATCAGTAGTGAAAATGGTAATAGAAGTTTTTTCATCTCAGTATTATTTGTTAGTGCTAATTTTTGCTATGGTTCTGTTATTTATATTGTCTATCGTATGAATTGGTAAGTTTTATAGAATTAGGATTGTTGCAATTTTGTGAATCATTGAATATAGGTTAATTGTACTTTGTTCAATCTGTTCTGTTCTGGCTAATCAAAAATAATAAAAATCTACAGTTTGTTGATGTGACTTGTTCACTTTATTTTGTGCAATCGGTTGAAGTAAGAGACTTGTATTGATTGTATTCTATTCGATAAAGAATTTTGTCTGTTTAGTCCTTAAATAGACTTGTAATAGTAAGTACATAAAAGAAGGCATTACCCTATTGAAATATTGGACTAATTGAAATCAGCGTATTAAAGAAAATTCTTAAAGTCGATTATCCTCGTGGCAAGCCTCAGGAAATTCTTTTGATTAAACATACCTCAAGTTACAATGCAATTCCGCATTTAATGTAGATATACTCGCTTTTAAGTATTTAAATACCGTATATATAGCTTGCTCTACCGTAATTAAACATTGCTATTCTGTATATATACCTTGCTCTACCGTAATTATACATCGCTTTACCGTATATACACCTTGCTCTACCGTATTTATATATCGCTCTACCGTATTACAAATATGCTTTTCCATATTTCCATACCACATGATGCAATTGTTCGGCAGTTGTAAGAAAAGAGGACTACCAGTCCTCCAGTCCTGCGGAGGCAGGAATCTCAGGTTTAGGTTTTGTAATGAGATGCCTTCGCAGGCATGAGCTTCTAATGAATAGGTCTTATACCAAAAACATATCAAAATGAGCGATATAAATTGTTTCTTTTTTCCTTCTTCTTTATTGAAAAATAGTTTCGGAACTAAGGCTACGAAAAGATTTTTCGCTTCGAATTAGAAAAAAATAATTCAATTTATTTATCAATCATTTCAACATGCATTTGGTATTATATAAATGAACCGATGTGAGTAGTAAAAACAATGAGGAGCCCAACACTGAGCTCCTCATTTAATGATTAACTAATAGCAAATACCTAATAAAATACTATTGATAGATATATTACTTTGGGTTTTACTAACTATTATTGAAATGTTAATCTATTTGCATTGTCTCTGTCCAGTTATAATGTCTTGGAACATTCCCAGGATTACTTCGAGCTCTCATAGATACCTTTATGTAGTATGTTTGAGCCGGATCAAGTTCCTCGAAAGTTGCAATATAAGTTGAATCAAGAACTGCCGATTCTTCTGAATCCCATAAACCACCAAAGTTTATCGTTTTCTCTTTAACTAGCTGAGAAACCTGAGGATATTGTGAGAGCCACACTGTTGTATTTTGAAAGGCTTCAGTATCTACATACCTCTCAATATTCCAGGATACTGTTAATGTGCTATCCAATCGGCTTGTAGATACATTCTTAATTCCCATATAAGGCATTACTGTATAATCTTTGACAGTTGTTCCACTTACCTCAATAGTCTCGATTGGTGGAGGTACAAATCCACCATTCTTAAGCTCAATTTCATAGGTTGCATTAAACAATTTGGTATTCTGGTAAATACCATCTGCTCTACCAGGATAGGTTCTTTGCGGCGCATCTTCAGAAAAACTTATTTCTTTTAATCCAAAGTTAAAGTTGGCATCTGTCGTTATTAGTGGTTCTCCTGTCAGTGCATCTGTTAATGTTCCAGTAAGTGTGTGGTCAGGTGTTACATAGTTGTCGAGCTCACCACATGACACCAGTCCCAACAGACTAAAACACATTATGCTATATATTATATTTTTCATTGTTCTATATTATTTAGATTATCTGTATGGATTCTGAATTAATTTTGGATTCTTCTGAATATCGCTACCTTCAATTGCTCTCCAATAACGCTTAGTTTCAAAATTTCTTGGATTACCATCCGTGGTGATTTTGAAGATATGCACTCCTTCATCAAAAATGTAATATGGGTACAAATACCTTGGCTGCCATAAATAATAATTATCACTTGCAGTTCTCCATCTTCTTTCGTCCCAATAGCTTTGACTTTCCATTGCCAACTCAACAGTTCTTTCATGTTGAATTTTTTCTGTTGTTAGCTGCTCTGAAGTGATCAATGCAATTCCGGCTCTTTCACGAATTTGATTAATCGCGCCCAATGCCTCATCTGTTTTACCTAAAACAAAACCTGCCTCAGCTAAATTCAGAAGAATCTCAGCATAACGGAATTCAATCCAGTCGGTATTTGATTGTCCGCTTCTAACATCTCCCTGTCCCAATCTTGGATCGGAGTATTTACGTAAATGGAAACCTGTTCTTGTTTGCTCACTACCTCCAATACCACTTTTACCAATAATGGCCATTCCATTCCATAACTGGTTAGAACTTCCAGCGGTATGAATCGGTCCATCAGGATAGGATTCATAAATTCCTTTGCGTACATCAATCACCTGATCCTTAAAGATACCATAAGGATAGATAACTGTTGCAGCACATCTTGGGTCTTTGTTATTAAACAAATCAAGAGGATTTTCGAATCGGATTGGTTCTCCACTTTCGTCATCAACAACCAAAGTACCTGGTGTGCCATCGATGTATTCGAACATCTCAACAAAAGTAAGTGTTGGATTAATTCGTGAACCGTATCCCTGTGGACCTCTAATACCAAATGGTACAACTGATCGATCTAATTTATGACCATTCAGTGGGTATTGATAAACCCTTGAGAAAATAACCTCAGGATTGGTTCCGATATCAGAATCTAAAAAAAGTTGGATGAAATTCTCTGTTTTGTCTGCATGTTTTGCATAAAGAGAGAATTTACCTTCAATTGCTTTTGATGCATCGTATGAATACTGGTAATAGGTATTGGCATCACCTGCAGGAATTCCAATTACACCATCCAATAAAATCTCACCATATTCAGCAATAGATCCGGCATAAAGCATGGCTCTTGATTTTAAAGCCAAAGCAGCATATTTACTTGCTCTACTAGATTGAGCTTCTTCTGGTAATAAAGCAATTGCTTCATCTAAAGTTGTTCTAATGAACTCATAGATTTCTTTTTCTTTATTTCTAGGAACCTGAAGTTCTTCCAGATTATCTCCTGTAAACTCCTGAGTTTCTGTAATTAGTGGAATTCCACCATACATACGAACCATTTGGAAATACTGCATCGCAAGCATAAATTTTGCTTCACCCATCCAGATATCCAGGTTGGCCTGCTTATGAAGCTCAGCATAATTTGGTAAGGCTGCAATAAAAGCATTTAGATTGCGTACTAAAGAATAATTCCAATTCTTTTTGGCGTCTTTAAATTCACCTTTAGATTCTTCTGCTGTAATGTTATCTTCATATCTGTAGAAGTCACAAAGATCAACATCTGCATACATAGTTGCAATATAAGACATCACCCCAGCCTCTGAAGAGAATATTGCCGCTTCCGATACAATACTCTTGGGAGCAATATCCAGCTCAGCGCACGAAAAGAGTAGAACGCTTATAAATACTATTAGTCCTTTTATTATTTGTTTCATCGTGTTTCGTTTTTTAGAATTTAATATTTACACCAAGATTATAAGAACTGGCATTCATATATTCCAGGTCTCCCCTTTTCTCTGGATCCCAGCCTTCAATTCCGTCCCATGTGAATAAATTATATCCATTGGTAAATACTCTGGCCGATTTTAATCCAATCTTTTTAAGTATTGAGGAAGAAAAGGTGTAGCCAATTTCAGCACTTTTTAATCTGAGGTATCTTGCATTATGAATTGCTGCCTCTGAGTTGGCATTCCATTTGGTTGATGCTATTGCCTGGTAATTACCCGGAATCCATTCACCATTAATATCGCCAGGTACTGCAGGACGCCATCTGTCGGCATATAATTCTAAACTGTTACGTCCCCAAGGTAATGGATCTGAAATCTGACCTGTATACTTCATAAAAGTCATTCCACCACCCTGGAATAAGAGGTCAAGATCGAATCCTTTCCAGTTACCACCAACTGCTAGTCCGAAGTTTACCAATGGTAATGCATTCTTATTATCAGGTAACAAACCCATTCCAATAACATGTTCATCAAAAGCGTTAATCACACCGTCTCCATTCCAATCTTCAAGTTTTGGATTACCAGGGAAGGTTCTATTAAAATCATCCTGCTTCGGACTGGTAACCACCTCATCGCGAGTTAGGAAAATGCCATTCGCACCGTATCCCCAAAAAAGATCATTGAAACGACCATTCTTGTTGTTTTTCCAATTGTCGTATGAATCTACATATTCACTTCTTGCAAATGAGGTAGTCTCCGTACGGGTAAAAGATACATTACCATAAGCATAATAGGCAAAATCGCCAATGCTATTGTTGTGGCGTAGCGAAAGATCATAACCAGCGGTTCTGTCTGAATTCAAGTTCTCCTTTGGAAGGTTGGCTCCTAATGTAGTTGGTAAGCTTAAGCCTCTATCACCAAGAATACCACTACGCTTACGAACAAAATAATCCGCCTCAATACTTAATTTACCATCCCAAAGTGTAGCATCAAAACCAATATCTGTTGTTTTTGATGTATACCAGGTCAGATTAAAATTCGGCATATCACGGAAACCCATTCCATTTATAAAGTTTCCATCGATAAGAGATCCAATTTGATGGTATTTATCGTCTTTTGGATAATCGTACCCCACAACATACTGGTATGCTGCATTACCATCATCTCCAAGTTCACCATGTGATGCCCTAAATTTTAAGCTGCTAATAAAGGCAAGTTGATGAATATTCTCAAAGAAAGCTTCCTCCGAAACTCTCCAGCCAACTGAAGCCGCAGGGAAGAATCCCCATTGGTGACCTGTTAGGAATTTAGATGAACCATCATATCTGCAACTAAACTCAGCAATATATTTTGACTCAAAGTCATAGTTTAAACGTCCAACCAAACCCTTGTTAGCTTCATCATAAATATTATTGGGGTCAGCATTTGCATCCTGACTATCTCCTCCAATACCTGCATACAGTTGGGGGATATCCAGATCAAACATTCTTTTCGCATAAAAATTATCTACACTTCTTGTAGATTCTTCATATAAAGCCAAAACCTTAATGTTGTGTTTGTCTGCAATTGTTTTTTCGTAGTTTAAAGAAAATTGCATTAACTCATTATTTTGTTCTTTAAAGGCTCTTTTCAGGTTCGTTTGAACTTGAGGAATTTCCTTGTAGGTATCCGATTCTGCAGTGTATTCATATAATGAATATGCTTTCTGAAAATCTCTGTACGTAGTCGTTGTATAATCGCGACTATACATACCTCTTGCTTTTAATCCATCGATAAAAGGAACTTTGTAATTCAATGCAAAAGTGGTTGTCAGGTACAAGTGTTTTTTCTCTTTAAAACCACCAAGATCACTATCAGTATAGGCAAGTGGGTGGTTTCCATCAGGTACATTGTTCATATATGCCGGGTTGTTATTGGCAAAAGGTGTAACCGTAGGTATTTGCATGTAGGCTCCTTTAAGAACTTTCCAGTCATTAAAAGGCTGGTTCTTTGTATCTGTAATTCTACTAATCAACAGTTCACCTTCAAGGTTCTTTGTTAGCTGCATGGTCAGGTTTGATCGCAGACTGATTTTATTGTAGTCCAAATCACCACTTTTCCAGAAACCTTCTTGTTCCATGTATCCCATTGATACGAAATAACCCATCTTTTCAGTTCTACCTGTTGCACTTAGGTTATGCTGTTGCTTGGGAGCAGTTTTAGCAACTACCATATTATACCAATCCGTACTTGGCAAGGTACCATTGCGGTATGGAGCAATTTCTTCTTCAGAAAAAATAGGATTTCTTCTTTGGTTTGTTTGCTGTTCATTTTTTACTTCCATCCATTGTACAGCACTCATAGTTTCAGGAGAGTTTAGAGGAACCTGTACACCATAAGTACCTTCGTAGCTAAATTCTGTTTTTCCTTTGGTACCTCTTTTGGTTTTAACCAAAACGACACCATTTGCAGCGCGTACTCCATAAACAGCTGCTGCGGAGGCATCTTTCAGAATTGTTAAACTTTCAATATCGTTTGGATCCAAATGATTTATACTACCACTGGGAACCCCATCAATAATAATTAGTGGAGTACCCATACCACGAATGTCAATATCAGTATCAAATTCACCTGGTTCGGCAGTTCTCTGTAAAACACGTAAGCCGGCCACTTTACCTGAAAGCATATTAGCCACACTTTCGTTGGATGTAGTTAGTATCTGGTCTGAGTTGACAGATGCAATCGCACCCGTAAGCGTTATTCTTTTTGCAGTACCATACCCAATAGCAACTACTTCCTCAATACCAATAGCATCAGCTTTCATTGTGACATTAATCATGCTTTGTGCTCCAACTTCAATGCTTTGAGAAATCATCCCAACAAAGGCATAAGCCAAAACATCACTGGAAGATACTCCTGAAAGGGTGTAGTTTCCATCAAAATCGGTAATCGTACCTGTTGTAGTTCCTTTAATGGCAATGGATACACCCGGGAGCGGTAACCCTGATGTATCTAATACTTTACCTTTAATCGTTTTTTCTTGTTGACTTGTACCTTTTTTATTCGCATTTGTTAAAACAATTTGCTGATTTATAATTGAATATTTTAACCCAGTAGATTCTAAGAGTAAATCCATAATCTCTTTTACTGACTGATTTTCAACCTTAACATCAACTATCTGCTCAACATCTACATAATCTTTGTTGTACAAAAAATAATACTCGCTTTTATTCTCTATTTCGTCCAGAACATTTACAAGTTTAGCTTTATCCAGGTTTATTGATATACGTGTTTGCTGCGAATAGCCATCCGTTGCGAATACTTGCACAATCCCCAGTAAAAAGAAGAAGGAAATCAATTTAATCATTGTAAAATACTTTTTGAGGGTATAGTCCTTTAATACCCATCGTTTTCGATTTTTTTTCATAAATTTACGTTTGTAATGTTATTTATAATGTAAGCTGCATTAACGATACATTGCTTGTCAGGAAAGTGGTACCAACACTTTCCTGTTTTTTTGCATCACTATTTTTTCAATTTTATTAAGATTCTCTTTTTTGCATAAATTCCATTTGAGTTTTTATTTCTATTCTTTATTTCATAGTCTACTGGAGCGGTAAGTGTTATTAGGCGTAACACCTCTTCTAAAGATTCATTTCGAAAAGTAGCCCGGTATGTAAAATTCAATACTTTTTTATCCTTTACATCAAATTGGACATCGTACCAACGACCTAATTTCTTTAAAACTTCTCTTAATGGTTCATCTCTAAAGATTAAAACACCATCCTTCCAGGCTGTTAGTCGTTTTGCATCAACATTCTTAAGTCTCCCTGATTTGTTTCTCTTATTGTAATAGAAAGCCTCGTTTGGTTTAAGTACTTCTGAAAAGGAATTATTCTTTCCTTTTAGCTTTACTTTCCCATCTTTTAATATCACCCCAACCATATTATCATTTTTAAAAGCAGTGACACTAAATTTCGTTCCAAGCACCTGAACATCTAAGTTTTCAGTTTTAACGAGAAATCTGGAACCAAATTTATGAGCTACATCAAAATAGGCCTCTCCTTTAAGTTCTACTATGCGGTTTTTATTAAAGTTTGTATGATATTTTAAACTTGAATTGCCATTTAATACAACCCTTGATCCATCAGGTAAACTAAGATGTGACCGAGTTGCACTTGGAGATACAACTTCAACCAGGGTGTCATCATTCGAGTTGAAGAAAATACGCTCAGCAGTTGTATAAGCTGAATAGATAAGTAATGGTAAAACAATTATTGCTGCAACTCTAAAATAAATTTTGGTAATCTTTTCCCGAGTACTCATCTGATTCTTTTTCTCAAGAATTTGAGTTTTGAGTTTATTAAAAACGTTTGATAGATCTTTTTCCTGAACTTCTTTTTCATCTTCAAATTCAGTCCAATGGTATTTTAGGGCTGTTCTTACTTGTGAGTGAAATCGAAAGTCAGAAAACCAGTTCGCTATAACTTTTAGATCCTTAAAGCTATATTCCCCCTCGCTATACTTTTTAATTAGATTGACATCAATTTTCTCTTTCATCTTGCTGTTTTGAGATTGTACTCATTAGTTATATCAGGCAAGTCAAAAAAGTCCTATTGAAAAAAGATATTTTTTTCAGGAAATGAATAAAAAATAGAATAATGCAGAAGAAATATTATCCTCTTTAAAGGACTTTTTAAAGAACTTCATCGCTTCAGTTATCTGATTCTTAACTGTTTTAGGTGATATTTCCAATTCGTTCGCAATTTCTTCAATTGACTTTCCTTCTTTTTTTCGAAGTATAAAAACTTTCTTCCTTTTTTCTGGAAGTTGATCAATTAATTGATCCAATTTATCGAGAAGAATCTCGAAATCTTTTCGAGATTCAAGAGATGGTTGTTCCTGGCTGAACCATTCGATCAAGTCATGTTTGAATTTATCTTTTCTAATTTTCAGATTAAATCTTTGCTTGATTGAATTAAATGCGATTGTAAATAAGTAGGATTGAAATGATTTATTGCTTTTAAGGTTTTCCTTGTTTTCCCACAGTTTCATAAAAACTTCCTGAACAAGATCCTCAGAATCAACATCAGATTTCAGATATGAAAAAACAAACCGATATAATTTAGAACCATAGCGTTCAAATAATAATTCGTAAGCTTCAAAATCTCCATGACTTAGTTTTTTAACTAAATCAGATTCATTATTTGATCCCAATTTTGGCAAAGTAGAATTGAATTTAAGTTGTTGGTATTTTCTAAATTCGAGCAATATTGGGACAATAATAGAAAAAAGAATTGAGAAAAGATGTTATACCCCAGGTGAAAAATGTCATAAACGTATTTTTAACCTGAGTTCGATTAATAATCTAAAAAAGGATTAATTCAACTTTCTGTGCGAGATTCCTTTTCATCTCTAATTTTAACTATACTATTTACATTAAATAGTTTAACATAGAGATTAGTAAAGAATTAATTTGGAATGTGCGGCTCATGAATAGTTACAACTTTAATCAACATTCCTGTTGCGCCTTTTTATCTTATCATTCCTTACCCCGGGTTGCTCTCACTTCATTCTTTTACCCGGGATTATTGCTGTAATGCTCTTTCAGGGCGACAAGGAATGACGCTGAAAGCGTCGAAGAATATAGCGCAGTGCAAAGCGCTGGGTTAATATAAATGTGTGAAAATTGTTCTATAAATGACATTGTTTCCCACAAGTTTTTAAAGTGATCTCTAAAAAATGATTAAAAATCATAAATCACCCTAAGCCTAAAGGGAATTTTGATTTTTTAGTTCTCTTTAAATCCAAGGTAGTCCGAAAAATATTGCATGAATCTAACTCAGGGTATTACTATAAATGAAAAAGAGCCCTAAAAAAATTAGGACTCTTTAAAACAATATAATTTGATTTACTAATTTACATCCCACCACATACGGTGCAGGTAGCTGTTACCGTTAGTTGCAGCAGCAGCCTGTTCGTAATTTTCAGTATTGTAAAGCATTTCGTTATCAGGGTACTTTAAACGCCTTGGCATTTTGCCGTTTGTTTCTCCTAATGATGCTAAAGGAACGTCAGTCGCTTTACGATCAGCAATTACAGGATAACCTGAACGCTTCATATCAGCAAACAACTCAAATCCGTTACGAATACCACCAACCCATTTTTGTGAACCAATTTGTCTTCTTTTGTTGGCCTCATCTCCGTTCAATGTAGCTTCAGCTTCTGTTGCAAAAAAGGCATCAATATCAGCAGCAGCAACATTGTAATATTCCATATTGGCTCTAATTCCTTTTTGGTACCAGCTATTTGCTTCATCAGCATTTGCTGAAACACCCAAACCACGTAGATACATTTCAGCTTTAATGTTGCAAACTTCATCGTACATTAGAATTGGAGCAGCTCTGTCTGCAATAGCCAATTCAGCACCGATATCGGAAAACTCATTGGTATTTGATGTATAATCCAATCCATTTGTTAATCCAACATATTCCCCTACGTTATTCGGCAAAACGAATTTGCTCAAACGAGGATCGTTATTTGCAATTAGATAATCAACAAATAATTTAGACATACGTGAAATGTTATCGGTTGAATGCCAATTTGGATTTCTGAATCCTTCCAAATCAAAACGCTCGTAAGTTGCAGATTCACTGATTGAGTTAATTACAGGGTGCTTGGCAACTTCTGAAAACCATTGGCTTGCCAAAGAAGCATCAACATTAGTTACACGAAGAGCCATACGTAAACGAATGGTGTTAGCAAATTTCTTCCAGCCTTGCAGGTCTTCATGATAAATATAATCAGCCTCACCAAGAAAAAGTTGGTTACTGCTACCAATCATTTCAATACCTTTCGTCAGGTTGGCAAAACAGTCACGGTAAATGCTTTCCTGGCTGTCATATACCGGAGTTTCAATAATCCCGGTCTCATCTTCAAAATCTGCTTCTGAATAAGGAACATCTCCATATGAATCTGTTAAGCGAACAAATAATATAGATCGGATGATTAGAGCAATTGCATGTGCATTTTCCTGTGCTGCATCTTCAAAAGCTGCAGTTCTTTCAAGTGCATCCAACAAGTTCTTATTTTGTCTGTAAACACCACCCCAGGGGTTTGTTTCATTACCATCATCATAAAGATCCATCCCTGTATTCGGACGTGTTTTTTGATGAATCCAGTATTCAAACTGACTATTGTTAAGGTCTCCGATTGAGCTATTGATTAGATGCAGATAATTAGGCTCGGTAACCGAGTTGTACGGTTGGCCAAATTCATCAAGTTCTTTGGTTGTGCAGCTAAATACACTAGCTAGTATTAGTGCTGCGAATATAAATTTTATTTTCATATGTCTCTTATTAGAATTTTAGGTTAAGCTTAAAACTTAATGTACGGACAGGAGGAGCAGTATAGCCTGTAATACCTAATTGTCCTTTATTCGTTCCTACACGATAAGCGTCAGGATCAGCATGTCTTGTTTCGCGATATAGTAACCAAGGGTTGTTTGCGATTACTGAAATTTTCACGTCTTTAACAGGCATACCAGCGAGAAGTCGTTTAGGCAACGTGTAAGCCATACCTATTTCTCTTACTTTTACATAGGTTGCGCTTTCAATGTTGTGCTCGGCTCTATCGTTTCTATTTCTATCCCAGAATTTACGTGGATCGGCATATATGGCATTTTCGCCTGAGTTAGGAACTCCACCAACCTGAATACCATCGGCACCAATCAACGACTCATCGTAAAGTACAGTATTGTTATCAACCCAAACATCAACACCACCAGTAAAACCATCAGAAATTCCAGCTGCTTTGTCCAATTCTGATTGAATCCAACCTTCACGGCCAATTAATGATCTAACTGAGGTTCCCTGCTCATCGTAAGCCATGTTGTTTCCATCAAACATTACGCCACCAAACGAACCATCAATTTGCCCGTAAATGGTAAAGTTTTTATACGAGAATGCATTCCGGAAGCTACCTGTCCAGTCTGGTTCAACTTTTCCAAGCTCAATGTTTCCATCGGTTTGCATGGCAACACCTCTGTCACTACCATCCGTTTTAATAAGAATCTGTCCCTGGTCATTTCTTTGGTAACCCTGACCGATAATTGTGCGAAATGAATTTCCAGGAATTGCAACTATTCTTATAGCACCATTTCCACCGAAATCGATTTGCGTATCCACCTCATCACCAAGGTCAATTACTTTTGAATTGTTTTTTGTGTAAACCAAGTTTGTTTCCCATGTAAAATCTCTGGTTTTAACAGGGTAAGCAGTCAATAACAATTCAACACCTTTGTTTTCAACGTTACCACCATTTATACTTTTACCACCATAACCTGTTGTTTGAGCCAGTGGCTGAGAACCCAGAATTTGGTTGTAAGTGTTAGCTTTGTAGTAAGTTGCATCCAATTGAATCCGGTTGTCCAGCATTCTTAGTTCCAATCCAAATTCGGTTGATTTTGTTTTTTCAGGAACCAAATTGAAATTTGGAAGTGTTCCTGGGGTACTGGCATAAACAGCACCTAGTACAGATGTTGATAAACCATAGTTTCTGTAGATGTTTCCACCACCACCGCTACCAACTTCGGCATATGATGCTCTAACTTTACCAAAACTCAATGTTTTCTTATCGATATTCAGTATCTCGGAAAAGATAAAACTACCTGTTACAGAAGGATAGAAATAACTGTTGTTAGCTTTTGGTAAGGCTGATGTCCAGTCGTTTCTAGCTGTAACATCCAAATACAACAAGCTTTTATAACCGAATTGGATATTACCATAGAGTGAATTTTGAGCATTATCCCACTCATTGTAATTGTATGTTTTGGAAAGTGTATTATTAGGAGTTTCAAGTCCTTCAACAATAAAATTTTTCCCTTCAAAATTGTAATTGGATCCATTATTATGCACCTGACGTCCACCAAATGTTCCGTTAATGTTTAATTCATCACCAAGGAAGTTTTTGTTTCCTGAGAAAAGAAAATAGGATTTACGAGAAGTACCTTGATTTCCACCTTTATTGTATTGACCTTCTTTTTTCTTCCATGAATTGATAGCCCATATTCTACTGCTTTCATTAACCGATTCAGAATGATTATACCTTAGCATAACATCCAACCAATCGGTAAGCTTATAGTCTACTTTAAAGTTCCCATTGAAACTTTTACCATTGCCATCATTAGAATCTTCATACAGATTCCAGAAATATTGATCAACATTACCAGTTGTTGTCCATAAAATTGGTTGTCCATCAGCCCAGCGGTCTTCTCCCCAATCTTGTCCTGATACAGGATATTTGGCAGGACGTATATCTTCTACACGTATGCTTCGTGGATGAGTTGCTAAATTTAAAGCTGCGTTGTGATCGCTAGCGTCCGGGCGGTTATGTACACTAGTCTTATTCATGTCAATCTTAGCATCAAAAGACAAGCGGTCGGTAACTTGATGAGTAATCCTCATGTTAATGTAAGCCTGTTCTGTTTTGGCTGTAGGAACATATTCATCTGCACTTTTATACATGAACGAACCGTAGTAGGTTGTTTTGTCAGTAGCATATGAAATGGCAGCACTGTTAATACTAAGTACACCTGTATCAAATAAATCTCTGATGTTATTTGGTTGAGGAAGGAAAGGAACCACTGGCTGATCTCTTAACCAGTTAATACGAACCGGCTGACCTTCCATTTTAGGTCCCCATGATTCGTCTTTATTTCCACCTCCAATTAGTGGAATACCATCATCACCCATTCCCTGAAATTGACCTAGGGTCGTTTTTCCTTGTCCCCAAATATTTTGCAGGTCTGGCAAAGTGGCAACCTCCGTAAATGTAAGTCCTGAAGTAATATCTACAGCTAACCCACTTTTAGCACCTGATGTTTTTGTGGTAATCAGAATTACACCATTGGCACCTGCTGACCCATATAACGCTGAAGCATTTGCTCCTCGCAGTACTGTTATACTTTCAATATCGGTTGGGATGATTCCAAGTCCATGAGGAACGCCATCAACAATAATTAAAGCCTGGCTATTACCAGAAATGGAAGAATGTCCACGAATTGTAATACTTGATCCCTGATCAGAAAGTCCGTTAGGTGATGAAATAGTAAGACCAGGAACTTTCCCGATTAAAGTTTCAATCACATTGACTTTTCCTGAAGCTTGAATTTCCTCAGCACTAACTGTAGAAACAGCATAACCAAGTGCTTTTCTTTCACGCTCAATACCCAGTGCAGTTACAACTACCTCGTTTACACTAATTGCGCTTTCAACTAAGGTTACGTTAATTGTTGATTGTCCTGCAACTGGAATTTCTTCTGATCTCATTCCTACAAAAGAGAAAATAAGAATGGCATCACCAGATACACCTGCAAGCGTATAATTTCCGTCAAAATCAGTGATTGTTCCGGTGGTTGTACCTTTTATTACAATTGATACACCAGGAAGAACTTCACCTGAAGATTCAGTAACACTACCTGTGATCTTTTTTTGTTGCTGAACGGAATTGTTTAAACTGTTTTTTGAAGCTGTAATAGCAATGTACTTATCAAAGGCTTCATACTCCAGATTTATTTGAGGAAGATAAGTGTCTAGAATTTCTGTAACTGTTTTACCTTTAATATCGATATTTAGCAGTTCTTTCCCCTCTAAATCTTCACTTTGATAAAAGAAATGAATGTCAGTTTCATTTTCAATTCTCTCTAAAACGTCTTCAATAGATGAACTCTTCATCTTGAAGCTAAGCTTTGAACTCTGTCCCATCGACGAAACTGCAAATGTTTGCATGATTGCTAACAGGAAAATAAAGACTGTAATTCTCATAATTCGCAAGAATTTTAACAACCAATATCGGTTGTAACAATTAAAAGATTTTTTCATAAATTTGAAATGTTTAGGATTAAATTAAATCTTCAGGCAGAAGATGTAGTTCTAAATGCTTTGGATCGGGAAATACGGCAAATATTTTCCGATCTTTTTTTATTACATATTTGTTCTTTTTAAATGAATTATACTTGCTTGTTCGCTTTTCATGCTAATGTTGTAATCAATTTCTGAAGTAAACTTTAGGATGTCCAAAATCTGATCAATCGGTTTATTCTTCAGAATTGTTCCTGAAAATTCCAGTTCCTTAACAAGCTCATCATCAAAAACGATTTTCACATTGTACCATCGTTCCAACTTCGCTGAAAGGTCAACTAGTTTTTCATCCTTAAACATTAATACTCCATTTTTCCAAGAAGTATAAAATTCTACGTTTACAGTTTCAATGTCTATTTCTTTCTTATTCAGATTGTAGGATGCATTTTGACTGGGCTTTAGCTCTGCAAGTAGAGTTCCATCTTCATTTTGCAGATTCACTTTCCCATCAACTAAGGTTACATTAACTTCATCCTGATCATCAATAGCCATCACATTAAAGCTTGTTCCAAGAACTTCTACGGTAATGGCAGCTGTAATAACATGAAAAGGTTGATCTGGATTATGGCTTACATCAAAAAATGCTTCACCTTTTAGTTCAACATCCCGATTATTACTATTGAAGTTTGTAGGATATTTCAGGTGTGCTCCAGAGTTTAGCCAAACATGTGTGTTATCAGATAAAATCACCTCAGCACTTTCACCAAGTGGAACGATGATTTCATTGGTTGCAAAACTGTTGGCTTGTGGAGTATTTAAAAAATAGATGGTTGATCCTCCAATCAGAAATGATAAAATAAAAATGGCCGCATACTTCATAAATTCCATTCGAATTAATTTTGTTTTTCGAGTGGTTTGTTTGCTTGTAGCAGTTAGTTCATCAAAATTTGCGAATTCTGAATAGGCTAACAGGTTTTTAATCGTATTGTACTCTTTCTGATTTTCAGATGAACTTTCAATCCATTGTATAACTTCCTCAACTTCTGACTTTCCAGAGAGTTGATTTGAAGCATATAGATGTAATTTTTCTTTATCCATAGTATGGCATTTGTAAGTAAGTACATTAAAGATGAGAATACCCTATCGAAAAAATGATTTTTTTTTGAGGAATTGAATTAGATCATAAAAAAGACCAGCGGCAGGTAGTGGTTTAAAGCCGTTTTTAATTGCTTCAAAGCTTTGGTCATGTTGGCTTCAACAGTTTTAATAGAGATGTTCAGTTCATCTGCAATTTCCCTGTTCTTTTTATCATCAAATCGACTCATCTCAAATATTAAGCGAGTCTGTTGTGGAAGATTTTCAAGTGTTTTGTTGATGATGGTACTAATTTCATCAAAGGTAATGGGGGAAGTGTCCAATTCATTCAATGATGAGAGGGAAAGATTTAGCTGACGATATTTGATTTCATCGGTATGTTTTTGCCTCACTTTTAACTTATCAATCTTTTTTAAGCACTGGTTTTTAGTTAGTGTATACAACCAGGAAGATAGATTTTTAACTTGAGCAAACTTTTTGCAATCTTCCCAAATGATAGCAAAAACATCCTGAACAACATCTTTGGCTATTTCATCATCATTCAGGTAATGAAGAGCAAATCGGAATAAGCGTTGATAGTAGATTTTAAAAACAAAACCATAGGAGACTTGATCGCCCTCAGACAATTTCATCAATATCTCTTTCTCGTTCATGTTTTCCAACCCAATTCGATTCAATAGCCCTGAATATTTATATCAGAAGCTTATATTTTGTCAGCACAAATATAGAAATGAATTTATCAAATGAAACTGATATATGTTAAAGTTGACTTGAATTGGAGTCTAGACGCTTTTAAACATGAAATTTTTGAGTAGAAATTCTTTTTTACACAAAGGTTATAATTACTCAGAAACGATTTTCCTTCCAAAAGGAGTAATAGCCAAACTAACCAATTTAAAGTGTTGTTTGGCAAATGGAATACCTATGATTGTGATTGCAAAAAGAATCCCAAACAAAAGGTGGGTAAGTGCAATCCATATTCCACCAAAAAGTAACCAAAGCAAATTCATAATTGTTGAAAGACAGCCTGGGGCATAATCCATCATTTCAATGCGTTTGCCAAAAGGCCAAAGAGCCATCTGTGCCAGTTTAAAACTTTGCAACCCAAAAGGAATGCCAACAATAGTAAGGCATAAAACTAAACCGCCAATAAGGTATTCCAGAAACACAAAGAAGCCACCAAAAACAACCCAGATAATATTGCCAAGAGTTCTCATTAAAGTAATGTATTAGTTGAAAATTGCTTGTTTTTTTAAATCGGAGATAAAAGCCGAACTTATTTTATAAATATTTGCTTTTCCGTTCTCCGGATTTAAAGATATGGATTTTAAGTCAGAAAAACTGATGGAGTTTTGAGAAGGCTTTTGAGTTCTCGATGACATGAAATACATGGTTCTTCCATCAGTCGAAAATGATGCAGCATACTCATCTCTGGAGTTTCAATTTGTAATCTGTTGCGTCATTACCCCTCCAAACCTTCCCTGAAGTGGGAGGCTTTAAGTCCCCAGAGGATTTATGGGTAAAAAGTTAGGTTGTAAATTGTAAGTTCATTATTCTTACAATCTTGTTATGAGACGGCCTCTATATCATGGATTGTTTTTGATAATTTTAGAAACGTGAATACCTATATTTTACGTAGTTTCCATTTCCCTTTCCTGAAAATGTAAATCGCAATAATAGTTAATATCGACTCCGAAAAAACTATTGCGAAGCACACACCACTCAGCCCCCAATGAAATACGGTTGATAGAAAATAAGCTAATGGTATCTCCAATGCCCAAAAACACAGTAGGTTAATGCGTGTTGGTGTAAGGGTGTCGCCACTGCCATTAAAGCCTTGTATTACTACCATGCCAAATGCATAGAAAAGAAAGCCTGCTCCAAGCCATTGCAAAGTAGTTACACCGCTTGCCACAACAGCTGCATCTTGTATAAATAAACGCACTAAAAAATCGGGGATCAAAAGAATAATTATTCCCATGCTGCCCATCATTACCATGTTTACAAAACCTGTTATATAGACTGATCGTTCTGCTCTGTCGGGCTTTTTAGCTCCCAGATTTTGTCCAACTAAAGTTGCTGCTGCATTAGAGAGTCCCCAGGAAGGTAGTAATGCAAAAATGATAATTCGAATGGCAATGGTATACCCAGCCAAAACCTCAGCCCCAAATTCTGAAATCAATCGAACCATAATAATCCAGCTTGAAGTTGCAATTAGGTATTGAAAGATTCCACCTATTGATAATTTCAGGATTTTCAGCATCACGTTAAAGCGTATGGTTAAATTCTTCAATCCAAGATGAATGCGACCATTTCCTTTGAAAAGGAGATAAAACTGATATGCTACTGCTAACCCTCGGCCAATAGTTGTGGCAATTGCAGCACCTTTTATTCCAAGCTCAGGGAAAGGGCCGAGTCCGAAAATTAATACTGGATCAAGAATCAGGTTTATGATATTGGCAATCCAAAGTACACGCATTGAAATAGCAGCATCACCCGAACTTCGAAAAACAGCATTGATAATAAATAGTAGCATGATTACTGCATTCCCTCCAAACATGATTCTTGGATACCAGGCTCCATCATTGGCCATCGTCTCATCTGCTCCCATTAGCAGGAGAAAATCATGCGCAAATAATGCCCCGGGAATAGCAATCAAGATTGAAAATGTAAGTCCAACCAGAATTGCCTGAAAGGCTGCATTTCCAGCTTTCCCAGCTTTCTTTTCACCAATGCGCCTGGCTACAAGTGCGGTGGTAGCAGTACTTAAACCAATACCAATTGCATAAACAACAGTCATTACCGATTCCGTAATTCCAACAGTAGCAACTGCATTTGCTCCAAGTCTTGACACAAAGAAAATGTCTACCACAGCAAATATTGACTCCATGACCATCTCCAAAACCATTGGGATAGACAAAAGGAAAATAGCTTTTCCAAGACTAACTTCAGTGAAATCTCTTTGACTTCCCGCAATTGATTCTTTGATGTCTGACCAAAGATCTTTCAGCTTGATCGATTTTAGTTTTTTTAAAGACAAAACAAGTTTTTTGTCTGACATTATAGATATATTTAAAATGATTTGTAAAAAGAGAATTAAAACAAATTGGTAGGGCAAGAATCCTGTATGGTTAACAGGATATTACCGAATGGTCGTTTGGGCATAGACCGGAAGATATGTGCTATTCATGATATGTCCTCCATTTGTTTGGAACAAAAATAACACTTTTATGTCTTTATTTGCAAACACTTTTTTACATTTATCTCAAAATTAACAAACAAAATCTAGCATGAAGCCTGTTCCTTACATTACTACTCAACAAATGATTGAAGTCGATGAACTCATGATGGAACATTATGAGATTGAGTTACTTCAGATGATGGAAAATGCTGGATTTAATTTGGCAACATTATCTAAAACTCATTTCAAGTTAAAAAAAGGAGATAATGTTTTAGTACTTGCAGGCACTGGAGGAAATGCTGGTGGAGCTCTTGTTGCAGCCAGAAGGTTGGCAAACTGGGGAATGGACGTTAGTGTGATATTAGGCAGCTCTCTAAAAAGAATCAGGCCAGTTCCGCTTCATCAGCTAGAAATTCTTGAAAAGATGAATGTTCCATTTATTGATAGTTTTAACGGACGACATTTTGACCTTATCATAGATGGTCTTATAGGGTATAATCTACAAGGAGAACCTGAAGGGAAGTTTATTGAATTAATTAAGTCTGCAAATGAGAACGAAGCCCCAATAATTAGTCTTGATATACCTTCAGGCATGGACTCAACCACCGGAAAAATTTATGACCCATGCATTCATGCAGATGTAACTATGACCCTGGCCTTACCGAAAACTGGTTTTCTAAATCCAAAAGCAAAAGAATATATTGGGGAATTGTATCTGGCCGATATTAGTGTGCCACCAGAATTGTTTCAGCGAATGGGATTAATGGAAGCTGCATTTCCAATCTTTGATGAAAAAACGATTCTTAAGATGTTTTAAATAAAATCCTTTTTACAGAAATTTTTTCTTCAACACGACCACCGAAAAAAAATATTTGACTTCGGAATAGGGGAATAGCAAGTGTAATCGTACTATACATAGACTGTTGAACAAGATATTTGAGCACGTAATTAAACCAAACTAAATCAATTCATATGAAGAAGTATCTTTTAATTCTGGCAATTGGAATCCTATTTGTACCAATGACATTTGCAAAAAAGAAAGAAGCAATCAATACCATGTCGTTTAATATACGATATGACAATCCTAAAGATGGCAAACAAAACTGGCATCACCGGAAAAAAAATGTGGTGAGGATGATTAATTTTTATGATCTGGATATTATTGGTATGCAAGAAGTTCTTGTGCATCAGCTCAATTATTTAAAAGACAATCTGAAAGAATATAAGGCGATTGGAGTAGGACGTGAGGATGGAAAAGAAAAAGGCGAATTTGCTCCTGTTTTTTATAGAAAAGACCGTTTTGAAGAGTTAAAAAGTGGCACATTTTGGTTAAGTGAAACACCTGAAAAAGTAAGCAAAGGGTGGGATGCTGCCTTGGAACGAATCGCAAGCTGGGTTGTTTTGAAAGACAAAGCTACAGGTAAAGAATTTATTTTTATCAATACCCACTTTGATCACAGAGGGAAGCAGGCAAGAGTGGAGAGTGCCAAATTGCTAAAGCAGAAAGCGAAAGAATTATCTGGCAATTTGCAACTAATTCTAACTGGTGATTTTAATTTGGTGCCTGAGTCAGAGGGAATTCAAACACTGTTAAAAGCTGATGGAGATAATACAGTCGTCAATTCCAGTAGTATTGCTAAGTATAATTATGGTCCGGATTGGACAACCTGTGGTTTTGATAACCGACCTTTTGAAGTAAGAAAAGTAATTGATTACATTTTTCTAAAAAATATTCCAACTGTGCATCGATATGCAGTTCTTTCCGAAATGTTGAATGACGTCTTTTTATCCGATCATTGTCCGGTTTTTGTTCAGCTTGAATTATAATGATTAAAATGGTATTCCGACATACTGAAAATTGCGTGATGTAAAAGATAATTTCTACAGGAATAGGTGATTTGCCTGAACCGTTTTGTCTAAGTTATTATCTGATGGCAGATCCAATAACATGGAGGAATATTAGTTGTATCAAGAATTTTTCAACGAATATTATTATTAGATTTAAGTTGATGTGAATATTATTCATAGAATAATGATATTTGAGAATCAAAATATAGAGGCAATAATTGTATGGCAGATTATAAGAAAGTATCAGTAAAAACATGGTACTTAAAATTTTCGAAAAGTATTCCTGAAATGCCAAAAAACATGGAGGTGAAACGATGGGTGAACCCACCTGAGCAGGAGTATCTTTCAGTTTATAATGAGGTAGGCGAAGCATGGGGCTGGACAGGAAGGCAGATGATGCCAACAGATAAGTTGAAACAAGTTCTTTCATCAGACAATAATGAAATCTGGAGGTGTTTTGTTGGTGAAAATTTGATTGGCTATTTTGAGATAGACCGAACAGAAAAGTTGAAGTCTGAAATTGTTTATATAGGATTACTTCCCGACTTTATTGGTAAAGGATATGGAAAAGATTTTTTTAATTGTGCGATAAACATAGCGTCAAATCAAAATCGCGATGAGGTTTGGTTACATACCTGCAAATTCGATCATGAAAATGCCCTCAATATGTATATGAAAGTTGGTTTTGAGATTTTTAAGGAAACTATGGAGTCTGGGTATTATTCGGTTGATTTTTTAAACAAGAACAGATGAAATTTTAAAGAATAGTCATTACTGTTTCGAGTATTATTTATTAAATTCTTTTCAATATAAAAATGTTCGTTTTGGTTACTTAAAAAATTAATACCTTCGAATCCTCAAATGACTCTTCAACTTTCAATGATTGACTCTTCGTTAAATACTGAACTTCGAAATGGTAATCCAAAAGCTTATGAGGATTTATATTCCCTAACTGTTGCCAGACTTCGGAATTACTGCAAACTATTTTTGAAGGACAATATCCTGATTGAAGATTTAGTGCAAAACTCATATGTCAAATTATGGGAAAGGCGTAATTCAATCGAAAAAGATAAATCAGTTGAAAGCTTGATGTTTACCATTGTCCGCAATCAATGCCTGAATTATTTGCGTGATCAGAAAATGCTTAATGAAAGCTTTTCATTAGATGAAGGAATTCGAAGTGATTTGCAACATTTATATCAATTAGATTTTAAAGGTATTGAAGAAAAAACCTTAGAGGAGGAACTATTTCAAGCCTTGAAAAAAACGATTGACAATTTACCAGATCGTCAAAAAGAGATTCTGATTAAATGTAAAATTGAAGGAAAAAAACAAAAGGACCTTGCCGATGAACTTGGAATCTCAATTAAAACAATTGAGAAAAGCTTGGCTAAGTCTAAACACCATTTACAGATAGAGCTTTTAAATCAATTCCCAACCATGGCGATTATCATCACTATGCTATTAAAATAAAATTTGAATTTTATTTTTCTTATTCTCAAATATTCCAGTTCTCTTCTTTAAAAAACAATTGTGGTTTTCGAAAATCACCAACTGAGATGAAAATCAAATGCAGTAAATCTGGGTGCAGCGAATTTGATTCGCTGATTTAAAAATGCGGATAGAATCCGCATCACCCAATAATATTTGAAAGACTTCTTCCCAAAGGGGGTAGGGTTTTTTACTTTTCTGTGTATCGATAGTGAAGCATTATTGATATGGAAAAGAAAATAATCAAATACCTAGAAGGAAAATCTTCTCACGAAGAGCAGCAGGAAATCCTGTCTTGGTTGAGGGAGGCTAATAATCTCACAAGATTTAATAGCATTAAAGACGAATGGTGGAATGAGAATAGAGGTGATAAGTCTAAATCTACTATTGATTTTAATATGCATCGTTTGAGCGATCGCCTAAACGAAAAGAAACAACTTGAGAGTTCACTGAAATTGTCGAGGTTTTACAAGTATGCAGCAGTTATTCTTTTACTTGTTAGCATCAGCACATCTTTACTATTTACCAAATATGTTAATGAAAAACCAAGCCTGCAATTAACTGAGGTTAAAACTGATTTTGGACAAATATCAAGCATACTATTGCCAGATAGTACAAAAGTTTGGATAAACTCTGGATCAACATTAACCTACAACAACTATTATGGAATTAGCAACAGAGATATTGCTGTTAATGGTGAAGCATTTTTTGAGGTTCATAAAAATAAGAAAATTCCTTTCATCGTAGATATGAAAGATTTGACCATTGAGGTTACCGGAACTGAGTTTGGTGTTTCAAATTATGGGGATGATGAAAATATGAATGTGATTCTGGAAGAAGGTTCAGTCAATATTCATTCAGCAAGAAATAATAAGCTACTGATGAAATTGGAGCCTAATGAAATGGCACATTTTAATAAGGAGGCACATACTATTGAAAAGAGAAAAGTTCAACCGGAACATTATACTTCATGGAGGAATGGCATTATCCATATTTTTGAATTGCCGCTAAGTCAGCTTGTTCATAAGCTAGAGAAGAGGTATAACCAAAAATTTATTGTAAATGATAAAAGAATAGCTCATCTACCAATTACATTGAGCATTGAAAATGAATCATTACCTGATATATTAAAACTGATAGAAAAAATTGCACCAGTAAAAGCAGTGCAACACGGAGAATTTATTAACCTAAAATATCAACCATAAAATGTAAAGAAAAAAAACAGGAAAGTGCGGCAACACTTTCCTGAGGTTCCAATGTCATCGGCAAATGACAATTATTTAAACCTTTTAAAAATCAAATCAAAATTATGAAAAAAAAATTAGGAATTAGGAGGATTTTAACTCCTTTTTTGAAAAGTAAAATTGCAAGAATTATGAAACTAACATTTCTCTTCCTTTTGCTTGGACTGATGCAGTTATCTGCAAATACGTACAGCCAAAACACGAAATTAAACCTTGATTTTCATGGAGCAAGTGTCAATGAAGTGTTGCAAGCTATTGAAGACCAGAGCAGGTATAGATTTGCTTATAGCTCTGAGTTTATTGATATGGAACGCAAAGTTGACATCAAGATTGAAAATGAGACTATTGGTGAAATTCTAAAAGAAGTATTCAAGAATACGAATGTAAAACATGAAGTTGAAGATCGTCATATCATGTTATATACCGTGAAAGAAAATAATTCTCAACAATCGAAGGATGTTTCTGGTAATGTTATAGATGCAACTGGGGTAATTCTTCCTGGGGTTACTATTGTTATTGAAGGAACTACGAATGGAACAACTACAGACTTTGATGGGAACTTTTCACTTTCTAATGTACCAGAAGATGCAACACTGGTTTTCTCATTTGTTGGAATGAAAACACAAGAGATTCTTGTAACTGGAAGATCTTCTTTTAATATTCAAATGGAAGAGGATGCAATTGGAATTGAAGAGATTGTGGCTGTAGGTTATGGTACGCAAAAGAAGAGTGATCTTACTGCATCAATCTCTCAGGTGGACGGTGCTGATCTTGAAAGATCTACTGCTTCAAATGTAGCAATGGCACTACAAGGTAGGGCTTCAGGTATTGAAATGCTTAGTGATGGAGAACCGGGAAAGGCCCCAAGTATTCGGATCAGGGGTGTTGGAACTGTGAATAGTACAGAACCATTAATTGTTCTGGATGGTGTAATGGTTAGTGCAGATTTATTATCGAAGATTTCGCCATATGAGATTGAGTCGGTGGAGATTTTGAAAGATGCCGGTTCTGGAGCTATTTATGGAACCCGGGCTGCGAATGGTGTGATTTTAGTTACTACCAAAGGTGGAAAGTATAATCAAAAGGTAACCACAAGAGTCAATGTTACAACTGGAATAAGCCAGTTAATTAAAAAGTATCCGGTAGCCAATGGTGAAGATATTTTTATGCTTAAAAGAGAGCGCTATACAAATGATGGTATTGCTATCGCGTATCCATGGAATGATGAATATTTTAATAAAACAAGAACTGACTGGCAGGATGAAATGTATAGAACAGCTCTTTTTCAGGATTATAATATTCAGATTAGTGGTGGCGGAGAAAAAAATACTTTCAACGTTAGTATAAATTACCGTGACGAAGAAGGAACACAAATAAATACCTGGAACAAGCGACTTGGTATTAATTTGAAATCAACTCAAAAAGTATCAGACCGATTTACAGTTGAGGAAAACATCAGGTTAAGCTGGTCAAAAAACCGTTCGAATGGTCCAGGTGGAGGTACATCAAGAACCAATTATGCTGCTTATAAGTTTCCCCCTTCTATTCCTGTTAAGTGGGATGAATCTAACGTAAGGCCTGGTCAGATTGTTGGAGGTTGGGCATCAGGCAAAGAGTCCGATGAATTTGGGGATATGTGGAATCCTGTTTATAAAGCAACACATGAGTGGCGTTATACTACAGATCTGGATGCCCTTATAAATCTGAAAGGTATATATGACATTACAGAAGACCTGTCCGTTATTGGTACCGGATCTTATACTCATACTGTTGGTTATTATGAGGAATTTCAGGACATTACACCTCTGCAGTCACGTAGTGCAAGTGCTCCTTCTCTTTGGGAAAATAATAGTTCCAATTCATTTATGCTTGGAGAATTATATCTCGCCTATAACCATACTACTGGTGGACATAATATTGCTGCAACAGGGGGTACTTCGGCACAAATGTCAACTGGCAGGTTCATGAATATGCAGGGAATAGGTTTTGCTTCAACTCAGGAAAGTCAGCTTGTGATGAATAATGCTGATGCTATTATTGGACAGGGAAATGAGTATCCTACCACTTCTTTACTTTCCTATTATATACGTGGTACCTATAATTACGAGAGTAAGTATTATTTCCAGGCAACTGTGAGAGCCGATGGATCTTCCAGGTTTGCTGAGGATAACCAGTGGGGTTATTTTCCGGCAGTTTCGGCTGGATGGAGAATCTCAGGTGAGGATTTCATGAGCGGTTCTACCGGTATTTCTAATTTGAAATTGAATGCTAGTTATGGACAATTGGGTAACCAGAATGTTACTCCATTCCAATATCTGAATATTTATAAAAAAGATGCCAAATATTATCTTAATAATACTCCTGTTACCGGAACAAAGCTTTCCTCTTTCGCCAATCCGGATATTACATGGGAAACCACAACAACACTAAATATATTGTTGGAAACGGCATTTTTAGATAATAAGCTTAATCTTGATATTGCCTACTTCGATAAGATAACTACGGATATGTTATTACCCGCAGTTAAACACTATACTTCAGGAACTGTATCACTACCAGATGCCAATACAGGTGAAATGAGTAATAAAGGATTTGAGATAGAAGTATACTGGCAGGACAAGGTTGGCGATTTTGGTTATGGAATTGGTGCGAATGCAACATTTCTAAAGAATAAATTATTAAAACTATATGGTGAAGCTTCGTACATAGAGCGGGACGTTTCCCGTACCTATGAAGGGGAGCCAATATCTTCTTTCTATGGATGGGAAACTGGAGGTATTTATCAGAATCAGGGGCAAATTGATGGTGATGCTAATATCTCTTCTGATCCTCGAAAGGCAAATATTACACCCGGCGATGTTATCTTTATCGATACGAACGGTGATAACTTAGTTGATGATAAGGACAGGGTTCACATAGGTGATGGTAATCCAACTGCTCTTTTGGGATTTAATCAAGAGAATTCCTCGAGGCTCTGCCTCGGGGTATAGAGGAAAGTTT
>CBDVCE010000032.1:0-52433 GCA_965372405.1 uncultured Sunxiuqinia sp.
ATCGATAGCGTATTATTATCGTAGTTTCGTAATGTTTTTACCTTGCAACGGTCTTCTTTTATGCTTTAGCAATTGGGTAGGATTCCCTGGGCACGTATGAGAAATAAAAAAAGGGATGTCATCTTTTTAAAAGATGACATCCCTGTATAAGTTTATAATAATTTGTAAGCTTACAGCTTCGCTTTAATTGCCTTAGTTTCTTCTTCAAAGCCGGGCTTTTCAAGAAGTGCAAACATATTCTTTTTGTAAGCTTCAACTCCCGGTTGGTCGAATGGATTTACGTCTAATACGTAACCACTCAAGCCACATCCTTTTTCAAAGAAGTAGATCAATTGACCAAGGAAGTATTCATTCAATTTTGGAAGAACAATTTGCATGTTTGGAACACCGCCATCAACATGAGCAAGCATGGTGCCTAGTTCGGCCATCTTGTTTACTTCATCAACACGTTTCCCTGCAATGTAATTCAGTCCGTCCATGTCTGCATTATCTGATGGGATGCGAACTTCCTGATCGGTTTCGCCAATTGAAATAACAGTTTCAAATAAGCTGCGTTCACCTTCTTGAATATATTGTCCCATAGAGTGTAAATCCGAAGTGAAATCAACACTGGCAGGGAAAATACCTTTTCCTTCTTTTCCTTCGCTTTCACCATAAAGCTGTTTCCACCATTCAGAAACATAATGCAATTTTGGATTGTAGTTAACCAAAATCTCGATTGACTTGCCATTTTTGTATAGCTCGTTGCGCACAGCAGCATATTGCGCTGGAAGGTTATTTTCAAAAGTGGTATCAACACCAGAAGTATTTTCCATGTCAACAGCACCTTTAACCAACGCACGGATATTGAAACCAGCAACAGCAATAGCTAACAAACCAACAGGAGTTAGTACCGAATAGCGTCCGCCCACATCATCAGGAATAACGTAAGTTTTGTAGTCTTCAGAAATAGCCAATGATTTTAATGCACCGCGCTTGGCATCGGTAACAGCAATAATACGAGATTTAGCTTCTTCCTTGCCATATTTGTCTTCAATGTCTTGTTTTAGCAAACGGAAAGCAATTGCAGGTTCGGTTGTTGTTCCCGATTTAGAAATGACTGCCATTGCGTATTTTTTGTTTTTCAATAAGCCGCGAAGTTCGTGAAGGTAATCTTCTCCTATGTTTTGTCCTGCAAAAAGAACAAGTGGTTTGTCACTTCCTTTTAAGTGAGCAAAACTATCGGTAAGCGCATCTAAAACTGCTTTTGCTCCTAGGTATGAGCCACCAATGCCTATTACCACAAAGATGTCTATCTTTTTATCTTGTAATGATTTGGCTGTTGCTTCGTAATCTGCAAGCTCAGCTTCTGTAATTGAAGTAGGAAGGTTTACCCATCCTAAGTAATCGTTTCCTTTTCCGGTTTTATTATGAAGAGCTTCATTGTGTTTTTGAAGATCAGCAGCATAGCTATTTACTGCATCTTTTGAAATGAAATCAAATGTCTTTTCAAAATTAAGTGTGATTTTTTCCATGTTATATGTTATCTCAATTTGTCTGTTAATTCCCTAATCTCAACGGCCGGAGCCACGTTCTTGTATAGTATCTTGTATACTGCCTCACAAATAGGCATGTTTACATTGTATTCCTTATTAATCTCATGAATGGATTTTGAAGCATAATAGCCTTCAGCAACCATGTGCATTTCAAGTTGAGCGGTGCGAATGGTGTATCCTTTCCCAATCATTGTCCCAAAGGTGCGGTTACGCGAAAACTGCGAATAAGCAGTTACCAATAAATCTCCGAGATAAGCTGAGTCTTTAATGTCTCTGTTAATAGGATGCACTTTATCAACAAAGCGTTTTATTTCCTGAATAGAATTCGAAATTAATACCGCTTGAAAGTTATCTCCATAACGAAGTCCATGAACGATTCCGGAAGCAATTGATACTATATTCTTTAGCACTGAAGAGTATTCGGTTCCGTAAATATCATCTGATGCATTTGAATGGATGTATGTGCATACCAACATGTCTGCAAATTCACGTGCACGACGAATATCAGGGCAGGCAATAGTTAGATATGATAATCTTTCCAGCGCAACTTCTTCAGCATGACAAGGTCCGGCAATAACCCCAATCCTCTCAAATGGAACTTTGAAATTATTGTTGAGGTATTGAGCAATGATCTGGTTGCCTTCAGGAACAATTCCTTTGATAGCCGAAACCATAAATTTTTGGTTGATTTCAACTTTTAGTTCTTCCAATGAATCATGAAGAAATGCTGATGGAATGCATAAGATTATAATATCAGATTGCTCCATTATTGCATTAATGTCATGAAAGAAAGTAATGCGCTCAACATCAAAATCTATTCCTCTCAGATAGTTCGGATTATGACCAAATTTTTTGAAAAGCTCAATATTGCTTTCACTACGAAAGTACCAGTTAATCTCTATCACGTTGTTCAAGAGGATTTTGGCCAGGGCTGTTGCCCAGCTTCCACTTCCGATAATTGCTATTTTTGGGTTGTTATTCATTTATAAGTTTAGCGGTCTAATTCAAAAACTATAATTTCTCAACACTTAGCTCATCGTTTGTTTTGGTTACTTTAGCCTGATTTTTACTGGTAAGCCCTTTAATGGCTTTGTCCCATTTTTTATTGCTCAGACCAGTTTTCCCCTTTAATTCATTCAGTTCAACAGGAACTTCTTCTTCCAGCAGGTTTAATACCAGTTTTTCATCTTCGGTAAGTTCCACCGCTTTTTTCTCCGGTTTCATTTGGGGGAAGAATAATACATCCTGAATAGATAGGTTGTTGGTCATGAACATAGTTAAACGGTCAATCCCAATTCCCATCCCAGATGTAGGAGGCATGCCATATTCCAAAGCACGCAGGAAGTCCTGGTCGATAAACATGGCTTCGTCATCTCCTTTTTCCGAAAGTTTTAGTTGGTCTTCAAAACGTTCGCGCTGTTCAATTGGGTCATTCAGTTCAGAATAAGCATTGGCCAATTCTTTTCCGTTCACCATTAATTCAAAACGCTCGGTTAATTCCGGATTGTCACGATGCTTTTTAGTAAGCGGAGACATTTCTACCGGGTAATCAGTAATAAATGTTGGTTGAATATAATTTCCTTCACATTTCTCACCAAATATCTCATCAATCAGTTTTCCTTTGCCCATGCTCGGATCGGTTTCGATTTCAAGCTTTTTGCAAATCTCTACAAGTTCTTTTTCGTTTTTACCTGAAATGTCAAATCCAGTGTGTTCTTTAATGGCATCGCACATGGTAACACGAGGGAATGGAGTTTTATAGTTGATGACTTTATCGCCAAGTTGAACCTCCGTTGTTCCATGAAGTGCAATCGCCACTCGCTCCACCATTTCTTCGGTGAATTCCATCATCCATTTGTAGTCCTTGTAGGCTACATAAATTTCCATTACTGTAAATTCAGGATTGTGTGTGCGATCCATCCCTTCGTTGCGGAAATCCTTAGCAAATTCATAAACACCTTCAAAGCCACCAACAATTAATCGTTTTAGATACAGCTCATTGGCAACACGTAGATATAATGGGATATTTAAGCTGTTGTGATGTGTGGCAAAAGGACGTGCAGCAGCTCCACCAGGAATTGACTGAAGGATAGGTGTTTCAACTTCAAGGTATCCTTGTTCATTGAACATCTCACGCATGGTATTGATGATTTTTGTGCGTTTCACAAAAACATCTTTCACTTCCGGATTTACAATCAAATCAACGTAACGCTGGCGGTAACGCATTTCCATGTCTGAAAAGGCATCGTAAACCTTGCCATCTTTTTCTTTTACAACAGGAAGCGGACGAAGTGATTTGCTTAAAACGGTAAGCTCAGTTACATGAACCGATTTTTCACCAACCTGAGTAACAAAAGCATATCCTTTTACTCCGATAATATCTCCAATATCAAGTAATTTTTTAAAGACATCATTGTATAAACTTTTGTCTTCTCCAGGACAAATTTCATCCCTGTTCAGATAGAGTTGAATACGACCAGTATCATCCTGCAATTCGGCAAAAGAAGCTTTGCCCATAATCCTTCTGCTCATAATCCGCCCGGCAATAACAACTTCCTTGAAATTACCCTTGTCCGGATCAAAATCAGCTTTAATTTCAGCAGCTTTGGTATTGATTGGGTATTTCTCCGCAGGGTATGGGTTAATGCCCATCTCCTGTAGTTTCTCCATTGAATTTCTGCGGATAATTTCCTGTTCGCTTAGCTCAATCGTACTCATCAGTGAATGTCTGTTTATATTTGCTTTGAAAAAATTTTTGCAAAGATAGCAAAGAATTGCGTATTCGCTTCATATCCGAAATGGATGAACTAAGCTAAACGAAGTCAGGAGGTTATCTTTTTATACTTATTTGTCTTTTTTATGAGCAAGCTAATGGTTTGAAATGATGAATCATACAAGTATCTGTATTCTTGTTATTAACAAGATATTACCCTGCATTGGTATTTTTTCTTTCCAGAACGGGCTTCATTTTTTATCTTTGAGCATTCTATACAAATACTAATACTTGAGGTTAATAAATCGTAATGGACAAATTCTGGAACATTAAAGATCAAGGTGATAGTAATGTGATCAAGCATTTGTCTGCAGCTCTTAATGTTAATATGGTTATTGCGAACCTTTTAGCCCAGCGGGGAGTCTCCAATTACAACGAAGCAAAATCTTTTTTCCGACCAAGAATTTCCGATTTACACGATCCGTTTTTAATGAAAGATATGGACAAGGCAGTTGAACGTCTTGAAAAAGCCATTACCGGGAAAGAGAATGTTTTAATATATGGTGATTATGATGTTGATGGTACTACTTCGGTAGCCATGATGTATCAGTTTTTACGTAAGCGAATTAAAAATCTTGAATATTATATTCCTGATCGTTATTCTGAAGGTTATGGAATCTCGCCACGAAGTATTGATTATGCTGCTGAGCAAAATGTTACTTTGATAATTGTTCTCGACTGTGGAATTAAAGCTGTTGAGAAAATTAATCAGGCAAAAGAAAGAGGGATTGATTTTATTATCTGTGATCATCATAATCCAGATGATATTATCCCAAATGCTGTTGCTGTGCTGGATCCTAAGCGTCCTGATTGCAACTACCCTTATACCGAATTGTCCGGGTGTGGTGTTGGTTTTAAACTGATACAGGCCTACACTCAAAAGAATGATGTGCCAGTTATAGAGCTTTATGATTTGCTGGACTTGGTTGTCGTTAGTATTGCTTCAGATATTGTTCCGGTAACTGGAGAAAATAGGGTATTGGCTTATTTCGGTTTGAAAAAACTAAACAGCAATCCTAGCCTTGGTTTGAAAACGATAATTCAGCTTTCGGGTATGGCAGGACAAGAAATGTCGGTTAGTGACATTGTATTTAAAATTGGTCCTCGGATTAATGCTTCAGGAAGAATTGAGCACGGTAAAAAATCCGTAGAGATAATGGTGGTTACCGATGAGGAAGATGCTAATCGTTTGGGTGACGAAATTAATTCATATAACGAGATAAGGAAGACTCTTGATCGTGATATAACTCAGGAAGCACTGGATATGATTGCTCATGATCCAATACAGTCTGAGCGCAACACCACCGTTCTTTATAACCGGGATTGGCATAAAGGAGTAGTGGGAATTGTTGCTTCACGTCTTACAGAGCATTATTATCGTCCAACAGTAATAATGACAGAATCAAATGGAATGGCTACAGGCTCTGCGCGTTCTGTAAAAGATTTTGATCTTTATGAGGCCATTAGTTCTTGTAGCGATTTATTAGAGTCGTATGGTGGACATATGTATGCTGCTGGACTCACCATGAAAATTGAAAATATTCCGGCATTTACTCGCCGTTTTGAAGAGATAGTAACTAAGCGAATTACAGATCAGCAACAAATAGAAATGATTGAAGCTGATGCTAAAATTCAGCTTTCAGAAATCACCCCAAAGTTTTATAAGCTTTTAAAACAGTTTGCTCCTTTTGGACCCCACAACATGACACCGGTTTTTGTTACAGAAAATGTATTGGATGCTGGTTCAAGTAGAAGTGTTGGGCGAAACCTGGAGCACCTCAAACTGGACTTGGTAGAACCAACTGGTAACTCATCCATTTTCTCAGCTATTGCATTTAATCAGGCAACCCATTACGAGGCAATCAGCCAGGGACTCCCTTTTGATATCTGCTATTCAATTGCTGAAAATGAATTCAGGGGAAAAACAAACATACAACTTTATATTCGTGATATTTCTGCTAAGATTTACTAACCTTTTTTACTAATCTCTTAAGTATTGACTTATGAATTTTAATTTAAAAAACGGGCAGAACCAGTTTACGGGAAGTAACATGGTTTTGGGTGTGCAATTTTTGTTTGTAGCTTTTGGGGCAACCGTTTTGGTTCCTCTGTTAGTTGGGATTGATCCTGCCGTAGCTTTGTTTACAGCAGGTGTTGGTACGATGCTATTTCATTTAATAACCAAAGGAATGGTTCCTGTCTTTTTAGGAAGTAGTTTTGCTTTTATTGCTCCTATTATTGAAGCAACCAGATTGTTTGGTTGGCCAGGAACTTTATCTGGAATTATAGCTGTAGGTATAGTTTATACAATCGTTTCAGCTTTGGTTAAATGGAGAGGTCTTAAATTGATTGAAAGGCTTTTCCCTTCAACTGTAGTAGGCCCTGTAATTATGATTATTGGTTTGTCATTAGCAAGTGTTGCAGTAGATATGGCCAAATCAAGCTGGGTAATAGCTATTGTAAGTTTATTGACTGCAGTTGGTGTTGTGATTTTCACAAAAGGATTGATTAAGCTGATCCCTATATTTGTCGGTATTGTTGCAGGATATGTTGTGGCCTATTTTATGGGGGCGATTGATTTTACTCCAATTAAAGAAGCAGCCTGGTTTGCATTACCAGAATTTACAATTCCTGAGTTTAGTTGGGGTGCAATTTTATATATGATTCCGGTTGCTGTAGCACCAATTATTGAGCACGTTGGAGATATGTATGCGATTGGCGGTGTTGCTGAGAAGAACTTTATTGAGGAACCAGGTCTTCACCGTACGCTGCTTGGTGATGGTGTGGCGACAACTTTGGCAGGTTTCTTTGGAGGTGTTCCAAATACAACTTATTCTGAAGTAACAGGGGCAATCTCTTTAACAAAAATAACCAATCCTTTTATCCTTCGGGTTTCAGCCGTTACGGCTATTGTTTTCTCCTTAGTTGGAAAAATTAGTGGGTTTTTAAAAACTATTCCGCCTGCAGTATTGGGTGGTATCATGCTACTTCTTTTCGGCATGATTGCATCTATAGGTATTCAGACTTTAGTTGATTCAAAAACAGACATGAATAAAACCCGCAATCAGGTAATTGTTTCGATTGTGCTTACTGTCGGAATAGGTGGCGCTGTAATATCATGGGGGAACTTCTCATTGGCAGGAATTGGTCTTGCATCTATAGTTGGTATTATTTTGAATTTGGTACTTCCTGGAGGTTCTAAAAAAGTAGTTGCTGAAGCTTAGGAATTACTCTTTACAATTAGATATATGAAAGGACGGTTTTTTAGCCGTCCTTTTTCGATGCCTTTTTAATGAGCTTATTATTTGGATATTTTATTTCTGGTTTGAAATAATTTTGAATACTTCTGAAACCCAATTTCTTTTCCATTAAGCATTTCAAGGTATTCTTTTCGATGTGCATAGCGAACCCAATCTAATATTTCAACAGATTTTGGCACTGCAGGGTGATAAGTAGAATCAGTTGGTGCAAACAGCTTATCGTAGTCAACCGATTTTTCACGCATTTCTTTCAATACAGATTCATATTCTTGATTATCTGCCAGGTTATTTAATTCAAATGGATCAGCTGTCATGTCATATAATTCTTCATTTGGTTTCTGATTGGCGAAGAAAATAATTTCTTTTTCTGACAGTTTATTTTCCCACTTTAGTTTGCGCATTACATGCACTGCCGGGCGATAAAATTCAAGGTAAGCCTGATGAGCATCCCAGGGAACTTCAGGCATATCATTTCTGATATATCGGTATTTTTTTGTGCTAATACTTCGCAATTTTTCAATTACCTCATCCCATAAATCACGTGTACTAAATACTTCATTTCGTTCAAAATCATTATTCATAAATGATTGGCCAGTCATGTATTCAGGGATTTTAATTTCTGCAAAATCGAGTATGGTTGCAGTAATGTCAGTGGTTGAGATCATCTCATTTCTCACCTGACTAGGATTAATTCCATTTGGCCAATTTACAATTAAGGGAATGTGCAATCCTGGATCATGCAGATATCCTTTGCCACGAATATTACAACGACCATTGTCCCCAATAAAAATGATAATTGTGTTTTCGTAGAGTCCTTTCTTTTTTAGGTCTGCAATAATAGTTCCGATCTCGTTATCGATGAATTCCATTTGATCCAGGTATTTTGCCCAGTCCATTCTTATTATTGGGTGATCGGCCATAAACGGAGGTAATTCAACTTCATCGGGATTAACCGGATGTTTAGACTTTGAACGGATTTCATCCCACCAATCCCCACGGTGTGTTGCCACAAGTTGTATTTGTGCAAAGAATGGAGCATCTCCTGGCTCAATAACATCAAATTTGTCAAACAGACCAAAGTTTTCTTTTCCATCCCATTGTCCAATTGCCTTATGTTTAAAGTTGCAATCTGTTTTTCGACCTTTTCCTTTAACATGTTCACTCCCTAAAATACAGGTGTATCCAGCTTTACGGAGCCAATAAGTGAATGGTTTGTATGGTTTAGCGATTGGGACATCCCGGTTGCTACGGTGTTGATGAGCATTGATTTTTAATTGATGAGTACCAGTCATCATCGCTGATCGACTAGGAGAGCATATTGAGTTTGTGCAATAGCAGTTGGTGAACTTAATCCCTTCTTCAGCAAGTTTGTTAAGGTTGGGAGTTTTAACAGCTTTGATCCCGTAGCATTCAATGTCGGTACCAATATCTTCAGCCATTAGCCAGATAATATTTGGTTTCTCTTTCGAAAAAGAATTAAAGCCCAAGGTTAATATTAGAAATGAGCTTGCAATAGCCTTTTTAAAATTCAGTGATCTCATAGGTTTTTTAGTTATTGATGTATGCGATGCTAATTGTGAAAGAACATAGAATTTCAAAAATAATGTTTTTTAATTAGGGGTACTTTTTAGATGACCTGTCTAATAACTAAATCGAACATTTTTTTTCATAAGTTTGTTATAAAGTTAAGTAGAAAAGGTACGGTCGGTGATTGTTGCATCTCACCGGCCTTCTTTTTGTTGTTGATTAAAAATTTACATTTCAGAATTTTATCCTCTCAATTACTTTCATTTTTATTCTGTATATAGTCGAATCTGTTGATTTTCTTTTTATTTCCGGTTCACATGTTTAATTTTGACACGAAAACCACGTTATATGTCAACAATTAATATTAATCCCAACCTTCTTGTTCAGTACCTACAAAAACCAGCTTCAGAGTTCACTCGTGAAGACTTGATCCGGTATATTGGTGAACGAGATATAGAGATGCTTAATTTCCGGTATGTTGCTGAAGATGGAAAGCTCAAGACCATTAATTTCATGGTGAAGGGGCACGATGATCTGGAAATGGTTTTAGCTTCAGGAGAGCGTGTTGATGGCAGTAGTATCTTCTCATTTTTAGAACCAAATTCAAGTGACCTATACATTGTGCCGCGTTATAAAACGGCTTTTCTAAATCCGTTTGCAAACATTCCTTCAGTTGATATTTTGTGTTCTTTTTATGATGCAGATGGGCAACCTCTTGAAAGTTCTCCAGAATATATTCTTCAAAAAGCGCAGCAACAGTTTGCAAAGACAACAGGCATGCAGTTAAAAATGATGGCCGAGCTGGAATACTATGTGATTAGTGATGAGGAAAGTGAGCAGAAACTGTCAAAGAATGGTTATCAGTGTGCGGAGCCTTTTACTATTCATGAACAATTGAGAGTTGAAGCAATCAAACTTATTGCTCAATGTGGGGGAATGGTTCGGTTTGGACATGCTGAAAGTGGGCGCTTTAGTCAGAATGGAAAGGTTTACGAACAGCATGAGCTTGAATATTCTACAATAGATCCTGAAGATTCTGCAGACCAGTTGGTTATTTCAAAATGGATTTTGCGAATGTTGGGTAAAAAATACGGTGTTAATGTGACATTTATTCCTAAAATTTCGCTTGGCAAACCAGGAAGTGGTCTTCATTACCATTTTATTGTAGAGCAAGATGGGAAAAACATGCTTGTTGAAAACGATGAACTGACTTCAACCAGTTATAAAATGATTGCTGGAGTTTTAGATATGGCTAAGCCACTATCTGCTTTTGCAAATACAAATCCTATTTCGTACTTAAGAACAATGCAGGGACAAAATGTTCCGCATTATATTTGTTGGGGAAAACGTAATCGGTCTACATTGATAAGGGTTCCTTTAGGATGGAAACAAAATGTAGAATTGGGGGCAATAGCTAATAATCAAGAATCATCCAATACTGATTATTCATTCCGCCAAACGATAGAATATAGAGGAGCTGATGGTTCTGCAAATCCTTATCTATTCTCTGCTGCATTAATAGTAGCTTTTATAAAAGGATTAACAGACACAGAATCCGTTAAAAAGGCTGATGATTATTTCACCGAAGAAAATTTATTTTTTCAAGATGAAACAGAAAACATTGAACCTTTTGAGCAGCTCCCAACATCGTGTAATGATTCTGCTGAAATATTAGAAGAATATAGAAGCTATTTTGAACAAGATTCGATTTTTCCAAAATCAATCATTAATCATACCGTATTAAAGCTTCGAGCCTTTAATGACAAAGAATTGAGCTCAAATTTTAAAACCTATGGAGAAAATCAGGAGCTTGATGAATTGATTGATGAGTATTTGCATTACATGTAACAAAAGGTATGACACACTAACTAAAAAAGAAATATATTATGACCTTGATCAAATCGATCTCCGGAATAAGGGGGACTATTGGAGGAAAGCCTGGAGAAGGACTAAGTCCACTTGATGTCGTTAAGTTTACCGCTTCATATGCCCGATGGCTTGACATGCAGTCAGATATCAAAAAAAAGAAAGTGGTCGTTGGACGTGATGCACGAATTTCTGGAGCTATGATGGAAGCTTTGGTATGTGCGACTCTAAACGGCATGGGCTGCGATGTAATTAATATTGGATTGGCTACTACTCCAACAACAGAAATCGCGGTAACAAATGAAAAGGCTGAAGGGGGTATTATTCTTACAGCTAGTCATAACCCGAAGCAATGGAATGCACTTAAGTTGTTGAATTCCAAAGGTGAGTTTCTAACTGCCGATGATGGTAAAATGATCCTTGAGTTTGCAGAGAATGATGATTTCTCGTTTGCAGATGTTGATGATTTGGGACGAACGAGTGAAAAAGAATATACTGATACCCATATACAGGAAGTGTTGGATTTGGATTTGGTAGATGTTGAGGCAATTAAAAATGCCAACTTTGCTATTGCTTTTGATGCGGTAAATTCGGTAGGCGGTATTGCAATCCCGGCTTTGTTGAATGCATTGGGTGTTAAAAGAATTGTACCAATTAATGAAGAACCAACTGGGCATTTTGCTCATGTTCCTGAACCACTTCCAGAAAATCTTGTAGAAACGTGCAAAATTGTAAAAGAGCAAAACGTTGATGTTTGCTTTGTTGTTGATCCTGATGTTGACCGACTTTCAATTATTAGCGAAGATGGATCAATGTTTAATGAGGAATACACATTGGTAGCAATTGCCGATTTTGTACTTTCAAAAACTCCTGGGAATACAGTTTCAAATCTTTCGTCTTCACGTGCGCTAAGGGTAATCACTGAAAAGCATGGAGGTTCATATTCTGCATCAGCTGTTGGTGAAGTGAATGTAGTGGCCAAGATGAGAGAAACCAATGCAATTATTGGAGGTGAGGGGAATGGTGGTATAATCTATCCTGCTTCTCACAGCGGACGCGATGCATTAGTTGGTATCGCATTGTTTTTAACTCAATTGGCGAAATCAGGAATGACGTGTTCTGAGCTTCGCAAAACATATCCTGATTATTTTATCTCAAAGAATAAAATTGAATTGACCCCAGATATTGATGTGGATGGTATTCTTTTAAAGATGAAAGAAAAATACAAACATGAACAAGTTAATGATATTGACGGTGTAAAAATTGATTTCGAAAACGAATGGGTACATCTTCGAAAATCAAATACTGAGCCCATAATTCGAATTTATGCAGAATCAGTTACTCCCGAAGCATCTGATGGTCTGGCACAAAAGATTATAGAAGAAATTAAATCAGTAATTTAATTTAGGAAGCAGGCTTTTAGTCTGCTTTTCTTTTTCCTATTAGTTGCAAAACTCAATATATTTTCCATATATTTAGCTTCGATATATGGGGCTGCGGTATTTATTAAATATTTTTATGCTTTTTTTAGATCTTTGGTATAGATATTGTTATATATTGCAGCTTATGGGAAGGAAATTTAGGCCCCTGAGTGATCTGTGTTGAGCGATTTCCTTGTATTCTTCCTGATAATATTTTATTTAATATATCGTTGTTTAATTAAAATATAACCAAGAATTATTTTTATAAAATAAGCCATGAAAATAGTTATTTCTAATAGCTGTCAATTGTATTGGCAAGTTTAATCCTACAAGCTAAAAACACTAATGAAATGAAAAAGAAAACAGTCTTTATTGCCCTAATTCCGCTTTTGTTGATTTTGTTGGCCTTGGTCTTATGGACTGCAGAAGAAGAGGCTGATGAAATTACATGTAAAGTTGAACGAGGAGATTTCCAAGTTGAGATTTTTTCGTCGGGAGAATTGGAATCAGAGAATTCTGAAAGCGTTAATATCCCTAGTAAATTGAATGATCGAAGTCTTCGTATCTATGAGATTGCAATTACAGATTTGATTGAAGAAGGTACAATAGTTGATTCAGGTGATTATGTTGCAACTTTAGATCATCAGGCAGTTGAAGAGAAAATTAAAGCTGATCAGGATAAAATGGAAAAATCTCTGACTCAGTATCAGGATGCCAAGATTGACTCAAGCCTAAATTTGAGTAATCAACGCGATCAGATTATCAATGCAGAACTGGATTTGGAAGAGAAAAGAATTGTAATGGATGAATCCATTTATGAATCTCCTTCTGTGCAGAAGAAAGCAAAAATGGATCACAATAAAGCATCTAGAAAGCTAGCACAAGAGAAAAAAGCATATGAGTTGAAAACTCAGCAACAGGAAAATAAGGTGAGTCGTTCGTTTATTAATTATCGTCAAGTTAAAGAACGGTTAGCAGAACTAGAAGTGCTTTTTGGCCAATTGGAAATTCGATCCCCAAAAGCAGGGATGTTGACTTATTTTAAACATCGTTTTGGTGGAGTAACTAAGGTCGGATCAAAAGTTGGTATATGGAATCCAGTTGTTGCCACCATTCCTGATATGGATAATTTGGTTTCAAGAACATTTATTAATGAAGTTGATGTCTCAAAAATTAAATCAGGGCTAAAGGTAAAGCTTGGCATAGATGCTTTTCCTGAAAAAGAGTTGGAAGGAGAGGTTTTATCACTTGCCAATGTTGGACAAAATATGCCAAAGAGTGATGCTAAAGTTTTTGAGGTGAAAGTTAAGATATTTGGACAAGATCTTGATTTACGTCCGGCAATGACTACAAGTAATGCAATTCTTTCTGCAACTTTTCAGGATACCCTTTATATTCCCCTTGAGGCTGTTTATACCAATGATAGTCTTCAATTTGTGTTTAGGAAGAATCGTGGAAAATTGGTTCGTCAAATTGTTTCGCTGGGGGAATCTAACGAGAACTTTATCCTTGTAAAGGATGGTCTTATTGAAGGAGATGAACTCTTCCTTTCAAAACCAGATGTAAATATTGATGAGGTTGCATACAGTGGAGAGGAAATTTACGATTCAATTCTGCAGGAAAAACTGGTCAAAGAGGAAGAGATTGCCAAAGCTCGTGAAGAGTTTAAAAATAAAGCAAAAAAGCCAAAACTTCCACCAGGAATGACTCCTGAGATGATGAAGAAAATGCAGGGTGCGAAAAAATCGATTAAAAAAGCTTCCTGATATGTGGATTGAAAGATATTTTCATGATATAATTATCGGGATTGAAGCAATTTTCGATAATCGACTTAAGTCAATGCTGACAGCTCTGGGTATTATCTTTGGTGTTGCTGCTGTAATTAGCATGATGGCCATTGGTAATGGTGCTGAACATGAAATTTTGGAGCAAATTAAAATGGTTGGTGTGAATAACATCATCGTAACTCCTACAAAAGTTAGTGCTGATGGTAATGGATCTGAGGATAGTGGCTCGGCTCGTACTAAATTTAGTAAAGGACTAACTTTACTTGATGCCCGTGCTATCGAGGAGGTTATTCCAAGTGTTGATAAGATCAGCCCGGTAGTTACCTTTAATTATTCTGCAATCCTCAATGGGAAAAGTAATCCAATTGTATTAGAAGGAGTTGATCCAACTTATTTTGAGCTTTTTAATATTGATCTTCAGGCTGGTAAAGTTTTTAGTGAAGAGCAAAATCGAATAGGACAACCTGTTTGTTTAATTGGTGATAACATTAGGAGTGTCTTTTTTAAGCAAGAAAATCCAGTTGGAAAAAGCATTAAGTGTGGACAAATCTGGTTGAAAGTTATTGGAGTAATTGAAAAACGTGATTTCACAACCTCTGCTTCTGATGAGATGGGGATTAGTAGTTCGGATAATAAAGTCTTTGTTCCAGTAGAAACAGCTTTGATTCGTTTTAAGAACAGATCTCTTATTCGATCAGATGAAGTGGTGGCAGCAAACGCAAAGAACGGCGGACCTCGCTTTGTCCTTGGTGATGAGGAAAAAGAAGATGATGACAATAATTTGAATCAGCTCAATAAAATTATTATTCAGGTAAAAGAGACGGAGCAGTTAAGTCAGACTGCAAATGTGGTTAAGCGAATGCTCTATCGGCGTCATTCTAAAATGTATGATTTTGAAGTTACCATTCCTGAGCTTTTATTAAAGCAGCAACAGCGAACCAAGAATATCTTTAATGTAGTGCTTGGTGCCATTGCCGGAATTTCATTGATTGTTGGAGGTATCGGAATTATGAATATTATGCTTGCCTCAGTTTTGGAGCGTATTCGTGAGATTGGTACACGTCAGGCGATTGGCGCTTCTCGTAAAGATATTATTGTCCAGTTTCTTTCCGAATCAACTTTAATTAGTGTTTTTGGTGGAATTGTTGGAATTATTCTGGGGGTGATCCTGTCGAAATTGGTAACTGTAATTTTCGATATCAAAACCATCATTTCCTTCTTTAGCATCTTTGTAGCATTTGGAGTTTCTGCTACAGTTGGAATCATCTTTGGATACCTTCCTGCAAAGCAAGCTGCTGAAAAAGATCCGGTAGAATCACTTCGTTATTAACATGAAAAATATAACTATGAAAACCAGATATATATTAGCCATATTACTTTTTATCTCTCTTTCGTTTGAAGGAAAATCACAAGTGAATGATTTAAAGCTATCACTTGATGATGTAATTGAAATGGCCTCAGAGCAATCGATAGATGCCTTTCGAAATAAAAATATGTTCCGGGCAAGCTATTGGGAGTTTCGATACTACAAAGCTGATAAATTGCCAAGTTTAAGTCTTTCTGCGACTCCATTAAATTTTAGTAAGTCTCGTTCTCGTGAGTATGATTTTCAAACTAATGAGGAAAAGTATGTACAGCGTGAGTATTTGAATTCAGATTTTACCATGTCTTTAAATCAAAATGTTGGGCTTACTGGAGGAACTATTTTTTTAATGTCAGAGTTAGGGATGACTAAAAACCTTGGCGGTGATAAAAATACATCCTATCGTTCAACTCCAATTAGTATTGGTTATCAGCAAGATTTGAATGGGTATAATCGTTTGAGGTGGCAAACGAAAATTGAACCGCTAAAATATGAGAAGGCGAAAAAATCAATGATTCAGGCCAATGAAGAGTTAGCTATGAAAGCTACTCGTAAGTTTTTTGACTTGGTATCAGCACAAATTAACCTTTCTATTGCTGAAAATAACAAGGCCAATAATGATACACTATACAAAATTGGCTCTGGACGTTTTCAGGTAGGAACTGTTACGCAAGATGAACTGCTGAATTTGGAGCTTAATCTTCTAAATTCAAAACAAGCGTTGAATAAGGCTCAGCTAGAATTGATTAGGAGTCAGACAGAAATGAATTCATTTTTGGGATTGAATAAAAATGTGAAAATAGATTGTATTGTACCAAAATTAATTCCTGAGTTAGAAGTGAATGCAGGAAGTGCCTTAGATAAAGCATTGGAAAATAATCCTGAAATCATCAATCTACATCAACGTTTGCTTGAGCAAGATCAACGTGTGGCAAAAGCGAAATCTGAAGCTGGATTGAATACAAGTATTTTTGCTTTGTATGGCTTAGATCAAGCATCGCCTGAATTTAAGAATGTTTATACTGATCCTGATCAAAGTCAACGTGTACGTGTTGGAGTAAATATTCCGATTATTGATTGGGGGCGTCGAAAGGGTCGTTTCTTAATGGCTGAATCGAATCGCGAGGTTGCTCGTGCTCAGGTAAGACAAGATCGAATTGATTTTGAGCAGAATGTTTACCAAACAGTAATGGAATTCAATTTACAGGCTGAGCAGGTTCGCAATGCAGCCCTCGCTGATACTGTTGCTCAAAGAGGATATGAAGTTACCTTCCAGCGTTTCTTAATAGGAAAACGTGATGTTATCAATCTAAATCAGGCTCGTAATGATTTGGAAAATGCGCGAAAGTCATACGTTAGTGCATTAAATACCTATTGGAGATATTATTATACGATTAGACAATTGACACTCTTTGATTTCTCAAAAGATGAAAGCTTGTCTGAGGAATATGAAAAAATCCTTCAAAACTAAACACGATGCTACGAAATAGAAAAACAATTTATTTGATTGGTGCACTGGCAGTATTGCTGGTTGTTGCCGCCGTTTGGTTTATTGGGGGGATAGAGTCTTCAGAAAGAACCTTTACCGTTAAAAATGGAGAGCTAGAAGCTGTCGTTGAGTGTGTCGGAGAGATTCGTGGTGAAAAGGCCACGGAGATAAATATTCCGCAAAGTATTTGTGATCGTGATCTTCGTATATACCGTATCAAGATTGTTGATATGGTTGAAGAGGGAAAATCTGTTAAAAAGGGGGATTTTATAGCTCAGCTTGATCAGTCAGAGATTATGAATAACATGCGTAATCGATCGAAAGAGAAAGAAAAGGCTGATGCTGATTTGAAAAATGCGAAGATTGATAGTACGGTGGCTTTAACTCAAAAGCGCGAAGACATCACCAATGCACTGCTCGATCTTGAATACAAGAAGATTGATCTCGAGTTATCTGTTTATGAGTCTGGAGCTGAGCAGCGTAAGACCAAAATGAACTATACGAAAACAGAGCTTCAGCTTGAGAAAAAGCGAAGAGCATTTTTACTTGAACGAAATAAACTAAAAGTTAAGGTGAGGCGATTGGAGCAACAGGTTGAATATCTTGACAAACTGATTGCAAAGTATCGTAAAGCTATGATGGAAACTCGGTTGAAAACAAACCAGGATGGTATTGTAATGCTGGGCAAAGATTGGAGTGGTAAAAAATATTCTAAGGATGATCAGATTAGTACCTGGAGACCACTGATTGCAACTTTGCCAGATATGAGTACGGCGATTTCAGAGACCTTTGTTAAAGAAATTGATATTTCAAAGGTGAGCAAGGGTGATAGTGTAAGTATGACGATTGATGCTCTTCCTGAAAGTCAGTTTTCGGGTAAGATTATTAATATTGCTGCTATTGGAGAGGATCAGGCAGGATATGATATGAAGGTGTTTAAAGTAATTGTTCGCTTTGATCAGTCGGATGAAAAGCTGAAACCGGGAATGACTAGTAGTAATAATATCATTATTGATTTGATAAAAGATCAACCAATTATTCCATCAAATGCTGTTTTTTCTGATGGTGCTAATTCTGTTGTCTACCTTAAAAAAGGAGGCTCTGTTGTTGAGCAAATAGTGGAGTTAGGTGCTGAGAATTCAGAGATGGTTGTTGTGAAAACTGGGCTGAATGAAGGTGATAAAATATTACTTCAACAACCCGAAGAGTTCAAGAAGACTGCATGGCTTTACTAGTTGAAAGTCATTCTTGTTAATATTTTTAAATGAAGGTTTTAAACGTATAGTTTTTAGTACTTTTATCGTACCAACTATTAGTCAACCAAGCCTGAAATGAAAAAATATTACCTGCTTTATCTCTATTTGCAGTTTCTCGGAATCTCTACTTTTTGCAATACTATTTCGCAGCCAGACAGTCTGAAGTCCATATTCAATAGTGATTATGTATTGCATGTTAAAAAGGCTGTTAGTCCTGTTTCTATTGATGGAAAGATTGATGAGCCAGTATGGATAAATGCTGAAAAAGCAAACAATTTCTTTCAGGTATTGCCTATAGATAATGTAACGGCAGATTCGAAAACGGAAGTGGTAATGACCTATGATGATAAAGCTTTTTATCTGGGGTTTACCTTTTTTGATGAGCTTCAGGGCAAACGGATTATGGAATCATACAGGCGTGATTTCAGTTTCTCGAACAATGATAATTTTCTTGTGTTTTTCGACACGTTTCTGGATCAAACCAATGGCTATTCTTTTGGCATTTCAGCTTCAGGTGCAAAGTGGGATGGCATCATGTCCAATGGAAGTAGTATCAATTTGAATTGGGATTGTAAGTGGGAGTCAAAAACTGTTCACTATGATGACCGGTGGGTTACCGAGATGAGGATTCCATTTCGTTCAATTCGATTTAAGTCAGGAGCTGATAAATGGAATGTGAATTTTAGCCGAATGGATTTAAAACAAAATGAGAAATCGGCCTGGGCACCTGTGCCACGAAATTTCTCCACTTCCACCCTTGCTTATGCCGGAGTGCTGCAATGGGAAGAACCATTGCCAAAATCAAAAATGATGTTTTCGGTGATCCCTTATGTTTTTGGGAGTATGACGAAAAATTATGAAGCAGGGACGAAAGTGGATTATCAAAAAGATTTTGGTTTTGATGTAAAGCTTGGGATTACCAGTTCAATGAATTTGGATATGACTTATAATCCGGATTTTGCTCAGGCTGAAGTTGATCAGCAAATTACGAATCTGGATCGTTTTGAATTATTCTTTCCTGAGAAACGACAATTCTTTCTTGAAAATTCAGATTTGTTTTCAGATTACGGTTATAGTGTAACAACACCTTTTTTCTCCCGCCGTATTGGGCTTGATGCTCCTGTTCTTGGAGGAGTTCGTTTAAGTGGTAAGTTGGATAATAACTGGCGTTTGGGTTTGATGAATATGCAAACTGAAAAGGTTGGAAATCTTCTTGCGCGGAATTATTCCGTTATTTCTGTTCAGCGAAAATTATTTTCAAGATCAAATCTAGGATTCATATTTGTGAATAAAGAGAATCTAAACGAGCCCGATGATATTCAGGACTTCAACCGTGTGGTAGGACTTGATTACAATTTAGCGAATAAAGACAATTCATGGAAAGGAAAGTTCTTTTACCATCAGTCTTTTGATGAGCAAAAGGATATTGAAGGTCAGTACTCACAAGGAGCCTATTTGCGTTATGAAGATAGAAATTTTTCATTTGCGTTTTATGAAACAAGTGTTGGGAAGAACTACAATGCAGAGGTTGGATTTGTAAGGCGGAAAGGATATAATTTTTTGGGACCTGAGATGAGTTATACATGGGTGCCTAATAAAAGAGTGGTTTCACATGGTCTGTTTTTAGCAAGCGAAAACTTCTATGATATTGATTATAAAAAAATCGATGGAGAGAATGTATTAGGTTATGAAATTAATTTTGAAGATCGTTCGGAGTTCAAGATAGGTGTATCAGATCATTTCATTCATCTTTTGGAAGATTTTGATCCTACTCATAAAAATGGATTAACTCTTCCTGCCGGCAGTGAATACAGATACCAAGGAGCATGGATCGATTATGAATCAGATAACCGGAAAGCCTTTAAGTGGGAAACACGATTTTCACGAAGTGGGTTTTTTAATGGGGATCTCAATATTTTAAAGGGGATGTTTGGTTATCGTTTTCAGCCATATGTGAATTTTGAAATGAATTTTAGCTATAGCGATATCAAAATGCCTGCTCCATTTAGTGACACTTCTTTTTGGCTGGTTGGTCCAAAAATGGATGTTACATTTACCGATAAATTGTTCCTTTCAACCTTTGTTCAGTACAATGAACAGATTGATAATATGAACTTGAATATGCGCTTTCAATGGCGCTATAAACCTGTGTCGGATTTTTTCGTAGTGTATACTGATAACTATTTCACAGGCGATTGGACCTCAAGGAACAAAGCACTGGTAATGAAACTTTCCTATTGGTTTAATTAGATAGGAATCTCTGTTTTTTCTACTCTCTTTATGACGAAGATTATTGATTTAAATCATGGTTTAACTATAATTCAAACAGGCGCTTACCTTACGGTTATCTAATTGTTAAGCCGAAGCTATTTTTTTAGTGTATTTCAAAATACCTTATATCTTTGCCACTCGAAAATTTTAATGATAACAAACAAAAAGATAAAATTATGAAAGTAACAGTTGTTGGAGCAGGTGCAGTAGGTGCAAGTTGTGCAGAATATATTGCAATTAAAGATTTTGCTGACGAGATTGTTTTAGTTGATATCAAAGAAGGTTTTGCCGAAGGTAAAGCAATGGACTTGATGCAAACTGCATCATTAAATGGTTTCGACTCTACTATTACTGGATCTACAAACGATTATTCAAAAACAGCTGGTAGCGATGTTGCTGTTATTACTAGTGGTATTCCACGTAAACCAGGAATGACTCGTGAAGAATTGATCAGTACGAATGCTGGTATTGTTAAGTCCGTTTGTGAAAACATCATCAAGCATTCTCCTGATGCAATCATCATCGTTGTTAGTAACCCAATGGATACTATGGCTTACCTTGCTCACAAATCAACAGGTCTTCCAAAAAACCGTATTATCGGTATGGGTGGTGCATTAGATAGCGCTCGTTTCAAATTCAGACTAGCTGAAGCTTTAGGATGCCCTCAATCAGATGTTGAAGGTATGGTAATTGGTGGTCACTCAGATACTGGTATGGTTCCACTAATTGGAAAAGCTGCTCGTAACAGTGTTCCTGTTGCTGAATTTCTTTCAGAAGAAAAAATGGCTGAAGTTGTTGAAGCAACTAAAGTTGGTGGTGCTACTTTAACTAAATTACTAGGTACAAGTGCATGGTATGCTCCAGGTGCTGCAGTATCAGAATTGGTTAAAGCTATTGCTCTTGACTCTAAGAAAATGTTCGCTTGTTCAGCTCTCCTTGAAGGTGAGTTTGGATTAAATGACATCTCTCTTGGTGCTCCATGTATTATTGGTAAAAATGGAATTGAGAAAATCGTTGAGATTTCTCTTACTGATGCTGAGAAAGAAAAATTGGCTGCTAGTGCAGTCGGAGTAAGTGGAATTAATGCACTACTTGAAGCGTAAAAATTGAATTTAATTAGACTATATTTAAAGCCTCTGCAAATGCAGGGGCTTTTTTATGAAACAAATTTTACCAATACAATTAGTAGAACTTGAAAACAACAATTTTCATTTGTTGTTGGAAGGTCGTTTTGCCGATCGGGAGATTGGCTACTGGATTATAGACACCGGTGCTTCAAAATCTGTTTTTGACAGAAGTCTTTCCGAATATTTTAATTTGATTGAACCAAATGACGATGAAGAGTTCCATAGTGCGGGCATAAACGAAGGGACTGTTGAGACTGCTGTTGGTGAAATTAAACGTGTGAAATTTGGCAAGCTAAAAATCAAAAACTTTCATGTCGCATTGATCAACCTTGATCATGTGAATGATATTTACCGTCGTTACCACGATGTTCGAATTGTGGGATTAATTGGGGGAGACATTCTTACGAAGTATTCAGTTGTTATTGACTACGGGAAAAAGGAGATTGTCTTTCACGATAAAAAGTAAACTTCTTATATCAGTTAAATTATAGGTTTTTAAAGGAGATAAAAGCTCATGGTTAAAACCACGCCTGCTTTTGTTTGAAACCACGTGTGGTTCTGATGAAAACCTGCTGTGGTTTTTATTGAAAGCAGCGCAGGTATTGGATTTTGCATAAAAAGAGTAGAGTTCATGGTAAATTGGGAATGTGTTTTTTATCATTTTAAGCGGTAATATATTCGCTTAGTTTTGCCAGCTAAATATAAACTGATGAAGAAGCAAGACATCCTTTTTATTCTATTTTTTGCATCTCTTTTTGCACCCTTCTTTTTATCCGAAGATATCTATTCATTTTATAAGAATTTCAATGAAGACCATGGTTTAATTACTTCATTTGTGAAATTTGCTATTCTCGCAACTGTTGGGGAGAGTCTTGGATTACGCATTCGTGAAGGGGTTTATAATAAAAATGGATTTGGCTTATTGCCTCGTGCCTTTGTTTGGGGATTTCTGGGAATTTCATTAAAAATAGCTTTTGTCATTTTTGATTCAGGTACTCAGCAGTTTTTAGCTTTCGCAGGAATGGAGAATGTAAGTGAAATTATGAGGGCTGGGGTAAGCTTTCAGAAGGTTGTGGTGGCATTTTCAATCAGTACGTTTTTAAATATCTTTTATGCTCCGATCTTAATGACCACTCATAAAGTTGCAGATATCCATATTGTGAAAAGTGGAGGCACACTTCGTGGCTTATTTAGTCGAATTCCTATTGCAACAATTTTGAAAGAAATTGACTGGAATTCATTGTGGGGATTTATCATTAAAAAAACCATTCCACTTTTTTGGATACCCATGCAAACCATCACATTTTTACTTCCTCCAGAGAAGCAAATTTTGTTTGCAGCACTACTGAGTGTGGTCTTGGGAGCAATTCTGGCATTTGCCAGTTTGAAAAAATAGTGTTTTAAACATTTTTTATTGATTGGATGGTTTGGTAAAAATCAATATATTTGGCAGCTATTCTGAAATTCAGATGAATAAAGAGAAAAACATATCAAGATTATTTGTGCTTAGGCTGGCATTTTTGCTAATGCTTTTGGGTTGTGCGATTGCATTCGATGTATATCATGTTGATGTATCTGATGTTGCTGTTGAGACCCAGGAGAATACAACCAGCTCAAATGTTGATGTTGCTCATGTTTTTTATTTCAATCCTGTAAATAGCTTTAAGGTTTCAACCAGAGCCGATAAGTTGTTCTCTTGTATTTTATACTCAGCGAATCAGGATAAACTAATTTCAAGATTTCATAATTACCGTTCATTTCATTCTTTGAAAGAAGAATCATTGAAGTGTCGGGTGCCTATTCACTTAATGGCTCATTTTATGAAGTTTACCACCGTCCAGTATTCCAGTCCAGACGATTATCATCACATTTCATAATAAACCCTTTTTCTTTTTGGGTAATCATTTTCCTCTGCTCGTAGCAGGCGGATTCTCTTGTATTAAATAAAAAATCATATAAAATCTAAATTACAAACAAATGCAAAACAAAGGATTAATCAGAACTTTTGCCATTCTATTGGCACTGATTTGTGTTTACCAGCTAACCTTTACTTATAAGGCTAGAAAGGTAGAAAGCCAGGCGGTTGAATATGCCCAAGGCGACAAAATGAAGGAACTCCAATATCTGGATTCGATTTCAGGAGAGGTTGTTTACAGCCTTTTTGGTTTAAAAGAATACACATACAAAGATGTTAAGGCTCTTGAAATGAACCTTGGTCTTGACCTTAAAGGTGGTATGAACGTAACCCTTGAGGTTTCTGTAGTTGAGATGGTTAAGTCATTGGCTAACTACAGTACAGATACTACTTTTAATGCAGCATTAACACGTGCCGTTCAGTTGCAACGTGATAGTCAGGATGATTTTGTAACCTTGTTTGGACGCGCTTTCGAAGAAGTTGATCCTAATGCACGTATGGCTGCAATTTTCAATACACTCGAATTAAAAGAGAAAGTGAAGTATAACTCAACCAATGCAGATGTTCTTCAGGTAATTCGTGAAGAAACTGATGCTGCGATTGATAACTCTTTCAATATTATTCGTACTCGTATCGACCGTTTTGGTGTTGCTCAGCCAAATGTTCAGCCACTTCAAACACGTGGTCGTATATTGGTAGAACTTCCAGGTGTTGATAACCCTGAGCGAGTTCGTAAATTGTTGCAGGGAACTGCAAAATTGGAGTTCTGGGAAACTTATGAAAATAGCGAAGTTTATCCTCACCTGCTTCAGGTTAACCAAAAACTAGTTGAAGTTTTAGGTCTTGAAGAAGCAATAGAAGAAGTTGTTGCAGAAGGAACAGAAGAAACTACTGAAAAAGCTAAAGCTGAAGAAGGTTCTCTATTGGAAGAACTTGAAAGCGAAGTAGCAGATTCAACAGCTGCTGTTGATAATATGGAGCAATTGCGCAAGCAGTTTCCATTGTTTGCAGTAATGACTCCTAGCACTACTCCAGACGGACAATTGTATCCAGGGCCGGTTGTAGGTACATCTCACACAAAAGATACTGCAACTGTAAATCGTTACCTGAAATTACCTCAGGTAAAATCAATGATTCCAAGAAATCTTAAATTTAGATGGACATCAAAAGCAGTTGATGAAGGTGAGAACTTTTACCGTTTGATTGCGATTAAAGTAACCAGCCGTGATGGGCGTGCACCATTAGATGGTGATGTGATTGTTGATGCTCGTCAGGACTACGAACAGTTTGGTAGCCGTCCGGAAGTTTCAATGACTATGAATGCTGAGGGTGCTAAAACATGGGCACGTTTAACGAAAGAAAATATTGGCAAATCAGTTGCTATTGTATTGGACGGATATGTTCGTTCTTTCCCAACTGTAAATTCAGAAATTACTGGCGGACGTTCAAGTATCTCTGGTTTGGAAACCGTTGAGGAAGCAAAGGATTTAGCAAACATCTTGAAATCAGGTAAGATGCCTGCTCCTGCTAATATTATTCAGGAAGAAATTGTTGGGCCATCACTTGGTAAAGAAGCTATTTCAAGCGGTATGTGGTCATTTGGAATTGCATTCTTACTTGTACTTGGATATATGTTCTTCTTCTATAGCAGGAGTGCTGGTTTAACTGCTAACATGGCGTTGCTGGCTAACTTGTTCTTCGTAATTGGAGTTCTTGCATCAATTGGTGCCGTATTAACATTGCCAGGTATTGCCGGTATTGTATTGACTATTGGTATGTCGGTGGATGCGAACGTGCTGATTTTCGAGCGTATTCAGGAAGAAATTAAAGCTGGTAAAGGCTTGAAACTTGCTATTACTGACGGTTATAAAAATGCTTATTCTGCAATTATCGACGGTCAGGTTACAACATTATTAACTGGTATCGTACTATTCTTATTCGGTTCTGGTCCGATTAAAGGTTTTGCTACTACTTTGATCATTGGTATTTTCACTTCATTGTTCTCTGCAATCTTCCTAACCCGTTTGATCTTTGAACGTCAGTTGGCTAAAAATGTCAAAATTACCTTTACATCTAAAATTACAGATGCATGGCTGAGAATGACAAATATTAAATTCCTTGACAAGCGTAAAATTTTCTACTTCGTTTCAGGAGCATTGATTGTGGTTTCTTTATTGTCGATCACAATTCGTGGATTCAACTACGGTATTGATTTTGACGGTGGACGTACTTATGTTGTTCGTTTTGAAGAGAATGTAAAAGTAGGCGAAGTAGGTATTGCACTTGCTGCTGTTTATGGTGAAGCTCCAGAAGTAAAAACATTTGGTGGAAACAACCAGGTTAAAATTACTACTAATTTTAAGATTGATGAATTGTCATCTGATGTTGATAATGAAGTTGAGCAGTTATTGCTTCAAGGATTGAATGAAGGGGGATTCCTTGATAATGTGAGTATGGATGAATTTATTTCTGATTATAGACAAAGTTCACAAAAAGTAGGACCAACTATTTCGGATGATATTAAAAAGGATGCGTTAATTGCGATTGCTTTCTCATTGATCATCATCTTCTTATATATTTTGGCTCGTTTCCGAAACTGGCAATATGGTTTGGGTGCACTTGCAGCACTTGCACACGATACAATTATTGTATTGGGTATCTTCTCAATTTTCCACGGACTGTTACCATTCTCATTGGAGATTGATCAGGCATTTATAGCGGCAATTCTTACGGTAGTTGGTTACTCAATTAACGATACCGTGGTTGTATTTGACCGTATTCGTGAGTACCTCGGACTACATCCAAAACGTAGCCGTGAAGAAAATACAAATAATGCATTGAATTCAACACTACGTCGTACATTTAGTACTTCGCTTTCAACATTCGTTGTATTGCTTTCGATCTTCCTCTTCGGTGGAACTTCAATTCAAGGCTTTACATTCGGATTGTTAATTGGTGTTGTTGTGGGTACTTACTCATCTCTATTTATTGCAACTCCTATCGCTTTTGATACTCAAAAAAGAGTAGCGAAAGTGGTAGCAAAAAGAAAATAAGATTTCTATATAATTGATATTGATCCGGTGGCATTTGTCATCGGATCAATTATTTCAACATACCTAAACCAAAGAAAAATAAACCATAATTAACTTGTATAAATTGGTTCGTTACCAATGTTATGAACTAGTTTGTATATTTGTTGAAAATTAGAAAAAAATGATTCAGCATATTTTATTTATAAGTGGAGGCGAGATTGTTTTAGTGATGATGCTGGCCTTGCTGTTTTTTGGAGCAAAGGCAATTCCTGATATTGCGAAAACTTTAGGAAAAGGAATGCGTGAGTTCAAAAAAGCGACCAATGAGATTAAACGCGAGATCAATGAGAATACAGGTGACTTTAAAAAAGATATTGATGACATAAAATCAACAGTCAAAAGTGAAACTCAAAAAATATCAAGTGATATCGATAGCGTTTCATCATCTGTAAAAGAAAAAACTTCAAGCTTTACGAACGATATTACCGATGAATTGAACTATGATAACGAATACAGTTATCCGCACGATGATTACGATTCTGAGGAAAATGAGACTGTGACTGAGACTGATACTGAGGAGTCCAATGTTGAGGAGTCTAATATTAAGGATTCAACTGTCGATGATTCAAAAACAGAAGATTCAACAAGCGAGGATAAGACCAAGTAGATAAACATGCAAATTATCTTATACTCATTGGCCATGTTATTCAGCTTTGTGCTTTTAGCACGATTGGTTGATAAATTTTTTGTGGCCTCTCTTGATAAGATTTCAAAAGACTTAAGACTTTCTTCTGATGCTGCAGGTGCAACTTTGATGGCAGTTGGCTCAAGTGCTCCCGAGTTGTTTGTAGCCTTGTTTGCCGTTTTAAAACCAGGCAATCATGAAGCAATTGGAATTGGCAGTATTGTTGGAAGTGCATTATTCAACTTATTATTTATTGGTGGTGTTGTTGCTTTAATCCATAAGACAAAATTGACATGGCAACCCGTCTTACGAGATATCCTTTTTTATTTTGTTGCAGTTGCACTTTTGCTCTGGGGAATACTTGATGGTGATTTCAGTATTTTGAATGCTGTCGCATTTTTAGCTTTGTACATTGTATATGTTCTTGCTGTTGTGAATTGGAAGAAAATACTTCCTTACAAAGACAAAGATTTTAAGGCAGAAGAAGAGCCAACTGAATGTGTTGAAAAAGGAATTACTGTATGGATTGACAAACCACTTTGTCTATTATTTCCCTCCAAAGAAAAATATTACTGGGTTTTTACCCTTTCCATCGTTTTAATTGCTGGACTTAGCTGGGTGTTGGTCGAGTCTGCTATTCATATTTCTCATTTGCTTAATATCCCGGAGGCAATTATTGCTTTAACTGTTCTGGCTGTTGGAACATCGGTTCCAGATTTAATTTCCTCTTTAATTGTTGCCAAACAAGGTAGAGGCGATATGGCTGTAAGTAACGCAATTGGTTCAAATATCTTCGACATTCTTGTGGGATTGGGCTTGCCTTTTTTAATTGTCATGCTTATTTCAGGCAGAAGCATTGAAGCAGGTGGAGAAAACCTAATAATGTCTTCCTATATATTATTTGCTTCGTTGGTTGTCTTTTTTGTTTTGTTGCTAATTAAGCGGTGGAAAGTTGATTGGGTAATCGGAGCAATTTTAATTGGACTTTATCTTTTTTACCTTGTTCGTGAAATTGTATTGCTTTAAGTATATTTGATCAATACGTCAAAAAAACTACAATTTGATCCACGCAAAAAACATTACCAAATCGTTTGGAGACCTTCAGGTTCTCAAAGGAATTGATTTACATATTCCCAAAGGAAAACTGTACTCGATAGTTGGTCCCAGTGGTGCTGGAAAAACAACCTTACTTCAAATTTTGGGCACTTTAAGTAAACCTGATTCTGGTGATCTAACAATTAATAAGCAAGATGCTTTTTCTTTGAATGAGAAGAAAATGGCTGTTTTTAGAAATCAGCAGATTGGGTTCGTGTTTCAGTTTCACTATCTATTGCCTGAATTTACGGCATTAGAGAATGTTTGTATACCAGCATTTATTGCCAAGAAATCGAAAAAGGAAGCTGAGAAGAAAGCTAAAGATTTACTTGATTTCTTGGGGTTGGCCGACCGGCTTACTCATAAACCTACCGAGTTGTCTGGTGGTGAAAGGCAAAGGGTAGCTGTTGCCCGTGCACTGATTAATAATCCATCCGTAATTTTTGCTGATGAACCTTCTGGCAATCTGGATTCACAAAATCGAAAAGACTTGCACGATTTGTTCTTTTCTTTGAGAGACAAATTTGATCAAACACTAGTCATTGTTACGCACGATGAAAATTTTGCCAGCCAATCTGATCAAATTATCAGGATGCGTGATGGACTAATTGAAGCTTAATTTGATATGGATTTTGACTTGAAAGCATATCTTGACGAAAAGGTCCAGCTATATAATACTCCCTCTTTTATTGAAACTGACCCGATTCAGATTCCAAAACAATTCTCTCAAAAAGAAAATATTGAGATAGCTGCTTTTCTTACTTCCTCTATTGCCTGGGGGCAACGTACAACAATCATTAAGAATGCAAACAGGCTGTTGCAAATGATGGACAATAATCCATTTGATTTTTTAATGAATACTTCAGAAGATGATTGGGTAGCTTTTATCGATTTTAAGCACCGAACGTATAATGGATACGATTGCTTGTTCTTTCTTCGATCATTGAAAAGTATTTATAAGAATCATGGCGGTCTTGAGGCGGTTTTTGCGAAAGGTTATTTGAATGAGCAATCTGTAGAATCAGCTCTACGCTATTTTCGACAAATCTTTTTTGAGGTTGATTCATTGCCGCGCTCTCAAAAGCATGTTGCTAATATTGATAAAGGTTCGTCTGCCAAAAGGTTGAATATGTTTCTGCGATGGATGGTTAGGAAGGACGATAGGGGCGTTGATTTTGGCTTATGGAATAGCATTCCTACGGCAGCATTAAAAATACCACTTGATGTGCACACCGGGAGGCAGGCAAGGCAATTGGGACTACTAAATCGCAAACAGGATGATTGGAAATCTGTTCAGGAATTAACAGCTCGCTTAAGAGAATTTGATTCGCAAGATCCAATAAAATATGACTTTGCTCTTTTCGGTATTGGGGCATTTGAATAACACTATCATAAGTTATTCTTTTTTGAAATACAATTTTGTAACTTCACACACCAAAACCTATCTAAATTCTGAAATGAAGAGAAGAAACTTTCTACGAAATTCAGCTATTCTTACTGCAGCTGGTTTCGCCGGTAGTGCCAAGGCTGCTGTAAATCCGGCTATCGATGACAAAGAAATTTACGAATGGAGGGTGTATCATTTTAAGAATAGCGGTCAAAAACAAAAACTTGATCGTTATTATGAAAATATCCTGTTGCCAATCTTAAATGGATTTGGTGTTAAAGTTGGTGCGTTCTCCGAATATGGTAAAGAAGAACCTCCGAAAGGATATTATTTGTTGGTCTTTCCATCGTTAAGTGAATACCAAAGGATTAAGAAATACTTATGGTCGGATATTTCATTTTTAGAGAAGTCGAAAGATTATTTCGAAGATTCGGCTAAGAATCCAACGTATCTTCGCTTTGAGACTTACTTGATGGAAGCATTTAGTGCAATTCCTCAGTTTCGTACGCCAGAGCCAGAAAGAGGCTTATTTGAGCTAAGAACTTATGAAAGTAATACTGAAGAAGCTGGACAGCGAAAAGTGAGAATGTTTAATAATGAGGAGTTAGAATTATTTGATGAAGTAGGGCTTCATCCCACTTTCTTTGGCGAAATTCTAGCAGGACCGCAAATGCCAGCATTAATGTATATGTTATGGTTTAGGGATATGGCCGAACGCGATGCCAATTGGAATACATTTAGAGAAAGTCCGAAATGGAAGCGGATGTCCTCGAAAAAGGAATATAAAAATACGGTAAGCGTTGTCAACAAAGAGTTTCTTTTACCAATGTCTTACTCTCAGATTTAGAGCCAATTTAAACGCGATTATTGTCAATGTCAACAGATAGCATGGAGATTGGGATGATTTCAGTTTTCTGAATTGGGTTTGTAATGCCTTTTATTTTTTCCTGTGCTTCGATGTTTGTGCAGTATTCTTTTCTGTAATAAGTAGCAAAGGCAACAAGCATAATCAGAAAAAATAAAATATAATAATCTCTCTTTTTCATCCCTCAAATATATCATTAAAACCTTGCAGGTTTTTTATTAGCGCGTGCAAATGTAAAAAAAAAGCCATTCGAGGAACATGCAATTTTCTATTTTAAGCCTTAAAAGCTGTTTATTAAAGGTTTGGTAATATTGAAAAACTAAGATAATGGGCAAAAATAATTATTTTGAATTTAAGCAGTTTAAGGTAATTCATGAGAAATCAGCAATGAAAGTTGGTATTGATGGGGTTCTACTTGGTGTTTGGTCGAACTTTGATAATTGCCAACGGATTCTTGATGTTGGTACTGGGACAGGACTACTTTCATTGATGGCTGCACAACGTTCCAAAGCAATTATTGATGCCGTTGAAATTGATTCAGATGCTGCGTTGGAGGCTGAACTTAACTTTTCTAATTCGGGCTGGTCTGAAAGGTTGAATATTTCCAAAATGTCTTTTCAGGATTTTGAAACTGACAAAAGATATGATCACATTATTTCCAATCCTCCTTTTTTTGAGAATTCTTTGAAGCCGAATGATGAAAAACGCTTGAAAGCAAGACATACAGATAGCTTAAGCCTTGATGAACTTTTAGCTAAGGCTAAACAATATTTGAGAGACGATGGTAGAATTAGTTTAATACTACCAGCAGACAAGGATGATCAATTGGCTAAAATGGTAGAAATGAAAGGATTATTTGTAAAAAGAAAATGCTTTGTACATCCTTTTAAATCAAAAAAGCCCAACCGAATTTTGATTGAGCTGCTAACAATGCCTTGTGAAAGTTCAACGAATAAAATTATAATTCGGGATGAAGAAACTCATTTATATTCCGAAGAATATAAGAACCTCACTACTGATTTTTATCTTTCTCATTGAAGTTTATTTAAACTAGCATTAGAAATGGAGCGAATGTTTTGTTCATTCGTTTTGCGAATTTATCTATTGCCTGGTGATCAATATTGTTAACTGAGGCATCAACTTTTGCAAGCTTTTTAACGATCATCTTTTCCCGAAACTTCATCTTCTCAAAATCAAATTCTCCTCCTAAAATAGCTTCAGCTTTTGAGTATTGATGAAGTTTTTCAGGAAACGCTTCATTCAATTGCTTATGAGCTTGATCACCTTCGTACATGCAGCAAATAAAAAGGCCAACTTCTTTTCTGCCAAGTTTCTCCAGATTGGTTTCGCAAAATTCATATAACCTTCGTTGGATTTGTCCTGCATGAATAGATCCACCAATAATTATGTGATCATAGTTCTCGAAATTGGGATTTTTATCTTCTTTAAGATTGGTGAGGGTGACCTCTCCATTTAGCTTTTCTGCCAACTCGCTAGAGACACTTTTAGTGCACCCTTGATTTGACATATAAATAATCATTGTTTTCATGGCATGGAAAATTTCTATCAAATTTAAGACATTCCAATCAAACAAACCTTTTTTTATCGGTTAAATAGAGATATTAATCGGCCAATAAAGATAAAAAAAGATGCGAATATCTTAAATATGAAAATAATTGTATCTTTGCAGGCCAAAATACATGAAAACATGACAGTAGAAGTACAGCAATCAATAAAAATTGATGAACGATTTTATAAAGTTGAAGAAGTTCGCAAGCTCACTGATGATACTTTTTCGATTCGAATGCCAAAAGGTCGGTTTAAATTTAAAACCGGGCAGCATATCTCATTAGGAATTCATGGCGATTATCAGAGTCGTGAATACTCAATTTACAATGGTGAAAATGATGAGTACCTGGAAGTTTTGGTTAAGGAAGTTAAGGAAGGTTATTTTTCACCTAAATTGAGCAATTTGAAACCTGGTAGCTTAGTGGAAGTTAATGGGCCATTTGGGAAATTTAGAATTGATGAAAGCAAGGTTGACGGCTACAAATTTGTTTTCATAGCCAGTGGAACTGGAATTGCTCCTTTCCGTAGTATGGTTCGCACTTATCCTGAATTAGATTACAAAATAATCCATGGCGTACGTTATGGGAATGAGGCATATGATAAAAATGAATATGATTCAGAACGACATGTTTTATGTACAACGGGTGATAAGACGGGGCAAGTACAAGGACGGGTGACCAAATATTTGAAAAAGGAAACTTTTGATAAAGACACCCAATTTTATTTGTGTGGGAATTCAAACATGATTTTTGATGCACTTGATATTTTGAAGAAGAAAGGTTTTGACCGGGATCAGGTGCATTGTGAAGTATATTTTTAATGTTAAGCGTTGAGTTGTGAGTTCATAGTCCTTAGGCTTGATATGTTAAAACTGGAATATTAGCTCATTGAAATTTTCCTAATAACTCAAAACTCGAATAAAAATGAAATACCATCTTGTAACATTGGGTTGCCAAATGAATATTTCCGATAGTGAGCGTGTGAGTGCCGTATTGGAGAAAATGGGCTATGTGTATACTGAAAATGAAGAAGAGGCTAATTTGATCGGCATGTTAGCTTGTTCGGTTCGGCAAAAACCAATTGACAAGGTTTACAATAAAATAGCCCAATGGAATCGATGGAAAAATAAACGTAATCTAATCACCTTCATTTCGGGCTGTATTCTTCCTGCTGATAAGGAGAAATTTTTGAAGCTATTTGATGTAATCTTTCCGATGAGTGAACTTTCGCAGTTCCCGGATATGATTAGAAACTATGGTGTCACAAATGCTGCTGCACTTCAAATAAAACCAGTGATGCCACAAAATGAGCACATTGTTGATTTATGGCACATCAAACCCAAATATCAATCAACTTACGAGGCTTTTGTTCCCATTCAAAATGGATGCGATAAGTTTTGCACTTTTTGTGCAGTTCCTTATACAAGAGGTCGTGAAGTATCAAGGCCTTCAATTGATATTATTGATGAAGTTCAACAGTTGGTTAATCAGGGTTATAAGTCAATTACGTTGCTTGGTCAGAATGTAAATTCATACGGATTAGACAAAAAAGGAGAAGAAATTGGCTTTGCTGATTTATTGAAACAAATCGGCGAATATGGTAAAACATCTGGTGAAGAGTTTTGGGTATATTTTACCTCGCCACACCCTCAGGATATGGGTAGAGATGTAATTGAAGTTATTGCACAATACGATTGTTTGGCCAAGCAAATTCATTTACCTATGCAAAGTGGCGATGAAAAAGTGCTGATTAAAATGAACCGTCGTCATTCGATGGACAAATATCGAAAAATTGTAGATGATATTCGGGATCTGATTCCTCAGGCTACTTTGTTTACAGATATTATTGTGGGTTTTACAGCTGAAGGTGAAAGAGAATTTGAAAATACGGTTGCTGCGATGGATGAATTTAAATTCAACATGGCCTATATCGCAATGTATTCACCCAGACCAGGGGCAGCAAGCTATCGTTGGGAAGATGAAGTTTCACAGGATGTTAAGAAAGATCGCTATCATCGCTTATCTGAAGTGATGAAGATTCATACACTCAAGTATAATCGGCAAATGGTTGGAAAAAAGTTTCGCTTGTTGATTAATGGTACTGATCGCAAAACTGGTTTTAGTACCGGATTAACCGAAGGTAAACTCATAGTTCGATTGGATCATGCTGCACCTGACTTATTAGGAAAGATTGTGGATGTTAAAATTACCTCAGCTGCCGATTTTTCTTTAAGTGGCGAATTAGTTGTTCAGAAAGCAAAAATAATTTCCTGATGAAAAAGGTTGCATTTAAAACATTGGGCTGTAGGCTCAATCAGTATGAAACAGATGCTTTGGTTTCCGATTTTGATGAGGCGGGCTATCAGGTTGTAGATTTTAAAGATAAAGCTGATGTTGTTGTTGTGAATACCTGTACGGTTACCAATCAAAGCGATCAAAAATCAAGAAATACAATAAGTCAGGCTGCTAGAAATAATTTAGGCTCGGTGGTTGTGGTTACTGGCTGCATGGCAAACAATTATAAAGAAAAACTTGAAGGCGAGAGTAAAATCACCTATGTAGTTGAAAACAAACAAAAAGCAAACATTCGTCAATTGGTAGATGCTCATTTTGAAGGAGAGATTATTCATCCTCAAAAATTTGACGGCGATGTTTTTCAATTTAGCACAGTTGATAAAAGTTTACATACCAGAAGTGCGATAAAGATTCAGGATGGCTGTGATAATTTCTGTACCTTTTGTATTATCCCATCTGTTCGTGGGAGAGCTGTGAGTAGACCGTTGCCGGAAATCCTTGACAATGTAAAGAAAACGCTTGACAATGGTTTCAAGGAGCTTGTGATTACGGGAGTAAATATTGGTCGTTATGAATGGGAAGATAAACGATTTGAAGATGTTTTGGAAGCAATCCTTGAAATATCTGGTGATTTTAGGATAAGAATTTCTTCTTTGGAACCAGATGGTTTTGGAGATCGATTTTATGACTTGTTTCATCATGAAAAATTAGCTCCTCATTTACATCTTTGTTTGCAAAGCGGATCTGACAATGTGCTTCTACGTATGAGAAGAATGTATGACGTGAAGCGCTTCTCGGATGTTATAGCTCGTTTTCGAAAAAATATTCCTGATTTCAATTTTACCACCGATATGATTGTTGGATTTCCTGGAGAAACAGAAATGGATTTTAAACAAAGCTTAAATTCAGTCAGGGAGTTTGGTTTTAGCCATGTCCATACTTTTAAATACTCCGTTCGGAATGGAACACGTGCTGAGCGAATGAACAATCAAATTCCGGAGAAAACAAAAAATGAACGTTCGGCAATAATAAGGCAACTTTCAGAAAAGATGCGTGAAGAGTATTTGAACAGATTAATCTCAAAAGAGCAAACGGTTTTGATTGAAAATATCAATACTAAAGGTTATGCTTCAGGATATGGGGAGCATTATATTCCGATAGAGTTCAAGAATTTTCAAGTGAAAAAGAATAGTTTTCATCAGGTAAGACTTGTAAAACTTAATGGTTCAGGAGAAAATTTAAAGCTTGTCGGTGAACTAATATCTTAGCTTTTTGTCCTACTAATTTGATCTCAAGATCATTTTGTTTTTAGAAAATTATGAAGAATATTCAACAAAATAGATCAATAAATAATATTCCAGAAAATGAGGGTAGCTCGTTAGAATATCAGCAAGTCATTTTAGATTTTGGTAAGAAATTGAAGTTGGTCACTTCACATGGATCTGAAAGTGCCATTGTAAAGCATCGTGAACGAGGCAAATTGCTTGCTCGCGAACGAATTGATATTTTGCTTGATCCTAAAACCTCTTTTTTAGAATTATCTTCTTTTGCGGCATTTGATCAGTACGATAATAATTTTCCATGTGCCGGAGTTATTACTGGAATTGGTGTAGTTCATGGACGTGAGTGTATGATTGTCGCCAATGATGCGACGGTTAAAGGTGGAACCTATGTGCGAGAAACTATTAAAAAACACGTTCGTGCACAGGAGATCGCTATGAAGAATAATTTACCCTGCATTTATCTGGTTGATTCGGGAGGGATATTTTTGCCTGAGCAGTCCAATGTTTTCCCCGATCGTTTTGATTTTGGGCGAGTTTTTTACAATCAAGCTCGCATGTCTGCAGAAGGAATTCCTCAAGTTGCAGTAGTTATGGGATCGTGCACTGCAGGGGGCGCTTACGTTCCTGCAATGAGTGATGAAACTATTATAGTAAAAAATCAAGGAACGATATTTATTGGAGGCCCACCATTAGTTAAGGCTGCAACCGGAGAAGAAGTTTCTGCTGAAGAATTGGGTGGTGGAGAAGTTCACACATCTATTTCAGGAGTGGCTGACTATTTGGCTGATGACGATATTCATGCCTTGAAAATCTGCAGAAAACTTATTGAAAGTCTTCCACAAACTAAAAAGATAGAATTAGATATTCAACCTTCAATTGACCCGATATTTAGGCCGGAGGAAATCTATAATTTGCTTTCAGTTGATTTGAAAAAACCGATTGATATGAATGCGATCATTGAGCACTTGGTTGATGCGAGTAATTTTCAGGAATTCAAAGAGAATTACGGAAAAACCTTGATCACAGGCTTTGCCAGAATTAATGGAATTCCTATTGGTATTTTGGGGAATCAAAGTTTTCTGACTGCCGAAAGTGCCAGAAAAGGGGCGCATTTTGTACAACTGTGTAATCAACGTCAGACTCCAATTCTTTTTTTGCAGAATATAACAGGCTTTGTTGTTGGTAAAAAATACGAACACGAAGGGATTGCCCGTGATGGTGCTAAATTAATCAATGCAGTTGCGAATTCTACAGTGCCTAAAATTACACTGGTTGTAGGGGGCTCTTTTGGAGCTGGGAATTATGCAATGGCTGGTCGGGCTTATGATCCTGATTTTCTGTTTATGTGGCCACATTCGCGTATTTCAGTAATGGGAGGCGAACAGGCTTCTGGAGTATTACAAAGTATTGGAAGTAATGGAGCTACTAACAGTTTAGTTGATCAGTTTGAAAAAGAAAGCACTGCATATTATAGCTCTTCCCGAATTTGGGATGATGGAATTATTGATCCGGCTCAAACAAGAGATATTTTAAGTTTAGCATTTACAATTACTTTAAATCAAAAAATAGAGAATGCCAAATATGGTGTTTTCAGGATGTAGAATGAAAAATTGGAATTACATAAAACTAGTAATAAATGATAATCGGGCAGATATAATATTGTCACGGAAACAGAAGCACAATGCAATATTTCCGGCATTAATTGACGAGATTCATGAAGTATTGAACCAGATTAAATCAATGGAAGATATTCATTTTGTTGTATTGTCTGGCGATGGTCCATCCTTTTGTGCAGGGGCTGACATTGACTGGTTTTCAAAATCGGTAGAGCAATCTAAAACAGAAAATTGGGAAGAATATCTTCAGCTAGCTAAGCTTTTTGAGAGTTTGTATGAATTACCTCAAATTACAATTGCTGCGGTTCATAAGAATGTGCTTGGAGGTGGAAATGGTTTAATAGCTGCCTGCGATTTTGTTGTTGCTGAGCAATCAACGGCTTTTGCTTTTAGCGAAGTGAAATTGGGTCTAATACCAGCTACAATTATGCCTTTTGTTGCAAAGCGAGTTTCTATTCAAAATATGAAAAAACTATTTTTTTCAGCAGAACGCTTTTGGGCAAGTGAGGCTCAGTTGATTGGGCTGGTTGATTTTATAGCTGATGATGGTAAACTTCAGCAAACAGTAGATGAACTTATAGGAGGTTTAGAAAAAGTATCACCGAATGCGCTGAAAATCTGTAAGCATTTACTGCAAAAAACAGCATCTGGAGAAGTTAATACTAAAAGTGGAGATTATACTTCGGCTGTTTTAGCTGAATTGGTTCAGTCTTCAGAAGGGCAGGAAGGTATGCGTGCATTTCTGGAAAAAAGGAATCCAGTTTGGAAGTCAGTAAAAGTTGAGAATGAATAGATGAAGTCTTTTGATAAAATATTGATCACTAACCGAGGAGAGATTGCAGTGCGAATTATTCGAACAGCAAAGCGTATGGGCATTCAAACGGTGGGCATTTATGCTTCTGATGATGCAAATTCACTTCATGTATCATTGGCTGATCGCTCAATTTTATTAGAAGGAGGTACACTTGCAGAAACTTATCTCAATCAAAAAAAAATCATTCGATTGGCAAAGGAAAATGGGGCAGAAGCGATCCATCCCGGATATGGGTTTTTATCTGAGAATTCTGATTTTGCAGCGCTTGTTGAAAAAGAAGGTTTAGTTTTTATTGGTGCTACTTCTGCGCAAATTGAATTGATGGGAGATAAGTCAAAGGCCGTTGATTTTGTGAAAGAATTAGATGTGCCGATTATTCCTGGGGTGCATGGTGCCGTAAACGATATTATCTCAAAAATGTCGAGTCTTTCATTTCCAGTTTTGGTAAAAGCTTCAGCTGGCGGTGGTGGAAAAGGAATGCAGATTGTTCATTCTGTTTCGGAACTTCCAATCGCTATGCAGAAAGCACAACGTCAGGCTACGGAGTATTTTAGTAATGGTGGAATCTTTGTTGAAAAATATATACCCAACGCACGTCATATTGAAGTTCAGGTTTTTGGGGATGGGCAGGGTGATGCTGTTCATTTGTTTGAGCGTGAATGCAGTATTCAGCGTCGACATCAGAAATTAATTGAAGAGGCTCCGGCAATATCCATATCAAATAATCTTAAAGAGAAACTATATCATACGGCATTAAAGATTACAAATTCTATTCATTATCGCGGTGCCGGAACCATTGAGTTTTTAGTGGATGAAGACGAAAATTTCTATTTTCTGGAAATGAATACCCGGCTTCAGGTTGAGCACCCTGTAACGGAAATGATTACCGGACTGGATTTGGTAGAGTGGCAGATTCAAATTGCAACAGGGAATGGTTTGTTAAAAAGCCAATCTGAAATTCATCAAGATGGCCATGCAATTGAGTTACGTTTGTGTGCTGAAGATCCGGTTGCAGATTTTCATCCTGTTGCAGGTACGATTCATCAGTTCAAAATTCCTTCTAACATAGATTTTCGATTTGATAATTTTATAGTTGAAGGGATGCAGCTTTCGTCAAATTATGACTCATTATTGGGAAAGCTGATTGTTTCTGGAAATAATAGAAATGAAGTAATTGAAAAGTTATTGTCAGTTTCAGAGGAGGTGATGCTTACTGGTTTTAAATCAAATCTTCCATTTTTAAGGCAGATATTGAAACACAAATCTTTTCAGCAAAATAATATTGATACCTGTTTTGTTGAAAGTCATTTTGAGCAGTTTAAAGATGAATTGATTGCTGAGAGAAATGAGCTTCAAAAATCGATTCCACAGATTGCTTATTGTCTTTATCATTTTCACAATCAGGATGATGGTTCTTTGTGGCAAAGGATAGGATATCAACGATTCTTAAATGAGTTTGTCATAGAAATAGAAGAAGAAATAAGTAATATTCAATATGAAAATCAAAATTCAGTATCAAAATTTAAGGTTGATGAAAACTTGATTCATGTTTCAGAAGTAAATGTTCAGAAAGATAAGTTATCATTTCATATAGATGATAAAAAGTATGATATATCGATTACTGAACTTGAAGGTTTTAGCTGGATTCAGGTGAATGGACATCAGTTCAAATTACGGAGTAACCACGTTTTGGATGAAGCGTTTGTCAATAAGAATATTGATGAAAAGAATTCAACAACCATTAAAAATGTATATGCCGATTTGTTTGGGAAAGTAATCAAAACTCATGTGAAGATTGGCGATGACATACAGAAGAATAAGTTGCTGTTAACCATTGAGTCCATGAAGACGGAATTTAGAATTTTAAGTCCGAATGAAGGGATCGTTAAACAACTTCACGTAGATATTGGTTCTGTAGTTCAGGATAAACAATTATTGATAGAATTCGAACCCAAAAATAAAATAATCATCACTGCATGAATGCACTGCTACATAAAATACACGAGGAAGTTAAGCAGCGAGTGAGAGCTTTTGCTGAATTCAAAGTTAAACCTGTTATTGGGGACTATGAAGCTCGAGAAGAATTTCCTACTGATTTGATTAAGTCGATGAGGGAGTTAAATGTTTTCGGCATGCATGCTCCAACGGAATTTGGAGGTGAGGGGACTGATTACCTTTCTTATATTGTTGCTGTTGAGGAATTAGCTCGAATTGATAGTTCAATAGCTGCAACTCTTGCTGCTCATAATTCATTGGGAGTAGGGCCTATTCTGGAATTTGGAACTGAAGAACAAAAGCGAAGATTTGTTCCTGGTTTTTGCACTGCCGAGCAGCTTTGGGCTTTTGGACTTACTGAAGAGAATGCTGGTTCTGACGCACAGGGTGTTGAAACATCTGCCAAACAAACGACAGATGGTTGGCTGATAAATGGCCATAAAAAATACATCACTAATGGAGCTTCTGTAATTTCAATGGGAACAACTATTGTTGCTCAAACTGGGATTAGACCTGATGGGCGAAAAGAATTTACTGCGTTTTTGATCGAAAAAGATACTCCCGGCTTTACGCGTGAGTGGATGAAACAAAAATTCTTATGGCGTGCTGCTGATAATGCAATGCTCTATTTTAATAATTGTGAGATTCCACGTGAAAACCAGTTGGGTGAACGTGGACAAGGAATTAAAATCATGCTCAAAACAATTGACTCTGGTCGTTTGTCTATTGCAGCAATGGGACTTGGTCTAGCTCAAGGAGCCTACGAAATGGCTGTTAGTTTTGCAAAAAAACGTAAACAATTTGGGAATTCGATTGCCAGTTTTCAGGTAAATTCATTTAAATTGGCAGATATGGCAATGAAAATTGAGAATGCGCGAAACACCCTGTATAATACTTGTTGGTTGAAAGACAATGGACATGAGTATGGAGTCCAGTCGGCGATGTCAAAATTGTATTGTTCTCAGGTGGCAAGTGATGTTACCAGCGAGGCTATGCAGCTTTTTGGAGGAGCTGGATTCTTCCGAAATGATGAATATCCAATTGAGCGCTTTTTCCGTGATCAGCGATTACTTTCAGTTGGAGAAGGCTCATCGGAGGTATTGCGGATGGTGATTTCCCGTTCTATTTTAAAAGATTAAGATGGAAAAAGATAGGAAACTGGCACATATTCAACTCGCTTTTGATTCTCAAACCGGAAAATCAGAGCAAGACAAACGTTTTATTTATGAACCGATGCTTTCGGCTCACCCTGTTAAAAAGTTAAAGCCCTTTTCATTTTTAGGAAAAACGATGCAAGCTCCAATATGGGTTTCGAGCATGACCGGAGGAACAGGAGTTGCAAAAAACATTAACAAAAATATTGCAAGAGCATGTCGGGAGTTTGGACTGGGAATGGGTTTGGGGTCGTGCCGGAAGATTTTGTTTGATAAAACCCATTGGGACGATTTTGATGTTCGGGATGAAATTGGAGATGATCAACCTTTTTGGGCGAACTTGGGTATTGCCCAGATTGAAATTCTATTAAAAGAAAAAAGGGAGCAGGCTATTGTTGATCTAGTAGGAGGACTTCGAACTGATGGATTAATTATCCATGTAAATCCTTTGCAAGAATGGTTTCAACCCGAAGGTGATCAGTTGGAGAGACCACCAATTGATACGATAAAAGAATTGCTTCAAAAAATTGATACGCCTATAATCGTTAAAGAAGTAGGTCAGGGATTTGGGTTTGAAAGTTTGAAGGAATTATTGCAGTTGCCAATAGCTGCAATTGAATTTGCTGCCTATGGAGGCACTAATTTCTCAAAATTAGAAATGCTACGAAATGATCCTCTGCAGTACGAATTATTCCATCCTTTAGCGTTCGTTGGGCAAACTGCTGAGCAGATGACACGTTCGGTTAATGAACTTTTATTACAAATTGATAATCCTGCTTGTAAACAATTGATTATATCAGGCGGGCTAAAAAGTTATTTGGATGGTTATCATCTCGTTTCATTAAGCAAGTTGCCTGCTGTTTATGGTATGGCTGCCTCCATTTTGAAGAGGGCAACTTACAGCTATCAGGATCTGCAAGATTATCTCTCCAATCAAATAAAAGGATACCTGCTGGCACAAACCTACTTGAGGCTGAATAACGATTATGAAAACGAATGAACTCATATCCGGTTTTTCAAAGTGGAGTAAAGCTCAAAAAATTAAATGGCTGGTTAGTGAGTTTGGTCTTGCTCAAAATACAGCTGAGTTTCTTTCTGGTTTTGAATTGTCTGACTCGGTTTTGCAATCCATAGTTTCAGACTTAAGCGAAAATCATATTTCCAATTATCATCTGCCCTTTGCCGTTGCCCCAAACTTCTTGGTCGATGGGAAATTGAAGGTTTTTCCTTTAGTTACGGAAGAAAGTTCTGTTGTTGCAGCTTTAGCTAAAGCTGCAGGGTTTTGGGCAAAACGTGGTGGATTTCAAACACAGATATTAGGAAATGAAAAAAAAGGCCAGATTCATTTTTCATGGAAAGGAGATTCAAAAAAACTAGGAGCAGCGTTTTCTGAAATTAGAAAGAAATTATTGATAGAGGTTAAACCAATCTCTCAAAATATGGAGAAACGAGGTGGAGGGATTACTTCAGTTGAATTAAAATATTTACCTGAGATTCTTCCTAATTATTATCAGATTGATGTGTCGTTTGATACCCAAGAATCGATGGGTGCAAATTTTATCAATTCATGTTTGGAACAGTTTGGCAAAAGTCTTCAAACGTTTGTTGAAGGTGATGAAAGGTTTTTGAGAGACGAGAAAGAACTTGAGATAATTATGTGCATTCTTTCTAACTATGTGCCTAATAGTCGTGTTAAAGTTTGGGTGGAATGTCCGGTTGAAGAGCTTGCTGAAGATAGAAGTCAGGCAGCTGATTTCGCAGGTAAATTTGTACGTGCAGTGCATATCGCAAAGAATGATATTTCTCGTGCTGTAACGCATAACAAGGGAATTTTAAATGGGGTGGATGCATTGGCAATTGCAACCGGAAATGACTTTCGTGCAATTGAAGCCGGATCTCATGCTTTTGCGTCACGAAATGGAAATTATTCTGGTCTGAGCGATGCGAAAATTGAAAATGGGATGTTCCTTTTTTCTATGGAAATATCAATGTCTGTTGGTGTGGTTGGAGGAGTCACTAAGCTTCATCCATTGGCAAAGTTGGCTATGCAAATATTGGAGAATCCTTCTGCTAATGAATTGATGGGATTTTTGGCAATTGCTGGTTTGGCCTCCAATTGGTCAGCATTGAAAGCATTGATAACTACCGGAATTCAAAAAGGGCATATGAAAATGCACTTGAGTAATATTCTTAATTCCTTAAATGCCTCCGAATTTCAAAAGGAGACAGCTGCAAAATATTTTCAAAATAGACAGGTTTCTTTTTCTGAAGTCGAGAAATTCATTACTAAAAATGGCTGAACTCATTAATTCATATTATTCCAATGGCAAAATTTTACTGACTGGTGAGTATTTTGTTTTAAAGGGAGCAAAGTCTGTTGCATTGCCTGTGAAGTTCGGTCAATCATTGGAAGTTTTCAATAGCCCTTCTGAAAATCAAATATCATGGAAAGCTTATGATCCAGATGGGCTGTGGTTCTCATGCATATTGAAATTGCCCGATTTTGAGATTTTGCAAACAAATGATAAAGTGAGATCCTTACAACTGATCGAGATATTTAAGAATATTCAAAGATTAAAAGAAGTCAATGCATTTAATCACTCACTAGCTTTTGAAACCAGTTTAAATTTTAACCCAGAATTGGGATTAGGTACAAGCAGCACATTAGTTGCAAATTTGGCTAAATGGGCTGGAGTAGATCCTTTCCAATTGAATGAATTAAGTTTTAAAGGTTCGGGTTTTGATGTTGCCTGTGCAACAGCTGATGCCCCAATTAGCTATAGAAAGGGGAAAGCACCTGTTGAGCTTGACTTAAATTATCCTTTTCGGGAACAACTATTTTTTGTGTATTCAGGCAAGAAAAAAGCTACTAAAAATGAAGTTCAACGATTTCTTTCAAATAATTCTATAATTCAAAGTGAGATTGATCAAATGGATTTGCTTTCTGAGCAATTTATATCTGCTGAAAGCTTACAAGAGTTTCAGTCATTAATCAGAAAACATGAACAAATGGTATCTGAGGCTATTGGAATTGAACCACTAAAAGAAACCCTTTTTAAAGACTTTAATGGAGCAATAAAATCACTTGGAGCATGGGGAGGTGATTTTTTCCTTGCAGCCACAAATTGGGATAAGAGTAAAGTGCGAAACTATTTCAGGGAAAAAGGATTTGAACCTATTTTTATGTGGGACGAACTGGTGTTAAGCAGGAACAGATGATTGGAAAGGAAGCATACAAAGTGGCATGGTCTTGCCCTTCAAATATTGCATTGGTGAAATATTGGGGTAAAAAACCTGGTCAGTTGCCTATAAATCCATCCTTAAGTTTTGGACTTCAGAACGCAAGAACCCAAACTACAATACAAATTCAAAAGTCATCAAAATGTCAGTTTGATTTTTATTTTGAAGGAGAGAAATCCACTTTTGGTAGTCGGGTGAAAAAATACCTTGATAGTTTAACGATTGAATTTCCTTGGATTCAGGATTATTCCTTTCGAATTGAAAGTGAAAATAGCTTTCCTCATTCCGCTGGAATTGCATCTTCAGCCTCGGCATTTGGTGCATTGGCTTTGTGTATTTCTGATCTGGATTGGCAAGTTAAGGGTAAGGAATTTGAAGAGAATACTTTCTATGAACAGGCTTCCAGACTGGCAAGATTAGGGAGTGGGAGTGCTTGTCGGTCAATGTTTAGAGGATTTGCAGTATGGGGGAAATCAAATAAAATACATGGTTCAACCGAATGTAATGCAACATTGGTTCAAAAAGATATTCATCCAATATATTACGATTTGAGAGATGCCGTTTTGTTGGTTGATTCAGGCAAAAAGGAGGTTTCAAGTTCTGCAGGCCATCGGTTAATGAATAGCCACCCTTTTAAAGAAAGTAGAGTTTTACAAGCCAATCAGAATCTAATTGATCTGTTGCAAATCATGAAGACGGACAGGCTAAATTCATTTTTTGAAATCATCGAAAACGAGGCGCTAAGTTTGCATGCTTTAATGATGAGTTCAAGTCCTTCTTTTATTCTGATTAGGCCTAATAGTCTAAAAATCATTGAAAAAATTAAGCAATTTAGACAACAAAGCGGCGTTCCAATTGGTTTTACTATTGATGCCGGTCCCAATATACACCTGTTGTATTTTGATGAGCATATTCAAAAAGTACACAATTTTGTGAAGAGTGAGCTGGTTGAATTATTGGAAAACAGTGTGTGGTTGGATGATCGACTAGGAGATGGGCCAGTAAAATTGGAGTGATGAAGCGATTCCCGGCGAAAATATTGTTATTTGGTGAGTATGGGTTATTGTATGGAGCAAAAGCACTTGCATTGCCGTTTCAGGCATACGGTGGAGAACTTCGCATAGAAAAAGAAATGCTTTCTTCAGAAACTCCGGAATACGACAGTTATCTTGAAATTGATCGATTTGTTTCTTTTTTTGAGTTTCATGATTTGAATAAAGAGATGAACTATCCTATTCAACTTCCTATATTAAAAGAGGATTTGCAAAAGAGATTGTATTTTGAATCGGATATTCCATTTGAATATGGGGTTGGTAGCTCCGGTGCATTATGTGCTGCAATTTTTGATGAGTACAGTATTTACCATCAGGAGTTTCAGAAGTTTAGCCGTAATAAAGATATTTTGGAATCGTTGAAGAATGACTTTTCAGTAATGGAAAGATATTTTCATGGAACAAGTTCTGGGATTGATCCTTTAGTTTCGTTTCTAGGTCGTCCCGTTCTTTTTAATAACGGAAATGCTAACATCGTTGATTTCTCTGCTTCTATCGATTTTTCAATCTATTTAATAGATACGAATCTGAAAAGTCCAACTGGACCTTTAGTCGAAGGGTTTAAAAAGAAAATGGAAGACTCAGATTTTTCAGAATTATTCAATGAAACATATTTGTCTTTAAATGATAATGCAATTGAATCTATTCTTTCAAATGATTATAAAAGACTTTTTGAGAACCTGAAGGAACTAGTGTTATTTCAGCTTAAACACTTTCCGGCAATGATTCCTTCTGATTTTGTTGATTTGATAAAACAATTGCATGAGAAACAAATCTTTGTCAAATTGCTTGGTTCAGGTGGTGGTGGATATTTGCTTGCTTTTGTTCCAAAAGGAAAGCAACTTGAAATAAATTCACCATTATTAAAATTTGAGATACTTGAAAGTTAGTCTCGCACTTTAGGGTTTTTGAATTTTCGATTTGGTCTATTTGATTTTCTTCGGTGATTATATTTTGGTTTTTCCTCTAACTTAATTTCAGAACTTCCAACGCTCATCTCATTAACTGTTTTCTGTTCTTCAATAATGAATTTTTTGATAGAAGGTTTTATTCCCCTTTTGTTTTGTTGAATGATTTCTTTGACCTCTTTTAAGCCAATTACAAATGGTTTAGTATCATAACTTTCTTGAATAGTGTACCAGATTTTCTTATTGAGAATCTCCGTTTTAAAATGTCTGGCTAATCCCTTGTCTGTTTCAAGTGCGAGTAGCTCAGTTGGGAAATCTTCCTGAGCTTCAAGATAGGTGTCGAGCTCATACATTAAGCAGCATTTTAGTTTGCCACAACGTCCGGCCATTTTCTCTGCATTAGGCGATAATCCTTGCTGAATTGCAGCGTCTGAGGTTACGCTTGAAAAATCGGTTCGCCAGCTAGAGCAACACAGTTCCCTTCCGCAAGAGCCAATTCCACCAATACGTCCAGCTTCCTGTCTGGCGCCAATTTGCTTCATCTCAACTTTCGTTCTGAACTCGCGAGCATAACGTTTTATCAATTCACGAAAATCTACCCGCCCATCAGCGATGTAATAAAAAATAGCTTTCCCATTATCCCCTCTGAACTCCACATCGCCAATTTTCATATCCAACTCAAGTTCAGCAGCAATTTGTCTTGCCCGAACCATAACAGGATAATCTCGTTTTTGAGCTTCCTCCCATTTGTATTTGTCTGAATCTGTTGCTCTTCGGTATATTTTGTTCCAGTCATAACGATCGGGTTTGCGTATCTTTCGTTCAAATTGCTTTTCTGCAAGTTTCCCGGTAAGCGAAACATACCCTAAATCATGACCCGGAGAACAGGCAACAACAACTAAATCACCAATTTTAAGAGGTACATCATCTTCGTTTTTGAAAAATTCTTTATGTGTTCCTTTAAATCTTATTTCAACTATGTCGCTTAAATGACTTGTGTCTGGTAAATCTTTTAACCAATCGTAGGTGTCCAGCATCACAGGGCGGTCATCATTCAAGTTTGTACTGCATCCATTGCATCCCATTGGTCAACGTTTTAATTTCAGACAAAAATATCTAAAATTACACCCAAATGCTATTTTAATTCAATCTAAATAAGGATTTGATCTTAGAATTTCGTAAATTGATTACTGCGTATCGTGTAACCAATCTGAAACATATGGACTTATCAAATGTGTTTGCTAATTTAAATTTATGGGCGGTACTAGTTGCATCGCTCAGTAGTTTTGTGATTGGCAGTATCTGGTACTCGCCAATTCTTTTTGGGAAAAAATGGATGAAATTAAATGGATTTACTGAAGATGATCTAAAAGAAGGTTTGCCTATGCCTGTTGTTTTTGGAACTTCTTTTGTAATGTATTTACTGGCGGCTTTTTCGCTGGGTATGTTTCTTGGGACTTCTGCAAATATTGGATTTGGTATTTTTGCCGGGGCAATGATTGCAGTATTTTGGATAGGAACATCCAAGCTCAATAACGTACTTTTCGAGAGGCAAAAGTTTTCCCTTTTTCTGATTCATGCTGGTTATGATCTTGTTTCTTTCATTGTGATGGGAGCAATTATTGGTGGCTGGCAATGATGCCGCCTTTTTGAAAATTTAAGTAAGCTACCTGAAAATTAACAGGTAGCTTTTTTCTTTTTTCTTCTGAAAAAATCATCTTTTTTCACTTCTTTTGAGAAAAAATATTGATGCAAAAGACTTTTATCATCATCCTGCTAACACTTTTCCTCTCTGGTTCTTTTGAAGGGAAAGCTCTAACACTTAGTCCTAATGCTGAAATAAGTGTTTTGACATGTGGCCCAAGTAATTTAATTCATGCTATTTATGGGCACACAGCTATTCGGGTGAATGATCCGATGCACAGCTTCGATATTGTTTTCAATTACGGTGTTTTTAGTTTTAAAGAACCCAACTTTGTTTATCGATTTGCAAAAGGGCAAACCGATTACATGCTTGCTCCAGAGTATTTTGCTGATTTTTACAAGAATTACAAACGAAATAAGCGGAGTATAAGCGAGCAAGTCCTCAATTTAACATCTGATGAGAAGCAGCAATTAGTAGATTTTTTAATTGAAAATGCGAAACCAGAAAATCGGGAATATCGTTACAACTTTTTTTTTGATAATTGTGCCACACGTGTGCGTGATGTTATTGAAAACCAGATTCAAGGCGAATTAATTTTCCCTGAAAAGAATGGACAAAATAGATCTTTCAGAAAACATGTGAATGCTTATCAGAAGAATTTACCTTGGACTAATTTTGGTATTCATCTAACTCTGGGAAGTCCTTCGGGCCAAGTTGCTTGCGTTTATGAGGAAATGTTTTTACCTGATTTTTTAATGAGCCATTTTGCTGGAGCAAAAATAAAATCAGGGAATGAATCCCGGCAACTGGTAAAAGAATTGCGTGTCATTTATCAATCCGAAAGAAATAGCAAGTCCGTATTATTCTTATCTCCTGCATTTATTCTATCTGTGCTTCTAGTTTTAGTTATAATTATAAGTGTTTTACAGGTTCGAAAAAAAACAACTAGCTACTTGATTGACTATTTACTTTTGTTTTTGACTGGAATAATTGGAGTGGTGTTGCTTTGGTTTGTATTTCAATCTGAGCACCCCGCAATGAAATCAAACTACAATATACTTTGGGCATTGCCAACAAATCTCATCTTTATGTTTGCATGGATGGTTAAAAAGTGGAGAGCTTCATTAAAATGGTATTGGCCAGTATTGTCAGTGTGGTTGGTTTTATTTTTTCTATTGAACTTTATGATCCCTCAAACTTTTCATATTGGTTTTGTATTGATTACATTAATGCTTTTATCCCGATCCATATTTCAATCATACCGCTTCCTGAAAGTTTAATCGTTTTTTGATGAATGATAGGGTTTTGTAACAAGTTGTTGAAAAGTTTAGCTGAACAAAACCATACAGTCATTCTTTCATGTAAGCACATCTTCTATCTTTGTTAATCATTCAAATTAATATCAGTTTTAAGTTTGGCAAAATCAAGAAAATACGTTGAAACCCCTTTGATGAAGCAATATTATGCAATCAAAGACAAGCATCCAGATGCGGTACTCCTTTTCAGGGTGGGTGACTTTTATGAAACTTTTGGAGAAGATGCAATAAAGGCTGCAGGTATTCTTGGAATTACGCTTACACGGCGGGCTAATGGAGCTGCGAATTATGTGGAATTGGCTGGTTTTCCTCATCATGCCTTAGATACCTATTTGCCCAAACTTGTTCGTGCTGGTCAGCGGGTTGCAATATGCGAGCAACTTGAAGACCCTAAGATGACCAAGAAGATTGTGAAACGTGGCATTACCGAGTTGGTTACTCCTGGTGTTTCTATCAATGATAATATTCTTGAGCATAGGGAGAATAATTTCTTGGCATCGGTTCATTTTGATAAAAAAATGGCAGGTGTTGCCTTTTTAGATATTTCAACAGGAGAATTTCTTACTGCAGAGGGAAGCTTTGAGTATATAGACAAATTGTTGAATTCACTTAAACCCAAAGAGGTTCTTTTTCAAAAAGGGAAAGAAAGTGATTTTGTGGGTCAATTTGGAGATAAGTTTTACACCTTCACTCTTGATGATTGGGTTTATACTGAAGATGCTGCCAGTGATCGGTTATTGCGTCATTTTGAAACCAAATCGTTAAAGGGATTTGGTGTTCATGATTTAAATTATGGAGTAATTGCGTCTGGGGCGATTTTACATTACCTGGATTTGACTCATCACCATCAGATTCAACATATCACATCATTTTCAAGAATTGAAGAAGATAAATACGTATGGATTGATCGATTTACTATTCGTAACCTCGAACTATTCGGTGCAATCAATGAAGGTGCTAAAACTTTAGCTCAGGTGCTGGATAAAACTATTTCTCCAATGGGGGCACGTTTGCTGAAGCGATGGATTGCACTTCCTTTAAAAGAGATCTCAGCGATTAATGATCGTCTATCTGTTGTTGAATATTTTATACAGCATAACGAAAAGAAAGAAGAGCTAACTGATTTCATTCGACAAATTGGGGATCTGGAAAGAATTATCTCAAAGGTAGCTGTTGGACGAGTTAACCCTCGGGAAGTTGTTCAGCTTAGAAATGCACTTCGTGCAATTGAGCCGATTAAGAAATTCGCAGAAGAATCAGATCATGAGGTTCTTAAAAGGATGGGTGAGCAGTTAAATCCGTGTGCTACTATTAGAGAACGAATCGAAATTGAAGTTACTAATGATCCGCCAGTTCTGGTTAATCGTGGGAATGTGATTCAAAAAGGTGTTTCGGTAGAATTGGATGAGCTTCGTGAAATTGCGTTTTCTGGTAAAGATTATCTGGCGAAAATGCAGGAGCGTGAATCGGTAAAGACGGGTATTTCTTCTTTAAAAATTGCGTTTAATAATGTCTTTGGATATTATATTGAAGTTAGAAATACACACAAAGATAAAGTTCCTGAAGAATGGATTCGTAAACAAACTTTAGTAAATGCTGAAAGATATATTACTGAAGAGCTAAAAGAATACGAAAGTAAAATCTTAGGAGCGGAGGAAAAAATATTAGCGATAGAAGTTCGCTTGTTCAATGACTTAGTAGTTGCTTTATCCGAATATATACAGGCTGTTCAGTTAAATGCATCAGTAATTGCAAGAATGGATTGTTTGTTGTCCTTCTCAACCGGGGCAATTGAAAATCAATATAATAAACCTGAGATCAATGAGACGAAAGTCATTGATATTAGGGATGGGCGACATCCTGTTATTGAGCAGCAATTACCCGTTGGTGAAAGCTATATTCCTAATAATGTTTTGCTCGATCAGGATGATCAGCAGGTAATTATCATTACAGGGCCAAACATGGCTGGTAAATCTGCTTTATTAAGACAGACCGCCTTAATTGTATTAATGGCTCAAATTGGCTCCTATGTTCCGGCGGCCGAAGCAAAAATTGGATATGTTGATAAAATTTTCACACGAGTTGGCGCTTCTGATAATATTTCATTAGGGGAATCAACCTTTATGGTAGAGATGAACGAAGCTGCCAGTATTTTGAATAATCTATCTGATAGAAGCCTTATTCTGTTGGATGAGCTCGGTCGGGGTACTTCAACTTATGATGGAATTTCAATAGCTTGGTCAATTGTCGAGTATATTCATGAACATGCTCAAGCAAAAGCCAAAACTTTATTTGCGACACATTATCATGAGTTAAATGAAATGGAAAAGTCATTTTCTCGTGTAAAAAACTTTAATGTTACAATCAAAGAAGTGGGTAATAAAGTGATCTTTTTGAGGAAGTTAGTTCGGGGTGGGAGTAACCATAGTTTTGGTATCCATGTAGCCAAGATGGCTGGGATGCCTCCTTCTGTTGTTAATCGAGCAGATGAGATTCTGGCTCAGCTTGAAGATGCGAATCGTAAAGATAGTCTTGCAAAACCATTGGATGTAATGGCAGAAAAGCGAGAAGGTTTTCAGATGAGCTTTTTCCAATTGGATGATCCGGTTTTAAAACAAATAAGGGATGAAGTCTGCAATCTTGATATTAATAATCTAACACCAATTGAAGCATTAAACAAGCTAAATGAAATTAGAAAGATCTCTGGTCTTGAATAACTTAGTGAATAGATTTCTCCTTTGTGAGAAAATTTAAAAAATTATTTTTGGATAAAGAAAAATTAGCAATATATTTGCATCGCTGTTTTCGGAACTGAAAGCGGTAAGTTCTTTAAAGAATGCGAGAGTAGCTCAGCTGGTAGAGCACGACCTTGCCAAGGTCGGGGTCGCGGGTT
>CBDVCE010000033.1:0-52426 GCA_965372405.1 uncultured Sunxiuqinia sp.
TGTATGCGGTGAAAGTCGCACGTACAGTTCTTAGGGGGCGTAAGCTACCCGGTCAGTTCATTTAGGGGTGAAAAATAAAGGCATGGAGAAAAAACAAATAAGGAAGGTTCTGAGATTGATATCTGAAACAGAATCAGGTAAGATTACAACTGAATATATTCAGGAAAACTCAAAAATGAAAGAACCTGAAATTATTGAGGTGTTTGATTATTTGATTAAAGAAGAAAAAGTAAAGAAATATTACACTTATAAAGAAAAAAGTGTGTCTAAAGTTGATGGGATAGATTACTTATACTTGTCTAAAAAATCCGCAATCCCAAACAATGCTATTGCCACAAATAGAAGCGTTATTATTATTAAATGGATTGGCTGGTTCATTACTGTTACTTGTGCAATTATATGCGCAATTGCTATCATATTAGATTGGATTTAAAACGCTATGCGTTTGTTGATGTAAAAACTAAAAACTTTAAAAATGGAACTAACTGAAATAATTAATAGTACTGGTCTATTTCTAGACATAATAGGAGTTACTTTAGTTTATATATATGGATTGCCAAGTAGAGTAAATAACGGTGCTGTATTAGCCATTGAAACAAGTCAAGAGTACGAAGTGAATAGACTAAGAAAGAACAAGATCATAAAAATTAAATCATGGTCAGGATATGTTTTTCTTATGACTGGATTCATTCTCCAGTTTCTTTCTAATTTCATAATCATGCCCTGTTCCTGATCCTAGCACATATCCAACTACAGTAAAACATACAATAGACGAGATGACATAAAATAAAGTTCGATCATTATCTTTAAATTCAATTAGCAAAATAACAAAAAGTATAGTTTGAATTATTGCTAAAATATAATTCCATGTATTAGATACCCTTAATAGATTAAATTTCATGACAAAACATTAATTAAACGAACTGTAACAAACATGATAGAAAAATTATTTAAAGAAAAGTACGGAGAGGAGATATACTCAGAGCTAGTAAATGATTTTCAAATAATAGCTCAGAATATCCGAGAAAAAAATGAAAACGACCAATTGAAAGTTAAAAATCATTTAGAGATAATTAATGATCGACTTGACCTTAATCTTGACATTCATAATACAAATTGGGCATTTGATTTTTCCGGTTGGACAGGTAAGCTTCGTAATGAAAATGACCATTTAAAAAAATACATGATTATTGGTCTTGAGCCACATGTTGAGAGATATGACTATCAGGTAACATATGGATTATCAGACAAAACACCACAAGGATCACAACGTTTTGAACTTGATTTAGATAGTGAGTTTAAAATCAAATGTAATGACGATAGCAGCCTAATCTGGTCAAACTTATTTAAAATAATGGCTGACGACAATCAACAAAATGAGTTGCTTAAAAGAGGAAACGACCAAATAATGTTTGACTTTCTGGATCAATTTTATATTGTAGACTTGTGTCATTTTGCACCACAAGACAAAGCAAAAGCGATTAATGATGTGAAAGATTGGGGTAAAATTCGATTTAAAGTTGCTTCTCATTATTTGACAAAAGAAATTGATATAATTAAGCCCAAAGTGATAATTACTCAGGGCAACGGAGTTTTTAAAGAGCTGAAAAAAATTCTAAAATTTAAAGAGACAAAATCTTATCCTTTGAAATTTGGCAAAAACACTTGGTCAGTTAAGATAGGAGACGATTATAATAACGGCATCAAAGTATTAAGTATTCCACATTTTGGGACAATTCTCAATTACAAGACTTTTTACCAAAACAACAGAGACTTAGTTACAAAGACATTGGTTGACAATAATTTGATTTAAAAAAATGATAAAACCAGCCCATAATTGAGTAGCCCGTCCCACCAGCAAACGCTGATAGGATGAGGCTCTCACACCGGTATTGCTCTCGCAATAAAGTACGCGAGCTTCGCTCCTTCCTTTCGTTCAAAATGTCCATTTTACTAAGGGATGTCATCTTTTGAAAAGATAACATCCCTTAGTACGGCGGTTTCCCGATTAAAATACGGGACAGGCTGCTAAGTCATAGGAAACAAAACCGTGTTTGGTTTTATCTGATTGTAGAGTTCCGATAGAGAAACATAACCACGTTGTTTTAACCTTTCAACTGTAATTGTAGTACCAATCCCGATAGCTATAGGGAGGGATTTGGGCAATAGACCATCCACACTTTCTGACACGGACTTGCAATCCTTGTTACAAAAACCAGATTCCAGCAACTGGGGACAGATCCCAGATCATCACTTCATTTATCCGGGATGACGAGCATCTAGTATCTACAAATCCAACAATCTGAATCTCTGAGAACCTACTCCCCCTCGTTTGAGTTAACTGAAACGAAGGTTTATATTGGGACTAACTTTAGTGAGAAACCTATTAACCTTCTAGGTTGTAATCCAAAATAGTAGCTCGAAAAAAGTTGGTTTAAATACCCAACAAACACTTTCCAAATTATGAAGTACATTCAGCTAATGCTAACTTTTGTATGCAAAACTTCGTTTAGTTCTGTATTCGTATGTATTAACAGTAATAGTGCATTACCTTTGAGCCTTTATTATTATATCATCCCATAAGGTTTAAATTAAATATCTTGAATGGGATTAAAAAATTTGATTAATGCGATTTGAAGATCTGAAAATTATTGAGCCAATTTTAAAGGCTCTTAAAGAAGAAAAATATTCTGTACCTACATCAATACAAGAAAAAGCTATTCCACTCATACTAAAAAGGAATGATGTATTGGGTAGTGCTCAAACCGGGACTGGAAAAACGGCAGCTTTTGCCATTCCAATCATACAGCACCTATTTCTTGACCGACAACGAAATAACAGCCCACGCAAAATAAATGCTCTTATCATCACTCCTACACGCGAATTAGCAATTCAAATTGCTGAGAGTTTTTCGACCTATGGAAAGTTTACAAAATTAAAGAATACCGTCATTTTTGGTGGAGTGAATCAGGGTAAACAGAAGGATGCTCTTCGGGGTGGTGTTGATATTCTTGTTGCAACCCCTGGTAGACTTCTGGATCTGATGAATCAAGGTTTCATTAGATTGAAAGATGTCGAATATTTTGTGCTGGACGAAGCTGACCGAATGCTTGACATGGGTTTTATTAATGATATCAGAAAAATCATTGCCAAATTACCAGCCAAACGGCAATCATTATTCTTTTCAGCAACAATGCCAAACAATATTGTTGAACTTTCAAGGAAAATCTTGGATAATCCGATGAAAATTGAAGTTAGTCCGGTTTCTTCTACAGCCGAAACAATACAACAATACCTGTATTTTACGAATAGATTAAATAAGAAAGAATTACTTCTTCATATACTTAAGGAACGAAAGATTGATCAGGTATTGCTATTTTCCAGAACAAAACATGGCGCTGACAAAATAGTCCGGTATTTAAAACAGAAAAAGATAGAGACCGCAGCTATTCATGGAGACAAAGCCCAAAATCAAAGACAAAAGGCACTAACCCAGTTTAAAGAAGGAAAATTAAAAGTATTGGTGGCAACTGATATTGCGGCTAGGGGTATTGACATTAACAAACTAAAACATGTTATCAATTTTGACATCCCAAATATAGCTGAAACGTATGTTCACAGGATAGGTAGAGCAGGCAGAGCTGGAGAAGAAGGTATTTCTATATCCATTTGTGAACCTGAAGAAAATTCATATGTACGAGACATCGAACGGTTAATTAACAAAAAAATAGAAATTGTAGCTGACAATCCTTTCCCTCAAACTGAGAAGCCAATGACAGCAAAGGAAAAGCAAGGATTTGAAAAGAAGAAAGCACAACGGAAACAAGAATTTTTCGCTTCAAGAAATAAAAATCAAAATAGATCAAGATTTAACAGGAAAAGGAAATAGCCCGAATAAACTATTTGCGAATTAAATATCATTGAATTATGCTAAATTATACTGAAAAAGAAGATGTAGCATATTTTATGCGACGTTTGTATGATCGTTTTTTAACTACTGCCTCTGGTGGAAATATTAGCTTAAAAGTAAGCGAACAAAACGTACTGATTACACCTGCGGCCTTAGATAAAGGAATTATTAGCGCCGAACAGATTGCAGTTGTTTCGATGGATGGTGAAAATTTAACACCAACTTATAAGCCAAGCATCGAAACTGCTATGCACCTGGAAATCTATAAAAAACGTAATGATGTTCTGGCAATAGTACATGCACATCCTGTTTACGCTTCGTTATTTACAACCATAAACCGGAAGGTTAATCCGAATTTAATAGCAGAAGCCCGTTATATGCTGGGCGAACCAACTGTGGCAGAATACGCACTGATGGGAACCAATGAACTCGCTCAAGTTGTTGCTGAGGCAAGTTTAAAATCAAATGTAATTTTGCTGAAAAACCATGGTGTTCTAACTGTTGGGAAAACACTATTAGAAGCATTTGACCGGATGGAAGTTCTTGAAAATTGTGCAAAAATGACTTTCCTCACAGAACTCCTGCAAGAAAAGCAAGAACTCCTACCTGAACAAATAGCAGCAATTGACGCCATGCGGTAATTTTATGAATTAAGGAAAATCAACATGAAAAAAGTTAAAACATTGAATAAATGGATTGGCGTGCATATTTGAAAGTTTTGTACTTTTAGTTCAGAACTCTTCAAATTCAAAACAGCTACTAAATCCATAACAAAAGAGCAATGAAAAATTATTTCAGGTTGATTTCTCTCATAGCAATAATCTTTACAGGCTGCAATAACACTCCATCCGATATTATAGATTCTTATATCTATATACAAAAAGAAGGCAGAGCAAATAAGGATTGGCAACTTATTTGGGAAGACAACTTTGATGCATCGGAATTAGATACAAGCAAATGGACACGAATACCACCCAATTCGGCCGACTGGGGTAAACACATGACAAGCGATAACAAGTGTTATCAAATCACTGAAGGAAAGCTTTACCTGAACGGAATTGCAAATGCGGATACTTTGAGTGATTCAAGACCTTTCTTAACCGGAGGAGTTTACACCAAAGGGAAATTTGCTTTTCAATATGGGAAGATTGAGATACATGCAAAACTGGATTGTGCTCAGGGAGCATGGCCTGCAATGTGGATGCTGGCAGAACAAAAGAAATACGGATCGTATCCCAAAAATGGAGAGATCGATATTATGGAACACCTCAATTACGACGACATCATTTACCAAACAACACACTCTTACTACACACTGAAACTAAAGCAGAAAGATAATCCACCACACCACGGAACTGCAAAGATCGACATTGATAGATTTAACACCTATGGGCTGGAATGGTATCCAGACAAACTTGTATTTACATTAAATGGTGAAGAAACATTTATTTACCCAAAAGTTGAAGGTGTAGACAAGTCTCAATGGCCATACGAACAAGCTTTTTATATTTTAATTGACCAGCAACTCGGAGGATCTTGGGTTGGAAGAGTTAATCCGGATGATCTACCTGTTCAAATGATCATTGATTATGTGAAAGTTTACCAATAATCTTGAAATTGTCAACCAAATTCAATCGTATTTTTTCATCAGTGTTTAAAGTAGCATCTCAAAACCTTTTCGCCAGGCCAGTCAGCAGAACAACAAGATATTTGTATATTAGGCATAATTTCTAAATGAGTTTATATGAGTGCTTATTTATTTGTTATTAGTCTGTGCGTTATCATTATCATTTCGTTCTTTTTTAACATGTTAGCGAAGCGCACCAACATCCCCAGTGTTTTAATGCTTATTTCCCTTGGACTTGGCATTCAAATTCTATTGAATTATTATGGCATTGAACCCGAATATTTCAATACGCTTGAGGTACTCGGAATTATCGGTCTAATAATGATCGTTCTTGAAGCTGCTCTTGATTTGGAATTGAAGCGGGAAAAGTTATCAATTATATGGAAATCCCTGCTTATCGCCTTAGTTTCATTGGGTCTCTCAAGTATACTAATTGCTTTTATTATACAAATGTTTATTCAAAACATGGAGTTCCTTCCAGCTTTGATTTATGCCATTCCATTCTCGATTATGAGCAGTGCTATAATCATTCCCAGCGTAGCAAATCTGTCTGAGAACAAACGTGAATTCATGATTTATGAAAGTACTTTTTCTGATATTCTGGGTATCATGTTTTTTTACTTACTTATTGAAAACATTGATGCTTCAGGCTTTTCAGAAGTAGCCTGGGCTTTGGGCAGCAATATCATATTAACTTTATTGATTTCCATAATTTTCAGTTATTTACTCACTTACGTTATTCAGTTTATAAAATCTGAAGCAAAATTATTTTTGTTCCTGGCTGTTTTGGTCTTATTATATGCTGGGGCCAAATTACTGCATCTTTCATCACTTTTAATCATTCTTATGTTCGGACTTTTACTCAGAAACCATCGGGTACTTCTGTTTGGAAAGCTCAAAGAATGGCTTAACGATAATGCAATAGAAAACCTTTTTAAGGATTTTAAAATGATTACTGTTGAAACCTCTTTTCTGGTTCGAACATTCTTTTTTGTAGTTTTTGGGATTAGCCTTTCGCTAACAACACTTGTTAGTTGGAAGGTTTGGGTTATCAGCATTCTATTTTTAATTATTCTTTATGGAGTTCGATACCTGATGTTTTGGGGTGTTGAACGAAAAGATATTTTCCCTCAGGTGCTTATTGCCCCGCGGGGATTGATCTCAATTCTGCTATTTTTTGCGATCCCTGAAGACTTTAAAGTTCCGGAATTTGAAAGCGGTGCATTACTTGTTGTTATTATCTTTTCAAGTTTAATTATGGCTTTCTCACTAATATCAAATAGAAAAAGAATTTCTAAGAGTGGTGACGATTTATCTGAATTAGAACCAACTAAACCAATAATATCAAACGATAACCTAAAAGACTCCGAATGAAAATAATCATAGTAATATTCTTACTCTTAGCTTCAACTACAACTTATGCTCAAAGAGACACTTACATCAGAAATGAGAAAGAAATACCTGAATACAAACTACCTGAACTATTAAAAAGTTACAGTGGGAAAAAAATAAAATCAATAAAAAAGTGGGAGAAACGAAGAAGACCAGAACTGATTAAAGTCTTCAAGCAAGAGATATATGGTGAAGTACCTGAAAATTTACAAATAAAAGAAGTTATTGTAAATGAAAAGGATGGAATAGCTTTTAATGGAATAGCCACACGCAAACAAATTGAATTAGTTTTTGAGAATGAAGGAAAAGAACTTCGTGCTGAGATTTTGATTTATCTGCCTAAAAACAAAGCGAATGCACCACTATTTCTAGGTTATAATTTTTATGGAAACCATACTATTGCTGATGATGTAGACATACGGCTCACTGAATCCTGGGTACGAGACAATCCTTCATTGGGAATAATTCATAATCAGATTACTGAACAATCAAGAGGTGTACGAACAAACCGCTGGCCAGTTGAAAAAATAATAAAGGCTGGCTACGGATTGGCAACTATATACTACGGAGACATAGATCCAGATTGGAATAATTTTGATGATGGAATACAATCCCTACTTTATGAAAAAGGACAAATGCGTCCTCGAACTGGCGAATGGGGTTCTATCTCTGCCTGGGCATGGGGATTATCGCGAGCAATGGATTATTTTGAAAAAGATAAAGATATTAATGCGCAAAAAATCGCGCTTATGGGACATTCGCGTCTTGGAAAAACAGCACTTTGGGCTGCTGCTCAAGATCATAGATTTGCTATGTGTATAGCGAATAATTCAGGTTGCATGGGAGCTGCAATTTCGCGTCGAAAATTTGGAGAAACCATCAGTCAAATTGCTTATACTTTTCCTTATTGGTTTTGCAACAACTTTATAAAATATGCAGGAATGGAAAGTGAACTCCCCATTGAACAGCATATGTTACTTGCGCTAATAGCTCCCCTCCCACTTTATGTTGCCAGTGCTCAAGAAGACTGGTGGGCTGATCCTCATGGTGAGTTTCTATCGGCAATGCATGCATCTGCAGCGTATCAACTCTATGAAAAAGAAGGCCTTCCAGTAAATGAAATGCCAATGATTGAAAAACCTGCAATGGGGACAATAGGATACCACATTAGAAAAGGAAAACATGATGTAACCGATTACGATTGGGAACAATTTTTAAAGTTCGCAGATTATCATCTCAAAAAGAAATGATCTAAAAAAATACTTCAGTGCGAATATTTTCAGCTGTTATTCCATGATTTTCAAGAATCGAAGTCACTTCATCAATCATATCTGAATTTCCACACAAATAGCAGATGGTATCTTTTGCAACCGGATTTTCTTTTAGGTAAAAGCTTACTCTTCCGAAGTAATCAGCTCCTTCAACCCTAGAAGCACAAAGGCAATAGCGATCTTCTGCAAAAGCATCACATCCGTATGCTTCATCGGCAAAACGAACCCCATGTAACATTTGATAGTTTAGTTTTGGGTAACTAATAACATACGAATGAAAAGGGGAAATACCAGTTCCTGTAGCTATAAACAAAGCTTCCTGACCATTTTTCGTTTTTTCATCCAGAATGAAAAATCCTCGAGGTCCTTCAACCTGTAATTCTGCTCCTGGTTTTAACTGGCGTAAATAACGGGTAAAATCTCCTCCTTCAACTTCCCTAATAAGAAGCGACAGCCGTTCGTCATGAATTGAACTGTAAATAGAATACTCACGTCCATCCCCACCCTTTGCATCACGAAGAATAAGATACTGGCCAGATTCAAACTGAAGATTATTCCGTTCTAAATGTAAAATAAAGGTTTCGGGAGTTAAAAACTCAACCTCAAGTACTTGATGAATTGTAGTTTGCATATACTGTTAATTCAGGCTTTAACATGATTCTCAGCATGGTAAGATGACCTAACTAAAGGACTACTTTCCACATAACTAAAACCACGTTTATAGGCTTCTTTTCTGTAGAATTCGAATTGTTCTGGAGTAATATATTCAACAACCTGCATTAAATGTGGATCGGGCTGTAGATATTGCCCTAGCGTCAACACTTTGCATCCTGCTTCCTTCAGATCATCCATCGTTTCAAGCACCTCATCAGGAGTTTCCCCCAAACCGAGCATTAAACCAGATTTCGGCACAATACCCGAATCGAAAATGTACGAAATAACCTTTAAACTTCGGTCGTAACGGGCAGTACTTCTAATCTTTGGAGTTAAGCTCCGAACCGTTTCCAAATTGTGAGAAATCACTTCCGGCTTCGCATCAATTATCTGTTGCACCAATTCCTTTTTTGCATGAAAGTCAGGAATCAAAGTTTCTATAGTTGTTTTTGGACTTAGCTGTTTGATCGTTTTTATGGTATGTGCCCAAAACCTCGCTCCTCCATCAGGTAAGTCATCCCTATCAACTGATGTAATCACACAGTGTTTTAATTCTAGTGTTCTTATTGTTTCTGCTAGGTGTCTTGGCTCATTCCAGTCAACCGGATCGGGAATGGCATTCTTCACATAACAAAAACGACAGTTGCGTGTGCATTTATCTCCTAATATCATAAAACTTGCTGTTCCAGCATTCCAGCACTCTCCCTTATTGGGACAATTCCCACTTGTGCAAATTGTATTTAGTTTGTGCTCCCCTATTAATCGTTTTACTTTTGAATAGCTTTCCCCACTGGGCAAAGGCGACTTCATCCATCTGGGCAAACGCTCTCTTTTATCTTTCAATTCTTTCATTTATTAGAATCAGTTTGCCAAATAAACAGCTATAAGTAGGGCTTGTTCAAAATTATTGAATAACTGTTAATCGTATTTCTAGTCTAATTAACATCACAACATTGTTAATGCAATTTTATTATCTTTCAGAATTAATCATAAAATCACCCTTATGAACTCAATGAATTACCCCGGAGCAAGCTCCGGGGTAATTCATTGAGTTTGCTATGCAAACATATTTTGTTTCCGACCCAAGGATCGGGGAATTATACCACTAGTTGATTCAAACCGTATTTATCGCTTAGTAAAACAATTGACAGCCATGTGGATATGCTACAACAAATCGGACTATTAAGCCAGGAACAAAAAATGAAAAGAGTACTGGGCTTGGCTTGTCAGTTTGTAAAGAATTCACAATTACACTGAATGGGGAAATTCGCGCAGAAAGCCTTGAAGACATTGGCAGCACCTTCTATTTATCTCTTCCCGCATTCATCGAACAAAATAAATCACAAATTAAAACTGACTCTCTTGAGTATGATTTTTCAAACTCTCTAAACTAATTGTTTCAATTAGGAAGATAAGAACCCAAATCGTTCTGAGTAATCAAGCATTTGCGTTGTAAAATCATCAGCATATTCAATAGTAACATCCGTTACTTCTTCATCCGTATTTTTCACTAAATGAAGTTCAGGGTTCAGAAAACCAGCATAAGGAGCAATATTCAGCTTTTTAAAACGAGCAATTACTTCTTCATGCAGGTCTTTATCAACTAGCACTCCATAGTTCTCTACCATCTTTTTTGCAGCTTCAAAATCTCCCTCCGATTTAATTCTCTGAATTTCAGCAAGCAATTCGCCGAACAATTCACGAAGAACCTGATAGTCATTAATTTTCACAAAAGTTCTATCTGCACGCTTTACAAATTCAATAACATTCTGCTCTTTTCCTTGCTCATATGCCCATCTTACAATCAATTGCCTGTTACGCATGTGCGATTCTTCAATGTTCTTTCCAGGTTCAATACGAGTAAGCTGAGTAATTAAACCATTTCGCAAATAGGCATCATATTCTGCCATTCCAGTTTCAACAGAAGGAACAAGTCCTAACTGAATCATCTTCTCATCAAGCATGAAATAAAGAGCAAATAAATCGGCTCGGGTTTCTTCTATTGTAGAATAGTAATTTTTTAGATCTTCAGGACTAACACCTAGTATCATTTTACCAGAACCATGCCCAAGGCATTCATGTAAATCGGTATGTAAATTACCTGCCAGATAGCCAAAATTTCTAGCACTGTAAATTTCATCAGACGACTCTGCAAATTCCTCAAGCATCCCATTATGAAGCGAATCTTCAAAATAAGCCATCGTAATATTCTCAATAGTAACCGACTTCGATCCAAACTCCTCTCCTATCCATTCTGAATTTGGAAGATTAATCCCTATCGGAGTATAAGGATAGCAGTCACCACCGAGCATCGCGACATTGATTACTTTCGCGCTTACCCCTTTAACTTCATTCTTTTTAAAAGCATCCTTAACCGGAGAATTCGATTCAAACCAAGCGGCATTATCAGACAAGATTAGAGCTCGTTTTGTCCCTTCATGATCTTTATAATTGACAATAGACTCCCAGCTTCCTTTAATACCAAGAGGATCTCCATACACTTCAATAAAGCCATTTACAAAATCAACATCTCCATCTAACTCTTTTACCCACGAAATACTGTAATCATCAAAATGAGCAAGGTTCCCAGTCTGATAATACTTAATCAGTTTCTGGATTGTATCCTTTTGAATTTCGTTTTCAGCAAATGGAATTGCCTTTTCAAGATAAACAACAATTTGCTGAATGGCCTTTCCATAAACACCATCAATCTTCCAAATCAACTCTGAAAGATTTCCATCCTTCTTAATAAGTTGTGAATTTAGCCCAAACGATGGAGCATTTTCTCCAGCCTTCTTTCTTTTTTCTGCGTAATACGATTCAGCCTCCGCTTGAGAAATGCCGTTATAGTAATTCATCGAAGACTCATGAAGTAAATCCTTATCACTATCTAAACTTACCCGCTTAGCTTCTTTTTCCGAAACAGTAATAACATCTACCAACTCTTCAAGCTCCTTCGTAATAGAAATTGCAGAAAGGTCTGACAAACGAATTAATTCATTTAAGTCTGATTTTGAAAAAGCAGGTTCTATTTTATCGGTTGAATAATGATGATGAATTCCATTTGAAAACCAAACTCGTTTCAGGTAAATCATAAATCCTTTAAACAACTCGTTATCTCTTTCTCCTGAGTATGTTTTATAAACCGCTTCAAGTAACTGTCTTATTTCTAAATTGTATTGATTATTCTGATCCCATAAAATATCTCGTCCACACCTGGCAGCCAAACCAAGATAATAGATGTATTGTTTTTGTTTCAGATTTAATTGCTCAAAACCCGAAAGCTTATATCGCAATATTTTTAAGTCAGCAAACTTCTCTACAAACACATTCATTCTTTCATTTTATTAAATCGTTCTTCCAATAGCGGAGCACTTTTTATGGTTCTGCGTAACCATTCTAGCAAAACTCCATTTTTATCTTCTTCACTTAATTGCCAATTAATATTAGAATGAAAGCGAAGTTGATGGCTTAAATAGTGAAGGCACAAGGCAGCAGAAACTGAAATATTAAAACTTTCAGTAAAACCATACATGGGGATTTTAACAAATTCATCTGCTTCTTGTTTTACCACATCAGTAATGCCAGTTAATTCGGTTCCAAAAAAGAAAGCTGCTTTTCCTTTAGCTAAATCAAAATCTTCCAAATTAATATTACCCTCATGAGGAGTAGTGGCAACAATCCGATATCCTTGCTTCTTTAAATTTCGAATAGCCTCTAAACTATTTTGTTTTTCTTTGTCGTATTTGTGAATATTTAACCATTTTGAAGCCCCCATTGCCACTTCAGTGTCTACCGCAAACTTATTTCTGTTTTCAATAATATGCACATTTTGGATGCCAAAACAATCGCAAGATCGTAAAACGGCACTCGCATTTTGCGCCTGAAAGATATCTTCAAGCGCAATTGTCAAGTAATTTGTTCTATTTGCAATCACCTTTTGAAAAAGCCCCCATCTTTCTGGAGTCACAAAAGCAGACAAGTATTCAATTAATTTAGCAGTCATTTATTTGAGAATTGATTTGACGCACAAAAATAAAAAAGGGAAACAAAATAAATTGCTTCCCCTTTGAATTTCTTTACAAGACACTTACTAAATAGTATCTGCTAATTCAGCACCTGGCTTAAATTTAACAACTTTTTTAGCTGCGATGTTAATAGGAGCACCTGTTTGAGGATTCCTACCTGTTCTTGCACTACGTGTTGATACTGAGAAGGATCCAAATCCAATCAGCGCTACACGATCTCCACTTTTCAATGCGTCAGTTGTAGAATCTACAAATGCGTCAAGTGCTTTTTTAGCGTCTGCTTTAGTAAGACCAGCTTTTTCAGCGATGGCATCAATTAATTGAGCTTTGTTCATAAGAAAACTTGTTTAGGGTTAAAAATAAACTGATATAAATTGTTTGTAATTGACATATTCTATATTAATGATTCTTTTGAAGGAATTTAAACTTTCCAAAACAGCAGTAAAATCAACTGTTCTGAACGCTTTAATTTTACAGTTTATAAAATTCTAAAATAAGATTCAAAAAAACAACACATAACGGATATTTTTTTTCTTCTACATGAAAGTTTTTTTCTGGCAAAAATTTTTGACGTTTAAAAAAAACTTCTACTTTTGTCGCTCCGAAAGGGAGAGATGGCAGAGTGGTCGAATGCGGCGGTCTTGAAAACCGTTGACCGTGCGAGCGGTCCGGGGGTTCGAATCCCTCTCTCTCCGCCACAAAAGCAACGTATTTTATACGTTGCTTTTTTTATGCTTTAATATTTCCAACCCGACAATCAAAAATTCCTACGTAACAATAAAGAGCCTTTCGGCTATTTATACAATCGGTATGTAATGTGCTATCAACACATTTGATAATTTAAACATAGTGAATGATGAGGTGAATTTGATTCTTTCTTCCTAATTCGTCAAAATCTTTGGAAAGTTTTCGGAAGCTTGTAATTTTTAGTTGTTGAGGACAACGTCCTCCGAAGCCCTCTTGTTTTGAATTATATATAAATCCTGATTTATTGCTTACCTCAAAATAAAAAAGCCCTCCGTTGCGATAGCTAAGGAGGGCGAATGTGGAGCTGGCGGGAATCGAACCCGCGTCCAAACGAGGAAGCTATAGGCTTTCTACATGTTTAGTCCTGACTTAATTTTCGAGAAATGGATGGATCAAGACCACCGACCATAACCTTAGCTTCTTAATTTCGCCGATTAGTCAAAGCACCTAATCAACTAGCTTCGATTTATTGCACCGCACAATCGGATAGCCTCAAAGCAAGTAGCATCCGGGCGATGTCTCGTCTTGGCACCTAGTGCCAGGATAAAGTATAACCTACTTGATTCGGTTACGCAGCAAGAGCGTAGTTGTTTTCGCCAATTATAAAGTTTGATTATTGAGATTTCCGAGCAAACAACCAACGCTCGACATGCTTACATATCTCTTCTACCCGCTGTCAAAACCAGTCAGCCCCGGTAGTTAAGGACGACAAAAGTACAATTAATTTTAGCAAAATCATACAAAAGAAACCCCCATCAATAGTTGATGAGGACAATGAATTTTTGTTTATCAATCACTGAGTGTTTAAGTTGCTCTTTGATTGAGTTTTATTTCCTGCTGGAAGAAAAATAGGTTGTCTTGAAGAAGGAAATTACCTGCAGTTCTGTTTAATTTTTATTTTAAAAATAGTTATTGAGAAATAACAAATGCACCAGCAACAAAACCAGCCACCAAATAATAGATTCTTGATTTCCGAATGCGGTTTTTATCATCAATTAACTTCATGTTTTCAATGCGTTGGTTTTCTAATGATTGGTCATTGCTTAGCAATTGTTGATGCCAGAATTCAGCTTCCAGCTTTTTCATTTGAATGGCACTGTCGGCCAGAGCGATTCGCTCTTCATTTAGAATAACTTTTTGCTGGTATAGTTTTAACTTTTCAAGATTAATGTCGTTGCTAACTGCATCAGATAATAACGCTTTTACTTGTTTTGATGGAAGTATAAAGAGGGTATCATTTGTTTCGTTTGTAAAATTGGCAGCTGGTAATAATAACTGGCTCTGTGCAAATATTGCCGAAAATAGAAAGATGAAACTTATTGTTGAAAGCAATTTTCTCATGGAAATTTATTTATAGCGTTCATTTAGCATTTGTAAAACTTCGTAGTTGTTTGCTTGATTTAATTCATCAAGCTTTTGTTTTTCGTAATTATCCAGATTATTTATTTTTTCGGATATGAGGGCTGATTTGTAATCAATATACTCCATTTGAGACTGTAGTGCTCTGAGTTTGCTATCGTATTCTTCTTTGGCTTTTTGCCATTCTTCTCGTCTTCCTTTGTGTTCATTTTTGATTAAGTCAATTCGTTCGTCTGTTGATTTTATGCCGAAAACTTTTGATTTTACACCTGCCCAGAGAACTGCTAATCCTCCAATTAAACTTCCCGGGCCAGAAATATCAAAGCTCACAAAAATCAAAAAACCGAGTAAGACAAGAATGATGATTCCAATTATGATTATTTTAATGTTCTTTTCCATGGCTCTTAATTAATGGGGTTCAGTGCCTACAATTTCTTTTCCTTCTGCAGTAAATGATGGTTTCTTCCCCAAACTAACACCTGATTGGTCTACCGTGCTTGCTTCAATCCTTGCAATTTGTTCTTTTATTTTATTGTCTTCTTTAATAATCTTCTCATCATTTTTGTCTTTTTTATCCATCACTCTAAAGATTTCTTTCATACCAAATATTAATCCCCAAATAGTTGTATTGAAGGTAATCCATTGAGCACCATTAATTCCGATGTTGTAGGAGTTTTCGCCAATAACAACCAGTTTGTGGTAAAGTAACAGGTAAGTAGATACCCATGTACAGGCGACTAGTCCCCACAGTTTTACGGAGATTAGGGTAAATAAGAGTTTTGAAACCCATTTTAACCAAAATTCTTTTTGGGTGATGGTGTAATATTCATCAGGATTTATATTGCTTTTTTTAGTTTCCATCATGCTTGTGTTAGTTTAAGTAAAGTGTTCCATGTTTGTGATCCAATAATCCCATCAACTTCGAGATGATAGTCTGACTGAAAACGACGAATAGCTGCCTGAGTATTTACACCAATAATCCCATCAATTTTACCCGCGATGTAACCGAGCTTATTTAATCTGGACTGAATGTTCTTAACCGTTTTGTCCACTTTTTTAGCCTTTTGGGCTAAAGGTTGCGTTCGTTTCTGTTCAATCCAGGCTTGCATTATATCTCCCGGACAAGCAGGCTTACCAAAGTGGTAATGTCCAAATACATCATGGTTGGATAGTTTTAAACTGTCCAATAAAAAGTCTACCAATTTAGCTGTCGACGAAACTTGTCTTTCATCAGGTTCGCTGGTACCTATCTCATGTCCGGGCCCTTCAAAATTTCCTTGTAACATAATACCTACTGCTGAAGTGTTATGACCTGAACAATGCCATGTAATATCAGATAGTTCGTTGGCCTGAATAATCTCACCTTCGTTACGAATTCCAAAATGATAGCAGAAATGGGGACAGCCCTTTTCCGAAATGTGATTGTTAGGTCCGGGAGTAATCTGATATTCATTCACTTGTTCAATTGAACTATTTCCCATTTCCTGATGAATAATAATTTTTCGAATTTGATTCAGTTCTCTTTTACGCCAAATGCGATCAGGATGCCAGGTGAGTTCTCGAGTAATATTCTTAATTTCCATAGGGTGTAAGTATTAATTTGTTCAAAATACAAGTTATGAAAATTAAACAAAAAAGTCAATTATGATATTTTATGTTTCCGGGCGATAGGTTTAGAAATAGAATTACTTACGTTACATCCTTCGAATGGTCTAATTCATAATGAACTTTTAAAAGTACAGCAGAAGTAATTCAAAATATTTATCTTCGTTTCAGACTAAAAACTATCCTTATGAAAAAGAATGTTTCCCTTCTTTTCTTTCTCTTGGCATTTTTAAGTGTTTTTCCACAATCGGAATCCAATCAAATTACCAAAAAGGGTTGGAATTTTGGTGCACTCCCAACAATCACATTTGATACCGATCTTGGTTTCCAGTACGGTGCTTTAGTAAATCTGTACGATTATGGAGATGGCACCAGGTATCCAAACTACAACCAATCGCTTTATTTTGAAGTTTCAAGATACACCAAAGGTAGTGGTGTCTATCGGTTTTATTATGATTCGGATCAGTTGATTAAAGGGTTGCAAACCTCAATGGATTTAAGTTACCTGACTGATGAGGCCTATGACTTTTATGGTTTCAATGGTTATGATGCTGTATTTAATGAAGACTGGATTGATGATGAACTGAAAGATAACGGATATCAAAGTCGGGTTTTTTACAAATACAAACGCCAAATGTTTAGGTGGAAGATAGATTTGCAAGGAAAGTTAAAGGGAGATAAACTTCGCTGGATTGCTGGATTAAACTTCTTGAATTTTGATGTGGCATCTGTTGATATTGAGAAATTGAATAAGAATAAAGATGATGATGACTTGCTTCCTGTAATTGATGGGCTTTACGATAAATATCAGGATTGGGGAATAATTTCAACAGATGAAGCTGATGGAGGTTTTGTACCAACATTTAAAGGAGGATTGGTTTTTGATACCCGCGATAATAAGCCAAACCCAATGAAAGGCGTTTGGACGGAGGCGGTTGTCGTCTTGTCTCCTGAAATACTAGGAGCTGAAAGTTCATTTTCAAAATTAAGCATAACTCATCGTCAGTATTTTACTATTGTTCCCAAAGATCTTTCCTTTGCATATCGATTGGCTTATCAAACTACTTTGGGTGGCGAAGTTCCTTTTTATTACCAGTCGCAAGTAATTACGTCTATCATGAAAGGTTCAACTTCAGAAGGTTTAGGTGGCTCAAAAACACTTCGGGGAATTAAGAGAAATAGAATTGTAGGTGACGGTTTTTTCTTTGGAAATGCTGAACTTCGTTGGAAATTTGCACGCTTTAATTGGTTAAATAATAATTTCTATTTGGGATTGAATGGTTTTATGGATTTTGGGAAAGTCACCAAAAAGATTGATTTTGAAACCAATAATGCTTTTAATGAGTTTAGCCTTCTGAATTCTCCTGCTGATTATTTTGATGGAGGTGCTGACGAATTGCATACTTCATACGGACTCGGACTTCGAATTGCCATGAACCAAAATTTCATTATTGCCATTGATTATGGTATGGCCGCTGATGAACGTGATGGTGGCTCTGGATTTTATATGGGGCTGAATTATTTATTCTAGAATATAAATTAAGAGTCTCACGAAATGCGAGACTCTTAATAGTTTTAAACAACTCCTTCTTCTATGCAGATGGCTTTAATCTGCTCAAAAGAACATTCAATATCATTATCGAGGCCTACAGAAAAACGAACTAATCCTTCTGAAAGTCCCATTTGGCGTTGGATATCTTCTGGTACCTCTGATGACGTACTTGTTCCGGAACAACTGAATAAAGTTTTGAAATAGCCAAGACTTACCGCCAAGTAGCCAATGTCTTTATCCTGCATTTTTTGCATCACCAGATTGGCTTTTTCAACAGTGCCAAAATCAATGGCAAGCATTCCTCCAAAACCAAAATCTGGATTCATCATTTGTTTGTGTAACTCATGCTGAGGGTGGCTTTCTAATCCGGTATAAAGAACTGGGACACCAAGTTCCTTTAGATTTTTGGCCAAATAATCTGCGTTCGAACTATGTTGTTTCATTCGAATGTGAAGCGTGTGAAGATTCTTCAGGATTGAAGAAGAACGTAGTGGGTCAAGCACCGGACCTAGCAACATTGCTGTTCCGTCATTCACATTTGATAAATCATCAATATACTGCTGACTTCCACAAATAGCTCCTGCTACACAGTCGTTTTTGCCATTAATAAACTTGGTCATACTATAAACAACAATGTCTGCACCAAGCTGTGCCGGTGAAATAATCATTGGGGTAAAGGTATTATCCACCATTAATTTCACATTGTTCTTTTTGGCAATCTTCGCAAGCTCAGGAATATCTGAAACCTGTAGAAGAGGATTAGTAACACTTTCAGTATAAATAACTTTTGTGTTTGGACGAATAGCAGCTTCAACACTTTCAAGATTGGTAATATTCACAAAGCTTACATCAATTTGAAACTTTTTGAGATAATTTTTTAAGAAGGCAAAAGTTCCACCGTACGTAGTAACACTGGTGACAATATGATCTCCGGTATTGCAAAGTTGAAGCAAAGCACAGGTAATAGCTGCCATCCCTGATGCTGTTATCCAGGCTGATTCCGTGTTTTCCATAGCAGCCAGTGCATCGGCAAGGTATTTATTGCTAGGGTTCCAGTGACGTGAATAAAGGAAACAACCTTCCATATGTCCCGCAAAAGTCTCAAACATATCATCGCCTTGCAGAAAAGTATAAGTAGAAGAATCAGTTATTGAAGGATTTACACCTCCAAATTCTCCAAAATGACGAAGCTTCTGAACTCGTGAAGCCGGATCAAACTTTGACATAAGTATTCAGTTTTAAATTTGAGTTCAAGTTATGAACTGGCAAACTGAAAAATCATGATTTTTTTACAGGAATAATCCTATTCTAAAACATCAAAAGCCTTTTAGAAAGTAAGCAATAGCAACTCCAAGATAGTTTCCAAAGGCATAACCCAGAATGCCAACTGTTAGTCCTGAAATGATTACTTCTTTATTCTTTAATGAAGCTGCAACAACAGGAACAAATGGAGGTGAATAAGTTAAAGCAGTTATTGTAATTATGGTTGTGTCAGAATCCACCTTGAAAATCCATGATAGAAAAAGGTGAATAATCATTGAGCCAAAAATTGCTAAAGCAACAAATAGGAAAAGGTGAAGAAAATCAATTTGAAACATACTGCTTAAATCACCCATACTGGCAACTACCAGCGAGAATACAATGATTAAGTACATTCCGAGTTGAAAGGTTTTATCAATCCGATTAATGGATTTGAATGTTGAAAAAACCAAGCCCAATGTTGTGATGGATAGAATTACGGTAACCATTTGTGCCGATTTTGGAACTAGCAAGCTCAATCCTCCAGCAATGGCAAAGATCAATATCGAAAGTCCAAATGCTTTAAGTAGGTTAATGACTCCTTTTCTGGTTAGCATTCCATGGTAGTTGTCCATTCCTTCGCTTTCAGCAACCATCTCTTTTTGGTTGACATGGGAGTGGCTTTCATGAAAGTTGGGTAAGAACCAGTTAAAAACACGTTGTGCAATAGTCATTAAAAAGACAAGTGTAATTGCACCGAGCACCATATCGTAAGTATGGGTGAGTATGAAGATATTTGGACTTACATCAAGGGCAGTGCTAATTGCTGCCAGATTTGGTGTTCCTCCTAAGTAAATTCCAACAAGCATTCCCGTAATTTTCCAGGATTCTGCAATATCACTTTTAAAAAGAAAATAGCCGGCAAAAATAACAATGAGTAGTGAAATCATTGCCAGTAAGAGAGAAAGGAGTGCCCCTTTTGCAAGTTTTAACCATCGTTTTAAATCCAATGAAAACAGCAGAAGTGGAATAGCAAGGGGGATAACGATTGTCATTATAATATCCTGTACGCTTGCAATCTGGTTTGTCATCAGGTCGCTTTCAGTAATCAATCCAGAATTAAATTCATTCATCAATTCTTCTTTTGGAAGAGATGCTTTCCCTGATAGCAATTCATTCATTGTTTTTGATGGTCGGGGAAAAATACCGATGTTGCCAGCAAACAAACCAATAGCATAAGCCAAAACAACTGCACCAATTTTATTGATTGCTTTGGAAATATGAGTCAGATAAATAATTAGAACAGGTAATGCGATGTAGAAAAGAATTAACGAAATTGTCAAGATCATCTTTGGAAAGTTTAAACGGTTTTTTGTTCGTTAGTGCTTCCTTTTACAAAACGTCTGATTTTAATATTGAAATAAGCAAAAAGCATAGTCATTAATGGACTAATCAGATTGAAAAAGCAGTAAGGTAGATATTCAAAAGTTCCAACTCCTAATATACGTGATTGCGTTGCACCGCAAGTATTCCATGGAATAAGAACGGAAGTCATCGTTCCAGAGTCTTCAAGCGTTCGGCTAAGCACCTCAGGCTTTAGTCCTTTTTCTTCGTATGCTTTGCGGTACATTCTACCTGGAACAACAATTGAAATGTATTGATCAGATGCTGTTGTATTAAAGAAGATGCAGGTACCAACAGTTGATGCTACAAGAGCTCCTGTTGATTTGGCCATTTTCATAATTGGACGAGTTATTCTTGAAAGTAAACCACCAGCTTCCATAATTCCTCCAAAAACCATCGCTGAAAGAATAAGCCAAATGGTGTCAAGCATTCCTCGCATTCCGGTAGTGCTTAAAAGCTCGTTTACGCGCGGGTCAGGAGTTGATAAGTTTACATCGCCGAACATCGCCTGCATAAAAGTAATATATGATGCTTTTGCATATTTATGTCCTATTCCAGCCACTTCATTAATAATCGCAGGTTGAAAGATGACCGCGAAAATTCCTCCAAGCAAAGTCCCAATCATTAATGCAGGAATAGGAGGAACTTTCAAAATGATGATTGCAAGTAAAAACACAGGAACAAGAAATAAGAGAGGAGATGTGTTGAATGTATCGGAAATAGCTGTTTTAACCTCACTGACGTCCACTGTTGCAGATCCAAAATCATAATTAAACCCAATGATCAAAAAAACAATAAGTGTAATTACAATACTGGGGACAGTTGTAAAAAACATATATCGAATGTGAGTAAAGAGATCAGTGCCAGCCATTGCCGGAGCAAGATTCGTTGTATCACTAAGTGGTGAAATTTTATCCCCAAAATACGCTCCTGATATTATAGCTCCTGCAACAATTGTTTCATCAATGCCAATCGCTTTCCCAATTCCAAGCAAGGCAACTCCAATTGTGGCAATGGTAGACCAAGAACTCCCGGTTGCAACAGAAACCACAGCACTAACAACAACAGCTGTAAATAAAAACATCTTTGGATTAATCATATCAAGCCCGTAATAAATCATAGCTGGAACAACTCCTGAAATCATCCAGGTACCAGCAAGGGATCCTATTAGCAATAGGATTAGCATTGATGGCATTGCCGATCCAATGGTGCTGACAATCTTTTTACTGGTAGTTTCCCATTTTTGCCCATTTCGTCTTACAATAATTCCCCCAACGGTAGCCGCTAATAGTAGTGCAATTTGATTGGAGCCGGCAAGTGTATCTTCGAAAACGAGTACATTTAAGGTTAACAAAATAATTAGTACTAGAATTGGAGAAAGGGCTTCTATAAATGAAGTATCACGGTTCATACAAGTATTTAAGTGGGTCTTCTTACTTTTAGTCAGTCTAAATAACGCAATAAAATTGTTTTTTTCTAAGCTTAAGGGTCACTATTTAATGGTAAATGGGAATAAACACGTAGTGTTTTTGTTTATTTTCTTAAATTGTGGGAAGATTTAATAAGAATACGTGTTGAGATTCGTTGGTTATATTTTGAAAGGGAATTATTTATGGTTGCGAAGTTGGGAAAAAAGTTAATTACCGGCCTGTTTCTTCTTTTTTTATTGGTGCAAACGTATGCTCAAGAACAGAGCTACTTTGTTGTTACAGGGCGCCTTACTACAGATGATGGTAAAATTGATGGTGCTACCATCACGATTACAAAGAATGATGATAGCTCGGAAGCGATCTCACCACCAAGAACCGGTCGATTTCGATTCGAGTTTGATTTCAATAATGAGTACAAGCTAGTCTTTCAGAAAGACGGTTTTTTCAAAAAGATCATTGTTGTATCCTCACATGTTCCACAAAATATAATGGAACGAGACAATCGCTTTCCGCCTCTTACTTTTATGGTTAACCTGTTTCAGGAGCTTCCTGGAATTGATAATAGTTTTACGAACAAACCTGTAGGGCGGGTTTTTTATAATGCAGATATTGATAATTTCGATACAGAAATTTTCTTCTCTGATATTCAAATTGAAGAAACCATTGAGGAGGCAATGTCTCAAAATGATGGACTTTCTAAACAAGAGCGTGAAATTCAGCGAACCAGGGAATTAGAACTTGCAGATCGTGAAAAGGATTACGATATAACGATTAAAGATGCTGATGATCTTTATCAGCAGAAGAAGTTGGAAGATGCATTGGTGAAATATAAATATGGCGGTAGTCTTTTCCCTGAAAGACCATATCCACAAGATCGGATTGCAGAACTTGAAGATTTGATTGCGGCAATGCAACTTGCAGAGCAGAAGAAGCAAGAGCAGCAGACACAATATCAGGCAGCTATTGATCAAGGTGATGCAGCATTTACTACTGCAGAATACAAGCGTGCTCGGCAGCAGTATGAAATAGCTCTGGAAATTGTTCCAAATGATAAATATGCAACTGATCAAATAGGTGAAATAGCTCTTAAAATTCAGCAACAGGAGCTTGATCAGCAATATGCTGATATTATAGCTCAGGCAGATCAACTTTTTCAGAGTAAAGATTTGCAGAACGCCAGGGCAAAATATGTTGAAGCTGTTTCATTAAGGCCTGATCAGGCTTCATATCCTGAAGAGCAAATCAAAAAAATTGATGCTGAATTGCTTTCGATTGAACAACTTGCAGAGCGTGATCGCCAATATGATGAGGCTATGCAAGAAGGAGATCGGTTACTACAACGCAAAGAATACAGTGAAGCAATATTGGCATTTCGTCGAGCTGCTGATTTAAAAGAAGGCGATGAATTAGCAAATCGTAAGATTAGTGAGACTGAAGAGATAATGCTTCAGTTGGAAAATCAAGCAAGTTATGATGAGCTTGTTGCGCAGGCAGATCAGACGTTAAATTCTGGAGATTTGGTAAAAGCGAAGTCTCTATATCAGGAAGCCTTGGTGCATTTACCTGATGAAAGCTATCCGAAAACAAAAATAGCTGAGATAGACGGACTTGTTGCCAGTGATGAACAGTTTAATCAGTTAATGGCTCAGGCAAATCAGGCATTTAATTCTAGCGATTTGGCTCAGGCTAAATTACTTTTCCAACAAGCAGCACAAATAAAAGATGAAGCTGAAATCAATGAAAAAATTGCAGAGATTGATCAATTGTTAGCTGAACAAGAGTTGGATAGAAAGTATGCTTTGGCTATTGAACAAGCAGATGCGAGTTTTAATAATAATGAATTTGAGAAGGCAAGATTAGGTTATAATGAGGCAATTGCATTAAAATCTGGTGAGCAATATCCAAAAGATCAAATTCAGGAGATTGATCAGGAGTTGGCAAATTTAGCTGATGTGGCGGAGCGCGAGCGTCAATATCAAACTGCCATGCAACAAGGAGAAATAGCTTTTGGTCAAAGGCAATATGAAAATGCACTCTCTGCCTTTCAATCGGCACTTGCATATAAAGAAAATGATCAATTAGCACAGGATAGAATCAGTGAAACTGAATCAATGATTCAAGTTCAGGAAAACAAAAGAAACTACGATCAACAAATTACAGAAGCCGATCAGGCTTATCAGAATGAAGAGTGGCTTAATGCAAAATCGTTATACGAGCTGGCTTTGTCTTTGATTCCCGAGGAAAATTATCCAAAACAGCAAATTAGTCAAATTGACCAAATACTTGCTCAAAATAATCAGTTTGAAGAATTGATTACACAAGCACAACAGTCTTTTAGTGGTGAAAGATATCAGGAGTCTAAACAATACTACCAACAGGCACAGGCCATTAAAAATGATCCATCAATTCAAACACGAATTGATGAAATTGATCAACTATTAGCTCAGCAAGAGCTGGATAATAATTACAACAATCTAATTACTCAGGCGGATGGAGCATATCAATCCAAACAATGGGAATTGGCAAAAACTACTTATGGGCAGGCGTTGGCGTTGAAATCTAAAGAATCATATCCACAAACTCAAATTCAACTTATTAACGATGAACTTGCAAGATTAGCTGAGCTTGCAGATCTTGAACAACGTTATGCTCAGGCCATGCAGTCTGGTTCAAACTTTGAAGAATTGCAGAATTTCAATGAAGCGCTAAGTTCCTATCAACAGGCGCTTGCAATTAAAGCGGGTGATGAAGCTGCTCAAAATAAAATCAATGAGGTTCAGGCTAAAATTGAGGAAATCAATCTTCAGAATCAATATCAGGCTAGTATTGCAGAAGCAGACCAAAGATTCCAGTCTGAAGCTTATGAAAATGCACATGAGTTATATCAGCAAGCATTAAGCTATTCGCCTAATGAAATTTATCCTAAAACTCAGATTGAAGCAATTGATCAGTTATTAAGTGATCGTGAAGCACAACGTCAGCTTGAGGCGGATTATAATCAAACGATTACTCGTGCAGATCAATCATTCCAAAATGAACAATATCAGGCAGCACGTACAATTTATGGTGAGGCGGCATCTCTTAAGCCAGAACAATCTTATCCAACAGACCGAATTCGTCAGATTGATGACATTTTAGCAGAACAAGCACGATTAGCTCAACTGGAAAGTGAATTTGATGCGGCTGTTCAGCATGCAGAAACTGCATTTAATGCAGTGGATTATCAATTGTCTAAAGGGCATTATGAGTCAGCTTTGGCTTTAAAACCTAATGCAACCGAGGTGTCAGCTCGAATTGCAGAGATAGATCGAATTTTACAGCAAATTGAAAATCAACGTATTCAAGAAGAAGAACGCCAGCGTACTCTAGCTGCAGCCCGTGATAAAGCCTATCAGGATGCCATGGATAATGGCAATAATCTTTTAGGTCAACAAAATTTTGATCAGGCTCGTAGCGCTTTTGTTTTGGCAAAAGAAACTAAACCTGACGAATTTCTTCCAGATGAGATGATTGCAAGAACCGATCAGTTGCAAGCGGAATATGAACAGAGACTTGCCGAAGAACGCGCTAGAGAGCAAGCACGACTGCAAGCATTACAAGCGGAGAATGAAAAGGCATATAGTTTTGCTGTTCAACAAGGTGATAGCTTATTTGAAGTTCAAAATTATGATTTGGCTAAATTCCAGTTCGAGACAGCTATTTCTATAGACTCAGAGCAAGAGTATCCTAAAAGAAGGTTATCTGAGACAGAAGGCAAAATTGCTCAATTGGTACGTTTAACGACTTCTTATAATGAGGCAATAGAAACTGCGAATCAACATGTTCAGCAAAATGAATATTTATCAGCAAAGGCTAAATACGAAGAAGCTTTGCAATATCTTCCAAATGAAGAATATCCGATACGACAGATTGAGCGTTTGAATGAAATATTAGACAGGCAAGATCAGGAACGTTTACTTGAAGAAAATTATCTGGCAACCATTCAAACAGCCGATTCATTATTTAATTTGAATGAACTTCAGGCTTCAAAAGAAAGCTATCAAACAGCTGCTGGATTAAAACCTTCAGAAAGCTATCCGAAAGAAAGGATACAGCAGATTGATATAGCTTTAGCAGAACTTTCTCGTGAGCAAGCAAGGTTAAATGCAATTCAGACAGCTTATGATGAGGCGATCCGAAAAGGTGATAACGCATTTGAAGATAAAAATTACACATTGGCTAAGTTAGCCTACAGTGAAGCTATTGCTGTAAAAGCTGATGAAACTTATCCTCAGGATCAAATAAATCGAATTGATGAATTGATTTTGCAGGAAAAAGAAAGTGCCTATCAGCAAGCTATTGCAAGGGCTGATGGATTGTTTAATCAGGAAAATTATAATGATGCCAGTCTTGCTTATTCAGATGCACTAAATGTGAAGCCAAATGACGAATATGCAACGAGTCAAATGAATTTAATTCAGCAGCGTATGGATCAGCAGGCTCGTGAAGAACTTGCACACCAGGAATTGGAGCGTTCATATTTGGATAAAATGAATCTTGCGAATAATGCATTCAGAAACAGTCAATATGAAACTGCACGGGGACATTATCAGTCTGCTCTTGATGTTAAGCCTGAAGAACTAATACCACCACAACAAATTGCACGTATTGATAGTATACTTGTCGAATTGCAACAACAGGAAGAGATAAATCAATTGTATTCAAAAGCTGTTCAGGATGCTCAAAATTCTTTCGCACAGAATCAGTTGCCTGAAGCGATTGCTTTTTATCAAAATGCAGCAGAGTTAAAACCAGAAGAGCAACTTCCACCACGACGTATTGCTGAGATTCAGACAATGATTGATCAGAATGAAGAAATAGATCGTCTTGCTCAACAGGAAGAAGAACAACGTTTGGCACGTTTAAAAGCTGAACAGGATGAATATGATGCTGCAATTACCAGTGCTGATGCAGCATTTAATGTAGAGCAATACCAACAGGCTCGTCAGCATTATAATGAAGCTCTAAATGTGAAATCTGACGAAGTTTATCCAAAGAATAAAATACAAGAGATTGATAATATTTTAGGAGCTTTGGCTTTATCTGAAATTGAAAACAAACAACAAGCATATCTCGATTCACTTCGGAATGCTAAAGAAGTGGCTTTTAACTTGAAGATGGATCAGGCTGATAATTTCATGAGTGAAAAATCCTATGATCAGGCGATTTCAGCTTATCAGGAGGCTATTCAAATATTACCAGATAGAAGCAATGAGGTTAATCCTAAAATTAATGATGCCAGGGATCAATTAAGGATTCTGAGAGAACAGCAGCAAAATTATGACAGGACAATCGCTTTGGCTGATCAATATTTTACTAATAATGATTTGAAAAGTGCTTTAACATCTTATCAGGAAGCATCGAATTATAAACCAGATGAAGATTATCCTAAAGAACGGATTCGAGCTATTCAAATGACCATTCAAACACGTGATGCAAATTATGCTGAAGCTGTTCGATTGGGTGATGAATTATTTGAAGCCGAAGACTGGTTTAGTGCAAAAGATAAATATAATGAAGCTCTATTGATCAAAGCAGAGGAGGTTTATCCAGCCGGACAAATAGCCCTGATTGATCAACGAATTAAAGAGCAACAGGATGCCGAAAGAAATTTAGCACAAACTGATGAAGCGTATCGTCAATCTATCGCTAGGGGAGAAGAGGCATTGGTGAATGAACAGTTAACTGCAGCTCGAACTCATTTTGAATTTGCCAAAGAGCTTAAGCCAGATGAAACTTATCCGGATGAGAAAATTGCTGAAATTAATGAGCTAATCTCCAAAAGGGATAGAGATGCAGAGCTAGCTCGTCAGCAACGATTGATTGATGATCAATATCGTCAGGCAATTTCGATGGCAGATAATTCTTTCAAACAAGAACGTTATGAGCCTGCTAAAAATCAATATAATCAGGCATTGAATATAAAGCCAGAAGAAGATTACCCAAAAGGACAAATTACTTTAATTGATAGACTAATTGCAGAACAACAAACGATTGTTAAGCCAGATATTAAACCTGTTGCTGTAACAATGCCTGCTAAAGCTCCTCAAAAAAGTACTGTGCCAGTCAGTTATAATTACTCACCGCGCAAAGGTGAAACTGAGTACGCTAAAAATATTCGTTTTGCTGATGAAGCTTATAATCGACGGGATTATGTTGTTGCAAAATTTTATTACCGAAAGGCGATGGAATATGACAGCAATAAAGAATATCCAGTTTCAAGAGATGCTGAAATTACGAAATTGATTAATCAGTCAATGAGAGCGAGTGAGCTGGCTGCTTATAATGAAGCGGTACAAAAGGCTGATGATGCTTTTGCAGGAAAAAGATATAGTATTGCACGTTTTTATTATTTTGAAGCTCTGGAGATTAAGTCTTGGGAACAATATCCAAAAGAACGGATTGAAGAAATCAGGCTATTGACAAATTCAAGACTATCAGAACGAGAAGAGCAAGCATATCGCGATCTCATTGCAAAAGCTGACGATGCTTACTATAAGAAAGAATTAGCCGTTGCAAGGTCATATTATCAGCAAGCTTTAGGAATTAAGAGTGATGAGCGATATCCAAAAATAAAATTGGTCGACATTGAAAAACTTGTTGAACAAGATCTTCGAGATGAAGTAAATCGGAACTACAGGGATATAATTGCTGAAGGAGACAAGGCTATGATTGGTAAAAACTATAGTATTGCACGTTTTTATTATAATAAGGCACTAAGTGTTAAGCCAGCTGAAAAGTATCCTAAAGAACAGCTTGCAAAGATTAGGCAGCTGCTAAGTACTGCTAAATAAAGAATCTTCAAATAATGAATATAAGAGTCGCTTTTTGCGGCTCTTTTTGTTTGTGATCATTATCTTTTGAGGGGGGAAATTCATATGCGAAAATCCCATTGTTTAAATTTTTGAACCCATAATTCGTATTGCTAAAGAATAATCTACTTCAGTAAAAAAGTGAGTGTAAAAGTTAAAATGACGAGAATATATTTACATTTGTTATACTTAAATGCTGATTCGTGTCAATTTACCTGGCTAGACAATTATGAAAACAAAACCGACCTTCGAAGAGCTGGAGAAAAGGATTAAAGATTTAGAATCGAAATTAGAAGAAGTCGAAAACAATAGAAGTGACTTGGATATATCCGAACACAATTTTGTTGTGAGTAAATTAAATGATTATGAGAAAAGGAGTCATGTCTGGCTAGAAAACTCCCCTGTTTGCACCAAAATTTTAGATACAGATTTTAACCTGCAATATATGAGTTGTGCAGGTATTGATGCTCTGAAAATTGATAATATCAATGAATATTATGGGAAGTCATATCCTTTGATATTCTTTCCTGATTTGTTCAAAGAAACAATGATGGAAAGGTTGGATAAAGTAAAGAATACAGGTGAAATTGTAACACATGAAGCATTACTCAGAAGTACAGAGGGAGAAGAGCTTTGGTTTCTGTCTACTTTATTGCCGGTTAATCATGATGATGGGACTTTAGATTACATTATGGTTGTTTCCACTGAAATAACAGATCGGAAGTTGGCAGAAGAAAAACTAATGAATATAAATGCAGAGCTTATAGTTGCAAAAGAAAATGCTGAAAAGTCAGATCAATTAAAGTCTGCTTTTTTAGCCAATATGAGTCATGAAATCCGTACTCCTATGAATGGAATATTGGGCTTTCTTAACCTGCTTAACGAAACCGAATTAACAAAGAGTAAAGTAAATAAATACATTAGTATAATTAATAGTAGCGGGGAGCGCTTACTTGATACGGTAAACAACATTATTGAGATTTCAAAAATAGAATCAGGAGATGTTGAAGTAATAAATGAAGAGATAGATATTCATGAAGTTCTAAAATACTATCATGGTTTTTTTCAGCCTGAAACTAAATTGAAGGGATTGCAGTTTGATCTGAAAAGTGTTAATGAGAATAAAAAACTAATTGTGAACATTGATAAAGTCAAGTTAGATTCAATTATAACGAACCTGATTAAGAATGCCATTAAATTTACTGATAGCGGACGAATTGACTTTGGTTATAATGTAATCAATAATAGACTGAAGTTTTTTGTAAAAGACACCGGTAGAGGAATTCTGAAAGAAAGGTTCGAAGCCATTTTTGATAGGTTTGTTCAAGGAGATTTAACAAGAACCAGAGGCCATGAAGGTTCTGGACTTGGATTGTCAATTTGTAAAGCATACATCGAAATGTTGGGAGGTGATATATGGTTAGAGTCAGAAGTAGATGAAGGGTCAACATTCTTTTTTACAATACCAATCAATAATGAAATAGCTTAGTTTTATTCAGTATCCTTAATATGATGCAATTATTCCTAGAATCCCTTTTTAATGCAGCATAAGAAGAAAGAACATCCAAAGGTTAAGTCTAGTTTGCATATCAGGAATAAGCATAGAGAGCGTTATGATTTCAAAGCACTAATTGCAAGTTGTCAGGAATTAGCTCAATATGTTATACTGAATAAATACGGGGATGAATCGATCGATTTTTTCAACCCCCAATCCGTAAAAATGCTAAATAAGGCATTATTGTTCCATCATTACGATATTGAAAATTGGGACATTCCTGAAAATTATTTGTGTCCACCAATTCCAGGTAGGGCTGACTATATTCATCATATCTCAGATTTGCTGTATGGTAGTAATTTTGATTTTTCGGAGAAAGGCGACAAATTAGGTAGTCAAATAAAATGTCTGGATATTGGCGTTGGAGCGAACTGTATATATCCGATTATTGGTAATAAAGAATATGGTTGGTCATTTATTGGTTCTGATATCGATCCTGTTTCCATTAAATCTGCAAATAAGATAATTGAATTGAATCCATCTTTGAGTGGAAAAATTGAGCTTAGACTACAAAACAATCAAAATGATATCTTTCAAGGAGTAATTCAAAAAAATGAGTACTTCGATTTAACGATTTGCAATCCCCCTTTTCATGCCTCTTTAGCTGAATCTCAGGCTGGAACAATGCGCAAACTAAGAAACTTGAAGCGAGAGAAAGTTGCAAAACCAATATTGAATTTTGGCGGTAAGAATAATGAATTGTGGTGCGATGGAGGTGAGAAGAGATTTGTGGGAGAGATGATTCGTCAAAGTATGCAATTCGGTAATTCCTGTTTATGGTTCTCCACCCTTATTTCAAAACAATCAAATCTTGAGAATGTATATAGGGCATTAAAAAGAGTACGAGCGATTGAAGTAAAGACAATTAAAATGAGCCAGGGAAATAAAACAAGTCATATTGTTGCATGGACGTTTTTCAATGAAGAACAGAAGGGAAAATGGAAGAAACGAAATTGGATCTAATTTAAGACTTAGCAGGTAATTCAATAAAGAATGTTGTTCCATCTTTTTCTGTGCTTATAAAATCAACTCTTCCTTTTAGGAATTTTTCGCCAAGCATCTTCATGCTATACGTACCCAATCCTCTACTTTTTCCTTTGGTGGAAAATGAACGTTTAAATATTTGTAATTGTGTTGCTATAGGTATATAGGTATGGTTGTGAACGCTAAAACGAATATGCCCATTACATCGTTCAGATGAAATTGAAATCGTTTCGCCCTGATCAATAGCTTCAAGAGCATTTTTAGCCATATTTATTAATATACGAGTTAGCAGTACTTCATCTGTATATATGAGAGATGAGACGTCATTATTTTGTACTTCAATGTTCTTTTCAAACGAAACCTGATGAAATCGAATCTTATCATGGACACTTTGGACTAACTGGTCAGATTCGATATCTGTAGGTTCGATTGTGAGTTCTCCAAGTTCAGCCTGAATCATCTGTCTTTGAGCTTTTATTTCATCAATAATTTCATCGGTAAGAGAACGTAAAACAGGTTCGTATTCTAGTTTTTCTTCCTTACTGAACATCGGATACAATTGCAAAATGCCACTTAAGCTTCCAGCTATATTTAATATGTCATGGAAGAAAATACGTTCAAGTAGTTCTTTCTGTTTTATTTCAGAAATATCTTTTATTGATATGATGAGATAACCTTTATCGTACATTAAAGGAGTTGCTGTAATTTCAAGGTCGAGTTGTAATTTCCTTTTGTTTTATATTGAAGTTATTTTGCATTCTCGGGTAATCTTTCTCTTCTCTCTCCATGCCATGTCAATGGCATTAAAAGAACCGCAATACTCACACGTTTCTGTTGTGCCGCACCCTCCAGTGAAATTTACTGAATTTTCACAACCCAGAAATTCACCCGGGCGTTTACCTAGAATGCTTTTTTCTAGATCAATTCCATAGTTTTCAAGGATTGAATCATTTGTGAAAACAATCTGATTTTGTTTGTTAATAATGCATATGATTGAAGAAAGTGCTGATAGGATTTCGCTGATATACTCAATTCGCTGAAGTGATGCTTTGCTATTTAGTATTGCTTCAAGTGGTTCATGCTTTTGCAATCTATCCTTCCCGTCCATAAGCTTGAATTGTTGATTTTATGCAAGTTGCAAAAAATATATATTTCTAAGTTCTATAGTTTAAACAACTTTTTTAATGATGTCTTTCAGGTCCGAGGCATTATAAACACCTTCTCCTGTCCATTTTATATTTCCAGATTTGAATAAAATTATTGTTGGTATGCTTTTTACATTATACTCGTTGGCGATAAATGGTTTTTTGTCAACATTAACCTTAACAACCCTGATGTTGTCTTTATAAGTTGCCTTAACTTCTTTCAAAACAGATTGAAGCATTTGACATGGTTGACACCAATCAGCGTAAAAATCGACTAAAACCAATCCCTGAGATTTAATAATGTTTTTAAAGCGATGACTCATCCTTCTTTCTCTTTTTTAATAGCCCCGATATTATGTCACCAACAAGATATCCTGCCAATGCACCCCATAGTGTAGAATAATACCAAACTGATTTTATGGCACATGTTCCAGATTCGCAACCAATAAATTTCCAGTATAGGAAGCCACCAATTGCACCTAAAATTGTAACGATTATTTGAATTCGGTTTTTTTGAAGAAATCTGTTCATTCTGTTTTTATTAGTTTTTAACATGAATCAATTAAAATGGTTTGATCTATTTAGATAGATTTAGAAAATGACTGATAGAAATTACCAATATTATAAATCAAAAAATCTCAATATAAAGAGAGAATATTGGTCAATGATGTTGAATAACAGCTGTATATGCCATAATGACCTCTCTATTGTCATTCCAAATTAAATGTTGTTTTCTTATTTTAAAGCAATAATAAAATTTACAAATATGAAAATCCTTTTTCTTTGCTCTGGAGGAGGATCCTGTCGAAGCCTCATTGCAAAAGCTGTGATGCAGTCGTTTGATCCAAAGCTGGAAGTATATGCAGCTGGATTAACTCAGCTTAGCTGTTCCGAAAACCAACTTCTTGAAATCATTACTGATGCTGGTTATAGCATGAGTCAGGCACAACAATATCTTACCAATGAAATTGAGGATATTGAATTTGATTACCTGATTACTCTTTGTGAAGGCACAAAAGAAGAGTTTTATAAGTTGCCATTGAAGTATAAAAACAAACTTCATCTTGGCTTTACAGACCCTAAGCTTACAAATGAAAAAATTGACGAGAATGCCGATTTTTACAAGGAGTTGATAGAAGAAGTAAATACAGAACTTAGTTACTTCTACCATCATATCCTGAAAAAATCTACATCCGACTAGTTTCCTGAAATTGTAGCTTCTACTTCTTCCGGAGTTATAGGAATTCTTTTTCCGATTAACTCACTTCCATTTGCTGTAATTAATAAATCATCTTCAAGACGAATTCCTCCAAAGCCACGATATTGGTCTACTTTTTCAAAATTTATAAAGTCAGTATTTATTTTTTCAGCTTTCCATTTGTCAATTAGCGCAGGAATAAAGTAGATTCCAGGCTCGTTAGTAATCACAAAACCTTTTTCAAGACGACGCCCCAATCGTAAATAAGCAGTCCCAAATTGATTCACAGGGCGAATTTCATCATCATAACCTACATAGATTTGACCAAGATCTTCCATGTCATGAACATCAAGTCCCATCATATGCCCCAAGCCGTGAGGGAAAAATAAAGCATGTGCGCCGGCTTTTACTGCCTCTTTTACATCCCCTTTCATTAGTCCAAGTGCTTTTAAGCCAGAAGCAATTACTTCGGCCGCCTCTAAGTGAACAGACAAATATGTTGTTCCTGGCTTGGCTAATTCAGTTGCACGATTGTTAGCAGCAAGAACGATCTCATAGATCTCACGCTGTTTTTGTGAGAATTTACCTCCAACAGGAGAAGTTCGGGTGAAATCTGATGCATATTTCATAGTCGATTCAGCTCCGGCATCAACTAACATTAAACGACCTTCTTCCAGAATATTGGAATGGTCATGATTGTGTAGAGTTTCACCATTCTGCGAAAGGATTATTGGGAAAGAAGGGACACTGCCGTGTGCAAGTGAAATGCCTTCAATAGTACCTGCAATTTTTTGCTCCCAAACACCAGCTTTGGCCATTTTCATTGCAGCAACATGCATTTCATATCCTGCGTTTGCCGCTTTAATAAGTTCGTTAATCTCACAATCTTCTTTGACAGACCTTAATGCAATGACTGCTTTAATGAGCTCAAGTGAAGCATATTCACTTTGTTTGTTTGCTGAGATTCCCAATAACTCTTGCAACAATAGTTTATTTTCACCGCGGTAAGGTGGTAAAAAGTGAATTTTACGACCTTTTTTAATGGCTTCTGAAATTGTGTCAAAAAGTTTATTGAAAGGATGTGATTGCTGAATTCCAACTTTTGCAGCATTCTCTTTAAAGGCAACTTGTGGCCCCATCCAAATAATATCTTCCATATCGACATCATTGCCAAAAAGAATTTCTTCTCCGGTGTCAACGTCAATTACTCCAGCTAGTTGCTGAAAATCCAAACCAAAAAAGTACAGGAAAGAACTATCTTGTCTAAAATGAAAAGTATTGTCCAGATAGTTCATTGGGGAATCAATATTTCCTAACAATAAAATTACTCCTTCGGAAACTTTCTCTTTTAACTTTTTTCTTCTTTCAGTATAAATTTTTGCTTCGAACATTGTAGAAATATTTATTGATTAACAGGAGTGAAAGATAGGAAATAAATGAAGATGCATATATGACTTTTCTCGCCAATAACCTTCAATTTAAGAATAAATAATGAAATTTTTAGCTACTAATAAACATATAACAGAAAAAAAATGGACACGTAAACTTCATTAAAAACACTTTAAATTTTCGCCATGGATAATTCTCTACTTAATTACATGAATAAACGGCTTGGGCAAAAAGAAGCCATGAAGACTGAAGGTAGTCAGCCTGTAGGACCAGTGATTACAGTTTCCAGAGATGTTGGCTGTGGGGGATTGAAAATTGCAAGGAAAATTGCAAGCGCATTGAATGAATCTGTTATTTGTAAAAAATGGCAAGTAATTAGCAAAGAGGTTCTTGCAGAAAGTGCAAGGGAGCTTGAGTTGCATCCTCAAAAAGTTAATCGATTATTCTCTGGAGTGGAAAGGTTTACAATGGATGAAGTGTTGGCAGCTTTTAGTGATAAGAATTATAAAAGTGACAGAATTATAAAGAAAAGTGTGAAAGAGGTGATTCGCACTTTTGCGATTAGCGGTTGTTGTATTATTGTAGGAAGGGCTGCGCATATATTAGCCAGTGATATCGAAAAATCATTCCATTTAAAACTTACAGCTCCTCTGGAATGGCGTATAGCGAAAATCAAATCAAATCATAATGTCTCGGAAAAAGAGGCATTAGAGTTTATTCAAAAGACTGAAAAAGAACGCTCTCATTTTAGAAAGCAATTTGTTAAAGTTGCCAGTAAGGCTGATGAGTTTGATATGGTTCTGAATGTATCAAAGTTCACAACCAGCAACATTATAAAAATTGTGCAATCAGCAGTTGAGATAAAAGGAATGATGCTGTTACCAGATAAACAATTTAATTCATTTTAAATGAAAAAGGCCAGAAACTACTTTCTGGCCTTTTCTTTTATCCTGTAATCTTATCAGGAAATCCTTTTGTTTGAACTGGTTTTTGTCCCTTTGGTTTAGGGAGAAACATATCTTTGTATGTTAGTTTTAGTTTCGTAATCATTTCAAAGCAATAATCCAGTTTGCCAAGTTTGTTTGTAACGTTATTTGTGCCGAAAGAGAATTTCACTCCCGCTTCTTTTGCTCTTCGAAGTATTTTTTCAGATGGTATTCGATATCGTGAGTTTATCTCAAGAGCGACATTGTTATCAGCAAGAACTTTAACAAAACGATCAATTCGCTCATCAGTCCATAATTCATCATACTTATCAGCAATTACTTCGGGTAAAAATGTAGGATTTACATGAATGTCAACTGGCTCATTTGAAATAATATTTTCAATTTTAGAGATCAACTGATTCATGAAATCCTGTTCGTTTTCCATAAATACTTCTTCAGGTTTCCAAAGGCGCATTCGGTGTCCTTCATTATCAGTCCAGGTCATTCCATCAGTAAAAATATAGTCAAACTCAGCAACTGCTTCTGGCGAGAATAATGTAATCCATTCACGACCTTCCGCTTGCATACCCCTGAAAATAGGTTGAGATATTACGGTGTCCATATATGCAAATAAGGAAGCATCGTCAGTTACAGGAAAGTGAAGCCCACAGTTGGGTGCAATTCCGTAATTTATACCAAGCTTCATTGAGTTCTCAATGGCTTCTTCAATGGTCAAGCCTCCTTTTAGGTGCACATGAAAATCAATAATAGGGAAGTTTGCATGATGCAATTTTGTGATTTTGGTATCCCATTCTTTATTTGTTGGAGGTGTGATTTTTTCACTATCCGGAAGAACTTTGATTTTAATATCCTTCAAATAAGTTTTACTGTCCTTATCGTGGCACTGAATAGCAATTTGACCTCTATTGAATCGCCTATACTTATCATTCTTGCGTCGCCAAGGCTCATCGGGCTGAATGTATTCATTAACCTTTATCCCGTTAACAAACACTTCAACGGAATTTTCAACTACCTTAAAATACAGCTCAAACCATTCATTATCATTATGAGTTGGGAAGTAAACATTCCTGTATCCATAAATACTTCCTGTCTTTTTTAGCTCCTGAAAATCACCATCGCGTTTGTACGAATTATTAATCTGAACTTCATAGCCAACCAGCAATGGGCCACTTTTTTGTTCCTGTGTATGAAAAACAATACCTGAGTTTGAGTTTGGAAGTGATTTCACCATGGCTTTAAACTCAAAATTCTTAAAGACACCCTTTTTGTAGTCTCCCTTGTAGAATAAATGTGATCTTTTTCCATCACAGAAAATGGATCCATCTATGATTTTAAACGATTCAGGGTTTTCATTGGCTTCCCAGCCAGTTAGATCAGTCCCATTAAATAAGTCTACCCATTCACCATCTTTGGAGGAGGAACAGCTTGTAGCAAAAACTATTAGGGAGAAAAGAATAATTATTACAGAATGATTTTTCATTTGTATTAGATTGGTTGATTTAGACTAACAAAGATATAATTCTTGAAGGAAGAATTGATTTCAAATGTATTTTTCTTGAGGATTGTTTGCCTTAAAAGCTGCCAGAAAATACATGAATGACAACCCTAAACAAATCCAGCAGGCGATATGATAAGCTCCAAACATTGATAATGAATAGCTGAAAATTAATGGGCCAAGTGCACTAAAGAAAACAATCATAGACATGGCAAATCCACTAATTTCTCCTAAATATTTGCGTCCAAAAAAACGAGGCCATGTAACTGACATTAATACACTGAACAGCCCATTCATAATTGCATTTCCAACAATAAGCAATATGTATGAAAGATTGCCATCCAGCACGGAGAGTGCTCCCATGGATAACATTCCCCCAGCAAGAAGTACAAGTAGCAATTTTTTTAATTGGATGCGATCACTTAGCCATCCTCCACATAAAGTTATTGCTACAGAAATTATTGAGGTTGGCACAAATACTGAAAGTGCTTTCATTTTATCCATGCCAGCTTCTTCGAAAATTGAGATAAGATGAAATGTAAACCCTGTGTAGTACATTGAAAACATAGAAAGTGCAAGTCCAAACACCCAGAAGGTTAATGTTTTCTTAGCTTCTTTTAAAGTGTATTGTTTTTCAGCCTTGACCTTAATGTTTTGGCTTTGTTTTATTTCATACTTTCCATCGGGTTTTAAATTGCAATCTTCAGGGTTGTCACGGAAGAAGATGAATACGAAGATTGAAAAACCAAAACCACAAACAATAGATAGAATGATCCATGCTTCTCGCCAGCCATTGCCTTCAATCAGAAAATTAAAGATAAGTGGTGTAAGCGAAAAGCCCAATGAAATAAAAACACTGCTTAACCCACTAACAAAGCCTCGTCGAGCTACAAACCACTTCATTAACATGTTTCGGGAAAGCATGGTCAGTACCCCTTGTCCTGAGAATCGAAGCACAAAAAAGCAAAATAATATCAGTATAAAGGTCACATAAAACTGGTGATGCGTCAGGTGCAGAAATTTCCCCAGCGAAAAAGCAACATGATCAACCTGACTAAGAACCAGAAGTATGGATCCAAGCATCCAGGTAATTGCAACACCAAGCCAGCGTGCACCAATACGATCATATAATTTTCCACCGAAGGTAATGAATAGGGAGCTGGCAATAGTGCCCAGCATATATGCCAAACTTAGTTGATCGCGATTAAGTCCGAGTGCTTCTAGTAAATGATCAGTAAACACGGAAACGCCCATGGTTTGCCCGGGGGAGCTCATGATAACTCCTATGGTAGCAAAAACTAATACGACCCAGCCATAATATGCAACGGATTTTACTGGATTAAATGGAAAACTATTTAGCTTATCTTTTATCAAGGAATTTAAGTTTGGCGCAAAAGTACTGAATAGAAAAGCTGTTTGCCCGGTATTCAATATCCATTAGTTTTATGTTGACAATTATTTAATGGAATTGTTTTTATAGCTATATTAGCTCTGAAAAATAAATTTGAATTTAATTAAAACAAGCTCTTCTCATCATCTGTTAGTATTCTCAATGAAACTGAAATCACTTATTTTATTCGTCTTATTGTCATTTTTCCTTTTGGGTTTTCATAGTTCGGAACGGATACTGATGTTGAATAAGTCTACTTTTAAAGGGGGGAACTTTAAAGAGGTTTCTGTATCTGTAAACGATTCTATTAAAGGTGGATCGCTTTTGAAAAGATATAGTGATGGTTTGCTGCATTCATATGCAAGGAGAATTCACTCCGAGGTTTGCATGGAAAAAGAGTGTAGACCTCTTGATGTCATTTTATATTGGTCTTTAACAGGACGATATCTTGGATTTGAATTACCGGAAGGAGAGTTTCTTAGCAAAACGGATCATGTGAAATTTCAAGAAAATGATTATCAGCAAATTCATAAATTATTAAGTGATCCTATATCTCCACTGGGTAATTACAGTTTGAATGAGTTAGTTCCTGTTGTTAATGATGATATTGATGCCGTTTCATCAGCCACAAATCTAAATGTGAAAGATTATATTGTTGATGGTGCGGTATATACGACTTATGTGATTTGGCATTTAGTTCATGGAATATGTAAGGACGAGATACAGGAAACCACAAAATTAGAACTTGATGAAAAAATATTGATTGAAATCTTTTCTTCTGAAAATAAGGATGACATCGTTTGGGCTTTAGACAATATTCCTTCGCAAATAGAATGGAATGATAAGCTAGTCTCTCAATTACTAATTCTGGTTAATAATGAGAATTTCATGGTAGCAGAACGGGCTATTCGTATTTTTGATTATGATCTTCTAGCCAATGAAAAGGTTCAACTTCAATTATTTTCTTCTTTTAATGAAAGAGGATATTTGATGAAACGTAGAATATTGGAATGTTTAGAGGATGTCCCCGTATTAAGCCCTTCAATTAAAAATGAGCTAATTAATGGTTTGCCTGAGTACAATGGATCGCTAGTAAAAAATATATTGGGATTATTATCAATTCATCGACCCGCAACTATTGATGATGAACTGGCAATTGCGAGTTTAATGAACCACAATAACCGGTATATTGCCAGAAAAGCCTTTCAGTTTTTTGAGGATTCCAATCCAGAAAACAAGAAGATTGAAAAAATAATGAAGAAGTATAAAAGACGACTTAATTAATAGCCTGAGTTCGATTGATAATCCTAGAAGAGCTAGAAATTTACTAAATTATGAAACCCTCCGTGATCTGTTTTATTGGCAACTGCAGCTATTTGATCCATAGTAAAATCACCTTTAATGTAAACTAACGCATTATCTTTTCCACCAATTAAAATAATCAGATCCTTAATTCGATCTTCATCTTTCATTTTAGCAAGAATGTGAATTTGTTCCCCATCGTTTTTTACGGTTAGCAATTCAGTATAAGATCCTTTCTTTAGTAGATGTGCAAACTCCTTTTGGAAATTAACTTCACGGTATCTGTGGTCATCTTCAATTGCCAATACTTTAACTTTATCAACATGCTGAAGTAGTTCTTTTTCTTCCTTGTCAAGTTCGCCAAAGGCGGTTGCGGCTTTAATTACAAACCCTGGAATGGTTATGGAAACGATACCAGAATGGTTATTATACTTGGCAAAAGCTGCATCAATTGCAGGATCATTTGAGCAAGATGCAAATAGTAAAATAGCAATTAGAGAAATATAAATCTTTTTCATAGCAATCTTATTTTCTTATTATTCAGACGTTTGAAAATCTAAAAGATTACATGAATTTATATCATTCGATATAAAGGAGTCTATTTTTTTCGATGAAGACTCTGATTCTAAGGATGAAACTAAAATTATTGATTCCTAATCAGTCTTTTTCTCAATCAGGTATTTGTTTCGTTCGCTTGAGTTTCGTCCAACAAGTTCTCCAATGAAACCTGCAAGAAAAAGCTGACTACCAATAATCATTGCAGTAAGTGCCAGGTAAAAGTAAGGACTTTCCGTAACAAGTGGGGAAGCTACGTCTTTAGAGACGGCAATTAATTTGTCAATGCCTACCCATGTTGCAGCAAGAAAACCTACGATAAAAACAATTGTGCCAAGAATACCAAAGAAATGCATTGGGCGTTTGCCAAATCGGGAAATGAAAATAACCGAGAGTAAATCAAGGGGACCTCTAATAAAGCGTTCAAAACCAAATTTGGTTTTGCCATACTTACGTTCCTGGTGTTGGACAACCTTTTCCGTTATTTTTTTGAAGCCTGCCCATTTTGCCAGAATAGGAATATAACGATGCATCTCACCGTATACCTCAATGCTCTTTACAACTTGCTTTCGATATGCCTTTAGTCCGCAGTTAAAATCATGTATTTTGATTCCTGTGCTTCTACGGGCAATCCAGTTATAGAATTTAGAAGGGATATTTTTAGACAGAATCGGGTCGTAGCGCTTTTTCTTCCAACCAGATACAAGATCAAACTTGTCTTGCATAATCATGCTGTACAGCCCCGGTATTTCTTCAGGACTATCTTGCAGATCAGCATCCATGGTTATTACTACATCCCCTTCTACATCATCAAATCCTACGTGAAGGGCTGCCGATTTTCCGTAGTTTCGTCTAAACTTAATCCCTTTAATTTCAGGGTTCTCATTCTTTAATGATTCAATGATTTGCCAGGAATTATCAGTACTCCCATCATCAATGAGCATGATTTCATAACTGAAACCATGCTCATTCATTACTTCCTTAATCCAGGCAACTAATTCCGGGATTGATTCTTCCTCATTTAGTAAAGGAATAACTACGGAAATATCCATGTTTTATTATTCTTCTGTTTTAACTTCTTCCATGGCTTCGTCAAAAGCATCATCATTGTCTTTGTTCTTTTTTACAATTGCAGAACTAATCAAAGACATGATACTACCGCCAATAATGCCAAAGATAACACTTTGCTTTAAAACCTCTATTGGTGTTGGTGTACCTTTTGCCTGGAAATCATTCATTGCTTTTTCTATTTGATCTTCAGATGACCCCATATTTGTCATGAAATTGTATGTTTTCTCTTGCATGTTTGCCATTATTCGTTCCTGATAACCCGGATCGATGAAATTATTGAAAATGTACTGATAAAGTGAGCTAATAACAGTGCTAAACAGAACAACCAGCAACCCGAAAAAGAATGCTTCTTTAAATTTAATTGTATTATTGAGATCATTAATTCTGTACCTTTTGGTAAGAACGACCAACAAGATCACTGTTATAAGTAGCATGAGTATCATAAGTCCCATCGAGGCAAACAATCCCATTGATTCCATTAGATTGGTAACCCAAATAACAACATTGATCAAAATCGAAACTACAGCCAGGATAATTCCTGCATTCATTGAAGCCTTAAGTAAAGGTGACTTTTGTTCCATAATTTTAGTTTTTTGTGGATATGATTAACAAATATATTGGATTTTTTATTCTACATGAATTGAATGGCTGATATTTTGCTTGATAAAATGAAAGATAATAAATTTTGAGATAATATTTGTTTGAGGCTTAATAGATTAGTTCATCTGAGTGAAAAAAAATTACTTATCATGTGTGTTTTCGTTTGTCGGAATACCTTTTTTTTCTACTTTTGTCGCCGGGTAAGTCCTGTGCGACCAGCTCCTACTGAATCCCCCCAGGGTCGGAAGGCAGCAAGGGTAGGTAGTTGAGCGGTGCGACACAGGTAGCTTACCCACTTTTTGTGAAATTTTTGCTGAGTTAGCTCATTCCAATAGTGGGAATGACAGAACAAAGATTGTTCTGAATAGTGAAGTAGAAATACACAAGCCGAATTAGCTCAGTTGGCCAGAGCACGTGATTTGTAATCTCGGGGTCCCCAGTTCGAATCTGGGATTCGGCTCAAAATAGTTCTTAAAGTATTGAAAAGATTTGGGGAGATACCAAAGTGGCCAACTGGGGCAGACTGTAACTCTGCTGACTTATGTCTTCGTAGGTTCGAATCCTGCTCTCCCCACCAGTGTCAAATTCGATCTTATGTAGATTTTAAGTTTGGATTTGTTATTTGGTTTTGAAAATTTTGCGGGAGTAGCTCAGCTGATAGAGCATTAGCCTTCCAAGCTAAGGGTCGCGAGTTTGAATCTCGTCTCCCGCTCAACTTAGAGGATGTTTAGAAATGAACATCCTTTTTTTATGCCTTATTGTTACTTATTAATTTTTGGGATCAAGCCAAAAAAGGGATCAATTAAACTTTCTGTGCGAGATTCCTTTTCATCTCAAATTTTAACTATCACAGTTACATTAAATAGTTTAATATAGAGATTAGTAAAGAATTAATTTGGAATGTGCGGTGCATGTATAGTTACAACTTTAATCAACATTCCTGTTGCGCCTTTTTATCTTATCATTCCTTACCCAGGGTTGCTCCCACTTCATTCGGTTACCCGGGGTTATTGCTGTAATACCCTTTCAGGGCAACACGGAATGACGCTGAAAGTGTCGAAGAAAATAGCCCAGTGCAAAGCGCTGGGTTAATATAGATGTGTGAAAATCGTCCGGCGGAATGGGCTGGAACGAAGCGGTTAAGTATTGCCGAACGAAAAGCCTGGTATTATATAAATAACATTGTTCCTCACAAGTTTTTAAAGTGATCCCAAATCAGTCAGGATGAAAGGTTTTAAGAATTAAATCGATAACCAATTCCTCTTATACTTGTCAAATATTTTGGGTTAGATGGATTTTTCTCAATTTTCTTTCTAAGATCGAGAATAAAATTATCCACAGTTCTTGTGGTGGGCATAGCTTCAAAGCCCCATACTTCATTCAGCAAATCATGACGATGAACCGCTTCCCCTTCATGTCTTATGAAATATTCCATTATTGAGAATTCCTTTTCTGATAGCTTTATTTCCATATTGTTTCGGAAAGCCAGATATTTCTTGAAATCCAATTCTATTTCACCAAAAGAATACTTATTCGGTATTTGATTTTCCAAATCTGTTCTTCGAAGAACAGCCCTTATTCGAGCCATAAGTTCGGGAATGCTAAATGGCTTGGTAACATAGTCATCAGCTCCAATATCAAGCCCTGAAACTTTGTCCATCTCTGATCCTCGTGCAGTAAGCATTATTATAGGTATTGCCGGATTTACCTTCTTTATCTTTCTGCAAATTTCATAGCCATTTATGCCAGGTAACATGATGTCCAGTAATATCAAGTCGGGGATTATGTCAAGAGCTAACCTAAGGCCTTTTTCCCCATTTGTTTCGGTTTTTACAGCAAAGGATTCGTATTCCAGTGTATCTTTTAAACCCCTAAGAATACTAACATCATCTTCTATTATCAAGATTATTTTCATCCTTTTTTATTACTTATTTAAAATTACAGAAAAAATGCTTCCTTTTCCAATTTCACTTACAACCCGTATTTTTCCCTTGTGGGCTTCAATAATTTCTTTTACAACAGTTAATCCTAGCCCGGTTCCGCTAATACTTTCTTTTTGATCAATACGATAAAATTTCTCGAATATCCTGCTTAATTGATCTTCATTGATTCCTATACCATGATCTTCAAACTCAATGTAAATTTGATTGGCTTTTGAATATAGGCGGATGTGGATTTTTCTGGTGTCGATAGAATATTTGATGGCATTGCTGAGTAAATTACCCAAAGCCTGCCTCATTTTCTCACAATCCAGATCGGTGACTATACTTTCATCCAGTTCGGTAACAACATCAAATCCCTCTTTTTCAAGCCAGTAATTCATATCTTGAATAGTGGCGTCTATAACTGCTGCCAATTTTGAATGAACGAAATGGTATTCAGGTTTTCCTTTTCCTATTTTGGAGAACTCCAGTATATTATTAATCATCCTTTTTAGTCTGTCGCTTTCTTTCAAAATTATAGACAAGTATTCTTTCCTTACCTTTTCCAGCTTAACCCGATCTAGAAGCAGTAATTCGGCAAACATGTATATGGATGTCAATGGTGTTTTTAACTCGTGAGTAACATTTGAAATAAAATCAGCTTGCAAACGTGCCAAATGTTTTTCACGTGCAATATCTCTTAAAGTTAAGGCCACACCCAGCATCATTGCTACCAATAGCAGCAATGATGCGATACCGTAAATCCAGCTTCTGCGTTCTATAAACTCATTTATCAGGTTTTCATCCTTAAGTCTTAACTTTATTCGTTGCCCCGGGAAATACGGATTTAACTGCAATGAGTAGACCAGATTTTGTCCATTAACAGATGGGTTATATCCGTCTGGAAATTCAATCTGGTAATCAAATTCAAATCCAGTTTGAAGGTTCTTATTTAATACACTTTCAAATAACAGTTCCCGCTTTATTAAGAAGCCTGATGGATTTTTAAGATTTATATTTATTAATAGTAGATCCTCATTTCTTCCCGAAAAGGAATTGACTACCTTAAATCCATTTGTGGAATTTAAGTGATTGTCGACTTTACCTTTTTTTATGATTTCTGAGAGTTCATTCTGGTAATTATCGACAAACTGAACCTGCTTATTTATACTTACTATCAACTCATTAACGGGTATTATTTCTTTTGGATGGTTAAAACTGTTTTCGTGTATCCAACTGGTTATGCTGGTTAATAGTTCTTCTGTAGAATAGTTTAAAGGGATCAATCCAGATTCCATTTTTTCAAGAAATAGTTTAACTACTGGCAATATAATTTCACCATTGTCGGGATCAGTAATTAATAATAGTTGAGGAAGAGCATAATATACATAAGGAAATCCGTCTTTATTTTTTATAGTAAAATACTTGGTAACAATTAGACGATATTGCTCAATGGCATTCTCATATTCATTAAGTTTTACAGATATCCTGCTTAGCGCATTTAATGATTTAACCGAATCGTTTGCTCCATGTGAATAATGCAGGCACATTATATACTGCATTTTTGCAGCTTTTATATTTACATTTTTAAACTCTGCTTCTTCACCTTTTCTGAAAGCTGAATTAAATGCATTGGAATGATTTGTTTTGTATTGATTTTCAAACATTCTCACGAAATTTGGATAAAGGAAGATGCCCGTATTGTTTAAAATGAATGACAATTGAATAAAATCAAATTCAGCTGCTTTTTTAATAAGAGAATCTTTCATGGTCAAGAATGGATTGATATCCGTTTCGAATCCTTCTGTTGCTTGTTCTATTTTGTCTTGAATGGCTATAGTAAACCTGACAGCAAGTTCTTGTTGTTCTTCAAGGATTCTTTTCTCAGTCAGTTCTTTTTGATTTGAAATGCTGTTAATGCTGAACCATGTCAATATCCCTCCGGAGATAACAACGGCAAGGATAAAAACGACTGAAAGCCTTGAAATTGGTTTAAATTTGCTGCTCATTTTTGCGTTCATTCTCTTATTAAGCAAGACCGTGTAAAATAGGAGGCATCTCAGGCTAAGCTGAGATACCATTATCTAATTACTAATATTAGAAATCTATTGTCTCATTCGTTTAATTTTTACTTATTTTCAGATTTACTCTTAATCAGGAAGTTTTCCATTACCCACACTTCAGAATTTGATTTTCCGCTGGAAGAGAAAGTAATGTGCTTCCCATCAGGATGAGCACTAAGATTAGCAAAAACACCTTCCATTATCAAACCAAGTTTTTCAAGCTGTCCGTCATTTACAGATATTCTACATATTTCCCATTTAGAATCATCCATTTTGGAGTCTCTCCTTGTAATATATATATATTTACCGTCGCTAGCCCAGCATATTGAAACTCCACTGGACTCAGATTCTTGTAATTCCTCAAATACAAATAGCTCTCGGGGTTCTCCTCCTGTTACGGGTAAAATTTTCAAACATTGTTCGTTATATGAGAATAAGGCAAATAACTTTCCATCAGGTGATAGGGACGTTTTATAATGGTGTTCGGATTGATAAATAGCATTTTCTTTCCCACTATTTATGTTTCTTACAATGATTTGGTATTTTTTTGTTTTAGCATCACGCAGACCATAAAAAAAAGAATTCCCATCCGGTGACCAGCCATGGCCACCAAAAAGACTCCGCCCCTCAGTTAATTTTACTGGTGTGGTGTTACCAGTTTGAGTATCTATCTGGTAATAACCCATATCTCCATTCGTATTCCAGTTCACTACAATAACGGAACTTCCGTCAGGTGACCATTGAGGCCAACCAAATACATTGATATCTGGTCTGAATTCCTTTTCCTTACCAGTTTCCAGAGAACGAATACAGAGAACATTACCAGTAGGATTAGTTGTAAAACGCATCGTCATCGAAGGGCGTCTGGAAACGTAGGCAAGATATTTACCGTCGTATGAGTAAGCTGGTGTTCCATTGGATTCAATATTATGCCTAATTGCCTCTTGAGGTGGTACTATAACCGCACCTGTTTCCGGATCAATTTCGCTTGTATATACATCGGTTCTATTTGGTCTGTTACCATAATAGAAGGAACCATCCTTTGTGAATCCTAATCCCGTTGGAGAAAATGGTCCTTTGTTTGGTTGTATCAATTTGGGATTCCCTTGAATTTTTCCATTAATAATCTTGATTCCCCATATATCAGGAGAACCTGTTCTGTCGCTGACAAATAGTATATTTTTTCCATCAGGCACCCAGCCCAGTACCATATCGGTTGCAGGATGCTCGACCAATGGAATCTCATTTCCCCCATCAACAGACATGATGAAGATATCCCGATCCTCAGAGTCTTTATTTTTAGGTAGGTCATAAACAATGTAGCGTCCATCCGGTGAAAAATTCATGCAGTGAGGCCATTTAAGATCGAATGTTTTTAGAATACGTTCTGAACCATCGGCAACTGAAATAAGTACAATTTGTTGCTTTTCTTTTTCTCTGGTAAAACAAGCCAGAATGTACTTCCCATCTGGCGACCAATCATAAGTTTGTGCCCATTCTACATCTTTATTTTTATACAGAATAAGGGGTTCAGAATTATTAAGTCCAATAGTACGTATTTCGATAAAGTCATCCTTATTAAACCAATCATAAACAATCTGTTTACTGTCGGGGGACCATCTTGAAAATTCAGCAAATTCATCTGATTCATCCCATGTCCCCTTATTCGTTAAACGACGCTTCTTGCCAGTTGCTATTTCATAAATGGCCAGGTCTCCGGTATCCCAATCTACATAGGAGAGATATCGACCATCCGGAGAAGGTGCTCCTTCGAGATCTGTGTCGGAATCATCCCATATTTTTTTGTTGGTCAAGACCTTTGGGGGAACTTTTGCTGCATCATTTTCTTGTGCCAGTTTTTCAAATGGCAGGAAATCCTCCATAAACCAGAGTTCCGGTTTCATGCCACTTTCGCCTGAGAAAGCTATCTTCTTACCGTCCGGTGACCAATCGAGCATGCCAGCCCTTGCATCAACATCGGTCTTTATTTCCACGGTCTCACCTCCTTGTGCCTGAACCATCCATATCTTACCATTGGAAACAAAAGCAATCTTTTTCCCATTGGGCGACCAGGAAACATTGTTGTGGGCAATGATGTTTTGAACCTTGCAAACCTCCCTTGACTCGCCACCGTCAGCAGGAATCAGATTCAAAGTACCTGCTGATGTGTTGGCTTTCTTAGAAAAAAAGGCAATTGTTTTTCCATCTGGAGACCAGTCGAAACCTCCCTGAGTAACTCTATCTGTTGCAGTTGTAATTTTTTGAGCTTCTCCACCTTCTTTGGGAATTTTGAATAGGGTGACGATATTTTTCCCTTCCAAAGCCATATAGGCAACCCATTTCCCGTCAGGTGACCAACAAGGAAAGCCACCACCGCTCACAATCTGTTTAGATTCTCCTCCTTCTACAGGAATAGTGTAGATGTTCGGCATTTTTGATTTGGCTGTTTGAGCTGAAAACACCACAGATTTCCCATCAGGCGAAACAGAATTCCCTGCCCCCGGATATATTGTAAATAAACCAGTTTCTTTAATGATTTGTGCCAGACCAGAGTGAACACTCACCTCTCCCCCTTCACCCGGAACTGAACCCAGACCGCCTTTCTTCCATCTGAAATAGATCCGCTTCCCATCCGGCGACCAGTTCGGAATGCTGGCAAGTCCGTCGAGCGGGCTGACCTGATTTGCCTTTCCACCTAAGACTGAAACAGTATAAACATACTCATGATAGGGAGTTTCGAGCAAGAGTCCGATTTTGTTGTCGGACGTCCAGCCGGTCATAAAATCGGTGCTAAACAGAGGTAACTTTATTTGAACAGGCGGAGCAATAGGTCTACCTTCATCCGATAGATGAACAATACAGAGTTCACTGCTCATTTTCCCCTTTGTATTGATTCGGCCAAAAGCGATCATGCTTCCATCGGGAGACCATGTTGGACCTTTTCTGCTTAAGTTCTCGTTCAAATTACCACTGACTTTGACAGCATCATCTCCGTCAGCAGAAATCACCCATACTTCGTTAAGTAAGGCAGGAGGATTGTCCTGATAAGTACCAGGCGTTAAATAGGCTATTTTCATCCCATCAGGAGAAAAACAAGGAGATATTCCTCCCTCTCTGGTAACCTGCCTGATAACGCCAGTTCCTACAGAAGCAACATAAATTTGCCCGCCTGAATCGAACGCAACTATTTTCCCATCGTACGACAGGCTCAGTCGGCGATGTGTGTTGCCTTTTGTGGTCACCCACTGCGGAACAGGTATTCGTTTAGGCTCTCCTCCAAATGAAGGGATGACATCAATATGTGCCCCTTCAGGCCTGAAATTGATACTCGTTGCTCCACCACGTAAATCACGAGAATAGGCTCGACTGAAAGCAATCCGGCGCCCGTCGCCAGACCACGACAGGCCGTCACCGAGAACATCAGCTGCTCCCGGCAATTTCTTCGGTTCACCGACCAGACCAGGATCAACCTTCCCAGGAATTGGGACGGTCCAGATGTCATTCCCGGAACCAAAGGCCAGTATTTTTCCGTCTGGAGAAAGACGACTCCCACTCCATTGCGGAATACTAAACGGCGTCCGTATTTTTCTGAATTTAGGTATTAGGGGAGATTTCACAACTTTTTCAGTAACTAGGATTAACCTTGAAAGCCGTTCCCTTGCAACCGCAACTTCATTTTTTTGCCCGGGGAAATTACTAACCAACCGCTGATAGGCTTTCACCGCCTCTTGCTTTCCTAGTTTTTCGTAACACAAACCTACATGCAGTAGTGCTTTTGCCTGAATCGACTTATTTGCATTTGAGATATCTGCAATCTGCATATAGAGATCAATTGCATCCGGCAGATTGCCTTCTCCTTCTTCCTTCATCAGGCCTTTTTGATAGATTTGTTCCGGATTTTGAGAAAACAAGGAATATGTGCTTCCAAATATGAAAGCCATAATAATAAGGAAATTGATTATTGGTTTCATTTTACGTTCCTCCGAATTAAGTTTAATGTCAGAAGTAAAATTAATTTGTTATAAGAAGCTCATTGTCATGTTTCTGTATAAGTTATGTAAAAATTGTGTCATAACAAATGATCAATTCTAATACGCAGTCCAAAAATCTCCACCCCCACCCTGACGACAACCGGAGAAGCCAAAATTTTTCTATTAATCAGTACTATTTATATTGACTCTAAACACTTGAGGTTGTAATTTGCGTTACATAATTATTAATACACCCTGTTCCTTTGAAACAAAACAGAAATAAAAACAAGCAATTACTCCATGATCTAAGCGAGCACGTGTCGGAAATGACAAATGACCACTTGGTTTTAAGAGATTACAATCAGATTATGACAAATGACCGTCAGGTTTTGATAGACGACCACCAGGTTTTCATAAATAACCGTCAGGTTTTGATAGATGACCGCAAAGTTTTGACAAATGACCGCCAGGTTTTAAGAGATGACCGGGTCATCTGTCATTTTCCAGTGGTCATGTCTCATTCCCCGGCGGTCGTGGATGATTCCCGAATGGGATTCTGTCATTTCTGGAGTGCACGGATAAAAACCAGATGGGAAAGAGAAGAACAAATGAGTACATGTTTGAAAATTTTGCAGTCATGAATGTTTCCGGTAGAGGATGTATTAAAACAGTGAAACGAATCACCCTTAAACTTTAAATATTGTTTTATGAATAAAGAAATTAATGATTTATTACTTAAAGCCGATGTGGGCATCACCAATGCCCTGGGGCACCCTCCAGTAGCAGCTATGATGAACCTTTACGGGTATACCCCCGAAAAGCTGGGCACAGGCCAAAGCTTACTCACTTCGGCTACTGATTTACATCAAAAACAAACGAAAGAATATGGAGATAAGGTAGCCGCCAGTAATGATTTACACATTGCACGCACCGAAGCTCATTTTACATTGGTGAACCTGTTAGCCATTTCTCGTGTAGCTTTTAAAAACGAAACAGGCATATGGGCTAAACTTCAGCTTCACGGAAGACGAAAAAATTCTCTTTCGGGGTGGATAGCCCAAGGCAAGCTGTTTTATAGTAATCTGTTGAACGATGAAACAGCATTAAGTCAGATTTCTATTTATGGAGTAACGCCAGAGAAACTTCAGGCAGGTTTAAATCTTGTAAAAGGGGTAGAAACAAAACTGGCTGCGCAAAAAATGGAAACCGGCGAAGCTCAGGATGCCACCAAAGCCCGCGATATGGCTGTGGATAACTTACAGGAATGGTACTCTGATTTTATAAGCATTGCACGAATTGCACTTCAAAGCAATCCGCAGTATTTAGAAATGCTTGCCATTATAGAACCTTCCTAATTTTTAAGCCCGGTTTTATTGGGTGATGAGCCGGGGATTTTTTTAATACTGATCGGATGACTTCGTGTTATTCGATCAGTTTCTTTTTAGGCAGTTAACACTTATATAGAATGTTTTGCGAAAACTCATCTCCTTGATTATTTGAAGCTAATACTCTTACTCTTCGGCTTGATTTCAACTCATAATCAAAAAGCATTTTTCACAATAACGACAAATAAATAATCATTTTTCACACAAAGTAATTATTTTTCATGATCGACAACTTCCAGAAGAAATTGACTACCTGGAAAAATATAATCGGTTAACAAATGCAATAAATTCATTTTTGAACTTGCCTGACACAAGAGTAGATTTATTCATAAAATTAATGAACTACCCCGGGGCAGAGCCCACGAGGTATCAAAAAAGAGTCAGT
>CBDVCE010000034.1:0-52292 GCA_965372405.1 uncultured Sunxiuqinia sp.
ATAGCGTATTATTATCGTAGTTTCGTAATGTTTTTACCTTGCAACGGTCTTAAATTGATTATCAGAAATCATACTATCACAAAAAATGTAGTAGTTGATGATGTTTCTTCTATAATTAAGAATTCCTCCAGATTGAGAAAGCTTAAGTATTGGATTACAAAATTGGCATCTAAATCACGAAAGTATAAATGGGCTATTTTAGGTGAACTGTCTGCAAAGAATCTTTTACGTATTGAAAAGAAGAAGATTTTCTGGTTATTTAGTTATCGTCGTGTTTACTTGATTGACAATAGAATGCGTACAGATCTCATTTTAAGATTGAAGAATGCTGTTCTTTCAAAGAAGAAGATTGATGACAGGGATATGGCAATTTTAGGCCTGATTGAAATGTGTAATTTGTATAAAATATTTTCGGTAGAAAAAGATGTAGTAAAAAGAATGAGGAAAGATTTAAAGGAAATAATTAAGAAGAGCCCATTATTAGTTGAAATTGAAAAAACAATAAAACAAGTTCAAGCTGCAATCATTGTTTCAGCCACTTAAAGGTGTTGTATGTTACTATATTAATAGTCATTTATATTTTAAATACCTCCTGATGATTTATTTCTTTGGGAGTTTTTGTTTTAAGTAGATATTTAAAAACATTAAATTTGTATTTGGAGTTTTGTATTTGATTGATATTCAGCATCGTTGATGGAATTGACTATTCAGTGTATATCATAAAGTTAAAAATATGTGACAGAGCACATTTTACTATGATATATTCATGTATATTTATAACCCATGTAACTCAATACATGAATGGAGGAAAGATGTTTGAAGAACCTAAAATACCAGACTGTAAAAACTGCGAACAAGCTTGCTGTTTTAATTGCTTTCCGATGGCAGATTCAGCCATCTTTGAATGCTTAAACAAAGATGAGTTAGAGTATTTGATGAATAATAAACGAAAGGTTTTTTTTAAACCAGGAGAAACAATTATTAAACAAAATACTTCGACAACTGATTTTGTATGTATTAGTGAAGGTATAGCAAAAGTTTTAGCTGAAGGTACAAATGGTAAGAATGTTATTTTAAGGCTAGTTAAAACTCATGACCTAATTACTGCTGGAGGTATTATTTCTGATGATATCAGGCATTTTACCGTATCCGCTATAACAAAGGTTGAGTGTTGTTTTATTGATTCAACCCGCCTACAAACTTTATTGGCTAGAAATAGTAATTTTTCTTACGAATTATTGAAATACAATAACAAAAAGAACATCGAGATGCTGAATGGTGTGGTTGGATTAACACAAAAATACATGCCTGGGCGAGTTGCTGACACCATCTTATACCTCAAAAATCAGATCTACAAAGCTAATCCGTTTACGTTTAATCTTAGCAGACAAGAAATGGCTGAAATGTCTGGTATGACAAAAGAAAGCTTTATCAGAAGCTTTAAGGAACTTGAAAATTCTGGCATCGTAAAACACGACAGAACTACCATTGAAATTTTACACGAAGATGATCTTGTCAAGATTAGCAAGAATGGCTAATTGATATATATCAATTACGCACTTGGAAAATGTCACTTTCAATAAGTGTAATTTGAATCATTACATCTGTATTTTTATGACGAAACCCAATGGTCGTGGGTCGCAATTGAAGATTTTTAACTTAAGCTTATGGATATGAGAGATTTAATTAAATTACTATTTATTGTATTATTAGCATTATTGGTGATTCCTTCATGTGTGAAAGAAGGACCTCCTGGAATAGATGGTATTGATGGAGCTGATGGAGCTAATGGAGCCAATGGCTCTGACGGTGCAAATGGTGCTGACGGTGTAGCTTTTTGTATGGATTGTCATAATAATGCCACGGTCACTTCATTCGAAGAACAATGGATTGCTTCAGGACATGGGTCTGGATGGACACTGTCGTCATTTGGAAGTTGGGGTGATTGTGCTCAATGTCATTCCGGAGTTGGTTTTATGGCCTCTTTGACCGAAGGTGCAGATTTGTCAGGTTCTCCTATCGGTTGCGTAAGTTGTCATACACACGGAGAGGATACACCAGTATTCCAAGATGATGATGGAAATGCTGTTTTCTTAAGAACGAAAGAAGCTGTTGCTTTATTGGTTGATCCAACACGCATAATTGATTTGGAATCCAATGCCAATTTATGTGTTAACTGCCACCAGCCTCGTACTGCTGCCCCTGCAGATTTAGATCAGTTTGATGATGATATATTGATTGATCCGGCTGGAGATGGAATGTATACAATTACCAGCTCTCATTATGGACCACACCATAGTCCTCAGAGTGCGCTATTAGAGGGCTGGGGAGGCTTTGAGTTTTCTGGTTCTTTAACGTATCCAGGAACAAAAGCACACCCTCACAGAACTTCAACTGATTGTGTTGGATGTCATATGGATGAAAAGAATCACATGTTTACAGTTCCCGCGATTGCTGCATGTACATCTTGTCATGGCGGTGCTACAGATTACAATATAAATGGCAAAATAACTGAAGTTCATGCATTAATGGAAGAACTTGCTGTGATATTGGAAGGAGAAGGCATATTACATGATGGACATGTTGTTACTGGAACTTATCCAATTGATGTAGTCGCTGGTTATTACAATTATATTATAGTAGAAGAAGATCAGAGCGAAGGTGTTCATAACCCTGATTATGTAGAAGCTCTACTTACGAATACAATTGAATCACTACAATAAGGAAGATTTTATATAAAAAAAAGCTTCTTGAAGAACAGAAGCTTTTTTCTTATAATCAAAAAGCTAAACACCGAGAAAATGAAAAAAATTAAATTAATATTTCTGGTTGTTGTTTTAGGCTTGGCAGTTGGTTCTTGTGAATATGCTTTTATTGCACCGGAAGATCTTCCACCAATTGATGGTGGAAATGGAAATGGAGAGGAAGTTAGCTTTTCTCAAAATGTCCTTCCAATTTTCACAAGTAGATGTGCAAGTTGCCATAAAAGTGGAGGACAGGATCCAGACCTGACAGAGTCTTTTGCTTATCAGAGCATAAATAACTCAAAATACATAAATACAGGTAGTCCAGAATCTAGCCTGATTTATTCATATGTTGCACCAGGTGCTTCGACTCATACGCACAGGCAATATTCTGCTGCGCAGGCGCAATATGTTCTGGTTTGGATACAGCAAGGAGCTAAAAACAATTAGTGATAATTCTAAAGAAATCAAGTTATGAAGAATGTATTTTTATTTATCATCATAGGTTTGTTTGCTTTCACTAATTTGTTTGCACAGGATGAAACAACAGAGGAAGTAAAACAGATAGATAAACCGGTTAGGTTTGCATGGGAGAGCGGGGTGTTGATTGACAATCAAACATCTTTGATTCCGACCGTTAAAACACTTGAATACGTTATTCAACACAAATTTGGAACGATTGATAATGGAACTTCAGATTTATGGGGAGTCTTTGCTCCTGGGGCGAATGTACGCTTTGGATTAAATTATGTGGTTGCAAATAATGTTCAAATTGGTTGGGGGATTACGAAAAATCGGATGTATAATGACTTCAACATCAAGTGGACAATATTTGAACAAACGAGAAATAATACAATTCCGGTTTTTGTAACCGTTTTCGCAAATACTGCCATTGATGGCAGATCAAAAGATGATTTCAGTGAGTTGTATGATAATGAAATGCCTTTAGCAAGGTATGCTTATAAATTCAAGCATCGATTTACTTATTTTGCTGAATTAATAATAGGCAGAAAGTTAACAGATGGAATTTCGTTGCAGACTGGTGTCAGTTTTTCTCATGCTAATTTAGTTAACACATGGCATGATCATGATCGGGTAGGTTTGCATTTTAGTGGTAGAGCAAAGGTGAGTCCGCAAGGGGCTTTTATCTTTAACTTAGACTTCCCATTACAGATTGATAAAATCTCGGAACAACATGCCGATTGGAATTCTACAAATACACCCGGGTGGAATGGTCCTTATCATCCAGAACCGAATCTGTCGTTTGGATATGAGATTTCAACAAGCACTCATGCATTTCAGGTATATGCCGGTAATTCATCAGGAATACTATTGCAGGACATAATGATGAATAATTACAATAAGATCAAAAAAGATAACTTTGCTATTGGGTTTACAATCACAAGATTGTGGAGTTTTTAGTCATATTTAAAAACGAGGATTATGAGAAAGTACAGTAGCGTATTAGCATTTTTAGTTATAGTTTTTGCATGTGGACTTCTATTTTCATTTGTAACAGTTCAGGATAAGAAAGATGGTGGGCCATGGGATATTCCTGAGAAGTACAAAAACATGGAGAACACTTACAAAGGAGATGCTTCACTTAACAAGGTTGGTAAAATACTTTATCTAAAGCATTGCAGATCTTGTCATGGTAGTAAAGGTGAAGGTAATGGCCCGAAAGCAGCCAGTTTAAAAACTACAGTAAATTCATTAAAAGATGGTGAGTTTCAAGCTCAAACTGACGGAGTAATTTTCTACCAATCAATTATAGGAAGGGATGAAATGCCAAACTATGAAAGCAAAATACCCGATGATGAAGATCGGTGGGCTCTTGTGAATTATATTCGGACATTGAAATAAAACTAGATAACCGGGGGCATATCACTCCCGGTTTTTAAATGGAAAAAATGTCAATAAAACGTTTTTATTTTTTACTGATAATTGCTTTAATTTATAGTTCCGGAGCATTTGCCGAAGAACAAAAACTTACTGAAGCAAACATGCATTGCTTAGAATGTCATGCAAATCAAACCTATACATTCTATAATGAGTGGATGGATACGAAGAGTATCCGAATGATGAACCCTTTCTATATTATTGATTCTGTTAGATTCGTATCTGGAGTTCATGGAGGGTTTAATTGTTTTGATTGCCATTCGCCAGACTATGAAACATACCCTCATAATGCTGAGTTGAAATTAGAACCTTTAAATACGTGTATTGATTGCCATGGAGGTGATGAAACGTATGCCGATTATCGGTTTGATATGATTGAGGAAGAATTTAATAAAAGTGTACATTTTGAAATTAGCGGCGAAAGTTTCACATGTTCCAAATGTCATAATCCTCATTATTATAAAACGACTGCACGAGTAAGTGGGACAATCAATGAGATTGTAAGCTATAATAATACAATCTGCTTGTCATGCCATAATGATAACTTGAAATATCAAACTGTATCCGGAACTAATTTACAACAACTCAGTCAGGTTCATGATTGGCTACCAAATCAGGAACTACATTTCCAACATGTGCGATGTATAGAGTGTCATACTCAAGTTGTTGATTCATTCTTAGTTTCGCATAACATAATGCACAAGGAAGAGGCACTAAGAGATTGTAATGGATGTCATTCTTCCAACTCATTATTAAAAGCGTCACTCTATAAGTATCAAAACATTCAAGCGAGATCTGAAGAAGGAAAGCTGGGGGCATTAATATCAAATGAAGCATACATTATTGGAGCAAACCAAAATCCATTATTGAAATTATTGAGCTGGATTATTTTTGGCCTTACTGTTTTTGCAATCGCTGTTCATCGGCTGCTTCGAATCATTAAAAGGAAGAAATTATGACAGGAGAAAATAGAATATATTTTTATCCGGTTTGGCTTCGGATTTGGCACGGAATAAATGCATTAGGAATAATTGTGTTGATACTTACTGGTATTCGCCTGCAATATTCTGACCTTGTTCTTTTACCAATGAATTTTGGACTAGCGGTTAGCCTGCATAATATTTTTGGAATTATCGTATCGGTAAACTTTTTATTCTTTGTTCTTGGAAATATTTTCACAAGCAATAAGAAGTTCTATAAGATTAAACCAAAAGGGCTTGTAAAAAGAGTTAGAAAACAAACGCTGTTTTATATGTCTGGTTTATTTAAAGGAGAGGAACCTCCTTTTCCTCTTTCTGAAAAACGTAAATTTAATCCTCTTCAGAAGTATTCATACATTGCTGTGATGTACCTTTTTATGCCAATTTTGATGATAACGGGGATTGCTCTGTTATTTCCCGAATTAATTGTTGAAGAGGTTTATTCATTTAGTGGAATTTTCCTAACTGCATTTTTACATGCGGGAATTGGCTTTTTCATTTCCATCTTTTTAATCATTCATTTGTATGTAGCTTCAATAGGGAAAAGTCCGTTGGATAATTTCAGAAGTATTTTTAACGGATATCACAATGTAGCACATAAAAAAAAGTCGAAATAAAACTCCTTTTGATAAAAGAGGAAAGTGCTTCATAGTTATTGTAATCTTTAAAAGTTATAGATATGAAGTTGCCTAGGTCATTTAAAAACGTAACGAGTGTAATTGGAGCTTCAGTTGCTCTCATTAGTCTGTGTATTATAGTCGTCCTTTTTTGGGTGTCAGTGATGTTTGATCTTGGAAGTTCATACATTGGAATCTTTATTTATGTCGTATTACCTATTGTCCTTTTTCTTGGACTATTATTAATTCCAATTGGTGCAATAAGGCAAAAAAGAAGACTGAAAAAGTATGCTGAAGAAGCTGATTTGTCAAGATGGCCCATAATCGATTTTAACAGGCAATCTGTTCGGAATGCGACAATCATTTTTGCTGCTGGTACAATTTGCTTTTTGGTTCTATCATCCATTGGTAGTTTTGAGGCCTTTCACATAACAGAGTCCAATGAATTTTGTGGTAAGCTATGCCATCAGGTAATGAAACCTGAATATGTTGCGTATCAGGAATCACCTCATGAACGCGTTGATTGTGTTGATTGCCATGTTGGGTCGGGAGCCGGTTGGTACGTAAAAAGCAAGTTGTCTGGTATGTATCAGGTTTATTCTGTTTTATTTAATAAATATCCGAAGCCGATCCCTACTCCAATAACTAGCTTGCGTCCTGCGAGAGAAACTTGCGAGGAGTGTCATTGGACAGAAAAGTTTTACGATCGTAAAATCAAAACAAAAAAATCGTATTTAGCCGATGAGAATAGCACCGAGTGGGATATCCATTTATTAATGAAAACAAGTGCCACCTATAGTGCTCAAGGCTTACAAGAAGGAATTCACTGGCATATTAATCCAGACGTGAAGATTGAATATATGACAGATCAGGCGGATAGGAGCAGTATTCCATGGGTTAAATATTCCAACTTGAAAACAGGAGAAACTCATGTTTATACAGATGGTGCAATGAATTTGAATGAAAGTCAATTGGATACAATGGAACTTCGTGTTATGGATTGTATTGATTGCCATAATCGTCCAGCGCATAATTACCGGACACCCGCAAATTTTATTGATGACATGATTACAGCTGGAACAATTTCTAAGGAATTGCCGGATGTAAAAATGGTTGCTATGGATGCATTAAATACTGAATATTTTAATACTGATACTGCAATGGCTGAGATTAAAGCATACGTGAAGGAGTATTATGAAATCATGTATCCAGAGGTAATCGAAAATAAAAAGGAATTACTTGACCAGGCAATTGCTTCAATGCAGGAGGGATTTCGTAAAAATATATTCCCTGAAATGAAAGTGAATTGGAAAGAATATCCGGTTCATTTAGGACATTTAGAAACCATTGGCTGTTATCGTTGTCATAACGATCAGCATAAAACAAAGGATGGACGTACCATATCACGCGACTGTAATTTGTGTCATGATATTTTGGCTCAGGGGCAAGCTGGCTCAATAGAATTTTCAGCTACAAATGAACCTCTGGAATTTAAACATCCAGTGGATATTAATCAGGAGTGGAAAAATACTTTTTGTTCAGAATGTCATTTTGGGTTATATTAACTCATTATAATCTGAATTAATTAACTTGCGTTTTAGCATGAATACTTCAGTCATATTTATGATTGAGGTATTTTTTATGAATAACTTTAGTTACTGATCGATTTAAAAGTTTAAAATGAAAAAATATATTTCCGGGCTATTCTCCATGTTAACCACATCAGTATTGATTGTGGTTTTTGCTGTTTCAATTGCATATGCAACATTTATTGAGAATGATTATGGTACTCAAGCTGCCAGAATTTTAGTTTACAATGCCTGGTGGTTTAATATTTTACTGGGATTATTAGCTCTAAATTTAGTAGGAGGATTGTTTTATCACAAAGCATTTCAATTGAAACGCTGGAGTATGATTCTTTTTCATTTGGCATTTGTTGTGATACTGGTTGGGTCGGGAATTACACGCTTTTACAGCTACGAGGGGATGCTTCATATTCGGGAAGGTGAGTCAAGTAATCAGCTGGTGTCTGATCAGGCTTATGTTCAGTTTAAAGGTTTTGCTGGTCAAAATGAAATTAATAAAGATTGGAAGATTCAGTTATCTCCGTATGCAAATACCAATTTCAAGAATAGAATTGAACTAGGTAATTCGGAAATTGAACTTAGCGACCTTCATTTTGTCCCTTCAGCAATCGAAAATGTTGTTGCGGATCCCAATGGTGTACCTCTTATCTCCTTAATAATTATTGAGCCTTCAAAAGCAAGAAAAGACTTGGCTTTAGAGCTAAATAACCAAATTGAGAATGATCGTTTCTCTATTAGTTTTGAAGGAAAACAAAGTGAAAATACCATATTTATTAGGCGGCAGGACAATGGTTTGGTTGTCGTTCCACATGATTCTATTCGCATTGTTTCTATGATGGGTGAAAGTGAAGGCACGCTTGTTCCGGGTGAGGCTGCAGAGCTATCTCAAAGGAAAATGTATCAGTTTGGTACAACCGTTTTTGTATTGAAATCATATCTCCCTAAAGGCAAAAAAGTTTTAAGCACCATGCAAAATAACAATGGGGGTACTGTGATGGATGCTATTCGTCTCACGGCCAGAGCAAATGGTGAATCAAAACAAATTGTATTATTTGGTAAAAAAGGAATAGCAGGTGATCCTGTTCATGAAATTGTAGGAGGGATTCCTTTTGCGCTGTCTTTCGGTTCAAAAATTATTGAATTACCTTTTGAGATAGTTTTAAATGACTTTCAGTTAGAACGGTATCCAGGCTCAATGAGTCCATCATCATATGCTAGTGACGTGACTCTTCTAGACAAGAAAAACGATATTGAGTTGCCATACCGTATTTATATGAATAACATTTTGGATTATGATGGTTATCGATTTTTTCAATCTTCATACGATCAGGATGAAAAAGGAACTGTACTTTCTGTAAGTCATGATTATGCGGGAACAGCAGTCACTTATTTTGGATATTTTATGATGACCTTTGGGATGATATTTACTTTTTTTAATCGTAAAAGTCGCTTTCACTCTTTACTAAGGTCAGGCTCACGACTTAAAACTATAAAGAAGAATTCAATTATTGGAATTGGATTGCTGTTGTTTCTTTTAGTTCCTGAGATTGCTTCATCGCAACAGAACCGCATTGATCGGATTAATATAGAACACATATCGTCATTTGATAAGCTTATTGTTCAAGATACTCGGGGTCGTGTAAAGCCTGTGAATACGATAGCTTCAGAGGTGCTGAGAAAACTAATTCGCAAGAATAAGTTTGAAGGGAAGTCTGCTTCTGAAGTATTTTTGGGAATGTGTGTACAACCAGAAGCATGGAGAAGTGTACAAATTATTAAAGTTTCAAATACCGAATTACAGAAACAACTCGGAATTAATGGAAAATACGCTTCTTTCAATGATTTGGCAGGAATGAATAATGGGAATTATAAACTTCGTAATCTTGTTGATGAAGCCTATAAAAAGAAACAAACTGAGCGCAATAAGTTCGATAAAGAAGTGATTAATGTTGATGAGCGGGTGAATATATGTTATCAGGTTTTTAATGGTGATTTTCTTCGGGTTTTCCCAGATAAATACGACGATAATAATTCGTGGATCACTGAACAGCAGTTTTATAAGCAGAAAAAAAATCAAGGCAAAGTTAAATTGTTGTCGGAATATTTCAGTGCGGTTTCAACTGCAATACAAACTGATAATTATGCTCCTGCTGAACAACAATTACAACAACTAAAAGCATTTCAGTATTCACAAGGAAAAAATATAATTCCTTCTGAAATGAAAACAAAGCTGGAGATATTTTATAATCGAAATAATATTTTTAGCCTTTTATTCAAGTTTTGTGCTGTTTTAGGTTTCTATTTATTGATTATGCACCTACTGCAAATTTTTAACAGTAGTATCCATCTTAGAAAGTTTTTAGTTCCCGGAGTCGCATTGGTTTCAATTGCATTTCTGATATTCTCAGCAGGATTGGCTCTTCGATGGTACATATCAGGGCACGCACCCTGGAGTAATGGCTACGAAACCATGCTTTATATTGCCTGGGCTACAATGTTGTCTGGTTTTATCTTTTTGAAACGTTCGCCAATAACACTGGCTGTAACAACAATTTTATCGTCTTTAATTTTAATGGTTGCTGGAATGAGCTGGATGAATCCAGAGATAACAAATCTGGTTCCGGTATTAAAATCATATTGGCTGATTATTCATGTTGCAATTATTACAGCTAGTTATGGATTCCTCGGAATTGCTGCTTTGCTTGGGTTTTTGAATCTTATTTTGATGGTTATCCGTAATCCAAAAAATATTCGAAATGCATCATTCACCATTGTTGAGGTGTCAATTATTATTGAGCTTGCTTTAATAATTGGCTTAATTCTATTAACTGTTGGAGCATTTATTGGAGCAATTTGGGCCAATGAATCCTGGGGACGTTACTGGGGGTGGGATCCTAAAGAAACCTGGGCACTGATAACTATTCTTGTTTATTCATTCATTATACACCTTCGTAAAGTACCTGGAATGTTTTCAAACTTCATTCTGAGCACACTTTCATTGGTTGGTTTCAGTTCAGTATTAATGACTTTCTTTGGAGTAAATTATTACTTGTCGGGCATGCATTCGTATGCACAGGGTGATCCTCCTCCAATACCGGTGTTTGTATATGTTGCTCTAGTTCTCATTTTAGTAGTTATTGTTGCTGCTGCAGTATCAGAGAAACATCATCAAAGTGCTGATGAAGTAGTTAAGGATCAAAGTCAAGAAGCTATTTAGAAGTACTTTAAATTATTGCAGATGTAAAAATCATAGGATGTATTTCTTACTTTTGCAAGTAGTACAGTATAGTATAGTAGTGATATGATTGAACTATTTGCAATAAATAAGAACCAACAATCCCCCATTTATCAGCAGTTAATTGACGCTGTAATTTTAGGAATAGAAAATGGGAATTTTTCAGAAGGCGATCAGTTGCCGTCAATTAATCAGATTGCCATAGAGCATAAACTAGCTCGGGAAACGGTTGTCAAAGCTTTCAAATTGTTACAACAAAAGGGCATTATACAGGCGGTTCATGGTAAAGGATTTTTTGTTACCTCTGGAGATGTGAAAGTCAGTCATCGTGTATTTGTTCTTTTGGATACATTTAGTGCATACAAAGAAGTGCTCTACTCTGCTATTAAAAAAGAGTTTGGAAAAGATGCTTATCTGGATGTTTACTTTCATCATTTTAATTCTAAAATGTTTGATAAGTTGTTAGAGGAAGCATCAGGGAATTATACTTCATATATTATTTTGCCAACTGATCATCCCAAAGTTTCAAAAAGCTTAAGTCGGTTACCCAAAGAAAAAGTTTATTTGATAGATAGATACTCCCGGTTTATTAAGGATTCTTATCCAGCGGTTTATCAGAATTTCTCACATGATGTTTATAAGGCACTTTCAGAAATAAAATCACACTTGGGGAAGTATAATTCTTTTACGTTAGTTTTTAGAAATACAATTACTGATGTGCCAATTGAATTACGTGAAGGTTTTGAAGAATTTTGTCTTGATTATACCATAAACTATGAGATTGTAAATCTTTTAGGAAATTTTGAACCAAAAAAAGGAGATGCATTTCTTGTAATTGATGACGAAGATCTGGTTTTTTTGGTTGAACAAGCAGCTCAAAATAATCTGGAAATTGGAAAAGATCTTGGGTTGATCTCATACAACGAAACTTCACTTAAAAAAGTTGTAGCAGGTGGGATTTCTGTGATTTCGACAGATTTTGCTGCAATGGGAAAGCTGATTTCTAAAATGATTATTTCAGGCAATTCAGAGAAACGACTGAATCAAAGTGAGTATATAGATAGAGGATCATTCTAAAAAGAAAATATAATGAATACATCAAGAGAACAATTTTTAAAAACAATAAATCACCAGCAGCCAGAGCGTATTGTGGTGGATATGGGATCAACAGGTGTGACTGGCATACATGTTTTGGCAGTAGAAAACTTAAGGAAGCATTTTGGATTAGAACCAAAACCTGTTCGGGTTATTGAGCCGTATCAGATGCTTGGTGAAGTTGATGAAGAGCTTCAGGAAATTATTGGGGTTGATGTTATTGGAGCAATGGGAGAAGGCAACTTATTCGGATTCAATAATAATGCTCCATTTAAAGAGTTTAAAACTTTTTGGGGACAGACCGTTTTGGTTCCTGAAGAATTTAATATACAAACTGGTGAAAATGGTGACTTGCTCATATTTCCAGGAGGAGATATGTCAGTAGCTCCTTCGGGTAGAATGCCTAAATCCGGATATTTCTTCGATGCAATTATTCGTCAAGATCCAATTGATGAGGAAAAACTAAACCCGGAAGACAACTTGCAAGAATTTGGTTTGGTTTCTGAATATGACTTGAAGTATTGGAAAGAGATAGCTGAAAAATCAAGGGCTACTGGTAAAGCTGTTATTGCTTCTCTGGGAGGCACTGCGCTTGGCGATATTGCTTTGGTTCCGGGTATGCAGCTAAAAGCTCCTAAAGGAGTACGTGATGTTACCGAATGGTATATGAGCACAGTAATGCGTCCGGATTACATTAAAGAAGTATTTGATCGTCAGATTGATATAGCTATTGAAAACTATAAACGCTTCTATGAAGCTATTGGCGATAATATTGATGCTGTTTTTACATGCGGTACAGACTTCGGAACACAGGATTCTACATTTTGTGCACCTGAGCAATTTGATGATATGTGGCTGCCTTATTATCGCAGGATGAACGACTGGATTCATGAAAATACACCTTGGAAGACATTTAAGCATTCTTGTGGAGCTGTAGAGTCATTTATGCCCAAATTTATTGAGGCTGGCTTTGATATAATCAATCCGGTTCAGATAAATGCTGCAGGAATGGATCCTGTTCATCTTAAAAAAGAATACGGCAAAGATCTTGTTTTTTGGGGAGGTGGAATTGACACCCAAAAGACACTGCCTTATGCAAAGCCTGCAGGTGTAAAAGCTGAAACACTTCGTCTGTGTGAAATCTTCTCGAAGGATGGTGGGTTTATTTTCAACACAGTTCATAACATTCAGGCCAATGTTCCGGTTGAGAATTTGGTTGCGATGTTGGATGGAATTAAAGAGTTTAATCAATAAAATCATAAGCTATGAAACGATCAATTTTATTTTTGTTTGTTTTCCTATTCACAATTGTCCTTTTCATGGGCAACTCAACTCAAAAACTTCAAGCACAATCGCTTTGCAATGAATTGGATAAAAATGCCCCTCTGAATACGCTTTCCAAAAAAGAAAAGAAGAATGGGTGGAAGCTCCTTTTTAATGGAAAAGAAATTAAAGAATGGAGTGGTTTCAATATGAAAACCGTTCCAGATTGCTGGCAGGTTGAAGATGAAGCTTTAAAAATAAACATTGCTGGAGGTGCTGAAAATGCAATGGGACTTACCAGCAAGAAAAAATACAAAAGTTTTGCGCTTAGTCTTGAGTTCAAACTGACCAAAGCTGCCAATAGTGGGATTTTATACCAGGTTGTTGAAGATCCAAAATATAAGTACGCTTATGAAACTGGAACCGAATATCAGGTAATTGATCATGAAAATTGGCCTGGTGAATTGGAAGACTGGCAAATTGGTGGCGCGAGTTATGCCATGTATCCTCCATTGGTAAAACCATATAAGTCTGTAGGTGAATGGAATCAGGTTTTATTGGTTGTAAAAGGGAATCAGGTTAAGCACTATTTAAATGGGAAGCTTGTTGTGAAATATGAAAAATATTCAGATGAATGGAAAAAGCTCAGAGATAGTGGTAAGTGGAATGATTATCCAGACTATGGGATAGCAGATGAAGGCCATGTTGTACTTCAAAATCATGGAACTCAGGTGTTTTATAGGAATATCAAAATCAAAGAATTATAACCAACTAAATCTTTAAAAATGAATAAAATTCAATTAATCTCCTTGTGCCTGGTTTTCTGTTTGGGCAACTTAGCTTGTTCTCAATCTGATTCTGATTGGAAACCCTTATTTGGTGAAAAATTTAGCTCAGCAAAATATGAAGAAGGAAGCTGGAAAGCGGAAGGCGATGTTCTTACAGCATACGAAGACAAAGTAATTTGGGCAACAGGCGAGTTTGAAAACTTTGTTCTTGAAATGGAATTCAAAAATGAAGACGGCACTAATAGCGGTGTAATTGTTTATTGTACCGATGAAGAAAACTGGATTCCAAATTCTGTAGAGATCCAGATTGCTGATGATTATTGTGAAAAATGGGGTGATGCAAGGAAGGACTTTCAATGTGGAGCGGTCTTTGGCCATCTGCCTGCAAACAAGCAGAAAGTTGTTAATAAGCCTGGCGAATGGAATAAATTTCAGATTACATGTAAAGCTCAGCAGATTGAAGTAATGTTGAATGGTGAAAAAGTGACTAGCATGGATATGACCAAGTGGACATCAGGAAAAGTTAATCCAGATGGTAGCGAAATTCCTAGTTGGTTGCCAAAACCATTTGCTGAGTTACCTACAAAAGGAAGTATCGGTTTTCAAGGAAAACATGGCGATTCGAAAATCAGCTTTAGAAATATTCGCATTAAACAACTGTAACAATCCAAACTAAACCTCATGAATAACTTAAAACAAACACGTAGAAATTTCCTAAAGAAAGCTACAGCAGCTACTGCTGGTGTCACGATTCTTCCCAGCTTTGTTGTTGGCGGAATGGGTTATAAAGCTCCTAGTGATAAAATGAATATTGTCGGCATTGGTATTGGAGGTAAAGGACATCCTAATTTGGCTGCAATGAATACCGAGAATATCATTGGATTGTGCGATGTTGATTGGAATTACTCAAAAAGATGTTTCGACGAATTTCCTGATGCAAAACGCTTTTATGATTGGCGTAAGATGTATGATGAGCTTGGTGATTCGATTGATGGGGTAATGGTGGCTACTGCAGATCATACTCACGCAATTGTTGCAGCCGCTGCTCTTGACATGGGAAAACATGTCTATTGCCAGAAGCCCTTAACTCATTCGGTTTATGAATCAAGATTACTGACAAAGCTTGCTGCCAAAAATAAAGTGGCAACACAAATGGGTAATCAGGGTAACTCCGGTCATGGTGTACGTCAGGTTTGTGAATGGATATGGAATGGAGAGATTGGCGAAATAAAAGAAGTTCATTCATGGACAAATCGCCCAATCTGGCCACAAGGCTTGCAGCGTCCTACCGAAAAAATGAAAACTCCATCAGGATTGGATTGGGATCTTTTTATTGGGACAGCTCCAATGCGCCCTTATCATGAAATTTATACACCATGGAACTGGCGAGGCTGGTGGGATTTTGGAACAGGTGCCTTGGGAGACATGGCTTGCCATATTCTTGATCCGATTTACCAGGCTTTAAAACTTGGATACCCTTCTAGTGTATCAGGAGATTCTACTTTAATAAATACCGAGTCTGCACCACAAGCTGAAAAGGTGAAGTATACTTTTCCTGCCCGTGCGAATATGAAAAAGGTTAACATGCCTGAAGTTGATGTTCATTGGTATGACGGTGGTTTGATGCCTGATCGAAATGAATTATTGAATGACATCAATTTTATGGCTGATGGAATGGGAGGATGTATTTTTGTCGGCTCAAAAGATACCTTGTATTGTGGAACCGGTGGTTTTAATCCTCGTTTGCTATCGGGGCGTGTTCCAGATGTTAAGCCTTATTTGAGGCGTATTGAAGGAGCAACTGGTTATATTGATGGGCCACATGAACAGGATTGGATTAGAGCATGTAAGGAGTCTCCTGAGAACAGAGTTGAAGGAACTTCCAATTTTGCATATTCAGGTCCATTTAATGAGATGGTCTTAATGGGAGTAATGGCTGTTCGTTTGCAAGGACTAAACAGAGTGCTAAATTGGGATGCTGAAAATATGAAGTTTACGAACATTTCACCAGATGAAGAATTTGATGTTGTTACTGTAGATGAGTTTAAGGTGGTTAAGGGGCACCCTCATTTTAATAGGCAGAATGCTACATTTAATGCACTTGAAACAGCAAATGAATACATAAAACATAAGTATAGAGATGGCTGGAAATTACCAGATATGCCAATGTAATATATTAAAAGGGGAGTTTACAGCTCCTCTTTTTTATTGAATTAGGGCAATGTAATTTTTCTTGAATTGAATGGGTGAGTAATTGGTGTGAATTTTGAATTGTTTATTAAAATTGGAGATGCTTTGAAAGCCGCTTTCAAAACCAATTTGACTAATGCTTAAATTGTCATCAATTAGTAACTTACTGGCATAGCCAACCCGAAGTTCATTTAGAAAAGTAGAAAATGTTTTCCCCGTTTTCATCTTGAAATAACGGCAAAAGGCTGATTTATTCATTCCTGCAACATCAATAACTTCATCCATTGATATTATCTGATTGTAATTATTCATAACAAAGTCAAAAACCCGAGCCAGTCGTTCTTCACTAGGTATATTAAGTTTGTTAAGATATCCGTCGCTTGCTAAAAGTTCAAGCCTGTCATTTTTGAGAATTTCTTCCCAAAGCATGAAAATAGTATTCAAGCGTTCAACCCCTTCTTTTTCTAATAAAGAAAAAATCATAGAATTGATTTTCTTCCGATTATTTTCACCTGATATTTTTAATCCATATTGACAGAGTTTGAATAGTCTTTTTAAGGATTTTAGTTCTGGGAAATTAAATTGCGAAGGATTGAAAAAATCTTGATTGAATTGGATGACAATACTTTCAGAAACAAGTTCTGAGTTGTTTTGAAAAATAGGATCGTTAATCCAAACATGGGGTAAGTTACTTCCCAAAAAAACTAAATCCCATTCAATAAAAGAATCAATATTATCTCCAATAAACCTTTTCCCATAGCCTTTGGTAATTAATACCAATTCCATGTCTGGGTGAAAGTGCCATGGATGTTGAAGGTAATCGGACGTTTGTGTGTATGCCCGGTAGGATTGCTCTGCAGGGTATAAAACTTTTTCAAGTACAGGTTTTGCGGTTCGATTCATGAATATAAATTCTGCAGTAATGCTAGCCAGTTTGTAAAGATATTAAAAGATGCAAATAAAGTGGTAGTATTGGCAAATGCTGTATAGGTAAAAAAGTCGATCATAATTAATTTTGAATCAGAATCATTTGAAGACTTAATCATGACTAAAAAAGAACAATTTGAAAGGCTGTGCAAAGGCGATGTTACCGGGTCAGTTTTATTCAGACCAATATTAATGCATTTTGCAGCACGATATAGTGGGAATACATACGGAGAATTTGCATCTGACTATAAAACATTGGTAGAATCGAATCTTCGTTGTATGGAATATTTTGATACCGATTTAGTTGGGTTGATTTCTGATCCGTATCGAGAAACTTCTGCTTTTGGTGCTAAAGTTACTTTCCCTGCTGAGGAAGTTCCCCGTTGTGCGGAAATCATTGTAAAATCATATGATGATGTGAAGAGTCTTAAACTTCCAAATGTTTGCAATTGTAAAAGGACAATGGATCGGATTCAGGGAGCAGAACTTTTTCAAAAAGAATTGAAAGGAACAGTTCCTGTAATTGGGTGGATAGAAGGACCATTGGCTGAAGCTTGTGATTTGACTGGCATTAGTAATATGTTGATGCAGATGATGATGGATCCTGATTTTTCGAATCTACTATTAGATAAATGTGTCCAGATAGCTAAGGATTTTGCAAAAGCACAAATTGAAGCTGGATGCGATGTAATTGGAATGGGGGATGCGATTTGTTCTCAGATTGATCTGGCTACTTACGATTTGTACATTAAAGAAAGACACAAAGAAATTGTTACATACATCCATGAACAAGGCGCAAAAGTAAAGCTGCATATTTGTGGGGACATCACACACTTACTACCCTCATTGAAAGATTTAAACCTCGATATTCTGGATTTAGATTTTATGGTTTCGATGGAAGAAGCATATCAGGTTATTGGCCCAGATGTTATACGATGTGGAAATCTGAATCCTGTTGAAATTCAAAATAAAACAGTTTCGGAAATTGAGGAAATGACAGCAGAGTTGATTAAGACTGAAAAAGGCCGAAAATTCATTTTATCCGCTGGCTGTGAAATAACAGTTTCAACACCTCATCAAAATCTACTGGCAATGAGAAATGCATCTTATTAATGAGGTTTAGTTTTGTATTCTTTTTCAATTGTTCAAAGTAGAAACACTTATCTTTTTTCAAAGTCTTGTTTTGGTGTAAATAGTACAACTTTATTTTATTTCTCTATTTTTGTCATCAAGTGACAAATCAATGGTATTGCTGAGGATGTGATAATTGGTTGGATTATTAATGGAAATCAAGCTGCTTTTGAGAATCTGTTTCGATTTTACTATTCTGGATTAGCGATTTATGCTCGTCAATTTGTGGCAGATAATTGAAAAGGTTGCGGAGATTATTCTGGATAATTAGTATTAGTTTTTGTTATGAGAGTCAGGAGGCCAGGATTTCTGATTCTATGGCATCATATTTATTCTCATCAAAAAAGAAAAATCTTGAATGTCCTGAAATACCATAGTGTTGAAGAAAAGTAAATTCAGAAAAAGACAGAATTTGTATAAAGTCATTTCAAATTAAAGAATATTTTTGTTTTTTTCTAACCGATTGTTAGAGTATGATTTCTGGAAAGCTGAAACATATTGAGTCAAGAGAAAAGTTTCATTCGTTCGAAGAACTATTTCATTTATATTATCCAAGATCTCTTCGATATGCAACTTACTTTTTAAAAGATCAGGCTGAAGCTGAAGATTTGGTGCAGGATGTTTTTTTTCAGATATGGGAGAGTAGAATACAATTAGATCAACAGAAAAATATTTCAGCTTTTATTTTTACACGATTAAAGAACCGTTGCTTAAATACTCTAAAAAGACGACTTGTTGAGGAGAAGTATAAAGATTTCCATATAAATTTTGAAGCAGAAGAGCTCTATAATATCAGCATGAATGAGCAGGGAGAGTTTGTGAGTATGGATGAGCTATTGAAGCAAGAACTTGAAAAAGTTATCTCGGAGATGCCTCGAAAATGCGCACAGGTTTTTACTTCAAGATGGATTGATGGGAAAAAAATTAAAGAGATTGCTGTAGAGCTTGATATTTCTACAACTATGGTCGATAAACACCTTGCCAGAGGACTTGAAATTGCTAAGTCTAAATTGAATCCTGAACTTTTCTTATTATTCCTTTTCTCACCATAATCATCCGGTCTATGTAATACCCTGAAATAGTAGTTATTTCTCGACTCCTGGCTCTACACTTAATTCATCTTCTTCCACTCGCGAGTAATGAAGTAGGTAACTACCATTGCAGAGCAGATATCTGAAATAGGCATGGCGATCCAGATTCCACTAAGACCATAGAAATTTGGGAGTATAAAGATTAAAGGAATTAAAACGATTACCTGTCGGAGTAAGGTTAACAGAGTTGCAATTTTAGCTTTCCCTACTGACTGGAAGAAGTTACCAACCACCACTTGAAATCCGACTAAGGGAAGTGCCAGTGAGGCTAAACGAAGCCCTTGGCTACCGATTCGAAGCAATTCGGGATCTTCAGCATTAAAGAGGCGGACAATCATATTAGGAATTGCCTCTACAAAAGCGAATGCCCCAAATGAAATTACAGTTGCAGCAATCATTGCTATTCGTAAGGTTTCTTTTACACGCTTGGTTTCATTAGCCCCATAATTAAACCCGATAATGGGCTGTGAGGCCATGTTAATGGCAACAATAGACATGATAATCAGTGTTACTACCGAGTTGACAATTCCCATTGCTCCAACGGCCAAATCGCCACCAAATTTTATGAGTTTGGTATTCAGTAAACCCTGAACAACAGAATTGGCAATCTGCATAAAAAACGGCGCCATCCCAATCAAAAGGATTTCTTTAACAATTGGAATTTCAAGCTTAAAATACTGAGGTCTTATTTTCACCACCGAACGATCGCTTCTGAAATGTAGTAACACCCAAACCGTAAGCAATATCATTGACACAACAGTTGCATATGCAGCTCCCTTCACCCCAAGATCAAAAACAAAAATAAAGATTGGATCAAGAATAATATTTGCTCCTGCACTCAGCAACATCGAATACATGGCAATACGTGCATTTCCTTCGGAGCGAATCACGTTATTCAATGAAAAACCAACCACTTGGAAAATTACCCCAACCAAAATAATATCAAGATAATCGTTAGCGTATTCAATGGTTTCAGGAGTTGCTCCAAACGAACGTAGCATAGGGTCTTTTATCAAGAATCCAATTAGCGAAATAAGCCCGGAAACCAGAATCATCAGCATAAAGCTATTTCCCAGAACACGCTCGGCTTTGTCGATATCGCGCCGTCCCATATATATGGAAACCAAAACTCCTGCACCAATCCCAATCAGCATGCCAAAGGCCATCATAATGAGCATCACCGGAAAAATCACAGAGATACCGCTAAGCGCCATCGCTCCTACCCCCTGCCCAATAAAAATGCGGTCGACAATATTATAGAGTGCATTGACGAAAACCCCAACAAAAGCAGGAATGAAATATTTTAGCATTAGGCGTCCAACATTGGCCTTGCCTAACTCACTAGTTCTATCCATTTGAAAAATTAAAGTGCAAAATTAACATTCAAACAACAAATCACACCAGTTTGTGTTCTCGTATTTTGCTGGAAATGCTAAATTTGCGTTCAAAACCAAGAATAATGACTGAGAAAAAACTCACTAAGGCCAATCAGGCAATTATTAGCAACTTAGAATCTTCCGATGAAAGCATCGTTTTAAAAACGATTAAAAAAATACATGAGTCTGGGAATTCAGCCTACCTCCCAAAACTTATCGAGATTCTTAGTCAATCACAAAATGACGAAATAAAGAAAGAGATTGTCAAATTGCTTTCTGAGATCAAGCATCGGGATGCTGTTCCTGTTTTAATTGAAGCCATTCAAGACAAAAGGAATACAGAGAACCTACAACTACTTGTTTCGGCCTGCTGGGAAAATGGCTTAGATTATAGCAATTACTTGTTATTGTTTATCGATTTGGTTATTGAGGGAGATTTTATGGTTTCCTTTGAGGCACACACTGTTATTATGAATATGTCTGGTAAAATATCTCAGGAAATTGTTGATAAAGAATCCCATAAGATAAAGCGAGCCATACTGGAAATTGACGAAAGCAAAAAACAACTCTTACATGATTTGTTAGATTTTCTTCCCGTATTTGAACAGGGAATTGAACCACAACAATTTTAAGAGTGCCAAGGCCATCCAGAATATACCTCACTATAATTGGGCTTTTTGCAAGCCTTTTTTGCGTTGGCCAACATCTATCAGATGTTCAGGAATATAACCAGTTAATGATTATTAATCCATCATTTACCGGAACCACTTTTGGAAATCGAATTTATAGTGACATCCTTTCCAGTCGCTCTCCATACACAAAAACTTATACTAAAATCTTATCGACAGATTTCTTTATACGATCCAAAAATTTAGGGGTTGGTATTTACGGAGGCACTCGAAATAATGGTATGGATGAAACTTTTACTCTTTGGGGAGAAGGTTCATTCTCAAAACTCAAAAGGATAAAAGGACGAAAGTTTCTTATACCATCAGTCAGTATTGGAATGGATCAAACGATTACAGATATGGGACTTAAATTCCATAGCAAACTATTTTCATCATCAAATCTAAGCAATATCACTCCAGAAGAAGCCAAACTAAAACAAGGAATTCGATTACATATTAAAAGTGGAATTATAATAGCGAACCATGAATGGAATGCTGGATTTTGTGGAATGATTAATGGCAAAATAATATTGCCAAAAGAAGAAGACGAAGAAGAAGATTCTGGTACAACTACAACAAGCGCTTCTACTCGAAACGACAGTGAAGAAAACAAAGAAGATCGTGATTTAAAATTTCGAATGGTTGCCCACTGGATGAAAACTATATCATATAACCACAGAGGACTACTCTCTCAAAAATACTATCTACAACCACGTTTTTTTTTGGATTACAGCACTGATCGAACTCAGATATATAGCGATATCAAGATTCAACATTTTAGATGGAATGCTGGATTTGGTCTGATGCACAACCTTTCAAACAAAAAAAGCCGTGCTGTACTTATGGGTGGATATGATCTCAAACGATTCAAACTGAACTATCTAATTTCTGGAGGTTTTACAGAAAATAACAAGTTCGCAATTGTTCAAGGTCTAAATATCAAGATAATTATTCCAGAACTAGCAGGAGAAAGAAATTTGCCTGTATCACCCTTGATTCGGGATATATAGATGAACAAGGAAAAAGAAGAACGGAACAGGAGAACAATCATTTTCCCTATTCCTTACTCCGTTCTCAGTTTTAGCCTTTATTCGAGAAGTACTTCATAAACTGGGCACGCTCATAAAGCAACGGGTCACCAATTTTTGAATAAGATAAACGACCACGGAAATCCTCGATTGTTTTAAAATTCCATTTTTTCATATACGCTTCCAGCTCTTTTAACATGCCAGCAATTACTTGTGCTCCACGAATATAAACCACAGAACATAATTGAGTAACCTGAGCCCCAGCAAGCAATTGCTTAATCACCGCCACCCCATCATGAATTCCTGTTGATGCTGCAATCTCCAATGTTGGTAAAGCTGCACTGGTCATTCCAATCCATCGTAACGAACGACGAATATCAGATGAAGTACTAAAAACCTCGGAAGCAGTTAGCTCCATTTTCTCAATATCAATATCAGGCTCATAAAAACGGTTAAACATGGTTATAGCGGCAGCACCATTAGCCTTTAGCTTTTCTGCCATAGATATTAGGTTTGTGAAATAGAAACCTATTTTTACTGATACCGGGATTTTCACCTGTTTTTTAACTTTTTTCAACACATCAATATAAAGCTGCTCAATCTCTTCAGATGACTCATTTCTGGAGGTAGGAACAACAAACAGATTAAGCTCTAAAGCATCAGCCCCGGCGTCTTCAAAATCTTTGGCAAAACTTGTCCATTCTTTAGACGAAATGCAATTAATACTTGCAATGATTGGAATATTGGTTTGCTCTTTTGCCTCCTTAATCAAGCTAAGGTGCTGCTCTATTGAATTGTTTCGTGTATAGTTTCTAATGTAATCTTCAGCTTCAGGATATAAATTCTGAGGATCTCTCTTCAACAGATAACTGACTTCATTATTAATCTGCTCTTCAAAGATTGACTTTAAAACGACTGCCCCTGCTCCAGCAGCTTCCAAGCCCTTAATTTTCTCAACTGAATTTGTGAGACCTGAACTGGCCACAATGATTGGGTTTGCCAATTCCAAACCCATATAAGTCGTTTTTAAATTTGTCATCATTTAAAGTATTAGTTTAATAATAGTTTTTTTCTTAAAACGATATTTCCTTCTGCTTGTTCAATGATAATTGCGTTCACCAAAAATAACACTTCCTACCCTTATCATGGTACTGCCTTCTTCAATTGCCAACTGATAGTCGCCAGACATGCCCATTGATATTTCACTAAAGGAATCCTGATTGGTAAAATAAGCTTCTTTTAATGAATTAAACACAGATTTTAGCTCTCTAAATTCTCTTTTGATTTGTGATTCATCGGCTGTATATGTTGCCATCCCCATCACTCCTTTAATTTGAACATGAGTAATTTCAGAAAATTCAGAGCTTTCAAGGATTGCCTTTACTTCCTCCATATCCAATCCAAACTTGGTTTGTTCTTCAGCAATATGAAACTGAAGCAAGCAAGCTATTTTTCGGTTATTCTTTTTGCCTTCCTTGTCAATCATTTTTAACAATTTCAGCGATTCAACACCATGAATCAGACTGATAAAAGGGGCTATATATTTTACTTTATTTGTTTGTGGGTGACCAATAAAATGCCACTCAATATCTTTTGGAAGTTCTTCAGCCTTTTTTACAAGATCCTGAATTTTATTTTCCCCAAAAACCCGTTGTCCTGCATTATAAGCTAGCAAGATATCTTCATTAGGTTTGGTTTTAGAAACAGCGACTAAACAAATACTTTCCTTTAGTTCTTTTTTTATTGCTTCAATGTTACCGGCTATATTCATATTGTATTATTGATGTACAAATCTACAAAAGCATGTGCAATCGGAGGCTCATTTCTATTATTTTTTCGATTGTATGTGCCTCCATCATTGATTTTATGTAAGTCATTTTTCTATCTTTGCACACTTCATGCAAAATAGCAAGGAACATATCATTCTTAAGATGAACGAGTTTGGCAAAAAAAGGAAACCGTTTGTTTTTTTAATTGATTTCGATTTTCAAAAACCTCTTTTTTGGGATTGGGAAGAAAGCAAAGAAATGGTGCTTTGGCAAACACCAAATCACCGAAATTTTGAACCAAAAGTGGCAAGTGAGAAGGAACTGAAATGGGACATTATGCCTGTTTCATACAATCGTTATAAAAAAGCGTTTGATCTTGTACAAAAGCACATTCATGATGGTGACAGCTATTTGCTAAACTTAACCATGCCCAGCAAGGTTTCGACAAACTACAATCTTAAAGAGATTTTTCATGCATCTCATGCTCCCTATAAAATCATGTTAAAAGATGAGTTTGTTTGTTTTTCACCTGAAATTTTTGTCAGGATTGAAGATCAGCAAATTTCTTCATTTCCAATGAAAGGAACGATTGATGCAAAAATTGAGAATGCTGAGTTTGTTCTTAAAAGTGACCGTAAAGAATTAGCCGAACACAATACGATTGTAGATTTAATTAGAAATGACCTCAGCACTGTTGCTAATCAGGTTTTGGTTGAACGTTTCCGTTACATTGACCGGATTAAGTCAAACAAGAACGACTTATTGCAAATGAGTTCTCAAATTAATGGGCAGCTTCCTGAAAACTATCATGAGCAAATAGGTTCAATAATCATGAGGATGCTTCCGGCAGGATCAATTACCGGAGCCCCAAAAAAGAAAACGGTTGAGATTATCAAACATGCAGAGCAATACGACAGGGGATATTACACAGGCATTTTTGGTGTTTTTGATGGAAAAAATCTAGACAGTTGCGTGCTTATTCGTTATCTTGAACAGCAAAAGAATCAGCTTATTTTCAAAAGTGGCGGCGGAATAACTTTCCAGAGCCAGTGTGAAAGTGAGTACCAGGAACTTGTAAAGAAAGTATATGTGCCTTTTGCTTGAAACCATAAAACTAGAAAACGGAAAACTATCCAAGCTGAACTATCATCAGCAACGATTTAATAATGCCAGATTTAAACTATTTGATTTAAAGCCAATCGATCTTCACAAACTGATTGTCATTCCGGAATATGCTAAAAAAGGACTTTTTAGATGCAGGCTTACCTACGGAAAAGAAATTGAGAAACTGGAGTTCATTCCTCACCAATATCGTGAAATCAGTAATTTGAAGATGGTATATGATGATTCTATCGATTACAGCTATAAATATGCAGATAGAAATCATCTGCAAAAACTATTTGATCAACGCGAAGATTGTGACGATATCATTATTGTAAAAAATGGAATGGTAACGGATAGTTTTATTGGAAATCTTGTGTTTTCTGATGGTTTTAAGTGGTTCACTCCAGATCAGCCACTACTAAAAGGAACACAACGCCAATACCTGCTTGATAAGAAACAAATATCTGAAAAACAGATCCTTGCAAGTGATGTCTTCAATTATTCAGAAGTGGGGATTATTAATACATTTTACTCGTTATACAACATGAATGTTGTAAAAAACATTTACGTTAAAACATAACTACCCCACTCTCCTACTGCATGTTACAAAGTGAAAAATAATTATTTTCATCATTTCATTGCTATTCAGGTGAAAAATCTCAAACAATGATTTATCACCTATTTTTATTTTGGTTCATTTTTGTATTTTTCGGAAGAAATAACCTTTTAAGAATTGATAATCACCGTCTGAAAGGCACTCAATAATTGGAGGGAATAAAAATGACAGCAGGGAAGCCAAGAGTAATTAAAGACTACGAAAAACTTGATGACGGCATCAAGGAACAAATAAAATTGATTTACCCGGAAGGATTTAGTCAACACCTCATTACATTTCCAAATAAAGAAGGACTACTGGTAAGCGCACTTCCATTTGAAACGGAAGAGAAGTATTATTTAGTAAGAATGACCGTTGAAGAAGCTCATGACATTGTTAGCGATGATGAGGATTACGATGATGAAGGTTCGCTAAAGGATGAAAGCAGAGCTGAGTATGAAGATAAGTATGCGGAGCTAGATCACATTGCTGAGATTCTGGGAGATGAAAGTGAAGCATATGATGATGGCGAAGATGATGATTAAAAAAATTGAAGGCTCTGCATATTTAATTGTAGACATTAGTCATAAATAGCCCACCCTTTTTGTAAGCACATTACCAGGTAACACGAACCACGCTCTTACCAAAACTAGCTAAAGAGTGCAATTATTGCCACCTCACCTGAACGATGATGTTTTATAGTTGAATTATCAGGTCTGAGCTGACTAGTATGATTTAAAAGATAATTTATATTCAATTTTGAATTTTCTGCTTCGTCTTTTTTTCAAGAAAAAGATGAAGGCCTCCGGCAGGATACGATTGAATTCACATTATAGCTGAAAATATTTTTAATCCACCAGACTTCCAACCTGATCCATTTTTTAGCCAACGGACAAGCATGCTTGGGACTGAAAGAGATTGTTCGAAAATAATTAGCAAGAATCGCATCCATCGAAGGTGGAGAAATTACTTTTGTTGAGTAATGATATAATACCAATTGTACTTTAAAATGCCGATGCTACAACAAAGGAGTAACTGAGCGAAGCGATAGTATGCGACATTTGGTTGTTAAATCGGTATAAAACTTATAAAAATCAAGAGGCTGTCTTTTGGGAGACAGCCTCTTACTGTAAAAAACTCTTTCCTATTTCTGAGCTCGTGACTTTTCTTCCATATACTTCATCATATTATCAAACTCAAGCTTAAAATCATCAAAGTCAATCTCAGCACCTTGTATTACCATACTCCAGTGTCTGGTCTCAGCTCCTAAAGCAACAGCCTCTTTTATCTCCTGTGCAGTAGCTCCAAATCCTTCAGCCATGACTCGATGAAAGTAAACACAATAAACACAAGGAATTTGTGCCGCAACTGCAAGCTGTATTAACTCACTATTCTTTGGATCGATATTACTTTTAGGGCCTTTCAACTCCTTGAAGACTTGCCATGCACCAGGAAGTGCATGCTTAGGGAAAGCGTCAAAAAAAGAAGGGAACGTACCAAATGTTTCTGTAATTTCTTCTTTGGCCAGATCAAAATCAGTACTGCTACTTACCTGAGCTGATAAACTTGCCGTGAACAATGCCAAAACAACTACCAGTAAAATTCTAAAAAATACATGTTTTACTAAATGTCCCATAATGTGTTTGATTTAATTGAAATTACTATTCCGGTTGAAATCAATTTGAATTCAACTTCACAAATTGTTGATTATGGTTTTGGACAAATCTCTAAATATTTAGCGCATGTTTATTGCCACTTTAGTTACTAATAGGAGTATTGATTTAACTTATGCAGCTCAACAAAAAGCAGATACAAGTTACAAATTAATGTGTTCGTTGTCAACCCCATAACCACTAGATTGGCTTGCAAACCAGTGCTAAGAAATTATGAGAAAATCAGTGTGGATAAAAACATGCATTGGGATAGTTGTATCCCCCTATGGGTAAATATTACTTTTTGACCAACATACATTTTACTCAAATACTCATCCATTTTAACCACCCCGTCCCGCTTATCAGCGTGACACCCCTCCTATTCAGATAAAAATCTGACAAGAGGGGAAAATATCAAAATACACCATGAATAAATACTTTTCATAAATAATATCGTTGTAGCTATTGACTTTTAATAATAAATGTTCGTTATTGCATTTGATAATAATTCCTGCCACCCTTTTTATCAAAGATTTATTGGCATGGAAACATGTTTAACCCCCAAAAACTAATTAAATGGGAAATTTAAGTGAAGCCCGTAAACGGGATTTTATTAACCAATTGCTTCTTGCAATGGAAAACCAAACAACAGTATTAATCGACACTGGTTTTGATCCGACCACCAAAATTGCAGGATTAAGACTAAAATCGGATGGTGCTGATGCATCCGAGGTAAAACAACAGGAAGCAATGGCTTCAGCCAAAGATGCCACTAAGCTGGCACAGGAGAGTCTGGATGTTGCTTACACCGAAGCTTCGGCAACAGTGGAGCTGATGACCGGCTTGCTGGGTAAAGAGCATAACCTGATAAAGGAAATCAGGAAAATGAGAAAGTAGTTTCTTAATCTGCTTAAGAGGGATATGGTCTTCATATCCCTCTTTTTTATGTCCATTACCGAGGTAATAAGGACTATTCCATAGGGAACGTCTATCATTACCTAGGTAACCATAGACGTTCCCTAACGGATAAGGCTTCGTACCAAGGTAATGGTTCCTATTACCAAGGTAACAGGCTTTCGTACCAAGGTAATGGTTCTTATTACCTAGGTAACAGGCCTTCGAACCATGGTAATGATGTCCATTACCATGGTAATAATGATCATTACCTAGGTTTTTAATTCAGCAGAATAGTCTACAATGCCCATCTGGAGCATGTTTTAGACTTAATTACTCGCATTTAATCGTATTACCAGCGAGTCGTTTATAAATTCTGGTTCTATTCATTTGTTCATAAATAGTAAAAGCCAATAAACTATATTAGCTAAATCATTCATAATTTGCTTGACCAGAATTTTTATCCAAGTTGCAATTTTCATAAAAACGGAGAGGTGCAAATACATTGAAGAATAGAGTATAGTAATTATTAATAATGCCAGATTAAAAAGACACTGTTTATTATTAATGATAGGCTATAAATTTTCGTAAATTTCGGCATTGAAAATATTTTATGACCAAAGAAATTCAAATAGAAGAAAATTTAGTCAAGCAGCTCACTACGGAGCTTAAATATACCTATCGACCTGACATCGTTGATAGAAAGGCGCTTGAACAGAACTTCAAAGCAAAGTTTGAATCACTTAACCGTGTTCGGCTGACTGAAAATGAGTTTTTACGACTACGTGAAGAAATCGTCACAGCTGATGTTTTTGCTGCGTCTAAATTGTTGCGCGAAAGACAATACTTCCAAAGAGAAGATGGCACTCCATTACATTACACTTTGGTCAATATCAAAGACTGGTGCAAAAACGACTATGAAGTTATCCGACAATTACGCATCAATACCGAAAATAGCCATCAACGATATGATGTAATATTGCTTATTAACGGCTTGCCAGTTGTGCAAATAGAACTTAAAAAACTGGACATTTCGCCACGAAAAGCCATGCAGCAAATTGTGGATTACAAAAATGAGCCAGGTAACGGTTACGGAAATTCGCTATTGTGTTTTATGCAATTGTTTATTGTGAGCAACAGAACGAACACCTACTATTTTTCAAATAATAAAAACCAACATTTTAGTTTTAATGCCGACGAACAGTTTTTACCTGTTTATCAACTAGCAGACGAGAACAATAAGAAGATTACGCACATAGAAGACTTTACTGATAAGTTCCTTAAGAAATGTACGCTTGGCGAGATGATTAGCAAGTACATGGTATTGGTCGAAAGCGAACAGAAAATGCTTGTAATGCGACCTTATCAGATTTATGCGGTAAAGGCTATTGTTTCATGTATTCATGAAAACAGAGGAAATGGATATATCTGGCATACTACGGGTAGTGGTAAAACACTGACATCTTTTAAGGCTTCAACTTTACTAAAAGATAATCCCGATATTGAAAAATGCCTGTTTGTAGTCGATAGAAAAGACCTTGACCGCCAAACCCGTGAGGAGTTCAATAAATTTCAGGAAGGCAGTGTGGAAGAAAATACCAATACCGAAACCTTGGTACGGCGTTTACTTTCTACCGACTATGCCGATAAGGTTATTGTTACCACCATTCAAAAATTAGGACTGGCACTCGATGGCAGCTATAAGAAAAACTACAAAGAACGTTTAGAACCTTTGAGTGAGAAACGGATAGTTTTCATTTTTGATGAATGTCACCGTTCGCAGTTTGGCGAAAATCATAGGGCGATAAAAGAGTTCTTTCCAAATGCGCAACTTTTTGGTTTTACGGGCACTCCCATTTTTAATGAAAATGCCACTTACAAAATAAGAGAAGACCAATACGAAACGTATAAAACCACTGAATCCATTTTCAAAAATGAGCTACCTAAATACACAATTACCCATGCCATAGAAGACAAAAATGTATTGCGTTTTCATATTGATTATTTCAAGGGACAAGGCAATCAAAACCCTACACCCGGAGAGGCTATTGCTCAACAGGCGGTAGCAGAAGCCATTATTAATAAGCACAATGCAGCCACTAATCAGCGGAAATTCAATGCGGTATTGGCAACATCTTCTATCAACAATGCCATAGAGTACTATCGACTGTTCAAAGCCATTCAAAAACAAAAGGCAACGGAAAACGAAGATTACATTCCGCTGAATATTGCCTGTGTGTTTTCGCCACCTGCCCAATTGATTGCTAAGAATGGCGACCAACAAAGCCAAAAAAATGCCGCCGACATTAAACAGCTTCAAGAGGACTTAGCCCAGGAAAAAGAAGACAACAAACAAAATCCTGAGGAGAAGAAAAAAGCTTTAATAGAAATTATTTCCGATTACAATTTACAATTCGGTTCCAATCACAATATCAACGAATTTGACTTGTATTACCAAGATGTGCAAAGGCGAATTAAAGACCAGAAATACAGCAACAAAGACTATGCACATAAAAACAAGATTGACATTACCATAGTAGTGGATATGTTACTTACAGGTTTTGACTCCAAATACCTCAATACCTTGTACGTCGACAAAAAACTGAAGTATCATGGTTTAATACAAGCGTTTTCACGTACCAACCGCGTACTGAACGATACCAAACCCTATGGCAATATTTTGGATTTCCGTTCGCAACAAGACTCGGTGAACCAAGCTATCACCCTCTTTTCGGGTGAGGATAGCGGTAAAGCCAAAGAAATTTGGATGGTTGACCCTGCCCCTGTAGTGATTGACCAATATCAAAATGCTGTGGATGCCTTGGGTGAATTTATGCAGGAACACAACTTAGTAAGTGAACCTCAAGAAGTGTATAACCTAAAAGGCGATGCTGCGAAGATTACCTTTGTGAAAAACTTTAAGGAAGTACAACGCCTGAAAACCCAGCTAGACCAGTACACCGATTTGGACGAGGAGCAACAAGCAAATATTGAATCCATACTACCTAAAGAAAGTTTATTGGAATTCAGAAGTTCGTACATAGAAACCGCCAAACAACTCAGGGAAATACAGCAAAAAGAAGGCGAAGATACACCCGAAGATATTCAACAACTAGATTTTGAATTTGTACTCTTTGCCTCTACGGTTATCGATTACGATTACATCATGAGCCTGATTGCCGACAGCACACAACAAAAACCTGCCAAGCAAAGAATGAGCAAGGCACAGGTGATTAGTTTATTAAAATCTAACTCTAACCTTATGGATGAAGAGGAAGACTTAACGGACTATATAAACCAAGTGGACTGGGGTGTTGGACAAACAACTGAAGAGCTAAAACAAAATTTTGAAATATTTAAGGTAGAAAAGAATAACAAAAAACTGGCGAAAATTGCGAATGACCACGGTTTAAAAACGGCAGATATAAAAGCTTTTGTAGAAGACATTATGAACCGGATGATTTTTGACGGTGAAAAATTGACCGACCTTATGGAACCATTGGAATTAGGTTGGAAACAACGCAGCAAAGCCGAAACTGCCTTAATGAATGACTTAGTACCCGAATTAAAAAAACAAGCCCAAGGGCGCGAAATATCAGGATTAGCAGCTTATGAGTAAAGAGAAGAATTTAATACCTGAATTGCGCTTTCCTGAGTTTGCGAAAGATGATGATTGGGTGAAAAAAAGTATAGGAACCAGTGCTAAGGTGAGTGCTGGAGGCACACCAACCAGCACTGAACCAAAATATTGGGAAGGTAATATTCCTTGGATGAATTCTGGAGAACTTAATCTAAAAAAAGTATACTCAGTAGCCAAAAACATAACAGAATTAGGACTAAAAGAATCAAGTACAAAGAAGATACCACCGTTATGTGTATTGATTGGTTTAGCTGGTCAAGGAAAAACAAGAGGAACAGCTGCAATTAATTATATAGAGCTATGTACCAATCAATCAATTGCGGCTATTCATCCAAATTGTACAAATTTCAATAGTGAGTTTTTATATCACAAAATTGATTCGATGTATAAGGAACTAAGACAACTATCAACTGGGCAAGGTGGTCGAGGCGGTTTGAATCTGTCAATAATTAGAGAAATTAAAATTCCATTTCCTTCAATTCCAGAGCAACAAAAAATAGCCTTTTGCCTTTCATCTTTAGATGACGTAATTGAAGCCCACAACCAAAAATTAGATGAACTCAAAGACCATAAAAAAGGATTAATGCAAAACCTTTTCCCACAAGAAGGTCAGAAAGTGTCAAAGAACCGCTTTCCTGAATTTGAGAATGATGGGGAGTGGAAGGAACATATGCTGGGGAATGTTATATCATATTTCAAAGGCTTTGCATTTAAATCAAAAGATTATACTTCTTCGGGAAGGAGAATCGTTAGAGTCTCGGATATGGGGTTCGACTATATTAAGAAAGAAGAAAAGGCTATTTATATATGTAAAGAAAAGGCTAACCAATACGATAAGTGGCAATTACAAGAAAATGATTTAATTGTTACAACCGTGGGTTCAAAGCCACCAGTATATGATTCTTTAGTTGGTAGAACTATCGTAGTTAAATCAAAAGATGAAGGCTCATTGTTAAATCAAAATGCAGTTTGTCTTAGAGCAAATAAAAAAATTGAGCAACGCTTTTTAAATACATTGTTCAAAAGAAGTGAATACATTCATTTTATCGAATCTATCATCCGGGGAAATGCTAATCAAGGCTCAATAACATTAGAAGGTTTATTTCAATACCAAATACTTGTACCAAAATCAAAAGAAGAACAACAAAAAATTGCTTCATGTATTTCAGCATTAGATGAGCTAGTTACAGAGCAATTAAATAAATTAGAACAATTAAAAGAACATAAAAAGGGCTTGATGCAAGGCTTGTTCCCGAATAATGATAATTAAAAAATGGCAACAATAAACGAGATAGCAGAACAATTAAGTATCAGTAAACAGGCAATAACGCTGATTTACGCTTTTAATTCAACAGGAAAGACAAAATTATCAGTAGAGTATAAGAACAGAACTAAAAAAGAGGATGGCACTCATTCGGGAGTTTATTACAATGCATATAGCGAAGATTTGTTCCGATGGGATAATGATGAACATAATGGTAATGAGAATATGAGGTTAGAAATAATACAAAGTAGTTTGAATCCTTATTTCAGCTCGATTATTGAAAGCCCTGGTATATTGGAAGAAAAACTTGCGCCATATTTACCAAAATACACCTACGAATTTGATGCTAATAGCAATTCCGAAATAGGAATTGATGCTGTTCGCTTTTTCAGGGATGATGAAAGCAATATAAAAATATCAAGGGGCGAAGAAAGAATTTTTATATGGTGTTTTTTTCTTGCCTTATTTGAGGCTGATGCTTGGACAGGTGAGCAAGATGCTCACTTTTTTATTGATGACCCTGTTTCTAGCATGGATGACCATAATGTATTTATTACTGCAGACTCCATAATTCAAATCATTGACGATAAAATAGCTAAGTCTAAGAAGCGAATTTTTATAACAACACACCATATTGGGTTATTCTCTATTCTAGCAGATAGACTTAGGAATAGTACTCATCAAAACAATTTTAAGCGCAGTATCTTAAGTATTCATGACGGTGAATTGTCTTTAAAGAACTATAATAAAGATGTGTTTCTTTATCATTTATACTTAATGCAAGTTTTAGATGAATGTATAAAAGAAGAAAAGATTATGGGATACCACTTCATTATATTACGTCAACTTTTAGAAATCATTTCTTCCTTTTTAGGAACGGGTGGAATTAATAAAGCCTTGGTGGAAATTGGGTTCGGAGACACTCTTGAAATGGTAAGTAACCAAGTAAATTCTTTATCACATAAAGATGCTAGACCACAACCTGTAGATTTAAACCCTTTGGATGCAAAATTACTTGAAGATATTTATAATAATATTCAAGAAAAGTATCATTTCAGAACTCACTAAGTATGACACAAAAAGAACAACATAAAAAATTAGGTGATACCCTTTGGGAAATTGCGAATGATTTAAGAGGTGCAATGAATGCAGATGACTTTCGTGATTATATGCTTTCGTTTCTGTTTTTAAGGTACTTATCATTTAACTATGAGGCATCAGCCCAAAAAGAACTCGGAAGAGATTATCCCAAAAATAAATCGGAAGATGTAAAGCCTGATTTTGCCGTTCCTCCACCATTGGAAATGTGGTATAAGGATAACAAGAAAGATATTGTAGAATTTGAAAAGCAAATGCGTAAAAAAGTGCATTACGTTATTTTACCTCAATACCTTTGGAGCAATATAACCGAATTGGCACGCACACAAGATGATGAATTACTTACAACCTTAGATGAAGGTTTTCGCTATATCGAGAACGAGTCGTTTGAGAGTACATTCCAAGGTTTATTTTCCGAAATCAATTTGAATTCCGAGAAACTTGGAAAAACAGATAAAGAACGAAATGATAAACTCTGCACTATCATCCAAAAAATTGCAGAAGGTATTGCCGATTTCTCAACCGACACCGATACGCTCGGGAATGCTTATGAGTATTTAATTGGGCAATTTGCAGCAGGTTCAGGCAAAAAAGCAGGGGAATTTTATACGCCTCAGCAAGTATCTACCATTCTCTCAGAAATAGTATCCTTAGATAGTCATGACCCTGCCAATCCAACGGGTTCAAAAAAGAAACTGAACAGGATTTTGGATTTTGCATGTGGTTCAGGCTCACTATTACTAAATGTAGGGAAACGTGTTAAAGAGAATGACGGTAGTATTGGTAAAATTTACGGTCAGGAAAACAATATCACTACCTACAATCTTGCCCGAATGAATATGCTGTTGCATGGCATGAAAGATACTGAGTTTGATATATTCCACGGAGATACCTTACTTAATCAGTGGGATATGCTCAACGAAATGAACCCATCAAAGAAAATAGAATTTGATGCCATTGTAGCAAATCCGCCCTTTAGTTTACGTTGGGAACCTAACGATACTTTAGCCGAAGATTTCCGTTTCAAGAGTTATGGTATGGCTCCAAAATCAGCAGCAGACTTTGCATTCTTATTGCATGGGTTTCATTTTTTAAGTAGCGAGGGTACAATGGCAATTATCCTGCCTCATGGTGTTTTATTCCGTGGTGGTGCAGAAGAAAGAATCCGAACCAAACTATTAAAGGATAACAATATTGATACGGTAATCGGCTTACCAGCCAATTTATTCTATTCAACAGGTATTCCCGTTTGTATTTTGGTTTTGAAAAAATGTAAAAAGGAAGATGATGTGTTATTCATTAACGCTAGTGAGCATTTTGAAAAAGTTGGAAGGCAAAACACTCTTAGAGAAGGTGAAAATGGAGAACCAAATGACATTCAAAAAATTGTTGATACCTATAAATACCGTCCTGAGAAAGTAACGCGCTACGCGCGTAGAGTTTCAATGGAAGAAATTGAAAAGAATGGTTACAACCTGAATATTTCTCGATATGTAAGTACGGCAGAGGCAGAAGAAAAAATTGACTTGAAAGGGGTAAATGATAAATTGAAAACAATAAACGAAAGTATTAAAACAAATACTAATAAGCACAATGAGTTTTTAAAAGAGCTGGGCTTGCCTCCGATATAGAATAAGCAGGATGTACATCATTATGATATAATCAATTAGCTTTTGTCACATAACAGAAGGAAATATATTTATTATATTCACCACTGGTATCTCAAACCTATGTAAATCCCCCTTAAGCAGTAAGTCGCACAAAAAGAATCACAAAAAACAACAAGGAGAAACCAGTTAGCCTCTCTTTATAATAGAGATGTAAAAACCATTGGGAAGCATATTAATAATGTTTTTTCAGAAGGAGAATTAGACAAAGACGTGGTATGTAAGGATTTCTTACTAACCACTCAACACGGTGCAATTGAGGGAAAAATATGATGATATTCCAGGTTTGGAGTTTCAAATGTTAAATTCATTTGCGATCTTACAAATTCATTAAATATTGAAACTGAAATTGATGACCTTGTAGAACCATACATTTCAGAATAATAAAATCAAAATTATGGAAGAAAACAATTCACAGATAATAATATATCAAACTGAAAATGGAGAAACCAAATTGGATGTTCGTTTTCAAGATGAAACTGTTTGGTTAACACAGAAATTGATGGCTGAGTTGTTTCAGACTACATCACAAAATATAACAATACATCTAAAAAATATTTTTGAAGAGCAAGAGTTAGAAGAAAGTTCAACTTGTAAGGAATTCTTACAAGTTCAAATTGAAGGAGGTCGAGAAGTAAAGCGGAAACGTTTATATTACAATTTGGACGCTATTATTTCTGTAGGTTATCGTATTAAATCTCACGTAGCGACAAAATTTAGGCAATGGGCAACAAATCATTTGAGAGAATATATTGTTAAAGGGTTTGTATTGGATGACGAAAGGCTAAAGAACCCTGACTTGCCATTCGACTATTTTGAAGAACTTGAAAAGCGAATACAAGATATTCGTACTTCTGAAAAACGATTTTACAGAAGAATTACTGACATATATGCTACAAGTGTCGATTATGACCCAACTTTGGATATAAGTATTGAATTTTTCAAAACTGTACAAAATAAATTGCATTGGGCAATTACAGGACAAACTGCCGCTGAAATAATTAGTCTTAGAGCAGATAGCTCAAAGGAAAATATGGGCTTAACAAATTGGAGAGGTGACAACATAAGGAAAACAGATGTTTCTATTGCTAAGAACTATTTAAACGAAAATGAATTGTCTGCACTAAATAATTTGGTTGAGCAATACTTAATTTTCGCTCAAGGACAAGCACAACGTAGAATTCCAATGTATATGAATAATTGGATTGAAAAATTAAATGGTTTCTTAACTCTAAACGACCGAGAGATTCTTAATAATGTAGGTAGTATCTCTCACGAAATTGGAAAGGAAAATGCAGAGCTAGAATACAAAAAGTATAAGGAGAATAAACAAAAGGCAATTGGAGAAGGAGATTTTGAAAAAGCAATTAAGAAAATTGAGAAAAAGAAGAAATAATACTATATCAAACAGAAGGACTTGCATCCCGAATAGAAGTACAGCTTGAAGAAGAAACCGTTTGGTTGAACAGAAACCAATTAGCCTCTCTTTATAATAGAGATGTAAAAACCATTGGGAAGCACATTAATAATGTTTTTTCAGAAGGTGAACTTGAAAGAAGCTCAACTGTCGCAAAATTTGCGACAGTTGAAAATGAAGGTGGCAGAAACATTGAAAGACAAATTGAACACTATAATCTTATGGCAAAGAGCTTGTAATATCCCTATCAAAAGACCTGACAGAAGAATATGGAAAAGGCTGGAGTGAAAAACAACTTCGACATTGTCTACGCATTGCGGAGACTTTTCCCGATAAAGAATTTGTCTACGCTTTGAGTAGACAATTAAGCTGGACACATTTCCGTACAATCATGTATTTGAAAGACGAAATCGGGCGTGAGTTCTACATTGAAATGGCAAAGCTTGAAAATTGGAATACAAGAACTTTAAGTGAAAAGATTGATTCAATGTTTTTTTGAGCGGACAGCAATTTCAAAGAAACCAGACGAATTAATTAAACATGAAATGAACAACTCCGGGGCAGAGTCCTTGAGGAATTCTTTTTGATTAAATTCTGTAGAGCTTTTTTGTTTGGTAGCTGTTGAATCTTGAAGTCATATTAATTAGCTTTACTAGAAATAAAGCCGTGAAATTTATTATGGTACAAACCAATAAAATCATCATCCATTATTTCTCAGGCACAGGAAATGCACGAAATGTAGCGCATTGGATTGCTGATGAAGCCAAACAACAAGGCATAGAAATATTACTTATTAATATATCCAAAACCAAAGCACAAACCAAACCGGCTAATGATACAATGATTGGTTTTGTATCCCCAACCCACGGATTTAATTATCCGCCAATTATGTTTCGTTATGTACTTCGTTTTCCAAAAGGTAATGGACAAAAAGTATTTGTAGCCAATACACGAGCGGGAATGAAAATGGGCAGATTTTTCATCCCCGGACTAAGTGGAATGGCACTTTATTTTTCGGCCATTGTTTTAAAGTTAAAAGGGTATCAAATTATTGCACTAAAACCTGTTGATCTTCCTTCAAACTGGATTTCGATACACCCCGGATTAAAACAAAAAGTGGTTGATTCAATCTATGAGAGACGTAAAATACAAGTACAGGAATTCGCACGCAAAATACTTTCCGGGGAAACCGATTTCAGGGCACTCCGCGAGATTGGACAGGATGTGTTGATCACACCGATTGCCATTCTTTACTATATTATCGGACGGTTCTTTTTTGCCAAATCGTTTATTGCATCAAACCAATGCAATAACTGCAAGTTGTGCATAAACGAATGCCCTTTAAAAGCCATTAAATTTGTTAGCAATCGTCCTTTCTGGACACATAAGTGTGAAAGTTGCATGCATTGCATGAACGCCTGTCCTCAACGCGCCATTGAAACTGCACATGGATTTATCACTCTCATTATTATAATTGTAAATGCAATCATTCTAAAACAACTATACAACTATACTGGGATTAATGATCTTCTTGATTCTAACATTCACCCAATTCTCGGAAAATTAAGTAGCATAATTTTAGAGAGTATTATAATGATTGGGGTTCTATTCCTTAGCTATCGAATTAATCATTTTTTGCTGCGCTTTTCCTTTTATGAAAAATTGATAGTTTATTCATCACTTACCAAATATAAGTTTTGGAGAAGGTATCGGATTCGTAAGTTATAATAACCTGAGTTCGATTGATAATATAAAAAGGATTGAAAATCAAAAATCACCCTAACCCTAAAGGGAATTTTGATTTTTCGGCTCCCTTTAGGGCTGGGGTAATCTGAAAAATATTGCATAAATCTAATAATCGAACTCAAGTTTATAGAAGAATTTATTCTGACGAACAATCTATCCCATAAAAACAAAAAGCCCCCGCCATAAAATGACGAGGGTCTCTATTAAATATGATATTTTACTACAACTTGTAGAATTCTTCCCATCCTTTTCTTGGTGGTGTTCCTACAAGCAGTTGATTGGCAAAATCATTATTAGTAATCTGTTTTGTCTTTCGATCAAATTTTATTTTTGTTCCCAGACGTTGAGCCAATGTTCCTAACACAAAGACCTGGCTTAAAGGTGCTGAAATACTAAAAGGTGAACGGGTCATTTCCTGTCCCATACATGCTTTGGCAAAGTTTTCAAAGTGAGTTGAAGGGCTCTCAGGAACTTCAGGCAATTGAGACTTCATATCTTCTGCCGCTTCTTTTGGAATTATTGAAAGTGCGCCACTATGTGTTCCTCCTTTAAAGGTTAAATCCTTCCCATAAATCTCTTTCCCCGGATTGAGCCTTTGCTTTTTGATTTTGCCTGTACTTGCATCTGGTATATCATTTCCAAGTTCAGAAACACCAAAACCTTCAGGTAATTCAGGTCTATTGTTAACTCCATCATACCAACTAAGTGTTAATTTTGGCATTTTTTTCCGTTTTGGAAATTTGAAGTCTATAGTTGATGCCTGAGGATAGAATAATGGGTTTGCTCCATCAATTCTTACAGGATCCACTTCATATGGTAAGCCTAATTCTAAGAATTCGTGTGCTGTATCCATAATATGTGCACCCCAGTCTCCCAGAGCTCCCATTCCAAAATCGTACCAGCAACGCCATTGACCGTTAATAAGATCTTTGTGGTATCCGTGATGTTGAGCAGTACCCAACCAAGTGTCCCAATCTAATGTTTCAGGAATTGCTTGTGCTTTTGGAAAGCTTGTCATTGAAGTATCCCAACCGTGCCAACGGCGAGGGCTGTTCATATGCGCAGTAATTTTTTCAACATCTTTTATAATACCAGCTTCTACATAGGCTTTAAACTGAAAGTAATTTGCTCCGGAGTGCCCCTGATTTCCCATTTGGGTAACTACTTTATATTTTTTCTCAGCTTCCATCAGTAGCTCCGATTCCTGAAATGTTCTTGTAAGTGGCTTCTCAACATATACATGTTTACCAAGAGACATTGCTAAAATGGTAATTGGGAAATGCGCAAAATCGGGTGTACCAACGCAAACAGCATCAATATCCGTGGTCATTTCGTCAAACATTACTCTGAAATCCTGGAATTGAGGTAATTTTGGAAAAGCTTCCATATTTTTCAGCGTATGAGGAGCTCCCATATCTGTATCGCAAAGCGCTACATTATTAACCAATCCAGTATTCATAAACTCTTGTAGAATTTGACCACCACGGTTTCCAATTCCACAAAAAGCCATATTTATTCTATCGCTTGGGGCAACAATAGCTTTTCGAATAAGCTCACCTTTGGCATTTCTTTTTTCATCTCTAGAGAATAAAACGTATGCCGGAACAATTGTCAGTGCCCCTGCAGCAATTGCTGATTTCTTTAAAAAATTTCTTCTTGATTTTTCCATAGTTATGGATGTAGATTTAATTGGTTTAAATAGAATAAGCCACCTTAATTATTATGAAAACTGTAATAGTTGGTGACTTATTAAGTATATAGTTAAAGTTTGGGTTCCCAACCTTTTTCGTATTCACGTCCCCAAAGTTTCATGGCCGTTTTATCTTTGATACGTCCATTTTCAGTATTCACCTCAAACGATTTACCAATTCGGTATGAAATATTGGCATAATGAGTTAGCATCTGACTAACAGCACCCTGTTTGATTGGAGAATTTAGCATCTTCTCTTTACCTCTGATCACATTAAAGAAATTCTCAACATGCATATCGGTCATGTCTCCGCCTCCGCCAAGTGCAACACCAGCTTCCTGTGTTTTTGCCTGACTGTCTTTAATCAACTTTCCTTTGCGATCAAAAAGTTTATAGCCATTACGATTTACAAAGACAGATCCATCAGTTCCGTAAATAATTGTGCCACGATCTGCCCCGTAAGTTTTATGTGCATTTCGGCTTTTGCCGTCCCATTTGATTACCTTATCTCCATCGAATTTGAATGTTGCATCCATGGTATCATACATTTCCCAACCGTCATTCAAATAATGACGTTTTGCAGCCTCAACATCAACCCAATTCGGATATTCTACCTGTAATGCCCAGCGCGCTACATCAAGCTCATGAGTAGCATTGTTCCCAGTTTCAGCAGTACCATAATCCCAACCGTACCAGTGCCAGTTGTAATTCCATGTGTCATGCTCATATGCTTTTCGTGGAGCAGGCCCCTGGAACAATTCCCAATCTAGACCTTCCGGTACAGGAGCTACTTTTGGAACAACTACTTCTCCACGTGAATTACTGTAAAATGCAACTGCTTTGTATGCATCACCAATAACTCCATTATGAATCTCTTTTATTATTTCCTTTGATTTCAATGAAGAACGTTGCTGGTTCCCCATTTGAATTAATTTTCCAAATTTCTTTTCAAACTCAACAAGAAGTTCACCTTCTCGTGGATTGTGGCTACATGGCTTCTCCAGATATACATGTTTACCGGCCTCCATAGCCATCCAAGCACCAGGAGCATGCCAATGGTCGGGTGTTGCATTAAAAATGATATCTACATTTTTATCTGCTAAAACTTTACGAATATCATTTTCTAAAACAGCATCACCTGTAACTTTTCCTTTTAAATCTTTAGCAACCCTCTCACGTTGCTTCTTCATTACATCGCAAATGTATGCCAGGTCTACATTATTTTCTTTTTTTGAGACAGCCTGACAATAGCCACCTACTCTACGCCCACACCCCATTAATGCAACAACTAAACGATCATTTGATCCAATAATTCTTGAATAACTTTTTGCAGACATACCCAGTGCAGCACCACCAATGGTGATACCTGCAGTGCTTACAGCTGCTTTTTTTATAAATTCTCTTCTGTTTGTCATGGTAGTATAGTTTAATTTTTATTTCTCTAAAGTTTTTAATACTCCTCGAATATAGCCAAATGACTCTGCCATTCCAGCTAACGGATCATCTCCATCTTTTTCAAACTCTAAAGCAACTGTACCTGAATAACCTGAATCAATAATATCCTGCATAAATTGCGGGAAGTCAATTACCCCTCTTCCAACTTCGCAGGTACTGCCATCTTTAGCAGCTTTTGTAACATCTTTTAAATGAATATCATGAATGCGATCGAAAAATTCATTAAGATCTTCTGAAGGACTTCTGTTAATACGTTTTGTATGACCAATATCAATACACAGTCCCATTCTTGGATCCATGTCTTTAATTAACACATATGCACTTTCAGCACTTGGATACAACTTATCGCCAGGGCCATGATTGTGTATAGCCAACTTGATATCATATTTGATCACTTTTTCCTCAACATATGAAAGTAACTCATGGTTAGGAACACCAATAATTACTTTTGCTCCTGCCTTTTTTGCTAATTTAAATGCACGATCTACTTCCTTTTTGGTTTTCATATAAATAACACCAACTCCGTATGCTTCAATACCAGCATCTTCACATTTCTGAATTACAGCTTCAATTTCTTTATTTTTTGAATCCAAAGGCAAATGGAAATCTTTTAAGGCGATACGGTCAATCCCCAGCCTCTTACTCATTGCCAAAGTCTCTTCCAAACTAAATTTACGAAGCGAATAGGATGCAATTCCTAAATCAAATCCAGCATTTTCTTTCGGAGTAAGATCTTTGATTTTTATACTTCTGAAATGAACCTCATCATTATGATCTTGTAGCAAGATTGGAGATTTTTCTGCCATTCCAAAGTTTTCAAACTTTGCATATTTGCTTCTTGCTACCAATGCATCAAATATTGCAGAACCCCGTTCATATTCAACAACTTTCAGTCCATTTAGCCAATGCTCAACTTTATTATCAGGATTAACAACTAAGCGCCCACGGTTCCACTCCCCAGCTTTTTTCACAAAACGTCGTGAATGTCTGGCAGGAATTAAATCGTACAAAGATCCTACTGTTCTATTTCCAATAGATCCATTTCCAGCATCTGGATGATTACTGTCCAATACTTGATACTCAAGCCCAATTGAAGGGCCATTATTTCCAGTACAATACTTTATTCCGCTATTAGCAGCTTCTGTTAATTTAAATTCAAACTGAAGATCGAAAGCAGAAAATTCTTTCGTAGTAACAATATCACCACCACTTTTGGTTTTATCACCACCATTTGATAAAACGGTTAGCTCTCCATTTTCAACAGACCAGCCTTGTTTTGGAAATTCGTCTGACTTGACACTTTTCCATCCATTGCTCGTTTCACCATCAAAAAGCAAAGTCCATCCTTGTTTCTTTTCACTTTTACTTAAGTTATTCGAAAGTAAATTTTCCACGAAAACACCTTCAACTTTAGTCATTTTAAGGTTTTCCGTTTTAATTCGAATATTCTTCCACTTAATTTGTTTGCCCTCCTGAGACTGATCACCAATTCCGTGTACCTGAAGTGCAATAAAACCTTCAGCTGTCATATCATCAATAAGATATGCTGCTGGCTGACCGTTAACAAAGGTACGCATCGTATTTCCGATACACTCTATGCGGTAATGGTTCCACTCTTCTAATTTAAATGCAGTTCTGGCTTTTGGATTATATGTTAGCGGATAAAGCCATCCACGTCTTCCCTCATCATAAATTCCGCCACTCCATGCTCTCGCTGAAGGATCAACCTCACATTGGTATCCATGAACTCTTCCATCTCTGTATGAAGGATCACTTAAACTGCGAAACTGAACTCCTGAGTTCATTTTATTCTCGATAAGAAGTTCAACTTCAAAAATGAAGTCTTTGTATGTTTCGTTAGTTCTAATAAAAGAATTAGGGGTATTCATAACTGTAGTTCCTACAATTAATCCGTCTTTAACTTCATATTTTGCTTCTCCGTTTAATTGTTCCCATCCATCAAGATTTTCACCATTAAATAAATAGGTCCATTCCTGTCCGGATACAAAAGAATTAATTGATAATAGTAGAAGTAAAGTAATTAAAAATACTGTTGATTTTCTCATGGTTAATATACTTATTATTTAACTGTTAGTTGGTTTAAAAATTTTCCGTGTGCGATAACGACAATTGCAAAAATAGTAATTTTTAGATGTCGAACGCAATGTTTCACAACATTTTGAGTCAAAAAAAAAGGCCTCCTTACGGAAGCCTCTAATTTTGATGTTATTGTGATCTATTTTTTATACTTATTTAAAATTGAATTGATATGAAAAACCAATACTTAACCATCTACCTGGTTGTTGCACATTACCCAGGTCAACATAGCCCTGATCAAACAGATTTGCGACTTGTCCGTACACCTTATATTGCTTTCCTGTCCAGTAAACTTTTCCATCAACTAACCAAAATGGTTCGTATTCTGCCTCATCAACATATTCCTTATTTTCAAAACGCGAATAAGATCCGTTTCTATCCTGAAATCGAAATTTCCATGATGCTGATAGTTTCTTCCAAATCACATGATCAATATTTACAACCAGCTTATGCTTTAAATTATCGAGCACATAGTTTGAGATAAGATTACTTTCGCCTTTATCAAGTTGTGCATATGCATAGTTCAGTCTTAATTTCTTAAGGAAAAATTTAGGTGATACCAGCTTCTGAAAATTAATTTCAGTAGTTGCTTCAACACCATTCGTATTAATATCAGTCAGGTTTTGAGGAGTCCATTCAAATTCTTCACCTTCTTTTACCCAATCAATTAAGTTTTTGCCTTTTCGGTGATAATAACCCAAATGTGCACGCATAAATTGATTGCGATACTTAACGCCTCCCTCAACGGTAGTAGATTCCTCAGGTTTTAAATTGGGGTTTCCCTTATTCGTAGGACCATCATAATACAAATCGGTAAATGTTGGCATACGAAATGATTGATTAATCGATGCAAAAACTTTCCAATTATCGTTTAGCTGATACGCTACATCCAGCCCCGGATAAACATTCCAATCAAAATTTAAATCGGATATCCAGTTTGCCATTGCGCCTGTTGAAATCGTTAAGTTATTTAAATAGAATGTGTGCTCTGCAAAATAGGATACATTGGTTCGGGAATGTGACTTGGTAAACTCCTGCCCTTCCTCTCCCGGAACACTTACTGGAACTTCCATTGGTTCGCCAAGAACATTACTCCAAATATTCTCGGAACGAAATTCAGCTCCAAAAGCAGTTTTACCTAAAGCGCTGCTAAACCAACTATTTATACTTGCTCCCAAAACATCAGTTAAATGATAATTGTGTCCTCCATACCAGGATGCAGGGTTATCACGAAAAAGTTCAAAACGATCCTGATGCCTGCGCCAATAGATAGCTGGGGTAAGATGCAATTTTGAATTTGATTTAAATTTTACAGAAGCAAATGTTGTTTTTGTTTCCTCAAACTGATTTGGGTATTTGGGAGTATAAAAACTATTGGCTCCAAATTCTTTCTCCGAATAGCCTGCCTGCATATCAAGTTTACCTTGTCCTGTAGATAAAGTTCCATGATAAAACAGGTTGAAAGCTTCAAAATCAGTGTTCTCAACATACCCATCCGAAGACTTTTTGTCGAATGAGACATAACTGTTCAATTTTCCAGTCTCAATGCTTCCAGATAAGTTTACATCAATAAGTTGATGCTCTCCATACAAAACGTCTGCCTTAAACACATTCCCTTCACCAGCATCAGTAATAATGTTGATTGCTCCGGAAAAAGCGTTTGGGCCATACACACGTGCACCTGGCCCTTGAAGAATTTCTATTCGTTGAATGTTTTTGAGACTTACCGGCAAATTAAGATTGTGGTGGCCGGTTTGTGGATCGGAAAGATTAATTCCGTTGAGAAGAATGAGGGTTTGGTCAAATGTACCTCCTCGTATTGAAACATCAGCCTGGACACCATGTGTCCCCCTCTGCCTGACATCGACGCTTAGCGCGTACTCGAGAAGATCCTGGATACTGCCGGCCGGAGCCGATTCAATTTGGGTGCGGTCAATCACGGATACAATCCGTGCCACCTGTGAGTAACTCACTGGTGCCCGCTGGGCGCTAACCTCGATCTCATCAAGATTATACTCCATGTTTACCTGCAAACTGTCTGTTTGGGCATCAACTTCATTGGTTATGGCAACAAGCAAATATGTGATTAGCAAAACGCCAATCCTAACTTGCATTTTTATTGCCTGAAACAATGAGTAATTTCTGCCACCCCAGCGCTTGAAAGTAATCATTTCAGCCCTTTGGTTTTTTAATAATAAATGTTTCATAAATGTATTACTTGCGTAATTTGGAAGGTGCAAATGTAAGAATAATCTCTTATCAAGAAAGGCAGTACGTTTTATTTAAAATACAAAAGTCAAGGCTTAATTCATAAATAATCTAATTAAAATAAGTTGTTTGACAACACTAACAAAAAAGTAAACAAATTTATGTAAACCACGTATCTTTCTATTAGACACTAATAATCAGTACGTATCGATTTTTTTTATCACAGTTCAATAAAATCGAAGAATAAAAGATGTCGAATTCTTTTTTTAAAGCCAGTCATTATTTATATTTGTTTTAAACAATTTCGTAATCAACAAATAAATACGCTGCCATGACACAACTTCAATTTAATAGCGCACTGCTTGGGTTACAAGACAAATTATTGTATTACGCCCTAAGCCTGACTTCTGATCAGGAAAAAGCACAAGACCTTTTGCAAGAAACCTTTTTGAAAGCATTAACTTATCGTGACAAATTCACTCAGAATACCAATTTTAAAGCGTGGATTTATACGATCATGAAAAACACGTTCATTAATAACTATCGCCGGAATGTAAAAGCAAAAAATACATTTGATGGTTCGAACAATGATTTTCATTTAAAATTTTCAAAAGACAAAATTTATCCATCGCCTGATTCATTTTTCAGTTCAAAAGAAATTCTGAAAAGCATTAATGCATTAGAAAAGGAATATAAGGTTCCTTTTAAGATGTTTCTGGATGGATATAAGTACAAAGAAATTGCTGAGAAACTTGACTTACCTCTTGGTACAGTAAAAAGCCGCATTTTCTTTACTCGTAAGAAACTTGAAAAGTCCTTAAAAGAATACGCAAATTAAGTAAATTATAAGATTCTATCGGTAAAGGTGGTCTGCTAAAAGCAGGCCATTTTTTTTGACTAAAAACGAATTGACTATTTTTGAAAAAACATTTCATTATGAAAAGGATTGCCGTTCAGCTTGCGCAGGGATTTGAAGAGATTGAAGCCATAACAATTATTGACGTATTAAGAAGAGCTAATCTTGATGTCACAACAATTTCTATGACAGATAATCTTACGGTTGTTGGATCTCACAACATTCCGATTATTGCTGATAAGCTTTTCGATGAAGTTGATTATTCTGAAATAGACATGCTTATTTTGCCCGGAGGAATGCCGGGGGCTTCGCACCTTGACAGTCATAGCGGATTACGTGATCAGATTCTTGACTTTAACAAACACAATAAAATGCTAGGAGCAATCTGTGCAGCTCCACTGGTTTTTGGGCACCTCAACCTGTTAAATGGGAAACAAGCAGTTTGTTATCCTGGATTTGAAAAGGACCTAAAAGGAGCAATTATCAGCAAGGAGCCTACTGTATTATCAGATAATATTATTACAGGACGTGGCGTTGGTGCTGCCCTTAAATTTTCATTAAAGATTGTTGAAACTTTAGTTAGCAAAGAAAAAGCCAACTCTCTTGCTGAAGCAATGTTAGTAGAATAATCAGCCTTCTTGATCTGCAGGAATTGTTACACAAAAACAGCTCCCTTTTCCAAGTTCACTTTCAGCGGATATGGTTCCTCTATTTTTTTCAACAAACTCCTGACAAAGAATCAATCCTAAGCCCGAACCATCTTCATTATTGGTACCTTTTCGTTTCACTTTAGAATCAATTCGAAATAAATTATCCAAATCAGTTTTACTGATACCTACTCCATTATCCTTAACGCAAATCAATAATTTGTCTTCTTTTTTAGAAACACTTAACTGAACAGTAGTATCTTCAAAAGAAAACTTAATGGCATTGTTTACCAAATTTCGAATGATTGTTTCAACCATCATGGGATCAGCATACGCTATGCTCCCTTCTTCAATAGAGCATTTTATCTCAACCTTTTTTGCCTCAGCAACTGGCTTTAACAAACCAATAATATTTTCATACAAATCGGAGAAATCAAAAGGCTGAGGATTATAGCTTAATCTACCGGTTTGTGATCGCGACCAGTCAAGCAAGTTCTGTAAAAGTCTGAAAATTGAATTGGTCGATTTATAAATATCAGCTGCATATTTCTTCTTTTCCTCGTCCTTGAATCGATCGTAATCTTTATGCATTAAATATGAATAACCCAGAACCGTATGAAATGGGTTCTTCAGGTCGTGTGCAATGATTGAGAAAAACTTATTCTTTGAAGCATTTAACTTTTCAAGCTGTTTTCGTTGTAATTCAATCTGAATATTTTTATTGCTCAGCAGGCTATTTATCTTTTTCTTATTGAGATATCCTATTGAAATAACCAACGTTATAACAACCAATAGTGAAATTAAAATAACACCAAAAAAGCGAATTTGCTTTCCGCGTTGAAGTTTTAAAATATGAACCTGTTCAACTGCATTTAACCGTTCAATTTCAGCTTCCTTTTTTTCAGCTTCATATTTTTCAGCTAGTTCGGCAACTTGACTTAAGCGTTCTTCATTTACCAGACTATCACTGTATTGATTATACAATTTAAAGGCCTCATAGGCATTTCTAATGTCTCCAGCTTCTTCGTATGTAAAGGCTAAATCATCATAAGCAAGTTTTAAAAGTTGAGTCCCTGCTTTATTTTTTTTACTAAATTCAATACAATCTTTAAACGACTTAATTGCTTTATCATATTGTTTCATTTCCCGATATACTCCCCCAAGGCCTTCCATTACATAAGCTTCACTTCGGGTATCATCTATATCACGAAAAACCCCAATAGCTTTATTGTAATATTCTAATGCTAACGACAAGCTATCACCTTCATTAACATATATATTTGCAATATTATTCAACGTGATAGCAACACTTCTTCCCTCCTCCATTTCCTGAAAAGTTCGATATGCCAGGTTATAATAAACTTTTGCAGAATCATACTTTTCCAGAAAAAAGTAAGATGTACCAAGCCCGTTATAATTGATTGCGACACTTAGTGTGTCATTGATCAATTTATTCAAATTTGAAGCCAGATGATAGTTCTTTATCGCGAGTTCGGGATCATCAAATTCCTGATAAACCATTCCAATATTTGAATGGATGTTAGCCATTTCGCCTTTCAGATCAATGCTCTCAAAAGTTTTTAACGCCTTTAAGAATTCGCTAATTGCAGTTTCATGTTTGCCGTCATAAAAATTACACAATCCGATACAGTTATAAGATTCTCCTACATTTTCAGAATCCCCAAGCATTTGATATACCGAAAGTGCTTTTTTGTATACTGAAATTGCTTCTGGATAATTTGATAAAAAATAATAGGCTTCCCCCTCTTGGTAGTACGCATCAGCTAACACAAATGAATCTCCCAATTCTGCTGCCAACTCAATCGCTTCCTGAGCATATAGAATTCGTTGCTTACTTTCAGTGTCACTTCTTTCCGAAAGTTTTGCAAGTTGAACAAGCACTTTAGCCCGATCAACTCCTTCGCTACCCGGAAGGATTTGCTTCAAGCTATCTACTTCCTGAGCTGAAATAGAACAATAAATAAAAAGAAGATAAAAAAGGGATAGATAAATTTTCGTCATATCAACAGCCAGTTATAAGCACAAAGATGTTGATTTTCTGTTAAAGAAACGAAAAACTAATATAATTTAATAATGATAATATTAATTCGGATATTACCCTAAAGGAATGTAAACATAGAATATAGTTCCTTTTTCTTTTTCTGATTCAAACCAGAGTTTTCCATCCAAAATTTCTGTCATACTATAGGCAATTGCTAACCCTAGACCAGCTCCACCGTACTCCCGATTAAAACTTTCAGTTAGTTGACGAAATGGCTGAAAAATAACATGCTCATGCTTAAGATCAATTCCAATTCCTGAATCTTTCACATAGATAAAAAGTCGTTCATTATCGATTAACTCATATCCAAGTTCAACTTCACCTTCTAGTGTGAATTTTACAGCATTCGACAATAAACTATAAATAATTTGCTCCAACACATCTTTATCAGAATGAATGAATAATTCGTTTGAGTCAGGCTCTGGTGAAAATTTAAGATGAATCTTTTCGGAATATTGATATTGTCGTTGTAATTTTTCAATTGTCTGGATACTTAACTCTCTTAAATCAAACTCTTTCTTATCCAGTTGAAAAACACCACTTTCAACTTTAGCAATATTAATAATGTTATTTATTATTTGTAAAAAACCCTCAGAACTGGATTCTACAATATCCATGTACTCTTTCTTATTTTCTGGAGAAAGATCATCTTCAGATATTAAAAACCGTGTAAAACCTAGAATACTATTTAAAGGAGTTCTAATCTCATGCGAAAGATTTGCCAAAAAAGCGGTCTTTAACCGATCACTTTCTTTGGCCTGAATCATTGCGTGCTTTAGTTTTATTTCTTGCTCAACTACCTTAGATACATCCTGATGAATACCAACCATCCGCTTAGGATTCTCAGTCATATCACGCTCAACGACGGTACCAATTGATTTGATCCAGACATACTTAATATTATCTTTTGTTCTTACCCTAAATGTATGCTCAAACGTTGGAGTTTCATTAATAAAATGATTGCGCATTTTCAAGTCATGCTCTTCAATATCATCAGGATGAATAAGACTCTTTAAAAAATCAAAGTCATCATTGAATTCTTCAGCAGTAAAACCGAAAAAACTCACCCATTTTTGATCTATATAAAGTTTACCTTTATCTATTCTCCAATCCCAAATGCCAATATTTGCACCATCAATAGCAAGCTGTAGACGTTCTTTATTAAACCGAAGATCTTTTTCAATTTTTCGACGTTTTGTTATATCATGGCCTGAACCAACCAAACCTATAAAGTTTTGATTTTCATCAAAGAATGGAGCTTTTTGCAATTCAAGTTCGATAAAACGACCGCGAACATAACCACTTACAACAACCTGAATAGGCTTATGGAACTTATACACAAACTCATCACTATGATCGGATAAATCACCTATCGTATACCATTGTTTATTTTCTGGCTTTTCTTTTCGAATTCGGTCAAAAAAGAATTTGGAAGGCTTACCTATTGGTTCGTTCACATCATTTGTAAACAGAATATTTGTACAGAGTTCCCGATTAGCAAAGGTGTAGTTGCGGTTAAGGTCTTTCGCCCATATCAGGTCTGGAACGTTATCGCACATTAACCGCATCTTTTTATAAAGATGTTTATAGTCACTTTGCGTTTTGTCTTTTGAATATTCTTCAAACTCAAAAGGAGTACCGGATTCCGTCCTTTCCATAATCTTAGACTTATTACCAAGCAAGGTATGGAAATTTTTGTTAAATACAATATTTTGAACAAAGAAAAACCCTCATCAAAAATGAGGGTTCGTATTTATCTTATAGGTATAGGCGTTTAAGTCGCGACTGTTAAATATGGATTTTTATCATATTT
>CBDVCE010000035.1:0-50954 GCA_965372405.1 uncultured Sunxiuqinia sp.
AACTTTCCTCTATACCCCGAGGCAGAGCCTCGAGGAATTCTCTTGATTAAATATTGAATAGAATCTACCTCAATGATTCAATCTCTTTTTTCAATTTCTTTCTAAAATTACCTCCTTTTACAAATCCCTGATGCTTGTATTTAATTGTTCCCTCTTTATCAATAACAAAAACAGTAGGCAACATTTTCACACCCAATCCATCGGCAAATTTTCCTTCTGGATCATGGTAAAAATCAAATGAATAAGAATTATCACTAGCAAAATCACGTAACTTTTTTAGTTCCTGTTTGCTTACAAATAGAAAAGCTAGCTCTGAATCATTCTTATATTCTGGAACGATTTCTTTCAATTCTTCAAACTCCTGCAGACAAGGGCCACACCAGGTAGCCCAAAAGTCAATAACAACAATTTTATCTTTGATAAACTCCGCGTTAACAGTATTCCCATCTATATCGTTTAATTCAAATTGCTGGATATTCTTCGTTGGAACTTTAGCGACATTAACACTTGTCATTTGCTGAATAATAAATGGAGTCAATTGCCAGGATACCAAATATAATGCACCAACAGCAACAAGCAACCACATAAATCCATGGAAAAAAAACTGTTTTGCTTTTTTGAATAAGAAAACCAATATGCTCATTCCTGTGGCAACTAAGGGAAACAGAAGTAACATCCAAACATTCATTCCCAGTATAAGAAACACAACGAAAGCTGCATTTAAGAAAATAGCCATCGAAAATTCACTTTTCTTATTGATAAAAATAATCCCCAAAATAAAAGCTAAAGTTCCGGAAAATGTTAATATCATAGGATAATCAAGATGTTCTCTCAATAAAAAAAACACCATTCCCACATTTAACAAACTTGCTGTAACCGCAAGTCCATTCAGCAAATTTTCATTTAATTTCATAAAATATATTATCAATATTTAATTGTTGAAGATAGAATAGCTGTCCTCTAAATCCAAATACGTGGTTTAGTCTCTTCAATATCCAAGTCGCAAGAACTGTTAATATTTTTAAAGAAGAGTCATTTATCAACCAGAATATCTTTATCTTGTTTTGAATTGAAAACGACTTAACATGAAAAATTTATTATTGATTCTCCTGGTAATATTTGCAACAAGCAGTATTAGCCAGGCTACAAATCCAGTTACAATGAATGACAATAGCAACAAACTTGCAGTACTTTGGACAAGCGGTGATCCTGAAGTAGCAGAAAAAGTATGCTTTATGTATACGCACAACGCAAAAAAACAAGGCTGGTTCGATGAGGTTGTGCTGATTATCTGGGGTCCTTCATCCAAATTGCTTAGTGAAAATAAGATGCTGCAAGACTACGTTAAACGTATGCAGGAATCGGGTGTTAAAGTTGAAGCCTGTGTGCATTGTGCTAACATGTATGGAGTTGCAGACGACCTGCGAAAGATGAAGATTGATGTAAAAGGAATGGGAGTTCCGCTAACCAACTATTTAAAAGAGGGTTGGCATACACTCTCTTTCTAAAAATTCGGTTTAAAGAAAAGTTAAATCCGTTGAAATAAAGATTAGAATTAAGGTGGTTCTGCCACCTTTTCCTATTTTTGGGGCGATATTAAAAAATCAATAATCACTATTCCTCAAAATAAGAAAACATGAGAAAAAAAGTAGTTGCCGGAAACTGGAAATGTAACACAACTGTTGCTGAAGGTGTTGAACTAGCTAAAGCAGTAAATGAATTAGTAGTTAAAGAAGGTGCTGAAGATGTAGTTGTTGTTCTTGGAACTCCATTCACTCATATTACAAGCGTTGTTGACGCTGTTGACACAAGCCGTGTTGGTGTTGCTTCACAAAACTGTGCAGCTGAAGCTAAAGGTGCATACACAGGTGAAGTTTCTGTTTCAATGGTAAAATCAACTGGTGCAGAGTATGTAATTCTTGGTCATTCAGAAAGACGTGAATACTACGGTGAGACTAGCGAAACACTAAATAAAAAAGTAGCCCTTACATTAGAAAGCGGATTAACTCCAATCTACTGTTGTGGTGAAGCTTTGGATATTCGTGAAGCTGGAACACAAAATGATTTCGTTAAAACTCAGTTGGATGAAACTGTTTTCAACTTGTCAGCTGAAGATTTCTCAAAAATCGTTATTGCTTACGAACCAATCTGGGCTATCGGAACAGGTGTAACTGCAAGCTCTGAGCAAGCTCAGGAAATGCTAAAATACATGCGTGGTATTATCGCTGATAAATTTGGTGCTGAAGTAGCTGATGGAACTTCTATCCTTTATGGTGGTAGCTGTAACGCTAAAAATGCAAACGAGTTATTCTCAAATCCTGATATCGATGGTGGTTTAATTGGTGGTGCTTCACTTAAAGCTGAAGACTTCCTTGCAATCATTAACGCATACTAGAAATAAGAGTCAAGACATTAGAACCAAGAATCAAGATATTTGATTCAAGATTGGTTCATAAAAACATATTGAAGCCATTCGTTAATTGACGGATGGCTTTTCTTATCTTTACGCAAAAGGAAACATAGATGAAATACATAAAAACCACCTTTCAACTTCAAACCGATAACGAAACAAATCGCGAGATTCTTATCGCTTATTTAGCTGATCTTGACTTTGAAAGCTTCGATGCTTCTACCGATCTATTGCAGGCATTCTACCCTATTGGCAAACTGAAACCTGAAGAGATCCATACAGCTCTTAAAGAGGTTCCGTTTCGGGTTGATTTTACCGAAGAAGAAATGCCTGACATCAACTGGAATGAAGAGTGGGAAAAGAACTATTTCAAACCTTTGCTGATTAATGACCGCGTATTAATTCGTGCCCCATTTCATACAGATTACCCACAAGCTGAATACGAGATTGTAATTAATCCAAACATGGCTTTTGGTACTGGCAACCACGAAACAACTTCGATGATGATGCAACACATCATGGATATTGATATTGTTGACAAAACCGTGTTAGACATGGGTTGCGGAACCGGTATTTTAAGTATTCTTGCATCGATGGTTGGAGCTGAAAGAATCACCGCTATCGATATTGACCAATGGTCATACGAAGGAACTCTTGAGAATTCAGGGCTTAATAATATCAACAATATTAAAGCGATAAAAGGCGATGCTTCAGCTTTAGGAAACGAAACATACGATTTGATTCTCGCAAACATTCAAAAGAACATTATCCTTCAGGACATTGAAAAGTACGTTTCTGTTTTAAACGATGAAGGAATGCTTATCCTTAGTGGTTTTTACAAACAAGATACGGAGGACATTATTGGGAAAGCTTCAGAACTTCTACTTTCAAAAATTGAAATAAAAGAAGGTAATAAGTGGGTGGCTGTTAGTTTGAAGAAGTAGAAATCCATTCCGATACATCGTCATAAATTCAGTAAAATACTCAACAGAGATTGAAAGAAGCTTCTACATTCTGTAGATCCTCCCATGGGCTTAGGAGGTGCTTCTACAAATTGTAGATTGCTCCCATAGGTTCTATTGATGCTTCTACAAAATGTAGATTGTTGCTTACTCAAAGTTTGAAGCTTCTGCAATTCGCGGAATACTCTTTGCTCATTGATTGAAACATTCGCCTTTTGCTAAAACCCCAAAAGTCTTAAGGAGAAGCTTTCGCGTTTTGCGAAATATCCAAAACGCGACGAATGGTACTTTTGCAATTTGCAGACCATTCAACGCAATATAAATAGAGCCTCAAAACTGATTTTTCACCCTCATCATTAATATTTCATACTTTTTCATATTTTTGTGTGTATTCATGTATTTAAACCAAATAAACCAATGAAGAACAGAAGAGATTTTCTTAAAGTTACTGCGGCCGGATCAATGGGCTTACTTGTGAGCAATCCACTGGCATCTATTGCAGGACAGATAAACCATAAGAACCATGTTGTAGGTTTGCAGCTCTATACTATCCGCGATGCAGTCAGTGCTGATTTAAAAGGATCACTACAAAAGGTAGCAGACCTTGGCTATAAAACTGTAGAACTTGCCGGTTATGCTGATGGTAAATTCTATGGACAACAACCCAAAGAGTTCAAAAAGATGGTGAATGGCTTGGGCATGGATATCATTAGTAGCCATACACAAGTTGAAGCTGCCGGAATTACCATGGACAATGCCAAGATAATGGCTGATGCTCATGCCGAAATGGGTGTGAAATATTGCATTCAGCCTTGGGTGAATGAAGAAGATAGAAATATTGAGACCTACAAAAAAATGATTGGCGAATGGAACAAAGTTGGAGGCATTATGAAAAAGGTAGGTATCCAGTTTGGTTATCACAATCATAATTTTGAATTTGAAAATATTAATGGCATTGTTCCTTACTATGACTTATTCATGAAAGAAATGGATGCCGATTTAATTACTATGGAAATTGATTTCTTCTGGGTATCAAAAGCTGGACAAGATCCGGTAGAGATGTTCAAGAAATACCCTGGAAGATTCAAGCTTTTCCACATGAAAGACATGAAGACCAATCAAGAACCTTTCTATAACGTTTTTAAAGAAGACGTTTGTAGTGTTGGTGAAGGTGTTATTGACTTTAAACGCATTATGGCTGCCAAAGAAATTGCAGGCATGGAATATTTGTTTGTTGAAGACGATAATCAGGGAAATGGAAAACCATTCAAAAGCATTGGAGCAAGTATAAAAAATCTATCAAACGATATTCTGAAGTAATTATTTACAATCAAAATATTGCACGAGAGGACAGCTATTTATTAGTTGTTCTCTCTTTTTTACCCATTCAGATAAGGTCTTATTTCAGTTATCATTTCATTTCCATTATCCAACATTCATCTTTTTGTATCATGAACCAAGCATTTTTGTATATTGCCGTGCCGAAGATTAAAGCTGAACGAGATGCAACGAACTTTCAACCTGAAAAAATACTCGCTATTATTTATTATTCTCTTTTGTACTTCCTCCATTGTATGGAGTCAAAAACCCCCTTCCGAAGAAATCTCCCGACATAAATTTGGCTTCATCTCAGGAGTTGGCGATCAGGTAATCTTTCCGGCAAGATATAATTACGAAGTCCTTCTTTTTCAATTTGAATATTCTTACACATTTGCACAAAAAGAAAAATGGAATTGGGAGGCAGTACTTCAGCCTCAGTATAATCTTTCAAATTTCACTAAAATCGGAGATATTACAGAACAAGTTGATGGCAAAGAATATGGATTAAGTGGGGGAATACTGGCAAGAACAAATCTGATTAGGGACATCGTTGGGTTTTATGGTGTTTTAGGTGCAGGACCTCATTACATTTCCGACTCTCCAAAAAGACAAGCAAAAGGATTTATCTTTTCAACACACCTTGACTTTGGCTTTACTTTAAAGCTTATTAACAACACTTATTTTGATTTAAGGTCTGGTTTTAGACATATTAGTAATGCCGGAACAAAAATTCCCAACATGGGACTAAATACCTTCACCTTAGGCGCTGGTATGATGATTGAAATATAATCGGAGAAGGGAGAACGTAAACCGGAGATCGTCATTGCGAAGAGTGAAACGAAGAAGCAATCTGTTTCGTGTTACGAGTTGCAGGTGAACGGATGCTAGACTTTTATTTCTTGATTCTGTGAAAACCGGTAACTGAAAACTGGCACTACAAATTACATATACCAGATAGGGGTTCCCGATTACTCGAAAACCCCCAACCAAAAATTAATGACCGCTATAGCCTATATCTTTTCCTCAACTATTTTCAGAATCAGTTGCTCTTTTGTTTCAGCCTGATAAAGGATTTCTTTAGCCTCATGTTTCAGCTGGCCTGCTTTTTCCTCATCTTTAAAATCGCCCAAATTGATAAGCACATTGAGGTAAGCCCCCTGAACTGCAGTTCGGGCACACAAAGCTCCTACTCCAGCATCTGAAACTGAATTTGGATTTCCAACCTCGGCCATGGCCTTCAATACTTCCATGGAAGCAAAAGCTGTTTTCATCACCTCCATCGGAGTTAAAATAGCATTTAAAGTGGCATCCTGAATAGCTTGCATACGAGCAGCTTTTTCATCAGCTGATTTTTTAGGCAAGCCAAATGCAACCATAATCTGATTGAATGCGTCAGTATCTTCATCAACCAGTTTTAATAATCTCTCCTGATACACTTTGCCTTTCTCTGCCCAATCGGAAAACTCTTCCCAGCGCTCATCCCATCCTCGTTTATGCGACGAAAGATTTGCAACCATACTTCCCAATGCTGCACCGAGTGAACCCACATAAGCAGAAATAGAACCTCCTCCTGGTGCAGGAGACTCTGATGCAGTTTCTTCCATGAAGGCTTTCAAAGACATATCTTTTAGCTGGGGTTTGTCAGCTTCAAGCAAATATTCAATAATTCGTTCACGAGGATTGAATTTACCTAACTCATCCAAACCCATTGACTTGATCGCTATTTTGATAATCTCCTCATCTGATATTCCGGTTGAACGTTCCTGTTTTTTCAAAAAATACTTTCCAGCATCCAACATTGCCTGAAGCGGAACTAAACCAACCAATTCGGATCCCGTTACACGTATGCCGCGTTTCTCAGCACTTTTACAAACCTCATCAAAAGCAATATGAACAGGGGTAACCGTAATATCTGTCAAATTCATCGAAATCTGAGCAACACCATATTCTTCAATAAACCAACCTATCGCACGTACCTTTTTCAATGTTCCCGGAACACGAACTGGATTTCCATTTTCATCCTTTACAATCTTACCCGTAATAGGATTCCCTTCACGTTTTGAACGTCCAGCTTCACGAACATCAAATGCAATTGAATTCGCACGGCGGGTAGAAGTTGTATTTAGATTCACATTATAAGCCACTAAAAAGTTTCTTGCACTAACGGCAGTTACTCCAGCTGCGGCATTAAACTCAGCAGATCCAAAATCAGGTTTCCAACGGGGGTCTTTTAGCTTTTCAGGCAGGCCTTCATACTCCCCTGAACGACAGGTTGCCAAACTTTTGCGTTCTTCTTTTTGCGCTGCAAACTCATAACAGTAAATTGGAATTGACAACTCTTCTCCAATCCGCTTAGCCAGTTTATGAACATACTTTACCGTTTCCTCCATGCTAATATTGGCGATGGGCACCAACGGACAAACATCTGTAGCACCAAAACGAGGATGCTCACCAGTGTGTTTGCTCATATCAATAACTTCCGAAGCCTTTTTCACTCCTCTAAAAGCAGCTTCAAGCACATCGTCAGGCGATCCCACAAAAGTTACTACCGTTCTGTTTGTTGCCTTACCCGGATCAACATTCAACAACTTTACGCCTTCAACTGTCTCAATCGCATCCGTAATTTGTTTAATTACCTGTGGATTTCGTCCTTCACTAAAGTTAGGTACACATTCTATTAACTGGGTCATTGTATTTTGTTTTATTGAATTTCTCCATTTAGAATAACTGTCTCCACCGGATTGCTCCCATAGAAATATGGAATAGCTTCATATCCGGGAAGTTCTTTTGTAATAAAAAGATTGGCTTGTTTGCCCGGACAAATACTTCCGCACATATTTTCCAGTCCCATAGCATAAGCCGAATTTATAGTCACTGCATTAATAGCTTCTTCGGGTGTCATTTTATAATTAACACATGCAAGCGATTGTACCAAGTTCATATTTCCTGAAGGTGATGACCCCGGATTATAATCGGATGCCAAAGCAACTGGAAGCCCTGCATTCATCATTTCCCGAACAGGAGAACAACGCATATTCAAAAAGAAAGCTGCTCCCGGCAATACCGTTGGCATTGTTTCAGAAGCTTTTAAAACTTTGATCTCATCATCTCCAACAAACTCAAGATGATCAACTGACAATGCTCCATATTTCACACCAACCTGGATTCCACCTGTTAATCCCAACTCATTCGCATGAATCTTAGGTCTTAATCCATACTTAAGCCCAGCCATTAATAACTGCTCAGTTTCCTCAACCGTAAAGAATCCCTGATCACAAAAAACATCAAAGTAATCGGCAAGCTCCTCACTGGCAATCACCGGCAGCATTTCATTTATAATAAGATTAATATATTCATCACGATTATCTTTATATCCTGCAGGAATGGCATGCGCTCCAAGGAAAGTTGATTTGATAAATAAAGGACTATTCTCCTTAAGCCTACGAATTACCCTTAACATTTTTAATTCGGATTCAGTAGAAAGTCCATAGCCACTCTTAATTTCAACAGCTCCAGTTCCCAATGAGGTAATCTCTTGCAAACGTATCATGGCTGAGTCAAACAATTCATTCTCATTTGCCTGCTCCATTTTTTTTGCAGAATTAAGTATTCCTCCGCCCCTTTTGGCTATTTCCTCATAACTAAGGCCATTAATCCGGTCAACAAACTCTTTTTCACGACTGGTTGGAAAAACTAAATGGGTATGCGAATCACAATAAGAAGGCATCACCAACTTTCCGGCACAATCAATTTCCATAACCATATCATCATTCAAATCATCAAAAGTGAAATCCTTCATTAAACCAAACGATTCAATTTGATCATCCTGAATAATCAGGTAAGCATCTTTTAAAACAGGGAGTTCTGCCATTTCTTTGCCAGCAACCCAGGTTCTGGCTTTCTTTTCAACCTGCACTAACTCCTTTATATTCTGAAGAATAAGCTTCATAATTATTTTTCATTTTTTGATACAGAAACAATAGTACAAGTTAAAAAAACAAGCGGGAGAAATAAACTGCTAAAAATCATGAAGAGATACTTATTTGTTCCTGGTTTTTCAGTTAGTTATTTAAATGAATTTGAGAAATAATCGAAGCTGTTAAAAAAAACATAAGTATATCTCACTAAAAAGATTTCAAGCTCAATCTGTCTCATAGAAAATTTTTATCTTCGGGCTATCTGGGAAAGTGAATCTCATTTATATAAAACCTGTATTAAAGTTCTTCTGGCAAATTGTGTCAGTATCAAATGGATAAAATATGATGAATATTATCAGTAAACTACGTCTGAGGAATAAGCTATTATTGTATGTTTTACTTGTTTTTACACTTGTTTATGGCTCTACACTTTCTTACATCAGTTTTAGTGTAAAAGAAAAAGCTTTAAAAGATGCTAAAACAATTATCAACACTAGTGTAATGGAGCATCGGAATCTTGTCCGATCCAATATGATGAAAGTGTATGACGAAACAGCAATGGTTCGTAACATGTTTCAAAGTTATATTTCAAGTCCTGAAGAAAACCGGGAAGACTTTTACAATGAACTTTTAAAAAGCTGGTTGGAAAACAATCCAAACTACCTATCAACCTGGCAAATCTGGGAATTAAAAGCACTAGATTCCTCCTATGAATTTAAAAATGGACGTAAGCGAAATGTTTTCTTTCGAAAAGATGGAAGAGTAAGTCATACGGTCAATACTGTTGATATGAATAACAACAGTATGACCGGTATGTATTATACCATTCGGGAGGAAAATACGGATAACATTCAGGATCCTTACTACGATTTAATTACAGAAGAACTGGCTGGCATTTTAATGACATCGGTTGTTTTACCAATCAGAGATGATGGAAGGTTTCAAGGCTTAGTTGGTATCGATATCAGTCTGGCAAATATGAATTCCATCATAACAGACATGCAGCCATTTGAAGGAGCTGAGTCATACTTTCTTTCTCCAAACTCCAGCATTGTTGCTCACACAAATAATTCGTTCGTTGGAAAAAAACTGTTTGATGATCCATCGATTAGTACCTCCTCACATACCACTGCTTTGGAAAATATCGGGTTTATGAAAGATAGCCATTTCCAATATATTAAAGAGACTACAGGCAAAGAGTATTATGTATATATGGCTCCAGTCAAATTTGATGGAGTGGCAAAACCCTGGGCGATTGGCGTTGAAGTACCCGTAGATGTTCTCTCTGAAAGAGTAAATAAAATATTTAAGCAAAGTATTATCATCGGTTTACTTGGATTAATAATTCTATATGTTGCTATTTACTGGATTGCAACCAACATTATTAAACCTGTAAATGAGAGTGTTGAATTCTCAGAGAAAATTGCATTTGGCCATTTAAATTGCGAATTGGAAGTTACCCGTCACGATGAAGTTGGTGATCTTGGGAGAGCTTTGCAGCTTATGGCTTCGAATGTTAAAGGAACCATATTTGAGATTAAAAAGGCAGCTAAAGTAATTGATCTGTCTAGCGATGACTTATCAGGATCTGCAATAGAATTGAATGATGGAGCCGCCAGCCAGGCAGCTTCTGCGGAAGAAATTAGTGCGTCTGTTGAAGAAATGGTAAGCACCATTCATAAAAACAGTGAAAACGCAAAAGAAACTGAGCGAATAGCTTTAAAAGCTGTTGATGGAATGAAAGAAGGTCGGAAACTGACTCAAGAAGCAACAACAGCAATGAAGCTTATCGCGGGGAAAATAAATATAATTGATGAAATTGCTTCACAAACCAACATACTGGCTTTAAATGCAGCAGTGGAAGCTGCTCGTGCAGGTGAGCACGGTCAGGGATTTGCAGTTGTAAGTAATGAAGTAAAAAAACTCGCTGAGCGATCTCAAACGGCAGCCGCTGAAATTATAAAACTGACGAAAGATGGCTTAAAAGTTTCAAATCGTTCGGGTGCTGAATTGGAAAAAATTATTCCAGACATTGAAAAAACTGCTCAATTGATCCATGAAATTGTAAACGCCAGTGTTGAGCAATATTCTGAAGCAGAACAGGTAAACAGCTCAATTCAGGAACTGAATGTAATTACGCAGCAAAACTCATCAGCGGCTTATTCTTTTTCTGAAAATGCAAAGAAACTTACAAAACTGGCCAAAGAACTTGAAACAGCAATTGCTTACTTTAAGGTTTAGATAAAAAACAACAGATTGTCATTCAATTAAATAATCTGTCAAATATCATTGAGAGCGGTTTATTTGTTCCTAATTTTGGATTTCAAAATTTTGATCCATGTTGAAAAAAGTTCCACACACTTACGTTATCATCTTTTACATTATTCTTTTGTCGGCAGCAATGACCTGGTTTATTCCTGGCGGTGCATTCGATCGTGAAAATGTTTTAGTAAATGGTATCGAGCGAGAAATCATTAAAAATGATTCATTTCATTACACCGAAAGTAACCCTCAGACCTGGGAGGTTTTTTCTGCATTCTTTGATGGCTTTGTAAATACTGCAGACATTATTGTTTTCATTTTAATGATTGGTGGTGCTTTCTGGATCATGAACGACAGCAAGGCTATTGATGTGGGTATTTATTCTTTCCTGAAATCAGCACAAAAACTGGAACGGAAAAAATGGATTAAAAAGATTGGTGTAGACAATTTGATATTCTGCTTGATCATGCTCATATTTAGTTTATTTGGAGCTGTTTTTGGGATGAGTGAAGAAACCATTGCCTTCACTATAATATTCGTTCCACTAGCCATCTCAATGGGCTATGATTCCATAATGGGTGTCAGTTTATGTTTTGTTGCAGCAGGCCTTGGTTTTGCCGGGGCAACCCTTAATCCTTTTACCATTGGCATTGCACAAGGACTTTCAAACTTACCACTTTTTTCAGGTATTGAATATCGCTTTTTTTGCTGGGTTGTACTAAATATTATTGGCTTTACATACATATTGGTTTATGCCCACAAAATTAAAAAAGATCCGACACGTTCAACTGTTTATGAAGACGACAAGGTATGGCGTGAAAAAAGCAATAGCCATTTAGATGAACTAAAGCATTTCATCCCAAAACAAGCATGGATTGTTTTTGGATTTGTAAGCTTGGTACTTATTGCTTTTTCAATCAGCCATCCAATCTCAACATTAAATATTGGCAACAGTTCTTTTTCTTTCCCGGCTATGCCTGTCGCATCAGGAGCTTTTATTCTTTTTAGTTTGCTTTCATTAAGAAAAACGGTACACTACTTTATTTTGAATCAGCTTATTTTCACCATCGTATTTCTAATTATTGGAGTAATGGGTTACGGATGGTACGTGATGGAAATTGCTACGCTTTTTCTAGCAATGGGACTGGCTTCTGGAATTTCAATGGGAAGAAAAGCAAACGAGCTGGTGAAACTGTTTATTGATGGTGCAAAAGATATTCTTTCTGCAGCAATGGTAGTTGGTTTGGCAGGTGGAATTATAGTCATTCTTGAAAATGGAAAAATCATTGACACCATTTTATTTGGACTTTCAGAAACGATGAATGGACTTGGAAAAGTTTCTTCAGTTGGAATGATGTACATTATTCAGAATGTACTAAATATTTTTATCCCTTCTGGCTCAGGGAAGGCTGCTTTAACCATGCCCATGATGTCACAGTTTTCAGATCTGATTGGTATTTCGAGACAGGCTACCGTGATGGCTTTCCAATTTGGTGATGGATTTACAAACATGATTACACCAACCTCTGGTGTCTTAATCGGTGTCCTTGGAATCGCAAAAGTTCCTTATGAAAAATGGTTTAAATGGGTAGCTCCCCTAATTCTGATTTTGTTGATTGTTGGATTTTTGCTTTTAATTCCAACGGTAACAATGAAGCTGAATGGTTTCTAATCTTTTTCTATCAATTTGAGAATTGTATTTTGTAATTGCGAAGAATATCAATAGGAATTTTTCATTCTAACACTCTAATATTCTTCCATACTAATCTTCCTTATGGTTTAGCTTTTTCGAATCCGTTTGACAAAATCTTTTTCATCAACACGAATCTTTAAAAGATAAATACCTGTTCGTAATGATTTAAACTGAAGTTTCACCTTATGAGTACCTGGGAACAACTGCTGTGCCTCCCATCCCTGAACTTTATTTCCCAAAATATCAATTAACTGAAACCGTGCTTTTGAATAATCTTCAAGGTATAATTCGACATACACATGCGATTTAACTGGATTAGGATATACTTTTTCAATCCTGCATGTTTCCTCTTCTACTTGAACTTGATTTTGAGCAAACGAAAGGTTAATAAATAATAGAAAGAGAAATATAGTTGATAGAAATATTTTCATAGCTGCTTTGTTTACATTTTTACTGACAAGAATTATTCCAAAAGGTTGCAAAAGAACAATGACTAACCGTGCCTCTAGTATTTTTATTTACTAATATTGTAAGTAAACCACTTAAACATACAAACATGCAACGCTTTATTTTCTATTCCTTCATATTAGTTTTTCTTTTTTCATGTTCAGAAAATGAGGAAAAATACATCCAACCAGCAAATAAAAACGCTTCAGTAAAAACCGTTAATCTTTTCAATTTCTTGCAGGATATTAGTGGAAAATATACACTTTCCGGACAACACGAGTATTGTGGAAAAGAATCAGTTTACACCGATCAGCTTGAAGCATTGACAGGGAAAAGATCTGTCGTTTGGGGATCAGACTTCAGCTGGTGTGCCGAGGGTGAATCAGCAAAATCATTCCAGCATTGTGGCCCGATTAATCTATCAGCACCAGCAACTCCTTTTAAATTTTTAGACATTACAATGGAAGAAGCTCGCTCTGCTTTAATTGATGAAATTAAGGAACAATATGCTAGTGGTCATATCATCACAATGATGTGGCATGGCTGTTTTCCAACTGATGGCGAATGTTGCGAAGCCTCATCCATTTGGTCCATGGAAGACCGACCTTCTCCTGAAGTATGGAAAGAGTTGATTACTGAAGGTACTGAACTGAATAATGCATGGAAAGCCAGTGCTGATAAAATTGCCAATTACCTAAAACAACTTCAGGATGCAAACATCCCGATTCTTTGGAGACCTTACCACGAAATGAATGGTGTTTGGTTCTGGTGGTGCAACCATAAAGGTGAAGACGGTTTTAAGAAACTCTGGATCATGATGTACGACTACTTTACAAACCATCACAAACTCAACAATCTGATTTGGGTATGGAACACCAACGCCCCACGTGATATTCCTGGTGATGAAGCATGGCCTTATGCTGATTTCTTCCCTGGGATTGAATATGTTGATGTTTTGGCTGCCGATGTGTACCGTAATGATTACAAGCAATCTCATCATGATGATTTAATTGAATTGGCTGAAGGAAAACCCATTGCTCTTGGCGAAGTTGGAGGAATACCTTCATCTAAAGTATTAAGCGAACAAGCCTATTGGACCTGGTACATGCCTTGGGGTTGGTTGCATTTCCGTGCAAGTGATGAAGAGATAAAAAGCCTTATCCTTTCAGAACAAGTTTTAACCCTTGACGAAATAGCAATAAATGAGGACGGAAAATACACTGTTTTAGATTAAATAGTATCTATGAATTATCAATTTTAAGAGCATTGCGGAGCATTTTGTTTAGTGATGAATTCTTTCTCGTTTTTTAAAATCGAACAAGTCAAACATTAAACCCACACACTTAATCAAATATATAACAACACATTAGCAAATTTTACTTTTCATAACTCTTGTTAATAAAGCTAACTATTTAGAAGCCAATTAAATTAAATATTTCATTGTTTAATCACTTCTTCATTGATAAATTTGAGCTCAACACTTTTAAATGAATAAACCATGATTAAGCAATTGACTTTTCTTTTACTTATCTCGTTAATTTTCAGTGTTTCTGTGGCGCAAGAAGCGACTCAATGGAGAGGTGCTAATTCCGAAGCAAAATATGAAGCAAACAACTTGCTTGAACAATGGCCGGAAACTGGCCCTGAAATCCTTTGGACTTTTGAAGAATTAGGCAAAGGTCACTCTTCCCCAGTTTTTGCAAATGGTAAAATATATTGCACGGGTATGATCGACACCCAGGGAGTACTTTTCATTTTCAATGAAGATGGAACCTTGGAAAAACAATATAAATATGCAAAAGAGTGGGATGTCAACTATCCTGGAACACGATCTGCTCCAACGGTAGTTGGCAAACTCGTTTATTTATACACCGGACATGGGCAAATTGTTTGTATGAACCTAACTGATGGCAAACAAATCTGGACGAAAAGTCTAAGTGATTACAACGCCAAGAATCTTCGTTTTGGTGTTACTGAATCTTTAGTTGTAGATGGTGATATCGTTTATTATACACCTGGTGGAAAAATCATGAATGTGCTTGCCCTTGACCGATATACTGGAAAAACGATTTGGTCTACAGCTGCTAAAGGAGAAAAATCATCATACTCTACTCCTAAAATCATTCAACTTCCTTCAAGAAAGTTATTTGTCACTCATACAGCCCATCATATTATTGGAGTTGATGCAAACGATGGTAAAATGCTTTGGAGCTTTCCTCACACAAACAAATACTCCATTCATCCAAATACTGTAGTTCATAGTGGTAATGGGCTATTTTGTTTTAGCGGCTACGGACAAGGTTGTGTTCGTTTAGATTTAAGTGAAGATGGTTCATCTGTAGAAAAAGTTTGGAGCACAGAAAATATGGATAGTCAAATGGGAGGTGCTATGATTATTGATGGCTATGTTTATGGCTCTGGACATAGTAACCGGGGATGGTATTGTTTTGATTGGAAAACTGGAGAAGAAAAGTATAAAGATACTCAACTTGGGAATGGAGTAATTATCATGGCAGGCAATAAGTTTATTCTATATTCTGACCGTGGTGAATTGGCATTGATAAATCCAAATCCGGAGAAATTGGATATCATCTCAAAAACAAAAGTTAAATATGGGTCTGCTCAACATTGGGCGCACCCGGTAGTTCACAACGATGTTCTTTACCTTCGTCATGGAAATGCATTGGTAGCCTACAAAATTTCGAAATAAGCCAAGAATAAAATGAGACCAACATTAATATTTTTAGCTCTATTATTAACAAGTCCTTTCATTCTAAATGCTCAAATTTCACAATTTAGAGGCCCGGAAAGGGATGGTAAATTTCCTGATAAGGATCTATTGAAAGAATGGCCAGAGAATGGCCCGGAGTTAATTATTGAAGTTGATAGTCTGGGTAAAGGATATTCTTCGGTAATTGCTACCGACAAATACATCTATGTTACAGGAATGATTGACACCTTGGATTACCTGACTTGTATAGATTATGAAGGAAATAAAAAGTGGCAGCTTGCATTTGGAGAGTCCTGGAAAAAGTCATTCCCAGATACTCGTGGCTCAGTTACAATTGAAGAAGACCGTATTTACGTTATCAGTGGTATCGGTGAATTAGTTTGTCTTAATAGTGAAACGGGAGATATTTCATGGAAAATAAATGTTGACAAGGATTATTCAGCCGATTGGCATAGCTGGGGCATATCAGAGTCACCTTTAATAGTTGATGATAAAGTTATTTGTTCTCCCGGAGGAAATGAGACTTCGGTTGTTGCCTTCAACAAAATGACTGGTGAAGAAATCTGGAAAACGAAATCGGTTGGCGGACAACGGGCTTATTCCTCTCCTACCATTTATGAGCATAATGGATTTCGATTTATACTGGCAAATACAGCAAATAAACTAATGGCTATTCATCCTGAAAATGGAGATATTGCCTGGACTTACGATTATTATGGTTTAGGCAACTGGACATACCAGCCCGGCTTAATCTGGACCAATACTCCAACATGGAAAGAAGATCGTATCTTTTTATCAAAAGGATATAATTATCCGGCAGTCATGTTAAAGATGGACTCGCTAGGAACTTCAGTTTCTGAAGTTTTCGTAGATCATACTTTAGACAATCACCATCATGGGCTGATTGAGCTAGATGGCTTTATCTATGGTTCAAACTGGAAAAATAACCGTAAAGGGAAATGGGTTTGTATGAACTGGGAAACAGGTGAAATTGAATATGTGCATGAATGGAAAAACAAAGGTTCAGTGGTTTCTGCCGAAGGACTTTTGTATTGCTATGAAGAAAAAAGCGGTTTTGTTGGTTTGGTTAAACCAAGTCCAAAAGGATTTGAAGTAATCAGCTCCTTCCAAATAAAAAAAGGTAGCGGCCCGCACTGGGCACATCCATATATATTTGATGGAAAGCTATTCTTGCGTCATGGAAATGTAATGCAGGTTTATAATATTTCAAAATTAATTTAATACTATTTATGAAATTTTTGATACTCATCATATCGGTAATTATACTTGTACCATTCTCCGTGAATGCTCAGATCTCGCAATTTAGAGGCCCTGAGAGAAATGGTAAATTTCCTGATAAAGACCTATTAAAAGAATGGCCGAAAAATGGTCCTGAATTATTGTTGGAAGTTGACAGTTTGGGGAAAGGATATTCATCAGTAATTGCAAACGACCAGTATATCTTTGTAACCGGGATGATTGACACAATGGATTACCTAACTTGTATCGATTATAAAGGTGTTGAAAAATGGAAGGTTGCCTATGGGCAATCGTGGAAAAAGTCATTTCCTAACTCTCGTTGCTCTCCAACTATTAAAGATAACCGGATTTATGTCACCAGTGGAATCGGTCAATTAGTTTGCCTAAACGCTGAAAGTGGAGAAATTATCTGGAAAAAGAATGTTGATCTGGATTATTCAGGTGAATGGCACGTCTGGGGAGTTTCTGAATCTCCACTAATAGTTGATGACAAAGTAATATGCAGTCCGGGCGGTAATGAAACCTCTATTGTTGCCTTCAACAAAATGACTGGTGAAGAAATCTGGAAAACGAAATCGGTTGGTGGTAAACGGGCTTATTCATCTCCAACTATATACGAATACAATGGGATCAGATATATTTTGGCCAATACCGCAAATGAGTTAATGGCTATTCGTCCTAAAAATGGAGAGATTGTATGGTCTTACAATTATTTTAATGCAGGAAATTACACACGTAGTCCAAATTTAGTATTCACCAATACACCTCTTTGGAAAGAAGATCAGATATTCTTATCAAAAGGATATGATTTCCCGGCAGTTATGCTTAAACTGGACTCTTTAGGAACTTCCGTTTCTGAGAAATTCATTGATCATACATTGGATAATCATCACCAGGGATTAGTAGAAGTTGATGGTTTTATTTATGCCTCAAACTGGGATGGGAATCGCAATGAAAAATGGGTTTGCATGAACTGGGATACTGGAGAAATAAAATATGTACATGAATGGAAGAATAAAGGCTCAATTATTTATGCGGATGGAATGCTTTACTGTTACGAAGAAAAAAGTGGAAATATTGGTTTGGTGAAAGCAGATCCTGATGGATTTAAATTAATAAGTTCATTTCAGTTTAAAAAAGGAGATGGTCCACATTGGGCACATCCATTTATTCATAATGGAAAATTGTTCTTACGACATGGTAGTGTAATGCAAGTATATAATATCGCGAAAACAAATTGAAGAATATAATTGGAAATATTGCAGTTGGAATAACCATCCTGATCGGTATTATAGCCATTGGGTTTTGGTTCCTAAAAGATCCTACATCTGGATTTCAAACAAGCATGCCGGGGGAAGACAATCGTCAATCTGCCAGCCTTGTTGAAGAAATTATTCGTATTGGTGAAAAATTTATTCAGTTTGAAAATTCATCAACAAAGATGAATGGCACATGGACTCGTTTTCGTGGTAGTGATTTTGATAACATTAAAAAAGATGCTGTTCCGTTAAAAGATTCATGGGCAGAAAATGAGCCGGAAACTTTATGGTCTATTGAGCTGGGTGAAGGACATGCAGGCCCGGCCATCTACAAAGGCCAGTTTTTTTTATTGGATTATGATGAAGAAAAAAGGGAAGATGCACTTCGATGCTTCTCGCTTAAAGATGGAAAAGAAATATGGAGACGATCATACGGTGTGCATGTAAAACGAAACCATGGAATGTCGCGAACTGTCCCTACAGTTACTGAAGATTATGTACTGAGTATTGGACCACGTTGTCATGTAATGTGTGTTGAACGGGAATCTGGAGATTTACTTTGGGGACTTGATATGATTAAAGAATATGGAACTAAAATTCCACAATGGTACACAGCCCAGTGTCCACTAATTGATGGAGATAAAGTCATCCTGTCTCCTGGTGGTTCTGCGATTATGATTGCCGTTGACATTACAACAGGGAAATTGCTATGGGAAGCTCCAAATACCATGCAATGGAAAATGTCCCATTCATCAATCATGCCAATGACTTTAAATGGTAAGAAGATGTACGTTTATTCTGCCGATGGTGGAATTTGTGGAATTTCAGCTGAGGGCAATGATGAAGGAAAAGTTCTCTGGGAAAATACGGATTGGAACCACTCCGTTGTAGCTCCTTCACCAGTTATTTTTGAAGATGGTCGTATTTTCCTGACTGCTGGCTATGGGGCTGGGGGTATGATGATTAATGTGATACCAAATGGTGAAAAATTTGAAGTAGAAGTTCTTCATGAATATAAAGCCAAAGAAGGTCTTGCCTGTGAACAACAAACGCCCGTAGTTTGGCAAGGGCATTTGTTTGGAATCCTTCCCAAAGATGCCGGGTCGAATCGAAATCAGTTGGTTTGTGTACATCCTGATGATGTTACTAAAATTGTTTGGACTTCGGGGAAAACCAACCGTTTCGGATTGGGACCGTATATTATTGCAGACGAAAAAATGTACATCCTGAGTGATGATGGAACACTGACAATGATCAAGCCGGATAAAAATCAATTCATTCAGCTTGCTCAAAAGAAAATAATTGATGGTCACGATGCATGGGCTCCGCTTGCTATTGCCGACGGAAGACTCTTAATGAGGGATTCAAAAACTATGGTTTGTTTGGACATTAGTAAATAAGCATGAAAAATAAAAAACTAATCAATATCCTGTTAATTGTAATGGCCATTGCCATTGCTGTAATTATTATTCGGGATTTTGCAGTCAACAAAAAAGGCAAGAATATTGAAAACCCGTATGCTTTTGATATTAGTGAATATACAAAGGTTAATCCTTCCGAAATCCTATATTCTGAAATAAAGACCATCGCCCTAAATGTTTCTGTACCAAAAGGAATAACTGTCTGGGAAGACAAAATTATTCTTGTTGCTGAAAATATTCTTCTTCAATTAAATAAAACAGGAGAGCAACTTTCCAAAACTATCCTCACATCCTCTCCTACTTGTGTGACAACTTCTCCTTCAGGAAATATCTGGGTAGGTTTTCGGGATAAAGTTTCAGAATATGATAAAACCGGAAATCAGATACAAAGCTGGCCTTCATTCAATGATCGTTCAGTAATAACCTCACTGGCTGTTTCAACTGATTTTGTTTATGTGGCTGATGCTGGGAACCGGGTTATTTATAAATGCTCAAAGGAAGGCGAAATCTTATCTCGAATTGGTGAGAAAGATGAAAAGAAAGCGATTCCTGGTTATGTAATTCCAAGCCCATATTTTGATGTTGATTTAAGTGAGGAAGGCTATTTATGGGCTGTAAATCCCGGACGACATAGCTTTGAAAATTACACCAACGATGGCGCAATAAGAAGCAGCTGGAAAAAATCATCAGTAAAAACAGAAGGATTCTGTGGTTGTTGCAATCCATCACACATGGCAATTATGGATGATAATTCATTTGTTACTAGTGAAAAAGGAATTCTAAGAATAAAAATATACGATCAGCATGGAGAATACAAAGGCGTAGTTGCTGCTCCTGATCAATTTGATGATGACTCGTTGCCTTCAGAGGTTGCAGTGGATAATGATGGTTTAATTTATGTTTTAGATTTTAAGCGCAAGCAAATTCGTGTTTTTCAGTTAAAAGAAAATGGATAGAAAAGAATTTATACGTAAAGGATTTCAATTGAGCATCTTAAGTGGTATGCTTATCGGTACAGGATTTCTGATAAATCGGAAGCAGGTTGATTTTACTTGTTCTGAAGATCAGCAATGCAAAGCCTGCTCTAAATACAGCAAATGCGATTTGGACAAAGCAATTACAAACCGAAAGAATGAGCGATAAAGAAAAAAATAAAAGCAATCGGCGGGAGTTTATCCAAAAAGGGATGCGACTATCACTTGGGCTTTCGCTTGCTGGGGTGGCTGGAGTTTCTGTGTTAAAAGTTAGTGCTGATGATTTCGTTTGGCAATTGGATCCGTTTAAATGTGTTTCGTGTGGAAGATGTGCCGATTATTGCGTGGTGAGTCCGTCGGCTGTGAAATGTGTGCATGCTTATGATCTTTGTGGCTACTGTGATTTGTGTGGAGGTTACCTTAAACCTGATGCCAATGAACTTTCAACTGCTGCAGAAAATCAACTTTGCCCAACTGCCGCAATCAAACGAAAATTTGTAGAAGAACCCTATTTTGAATATGAAATTATTGAAGATTTGTGTATCGGTTGTGCCAAGTGTGTTGCAGGCTGCACCGCATTTGGAAACGGATCTTTGCATTTACAGGTTCGTCACGACTTGTGCGTAAACTGTAATGAATGCTCCATTGCCCGAGTTTGTCCGGCTGATGCATTCCAACGGGTTCCGGCAAGCAAGCCATATTTAATTAAAGGGGATTTTACAACCGGAAATGACCACGCCTAAACTGAACGAATGACGAAACTAAAAAATATTATAATCACCATTGCATCTTTTGTTGTTAGCCACCCTTTATGGGCTCAGGCTCAGCAACGCTTTCCAAAACCAGAATTTGAAACGGGTTATGTGCAGCCTCCAACTACCATCCCTGGATCACGTGCTTTATTTCTTGAATATCTTGATGTCTTTGTATTGATTGCGGCACTTGCCATTGTTACTTGGTTTGCTTTAAAAAAACGCTCCCGGTCAGGTATTTTCTGGATGTCGATTTTTTCACTTCTTTATTTTGGGTTCTTCCGGGAAGGATGTATTTGTTCAATCGGAGCAATCCAAAATGTGGTTTTAGCTATTGTTGATCCCACTTACGCACTGCCTTTAAGTGCGTTGTTATTTTTCTTAATCCCACTTGTAACGGCTCTTTTCTTTGGAAGAACATTTTGCGCAGGTGTTTGTCCGCTAGGTGCAATTCAGGATCTGGTAGCTTTTCGACCAATAGAATTACCTAAATGGTTACAGAAAGTATTGGGATTAATTCCCTATTTGTATTTATCGCTGGCCGTTTTGTATGTTTCCACCAAGTCCGACTTTATCATTTGCCGATACGATCCGTTTGTTGGATTCTTTAGGTTTGATGCTGAGTTTCAAATGTTATTGTTAGGTGGTTTATTTTTGATGGTTGGTGTTTTTGTAGCCCGTCCTTACTGCCGGTTTTTCTGTCCCTATGGCGTTTTATTGGGCTGGATGTCAAGCTTCTCAAAAAAGCACTTAAGTATTACTCCTTCGGAATGCATTCAGTGCAAGTTATGTGCGAACTCTTGTCCGTTTGGAGCTATTAATGAACCAATTCCAGGCAGCAACAATCGCAAGCAGGATGTGAAGAAATTTGTGGTTTATCTGCTCTTCATTCCACTCTGGATGGGCATTGGTGGATTGTCTGGATCTATGCTTCACATTCCACTTTCTAAAATGAACAAAACGGTTTATCTGGCCAATGAACTGGTTGAAAATCCTGAACTAATCAACGATCAGGAACATATTGATGTACGAACTTTTATGCAATCGGGAAAAACACTGGATCAATTAGTTATTGAAGCTAAAAAAATTCAAAGTCAATTTTACTGGGGTGGTTGGATTTTAGGTGCTTTTATGGGATTGGTAATCGGATTAACACTGGTAAAACTTTCAACTCATCGTAGTAGTCCGGATTATGAAACAGATAAAACAAACTGCTTAAGCTGTGGACGATGTATGGATTATTGCCCAGTGAAAGTTGAAAAATAGGAATTAAGAAAATGAGTATTTCGAATAAAGATAAAATAAGTATTGCCAGAGCGATTGCCATAATATCCGCCTCTTTTAGTGTGATTATCTGTGTAATGCTAATTGCTAATTATCTGCAGTTTAAAAGTATTGACCCTTTAGAAAGTGAAGCTTTTAACACACTCGTTGAAAGACTGCATGACAACCCTCAGGATGAAGTCTTAAAAGAAGACATTCGTGCATTGGATTTATTAATCCGCAAAGCCTATTTCACCAGTCAGTGGCAAATTCGCACCGGAGCTTATTTATTGCTTCTTGGCGTTATTATTTCTATTCTGGCTATTCGTTTTCAGAACACGTTAAAGTCAAAACTAGATGAACTTGAAAGTATTGAGAAAGACCCTTTCCTTGACAAACAGCTTGCCCAAAAATGGGTAATCTACGTTGGTAGCGGCTTAGTAGTTTTAGCTTTATTGTCAGGATTTCTTTCCTATAATTCACTGGATACTTATGTACCAGAACTAATTGTAAAAACAGAAGTTCCTGTTCAAAAGGAACAAACAGAAACAGTAGTTAAGGAAATTGTCCAACCAGAACAAGTAGCAGTTTTTCCAAAAAAAGAAAAAGAAGAACAAGCTCCTGTTCAAATAGCGGAGGAAATTTCTGCAGAAATAGCTCAATCAGCAACGAAATCTGAAAAAAAAATAACACCAGAGAAACAGACCCCAGCTGTTAAAAAACCAGTAACCACAGCTTCAACAAAAACAGTTTCTCAGGAAGAGCTAAATAAAAACTTTCCATTTTTCCGTGGCCCACATATGAATGGGATTGCCCACCAAACAAACATTCCGGAAAACTGGGATGGAGCATCGGGTGAAAATATTCTGTGGAAAGTCAAACCTCCCAAAAATGGTTTCAACTCTCCTATCTTGTGGGGTGACAAATTATTTATTTCAGGAGCTGACGATAAAGCTCGACAAGTTTATTGCTATCATAAAGACACAGGCGAACTACTCTGGCAAGCCAATGCTGATAACATTTCCGGTTCACCTTCAACAATGCCCAAAACTACTGCAGATACTGGTTTGGCTGCCTCAACGATGGCAACAAATGGGAATGCAGTTTTTGCGATTTTTGGAAGCGGCGATTTAATTGCTCTCGACTTAAATGGCAAACGACTTTGGGCAAAAAACCTTGGAGTTCCTGACAATCATTACGGACATTCTTCTTCATTAATCATATATAAAGACAAACTAATCGTTCAGTATGACACCAATAAAGGAGGGAAAGTAATTGCTTTTGAATCATCAAGTGGTGAAAAAGTTTGGGAAACTATTCGTTCTGGTGTTCGTATTTCATGGGCTACACCTGTAATTACCAATTCCGCAAATCGTGATGAATTGATTTTGAATGCCGAACCATTAGTCGTTGCATACAACCCAAACACAGGTGCAAAACTTTGGGAACTTGATTGTATGATGGGTGAAGTTGGCCCCTCTATTGGATATGCTGATGGGATTGCTTACGCAGCAAATGAATATGCAACACTAGCTGCTATTGATACCAAAACAGGTGAAATTATCTGGGAAGGAAATGAATACTTGCCTGAGGTTTCGAGTCCTTTGGCTGCTGATGGGTTGTTGATTATTGCTACCAGTTATGGTTTGATTGTCTGTTACGATGCCAAAGATGGAACAAAGTACTGGGAGCAGGAATATGCTGATGGAATTTATAGTTCACCTATTTTGGTTGATGGTAAAGTTTATATGATAGATATGAGTGGTAAAATGCACATCTTCAAACTTGCAAAAGAATTTGAATCAATTGCTGAACCTGAACTTGGAGAAAAAGCAGCATGTACACCTGCTTTTGCAAACGGAAGAATTTACATTAAGGGATTTGATCATTTGTATTGCATTGGAAAATAGAAAAAATGGCTGAAACAATTACAGATATCATACCAAAAACTGACGAGATTATTGCTAAAAAGGGCAATACGAAAAAGGCCTTGATTCCAATTCTTCAGGCGATTCAGGATGAATTTAACTACTTACCAGAAGAATCACTTCGCAGGCTAGCTGACACAACGGAAATTACCCCTGCTGACATCACTGGTGTGGCAAGTTTCTATCATCAATTTCGCATGAAACCAGTTGGCGAGCACATGGTGAAAATTTGTATTGGAACAGCTTGCCACGTTAAAGGTGCAACACAAGTTTACAATGCCTTTAAACGTCATTTTAATTTAAAAGAAGACAAACTAACCAACGAAAATGGTAAATATACCCTTGATAAGGTCTCATGTTTGGGTTGTTGCACATTGGCTCCTGTTGTTCAAATTGATGATGTAACCTATGGACATGTGACAACCGATATGGTTGAAACGGTACTTCATGATTTTGAAAGCCAGATTGGGAAAACAGGAAAGAAAAAGCATTTTAGAAAAGGAAATGAATCCGAGTTTCAAGGCGAAATTCGAATCGGACTGGGATCTTGTTGTGTTGCCAGCGGTAGTGAAGATGTTAAAAAAGAAATTGAAGAATCAGTAGTTGGAACAGGAATAAATGTTCAGCTAAAACACGTTGGATGTGTGGGAATGTGTCATCAGGTTCCTTTGGTTGAAGTGATTGATGGAAACAAACAAAGCAAGCTGTACGCCAAAGTAAAACCTCAGGAAGTACGGCAAATTATTGATACGCATTTTAAACCTGACAGTCTATTTAAACGAGTTGCGAATAAAGCTTACAATCTACTTGAGAAAGTTCAGACTGATGAAGTTTGGGAACCGGTAGAACGCTATTCTATTGATGTTCGGGATGAAATGGTTTCTAACTTTCTTGATCGCCAGGTACCTATCGCTACTGAACACAGAGGAATTATAAATCCTTTGGATATTGAAGAATACAAAAGCAAGGGTGGTTTTCGGGCTTTGGTAAAAGCGTTGAAGATGGATGATGATCAAATCATTCAAACGGTGAAGAAAAGTGGACTTCGTGGTCGGGGTGGTGCTGGTTTTCAGACTGGTGTAAAATGGGAATTGGTGAAGAGTGAAAAAGGTGAACGAAAATATTTAATTTGCAATGGCGATGAAGGTGATCCCGGTGCTTTTATGGATCGCATGCTTCTGGAGTCTTATCCATATCGTGTAATTGAAGGAATGCTTATTGCTGCTAAAGCTGTTCAAGCCGATGAAGGTTATTTCTACATTCGAGCCGAATATCCATTGGCAGTGACCCGGATTCGTCAGGCATTAGTTAACTGTAGAGAGCAAAACCTGCTTGGAAGTAATATTATGGGTTCAGATTTTAGTTTCGATCTTCAAATTTATGAAGGAGCAGGTGCATTCGTCTGTGGTGAAGAAACTGCATTGATTGCATCCATTGAAGGGAATCGTGGTTTTCCAAAGGTTCGCCCTCCATTTCCTGCAAAAAAAGGACTTTGGGGACAACCAACATTAATCAACAATACTGAAACGTTCTCCATGATTTCTTACATTTTCAGAAATGGAGAAGATCATTTTAATAAGATTGGAACGGATAATTCCAAAGGAACAAAAGTATTCTCGCTTGCCGGAAAAATTAATCGTGGCGGTTTGATCGAAGTCCCTATGGGAATTACCATCCGGGAAATTGTTGAAGAAATTGGTGGTGGCGTTCAGAATGGAAAGAAGTTTAAAGCAGTACAAGTTGGAGGTCCATCCGGAGGTTGTATTCCCGCTGCTTTGTATGATACCCCAATTGATTATCAATCGCTTATTGAAGTTGGTGCAATGATGGGATCTGGAGGGTTGGTTGTTCTTGATGAAACCGACTGTATGGTAGATATTGCCAGGTATTTTTTGTCGTTTACACAGGATGAATCGTGTGGAAAATGCACCTTTTGCCGGATTGGAACAAAACGAATGCTGGATATACTAAATCGAATCACAGAAGGCAAAGGCAACAAAAAAGATTTGGAAGAATTGAAATATCTGGCAGACTGGACTCAAAAAGGAAGTCTTTGTAATTTGGGAAAATCAGCTCCTAATCCAATTCTCACTACACTTCAATATTTTCTTGAAGAATATGAAGCACATATTGAAGGACGTTGCCCGGCAGGAAAATGTACTGGGTTAATTCAATATTCAATAAACGATGAATGTATTGGCTGCACCAAATGTGCACAAAAATGCCCGGTAGATGCCATTAAATTTGAGCCACATAAAAAACACGAAATTAATACTGAACTATGTATCAAATGTGATGCATGCCGACAGGTTTGCCCGGTTAATGCGGTGGAGGTGAAATAAAAAGGTAGATGTCATGCCGAACTTGTTTCGGCATCTCAATTGACACAGATCCTGAAACAAGTTCAGGATGACGATAAAAAAGGACAGATGATCAAACTTAAAATAAATAGCAAACTCATTGAAGTTCCAGAAGGAACAAGCATTCTAAAAGCTGCTGAAAAACTTGGACTTGAAATTCCAACCATGTGCCATTTGGAAGGGACTGAGCATTTTACATCCTGTATGGTTTGTTTGGTGAAGGATGAAAAGAACGGAAAGCTATTGCCTTCCTGTTCAGTTCCAGCAGCTGAAGGAATGGAATTAGTAACCAACGATGAAGTCTGTATCGAATCTCGTAAAGCTGCACTTGAATTATTACTAAGCGAGCATGTTGGCGATTGTGAAGCTCCATGTCAGGTAATTTGTCCGGCTCATATGAATATTCCATTAATGAACCGTTTAATAGCTACTGGTAATTTTGAAAAAGCCATTGAAGTGGTTAAAAGAGACATTGCCCTGCCGGCCATATTGGGACGCATCTGCCCTGCACCGTGCGAAGCGGGCTGCCGTCGCAAACAAGTGGACAAACCTGTTTCAATTTGCATACTAAAAGGTTTTGTGGCCGATGAAGAACTTTTAAAAAATAAACAGGAGCCATCTGTTCCTAAAACAGATAAGAAGATTGCCATTATTGGAGCAGGACCTGCTGGATTGGCTGCAGCATTCTATCTTAATAAGCTTGGCCATTCTGTAAGTATTTTCGAGAAAAATGAAAAAGCTGGCGGTGATATTTTAAAAATCGAAAAAAATATACTTCCCGAAGAAGTGATGAAAGCAGAAATTAATTCGATCTTAAATTCGGATATTGAATTAAACTTCAATTCAGAAATTGATACTGACAAATTCAATAAACTAAAAATGGAGTTTAATGCAGTAATCATAGCTACTGGAAATAATCCTAAACTTGCAGAAGAATGGGGATTACAAACCAGTACAAATGGAATTCAAATAAATAAAGAAACTTACCAAACTTCCGATGAAAAGGTATTTGCTGTTGGGAATGCGTTGCGATCATCAAAATTGGCTGTGCGTTCAGTTGGACAGGGGAAAGAGTTGGCTTTCATTTTAGATGACTTGTTTCGAACAAAAGAATTAGGCGGATTGCACAAACGGTTCAATTCGAGATTTGGCAAGTTACGTCAGCCAGAATTTGCTGAATACCTGAAAGAATCAAACGAAACGAATAGACATCAACCCAAAAACGGAAAAGCAAAGGGGTTTACTAAAGAAGAAGCAATTGCTGAAGCTACCCGTTGCTTGCACTGCGACTGTAGAAATCTGGAAAGTTGTCAGTTGCGCAATCTATCTGATGAGTTTGGTGCCGTTCAAAAACGCTTTCAATATGATGAACGACTTTCAGTTCAAAAGAACGTTTCACCACAAAACATCATTTTTGAACCTTCAAAGTGTATCAAATGTGGAATTTGTGTACGAATAACCCAACAATATCAGGAAACCTTTGGTTTTAGTTTTATTGGCCGTGGATTTGATGTGCGGATTGGGGTTCCATTTAATGAAAGCATTGAAAAAGGGTTGGAGAAAACAGCAGCATTGGTAGCCGAGAAGTGTCCTACAGGTGCGCTGGCAAAAACTGATTCTGAAGAACAATTATAACAAATCTCGTCATCCCGAACTTGATTCGGGATCTGTATATTTTAGGGAAAGAAATGATGAAAAAAATATCAACAATAGTACTTCTGTTTTTTATCACCTTCAATTTTTTGATGGCGCAAAGTGACTGGCCAATCTTTCGCGGTGATCGCCAATTGACAGCTTCGTCAGACATGAAACTTCCCGAAAATTTGACTTTGTTATTTTCTTTTCAAACAGATGATGATATAAAATCTTCACCTGTAGTTAAAGATGAAACAATCTTTTGTGGATCAACAGATGGCAACTTTTACGCAATTGATTTTGACGGAAAACTTAAATGGAAATTCAATGCTAAAAATGCAATTGAAGCTCCTTCAGTAATAATTGATGATGCCGTGATTTTTGGAACTTTGGATGGCGATTTGGTTGCCTTAAATTCTAAAACGGGAGATTCTATTTGGACATACAAGTCAGATAATCAAATTATTGGTTCAGCAAATTGGTCAGAAGTAAAAGGGATAAAAATTGTGGCAGTAGGAAGCTATGACTATTATCTACACGGAGTGAATATCAAAAATGGAAAGAATTTGTGGAAATACGAATCTGACAACTTCATTAATGGTGCTCCAGCTCTATACAATAATGCGGCGGTTTTTGGTGGTTGCGATGGTTTTTTGCATTTAGTTGATTTGGAAACAGGTAAACTCATTCGAAAAATTGATGTACAAACCTATGTTGCATCATCACCCGCAATTGCTGAGAATTTTGCTTATGTCGGCGATTATGAAGGCCGTTTCTTTTGTGTTGATTTGGAAGCTGGAAACATCGTTTGGACCTATGACAATGTAGATAAGAATTTACCATTTATTGCTTCTCCTGCCATTTCAAAAGATTTTATAGTTATTGGGAATGATGATCGTAACTTATATTGTTTAAATCGAAAATCAGGTGAGCTTGTTTGGAAAAAAAGGTTGAGTAACCGAATTAATTCATCATCTGTTATTGCAGATGACAAAATAGTAACGGCAACTATGGATGGTATGTTATTCATTAACAAATTGGAAAACGGAGAGGAACTCTGGAAATACGAAATTGGCAGTCAAATTGTAAGTTCTCCAGCATTGTATGATGGGAAAATAATAGTAGGAGCAAACGATGGACGCATTTATGTGTTTGGAGAATAAATAAAGGGTTGGACAGTTTCATGTTTTAAAGCTTGAAAGTTTAACTATTTGGTTTTTGGTAATTGAAACTTGGAATTTAATATGAAAATAGCACACATTATACCCGGTTCGGGAGGAAGTTTTTACTGCGGCAATTGTTTGCGTGATAGCAAGTACATGAAAGCCCTTCAGAAATTAGGACAAGAGGTAATAAAAGTTCCTATGTATCTGCCTATTTTTGATGACGCACACGACCTGAACCACGTCCCTGTTTTCTATGGTGCGGTCAATACTTATCTGAAACAGCGTTTCCCAATTTTTCGGCATATGCCAGCTTTTGTTGACAATTTTCTGGACTCAAAGAAAGTGCTGCACATGGCTGCTCAAAATGCAGGATCAACGCGTGCAAAAGGCTTGGAAGAAATGACGGTATCCATGCTTTTGGGTGAAGAAGGTTTGCAAAAACAGGAATTGGAACGAATGGTAAGCTGGCTGAAAAATGAAGCCAAACCTGATCTGGTTCACTTGTCGAATGCATTATTGCTTGGACTTGCCCGAAGAATTAAACAAGAAATGGATATCCCCGTAGTTTGTTCGCTTCAGGATGAAGATGTATGGGTAGATGTGATGTCTGATAAATTCCGTGAAGAATCCTGGGAGTTGATGACCAAACGAGGAAAAGAAATTGATGGGTTTATAGCAGTTAGTGATTATTACGCTGATGCGATGAAAGATCGGCTACAAATTGAGGATGGTAAACTTTTCAAAAATTATATTGGAGTAGATGCTGCTGATTATTCAGTTGTTCCGCTGGATGAAAAAGAACCAGTAATTGGATTCATTTCTAGAATGTGCGAAGAAAATGGACTTGAAGTTTTGATTGATGCTTTCATTATTCTCAAAAAAGATGAAAAATTCAATAAAGTTAAATTGAAAATTACTGGTGGAAAAACAAACGATGATACGACATTCATTAAAAACCAAAAAGAGAAGTTAGCCAAAGCTCAACTTGAAGATGATGTTTTTTGGGTAGAGGAATTTGAAGGTGAGGAACGCCAGAATTTCTTTGATTCTGTTTCACTTGTTTCAGTTCCTGTTTTAAATGGCGAGGCTTTTGGTTTGTATCAATTGGAAGCCCTGGCCTCTGGAATTCCTTTGGTACAGCCTGCACTAGGAGCTTTCCCTGAAGTAGTTGGGCATTCGGAGGGAGGAATTACTTATTCCCCAAACTCTCCCAAGGAATTATCAAATACACTAAAAAGCATTATTTTAGACAAGGAAAAACTGAAAGAATACAGTGTAAAAGGTTTAGATGGAGTAAAAAAACATTTCGATGTTAATACGCAGGCAGAAAAGTTAGTAGAGATTTATCACGCCATCTCTCAAAATAAATAATCATGTTGAAAGTAAAAGATATCAGTAAAACTTTCATTTCTGGTTCAGGTACAAAACGGATTATTCTGGATGAACTGAATTTAGAACTTAATGCTGGGGAAAAAGTAGCTATTCTTGGTCCATCTGGTTCAGGCAAGACAACTTTGCTGAATTTAATCGGAACTTTAGATCGACCTGATTCTGGAGAGATTCATTTAAATGATGAGCCCGTTTTTAAACAAAATGACAAAGAGCTGGCTGCATTTCGCAATAAATCCATCGGTTTTATTTTTCAGCTTCATCATCTACTTCCTCAACTCAGTTTAGTCGAAAATATACTTGTTCCGATTTTGGCTCAGCAATCAAAAATTAAAAAAGGACAATTGGCTTTTGCTGATCAATTAATTCAATCACTAGGTCTTGAAGAAGTTAAACATCAAAAGCCGAGTCAGCTATCTGGTGGTGAATGTCAACGAGCTGCAGTTGCGCGTGCGTTAATCAACCAGCCGAACTTATTGCTTGCCGATGAACCAACTGGTGCTTTGGATCAGAAAACATCCAATCAGCTTACAGAGCTTATTCTTCAACTAAACGAAACAAAAAATACGGCAATGATTGTGGTGACCCACTCCATGTCGTTGGCAAAAAAGATGGACAAAGTTTACCAACTCAGTAACGGAAAATTGATTGAAGCTAAATGAACCTTCTCCGCTATACCATACAATCTTTCAAACACTACTTTAGACTAAATTTGGCGGTCATTTTGGGCGTTGCTCTCAGTACTGCCATTCTTCTGGGGGCTTTTGTTATTGGAGACTCCGTACAACACAACTTACAGAAGATCACCCTTGACCGTCTGGGCAAAACCGATTTTGTTATTACTTCAGGTGAACGACTTTTTAGAGCAAAATTATCCGATGATCTGAATAATAAAGGCCTGCAAACAAGTTCAATTTTGCGAGCAAATGGAATGGCCATCTTAAATGGCGGTGAAGCTCGGGCAAACCAACTTCAGGTTTGGGGAGTTGATCAAACATTTAATGATTTTGCAAAAACAGACAGTCTCTATTTCCTCCAAGAAAACGAAGCAGTCATCAACGAACAATTAGCAACTATTTTAGGAGTAAAAATTGGTCAGGAACTTTTAATACGAGTAAATAAGCTGAGTACTTTTCCATCAAATACACCTTTTGTTTCGGCTGAAGAAAACAGCATTTCGTTCAGAGTGAAAATTAAAGCTATTGCCAATGTTGAGCAAACAGGGAATTTTAATTTACAAAATATTCAATCATCACCTAAAAATATTTTTCTTTCTAAAGAATGGATGAATAAACAATTGGAATTAAATAACAAAGCCAATTTAATCCTTATCAGCTCTGAAAAATCTAATGAAAATCAAATTCTCAAGCACCTCCAGAATAGTTGGAAATTGGAAGACATCAACCTGAAAATTAGAAAAGATGAAGTACTTGTATTTTCTGAAATTATATCAGATCGAGTTTTCATTGAACCTGAAATTGAACAGTTTGCTAAGAATGAATTAACGGGCAGTTATCCTGTTCTTACCTACTTTGTGAATCAATTTGAGAACAAAGAAAATACAACCCCTTATTCATTTGTCTCAGGTATTTCCAATGAAGATTTTGATATAAATGAAAATGAACTAGTCATTAATCAATGGATGGCTGATGATTTAAATGCTCAAGTTGGCGACAGCATTTTGCTTGACTATTTTATTGTTGGTCCACTTCGTCAATTAGAAGAGAAAAGCAACCAATTCATCGTTAAAGACATTGTGGAAATTGAAGGAAAATGGAATGATCCTCTATTAATGCCTGAGATTCCAGGCATGTCTGATGCTGGACATTGCCGAGATTGGGAAACAGGTGTTCCCGTAAATTTGGCTTCAATTCGGCAAAAAGATGAAGATTACTGGAATAACTACAAAGGCACTCCCAAAGCTTTTATAAATCTTGAAACTGCGAAGAAACTGTGGCAAAATCGTTTTGGCGGATCAACTGCTATTCGTTTTAACACACTTGAAACCTCTACAATTGAAAAGAAATTGTTAGCTGGACTTTCCCCAACTACTGTTGGATTTCAAATAACAGCTGCAAAAAAAGACGGTCTTAAAGCTGCAAACGGAGGTGTTGATTTTGGCGAACTATTTATCGGGCTCAGCTTTTTTGTATTGTTTGCCGCACTACTTCTAGCTTATCTAATGTTTAAGCTCTATCTAAATTATCGCAAAACAGAAGTCACCACTCTACAAGCCATTGGTTTTCCTACTAAAAAGATTCGAAAACTTATTCTTTCTGAATCGGCTTTTCTCATTTTTTTTGGAGTACTGATTGGCATACCAATAGGACTAGCATACAATAGTTTGATTTTAAAAGCGATCAATACCATCTGGTTTGAAATCGTCCAAACATCAATGGTTGAGACTCATATTACTTTGGCCGCAATTACAAACGCGCTTTTAACAATTTCAATTTTATCACTAATTACGATATGGTTAGTACTAAGAAAATTCACTAAGCGTATTGAAAAACAACAAAAAGTAGTCACAAGAAAACGATTACTTTTCAATTTAATTCCCGGTTTAGTTTTACTCATCGGGTCAATTTCGATCTTAATTCCACTTCTTTCCAAAAATTCGGAAGTTGATCCGAAGCTATTTTTTATAGCTGGCTTTGGACTATTACCCGCTTTTATACTGCTCCTAAATTCAATTTTTATCTCAAAAAGTAATTCTCAAAACAAGTTAAACTCATTAAGCAGATTTATTTTCAACCGGCTTTATTATAATCGTAAAAAAGCAATTTTGCTTATCAGCTTTTTATCAATCGGAATCTTTCTGGTGCTTTCAACAGGATTAAATAGGAAAGACCTCTCTAAGAATGCTGATCAGGCATCCTCAGGTACTGGTGGATATGATTACTTTGCAGAAACTAGCCTGCCTGTGCTAGTTGATTTAAACTCTGAAGAAGGTCAATTTGAATTTGGATTGGAAGATAAAAAGTTTGAATTTATTCAGTTTAGAACATTGTCTGGAGATGATGCAAGTTGTCTCAACTTAAACAGGGTAAGTCGCCCTCGTCTACTTGGATTTGATCCAGCTGATTTTGATAGAAGACAAGCTTTTACTTTTGCTACTCACACAACTGAATTAAATTCAAATCATCTCTGGCTTTCTCTAAATGAAACACTTGATGATGGTACAATACCTGCTATTGCTGACCAAACAGTTATTAAATGGGGACTTGGAAAATCAGTTGGCGATACTCTCATTTACAAAAATGAAATGGGAGATCAAGTCGTATTGAAACTTATTGGAGGTCTTGCTAATTCAGTATTCCAGGGAAATGTTATTATTTCTGAGGAAAATTTCATCAACCACTTTCCATCAGTTAGTGGTTCACAGGTTTTTCTAATTTCGGGTAAAGACAATGAAAAGGTACTTCAGTCATCAATGAGAAATTATGGATTAGAAATTGAACCAGCCAAAGATCGTTTAATGAAGTTCTACCAGATTGAAAATACTTACCTCAACATCTATTTGCAACTGGGTGCATTAGGGCTATTGATTGGAACAATTGGTTTGGGAATTGTGATCTACCGAAGTTTAATGGAACAACGTTCAGAACTTGCAATTTTAAGAGCAAGTGGCTATCCTAAAAAGCGTTTATTCCGAATAATATTTGCAGAGCATTTATTGATGACTATTTCTGCAATACTAATTGGATCTATTCCTGCCGTTATTTCGGCTATCCCAAGTTTGTCTTCAAATCTCTATCAAGGATTAATTTATTGGGCAGTTTACTTGATTTTAATCGTGTTCTCAAGTGCTTCTCTATGGATTTATATAGCAGGAAAACTTTCGATGCGATCTGACTTAAACGAAGCATTAAGAAACGACTAAGCATTTACCTTACTGCATTTAGCTGTTTTACAACCCGCTCCCCTAATGTTGTTTTTCGCTTTATATGATCAAGAATTTCTATTACAAAAGTGTTCTCATCAAACTTTCCACGTACAATATCAAAATCCTGTTGTTTAACCATTTTATCACCATCAATACCAAAACCTGTCATCGATTCCAAACGGAATTCCTTTTTGGCATCCTGATACAACATCTTATCAATACCAACAACGCTATCTTGCCACTCTTCAATAATAGAAACCAGTTCTTCAACAGACATTTTGGTTACCGGTTTTTTCAAGTACTCTTTAATGAAGTCAAAAGTCCAGTTCCATTCATAATCATAGTAATTATCATGAAGCGAACGGAAAATATTTTCAACTTCCTGCAAACTATTAATTGAACCAGATTCAATATCAGATAACAAGGCTGATATCTGATTTTTTGGTGCAATTAGTCCTGAAAGATCAATCCAGTTTCCTTTCCCAATATCAGAACCTGGAGAAAGACATTTATGAACTTGATCAATTGTATCCAGATCGCATAAATTTAGGCGTGTGATAATTGAGTTCCCTATAAACTTCATAATAGCCATATGGTATAACTTCAACCCTCGTTTATGGGATTCACGCTTAATCTTGGTATTGTTGTACGCAAATACTTCTGTGGTTTCGCCGGATATGTCTGAAATCATTTCAAGCACCTTAATCCCATTTGCCATTTTCTGAATCGTAAACGGACTCAATAGGTTAAAGTTGATGCAGTCAATTTTGTGCGGATCAGTTCGCTTATCTCGTCGAGGCCACTTTAAAACATCACGAATTGTACCAACACTCTTCAGATTAACTCCCGGAGCCAACCAGCTTTCATCATTGTTTTCAATCAAGTATGAAAATGGCATATCTGAAGTATCCGAATTCTTATAATGACGTCCCATTACCAGCGTGAAAGCCCCAATTTTTGCAGGCCATAAAATATAAGAATCACTGGTAGTTTTTGTTCCTCTTTCTGCAATCCCATGATGAATTGGGCCAAGCTTATACATGTGATTACTTTGGTTGGATCCACTTCCTGCATTACAAAAAGAAAACATTCCAGCAATTAGCAAAGTTGACTTATGGTGTGTAACCGTATATGGCCCGGCAAACAGAGCACAAGCCTCGCCATGAAAGCCTTGACAATTGGCAAAAAACAATGAATTTTGAGCTGAATACTGTGAACTTAGAATACAGCCTTGCCCAACAAAACAGTTCTCAACAATAGCTCCACCAGAAATCTCAGAACCACTAGATACAATAAAATTTTCTCCAATTACATCGTGACCAATAATTATCGGAGCTTCTTTTTTACTATTTAGTGATCCATTCTTTAACTTACTGGCACCATGCACTTCAGCACATTCACCAATTTGCATATTTTTGATTTCCTTGCAATTTGAAATCCGAGAATAGTTTCCAATTTTACCAATTGATGACCGAATATTAGATGCATAATCCTCTATCAGCTTTTCAATTTGCTTAACTGTTTCAATTCGGTACTTGTAAAAAGCCTGTATGTATGCAAGGTGTGCTGACAGTTCATTATAGATTGTTACTTTCCGGCCACCGGTCTCATCCAAAACCTCAACCTCAATACCATTTCCAAAAGAGGTTTCAGCATCAACCACACATAAGTCAATATTATCGATAATAACATGATCTCCAATTTCATAATTGGCTATATGATTCTTTACATGATTAATAAAAACATGATCTCCAATTGTACAATTATGAATATGTGCATCATAAATTCCACATTCTTTCTCAACACCACCAGCAAACTCTATTTTCCCATCAAGTCTTCCGATTACTACTTTCCCTGTAAACCTTGTACTTCTAACATTATCAGCAATAAAGCCATCTTTAACAAGTATATTATTCCAATCTGTTGATACACACTGGTTACTTTTTAGAATTTGAATTTCTGATTGAATGAGGGAGCGAAAATTGTTTGAATTCATAATCTCTTATTTTGAAATCAGCCGAGCCAGATAATCATGATGTTCTCCTTGATAAACCTGATCAACAAGCAATCCATTTTGATCTGCTTTTAAGGCAAGTAAATTCTGATCAACATATAACCATGGAAACTCTTTCCCCTTTTGATTTTTATATTCAGTTTGATAAACTAACTCGCCATAATAATGTTCAGCATTGATATCAATCATGGCCGATCCATCATCATCTGTATACAAATATATTAAATCAGAAGAGTCTATCAGAATTTGTCCTCCAGATAGCAGCAGATCTTTCAATTTAATAAGAAAACGATCAAGTCCTTTTAATGATCCTGCAATTCCAGCACCATTCATTAGGAGCAAAATTGTATCAAACTTTTCATTAACGTATTCAAAAATATCTTGTTGAATGACATTCCCAATTCCACGATCTTTCAATATTTCAATACAAAGTGGTGATTTCTCAAGTGCAGTAACATTACAATTTCTATTTAAGAGCGGAAGTGAATGGCAACCAGCACAGGCACCAACATCAAGTACTTTTCCATGACACAACTCAAGCGCTTTTCGCTCAAGAGTTGGCATCTCCTTCTCTGAACGAAAGAAATACGATGGAAGCACTTCGTCCACATCAAAATCCTGTGAATGAATTTTGATTGGAATATTCTTTTTGTAAAAATGATAATTGTAAACACCCTGAGCTAGTGGGTCATCAGAAATACTCATTTAAGAAATAGCTTGTTTGGGAATTGTTTGATTGATTGTGGAATACCCATATTGGAATTTAAAACAAGTTTCCATTTGTTGAGAATAAATATAAAATCCTTCGTTTTGACCTTCTCCAATAATGAAAATCCGAAGATCAGGGTAGTTCTTGGATATTTCTTTTATGTTGTCCAGATTAATATTCTCTCGTTGCAACCACTTAGAAGTCTTTAAATCACCAATCCGCAAACGCCTGTCCAACTGGTCAGCCTGCCTGAATATGCGCAATGATTCAAGATAACTTATTTTCTTATAATTTTCCATCTTGTAGATTGTAACTTGTAAACTAATTTACGTCAATTTGATTTGGAATAAAACAGTTTCAGATTAAATTTTTATGAACATCTTATACAACATTGTTGAAAACATTCTTTAAAATGAGGGTAACAAACATCAAAGCACTGATTTTACTGACCAGTGCTTTGATATCTAAAATTTTGATTAAAATCTGAAACCAAATGTCATCATTAATTTTCGATTATATGAGTCTAAAGCAAGATTTGAAAAGTTCGGTTGCTGATCAAATATGTTGGTGTTTTTCGTATACTGTTTGAAAGCGGCATCAATAAAAAAGTTTTTATATGAATAACCAGCACCAAAAGAAACTGAACTTAATTCATTCTTTAAACTTCCAACATCCGCGATTGAAACATTGCTTTTAAATGGCTCACCATAATATTCATAACCAGCCTGAACGCTAATCTGATCAGTTACTCTTAACTCTCCTCCAACTCTAAAATTAAATACTTGCTCGTAAGAACGATCAATGTCGATATTGATATCATCCATGTCATCTCCGCCAATTCCATCACTGTACCGCATGGATGCATAATCAAGATATTCAGCATCAAAACTAATAATTGCTACCTTATTAATTACGAAAGCTCCACTAAAAACAGCTTTCATTGGAGTGCGGAAATCATAGCCAAAAACATTTGTTCCTTCATACATGTACGAATCAGCCAATTGTGAAGACATAATCAAATTATTTTCTTCATCCAATTGATAATATGTTGGTGTATGAAATGCAAAACCTAATCGGACTGAAGATGATGGCTTATATATGGCACCCAACTTCAAATTGAAACCATTTCCTGTAAGTAAATATCGATCTCTGTATGAAAAAGAATCATCCCCTAGCTGTTCGGAATACAATTGACTCTTTTTATAGTATACGTCATGAATACCAACAGTCGCTCCTAAATATAATTTATGATTGAAATTCAAACCTGCAGACAAAACATATTCAGTAATGCTACCTGTTGTTACCCAGGATTTACGTTGATCAACAGTTTCTCCATCAAATAGAATACTTACATATTCACCATCAATTTCATTGCCAGCAATATCAGTTGCACGATCCATTAAATATGTTTCCCAAGCCAATTTCGGTTGCCAATCTCTATATTCAATACTTCCAATTTGTCTTTCTAAATATTCATTTGATAGTGCCTCAGTATTTGCATAATCAACAATTCCATCTAAAAAGGAAACAGAAGATTGATCAAACATCCCCATTGCTGAGCTATTAAAATCAGCAAGCTTATTAAAACCCACTCCAAAATTAAAGCTAACAATACTTGAAGAACTATTTGTCAATTTCATTGAACCAACATAACCTACCTGATCTAGATTGAATTTAAATTCATTATCTGAGAATTTTTGTCCTCCAAGCTGAATTTCAGATTCATTGAATGAAAATGAAGGAGTAAAAGTAAATTCACTGGTCTGATAAAAACCAATCCCCGCTGGATTAATTGATAGAGAAGTAAAATCTCCACCTAAAGCTCCAATGGCATTCCCCATTGCTGCAGACCTTGCAGTTCCATGAATTTGTGTATTTGATAATGTCAGAGCATCAGCGAAAGTCTGTCCGAAGGCGGTTGAGCTCAGAAATAATAAAATAATAATATAGTGTATCCTTTTCATGGCTGAATGAATTAAGTTATTAAGAATCATAAATCGACACTCGTTCTTTCCTTTAACGACGGCTCCTGCTTGATGAACTACTTGAAGAACTTCTGGAACTGCCTGAGCTTCCACTTGAAGAACTTCTGCTACTACCTGAGCTTCCGCTAGAATAGCTGCTACGGCTACTTGAACTGCGACTTGGTGAACTATAGCTGCTACTACTTCTACTTGGTGAAGAAGAACGGTAGCTTGAGCTTTTAGACGAACGACTACTACTAGAGCCTTTGCTATATGAAGAACCTGATTTATAAGTTTTCTTGTAGCTTGAGCTGCTTGATTTTGTAGGTGTACTTTTTCTACTCGTTGTACTTGGCTTGCTGTATGAAGATGAACTCCTCGGCTTACTATAATTACTACTATTGTAATTCGAACGTGTTACAGTACGCGGTTTACTATAGCTTGGTGTATATTGTTTTCTTTGAGTTGAAATAGACTTCGTAGAATAACTTCTGCCATTAGAATTCGATACATTTCCAGTAGCTCTTGTTCTTGTTGTTGAACTTGTACCTGAAATACTCCTTCTTCCTGCAGTACTTACATTAGGAGCATAACTAGCTGTTCTGCGCTTATTCATTATTGTACCGGCGCTGGTTCTTGTAGTACCAGTTGTTCTTCTGGTAGCTGTTCTTTGAACATTCGTATTCTTATCTGGTGAAACAGTAGCTCTACGTGAAACAGTTCTGTTTGATATGCTGGTACTTTTAAGGTTTGTACCATTTGCTGTGGTACGTCTTCCGCTTACAACATTATTTACTGCAGTTCTGTTTGAAACAGTTCTTGAAGTTCCTGAAAAAGCAGCTGCATTCTGAGTTGTCCTGTTATTGTAATAATAATTTGGAGAAGTCCTTCTTCCATATCGTATATCATCTCTATTGCTGTAATGGCTTCCATAGGAGTGTCCGCCACCATAGTAATAAGGACTGTGGAAACTATTGTAGCCAGAATAATAAGACCCCCAATAGCCACCATAATAATACGGACTATTCCAACCATAACTCCAGCTATAATAAGGACGATGCCAGCTATTATAACCCCAAGGGCTGTGATAATTATAGTGTGAGTAATAAGGTGAATACCATGAGTCATAGTACATATTGTCATAGTAGAATGTATCGTAGAAATATGGACGATGAAATCTTCTTATACGGTATGTATAATCAAGCTCATCAGCATCGTAATAGTTATTGACGACATAATCAATGTCACCATCATTTTCATAAATAGTTGTATCAGATTCAATCAGCTCCATATTTTCCATGTCGTAAACCTGATTATCAACGTATTCATCGGCATCTTGAAAAACATAGTTCTTCAAGGTTTTAGAACCATCCTCATTATCTTCAACTTCCTGAATAATTATGGACTTTGAGTTCTCTCTCACGGGTTCTTCAGCTGCTTCTGCAACAACAACTGGAGGCGGAACATCGCCAGGTGCGTAATATATATCACTGTACCTGTCGGTTACGTAAGTCCCGGTAGTGCAGGCACCCATTGTAAGGATGATTGCTGCAAGTATGGTAACTTTTGTTTTCATAACTAAACCTCCTGTATCTTTTATGAATAAATTTATTTACTTTGTACCTCAATTTTTCAAATACAAAAGAAACAAATACCATACCAAATCAAAAGATATGGCTAAAAAATTAACCTCCAGAAGTGAAAATTATTCACAATGGTATAATGAACTGGTTGTAAAAGCCGACCTTGCAGAGAATTCTGCAGTGAGGGGATGCATGGTAATTAAGCCTTATGGCTATGCAATTTGGGAGAAAATGCAGGCCGAATTGGATCGCATGTTTAAGGAAACAGGTCATGTAAACGCATATTTCCCACTTTTTATCCCAAAATCGTTTTTCAGTAAAGAAGCCGCACATGTTGAAGGTTTTGCGAAAGAATGTGCCGTAGTCACACATTATCGATTAAAAAATGACCCGGATGGAAAAGGTGTTATTGTAGACCCTGATGCAAAACTTGAAGAAGAATTAATAGTACGTCCGACTTCCGAAACAATTATTTGGCATACCTATAAAAATTGGATTCAGTCATACCGTGACCTTCCAATTTTATGTAACCAATGGGCCAATGTTGTTCGTTGGGAAATGCGAACACGTTTGTTCTTACGTACTACCGAATTTTTGTGGCAAGAAGGACACACTGCTCACGCTACAAAACAGGAAGCTTTGGATGAAACCGAACTGATGGTTAACGTTTATGCTGATTTTGCTGAACAATTTATGGCACTGCCTGTAATTAAAGGTGCTAAATCAGAAAATGAACGATTTGCCGGTGCGTTAGAAACTTATACCATTGAAGCATTAATGCAAGATGGAAAAGCATTGCAATCCGGAACATCTCACTTCCTTGGACAAAACTTCGCCAAAGCATTTGATGTGAAATTTGCGAATAAAGAAGGAAAAGACGAATACGTTTGGGCAAGCAGCTGGGGAGTTTCAACCCGATTGATGGGAGCTTTGATTATGGCACACTCAGATGATAATGGATTGGTATTGCCTCCAAAACTAGCTCCATTCCAAGTTGTTATTGTTCCAATTTTCAGGAATGACGATCAGTTAAAAGCAATTTCTGAAAAAGCAGATGAAATTTCAGCAAAATTGAAAGCTCGTGGTATTTCAGTAAAAGTTGATAAACTAGACACGAAAAAGCCAGGATGGAAATTTGCGGAATATGAACTGAAAGGCGTACCTGTTCGTATTGCAATGGGACCACGTGATTTGGAAAATGGGACTGTTGAAATTGCACGTCGTGACACATTGGAAAAGAATGTAGTTTCAATGGACAATGTTGATCAATACATCAGTGACCTACTGGAAGAGATTCAGCAAAATATTTACCAAAAGGCGTTTGATTACAGAACTGAGCATACCACCAAAGTAGATACATTTGACGAATTGAAAGATGTACTAGACAACAAAGGTGGTTACGCACTTGCCCACTGGGATGGAACTCCTGAGACTGAGCAAAAAATTAAAGAAGAAACCAAAGCAACAATCCGTTGTATTCCTTTTGATGGAGAAAAAGAAGAAGGCAAGTGTATATATTCTGGCAAACCTTCATCACAACGTGTTTTATTTGCATATGCCTACTAACATTTAAGTTTAGATATATTGAAAGCAGTCAATTTTGGCTGCTTTTCTTATTTTTATGGAAATCTTTATTCAATCAACAATGACTAAAAAACCAAATGGACTTGAATCTATCGTAGTTAAATCAAATGCTAAACAGGCTGTTTATAAAAACACACTGAATGCTTTTAACATGCTGAAGGAAGTTCTTAAGGACTTAGTAGATCAGTACAGAGAACAGCTAAAAGATAAAATACCTGAAAAAAGCATGCCTAGTTTTCATGAAAAGGGGCCTTTTGAAGCTGAATTCAGGTTGGCGGCAGATATGTTGGTTTTTAGTATGCACTCCAATGTTTTTGTATTCAACCGTGAACATCCAATATGGGAAACTGAATATATTAAAGGAAATACTTTAAATTCATATTGTGGCATTATTCAAATTTATAATTTTCTATCTGACTCATTCAAATACAGCAGATTGCAAGATGTTGGCTATCTAATTGCCCGAATTTTCATCAACCAAGAGAACCATTTCTTTGTTGAAGGTAAACGTCAATCAAGTGATTTGGTTAAAGATTTAGAAAAAGACATTATTTCAAAAGAAGTTTTAAAAGAAATTCTTGATACATCCATACGTTATGCCATCGAGTTTGATTTGCTGGTTCCGCCTTACGATGAAGTTAAAATTGCATCTGTAGAGCAAATGAAAGTAGAGATCAATCATTCAAAAATAAAAACAGGCAAGCGCGTTGGATTCAAGTTTAATTCAGATGATATTTAAATTATGGAAAGAGTTATTGATCGTTTTATTCGATACGCAAAGATACAAACTACTTCAGATCCAAGAAGTAAGACATTTCCTAGTACTGAAAGGCAACTCAATTTTGCAGATTTACTTGTAATTGAGCTAAAAGATATTGGCATGCTGGAAGTTGAAAAAGACAAACATGGTTATGTAACGGCCACACTTCCTGCTAATTCTGATATTGAATGCCCAACTATCGGTTTTGTTGCACACATGGATACAAGCCCCGATTTTTCAGGAGAAAATGTGAATCCACAGATTCGCAAATATGATGGAGGAACAATCAAACTAAATGAAGAAGTTTCGATTGATCCAGTTCAATTTCCAGAGATTCTAAATTATACCGGACAGGAAATTATTACCACCAATGGCAGTACTTTGCTTGGTGCAGATGATAAAGCTGGTGTTGCCGAAATTATGACCGCCATGCAATACATGGTAGAGCATCCTGAGATCAGGCATGGAAAAATCAGGATTTGTTTTACTCCAGATGAAGAAATAGGCAAAGGAGCAGATCATTTCGATGTAGAGAGATTTGGAGCAAAGTTCGCGTACACACTTGATGGAGGCGAAATTGGAGAGTTAGAATACGAAAATTTTAATGCAGCAATGGCAATCATTACCATTAAAGGCAGAAGTGTTCATCCTGGTGCTGCAAAAAATAAAATGGTTAACGCAATTGTGGTTGGTAATAAGCTGCTAGATATGCTTCCAGCCGAGCAACGTCCTGAGCATACTGAAAAATACGAAGGATATTTTCACTGTGTTTCATTTAATGGAAGTGTTGAAGAAACCAAATTAGCTTTTATCATCCGTGATCATGATCGTGAAAAATTTGAGCATCGGAAAGAACTAATCAAACAATCATGCAAGACATTGGATTTGCAATATGAAGCAAATACGATTAAGCTGGAAATGAAAGACCAGTACTACAACATGCGCGAAAAAGTAGAGCCTGTGAAATATATAGTTGATCTAGCAGAAAAAGCCATGCAAGAGGTTGGAGTTACGCCTAAAATTAAAGCAATTAGAGGAGGAACAGATGGAGCCAGACTCTCATATATGGGACTTCCCTGCCCCAATATCTTTGCAGGTGGTCATAATTTTCACGGGCCTTATGAATATGTTCCTAAAAAATCAATGGTTAAAGCAGTTGAAGTAATCATTCGCATTGCAGAAAAGGTCGTAACTTTAGGAGATGTTTCCTGATTTTGAGAAATATATAGAAAAAGAAAAGCTTTTTTCAACTAGCGAAAAACTGGTGCTTGCTGTAAGTGGCGGAGTAGATTCTATGGTTATGCTCCACCTTTTTCAGCAACTGGAAATTGAATTTGTTGTTGCACATTGCAACTTCAAACTTCGTGGTTCAGAATCTGATTCTGATGAGATTTTCCTGAGAGATTTTTGTTCCGAACAAGGAATTGAAATCTACGTGAAAACTTTTGAAACGAGGGAATATGCAATCACTAAAGGAATTTCTATTGAAATGGCTGCTCGTGAATTGCGTTATTCGTGGTTTGAAGATCTATTGGAAAAACTGCAATTTGATTATCTGGCAACTGCACATCACCAGGATGATTTAGTAGAAACCATGCTTATCAATTTAAGTAGGGGAACAGGAATTCGCGGTTTGTCAGGAATTCAACCCAAAATGGGCAAAGTTATTCGTCCTTTACTTTTTGCAAATCGTTTACAGATAATCAATCATGCAGCTGCCAATAAAATTCCCTTTCAGGAAGATTCTAGCAATGATGAATTGGTTTACCAACGAAATATTATTCGACACAAACTTATTCCAATGTTTGAGGAGATTAATCCGGCTTTTCGAAAAAATATGAATCGAACGGCTGCGATTCTACGTGAAACTGAAAAAATCTATCAACACAAAGTTGAAGAAGAGGAAAACCGACTGATTGAAAATGACGGTGATTTCATTAAAATTAAAATTGGTGAACTAATAAAAACGGAATCAAAAGAATCTATTCTTTTTGAAATTTTACATCCACTTGGATTCAACATTGATCAGGTTGATGAAATTATTCAATCTATTAATGCTGTTTCTGGCAAATCATTTTTTACGTCTACTCACAGATTAGTAAAAGACCGTGATTACCTTCTTATTAATAAGTTGGAAGAAACTGTTGATCACCGTTTTTATATCGATTCCGATTGCATTTCAATAATTGATCCCATTGAGCTTGACTTTCAACAAATAGAAAAAACAAGCAACTTTCAATTTTCAAAATCACCAACAATTGCCGATCTGGATTTTGACAAGCTTGAATTTCCACTCATTCTAAAAAAGTGGGAACAAGGAGAATACTTCCAACCACTCGGAATGGAAGGTTTTAAAAAGCTAAGTGATTTTTTCATTGACGAGAAGTTTTCGCTCCCTCAAAAAGAAAATACCTGGATACTTTATAGCTCTAACAAAGTGGCTTGGATTATTGGAAAACGTATTGATAATCGCTTCAAAATCACCAAAAACACCTCAAGAATCCTTCGAATTAAACAATTATAAGTTCTAAACTACAAAGAACGAAAAGTCACAATCACCTCATTTACTTGTCATTATAACAATAACATATTTAGAATCATCGAAATGTTTCATTTGTTACAAGTTGATGTCATAAAATATATATTTTTGCACTTATATTTTAATTCAATCTTAATAAGAATAACCGATATGAAAAGGATTTTATTTTTAGGAGTAATGCTACTCTTTATCAGTTTTAGCACAAAAGCACAAAACACAGCTGATAGACTTTTAGCATCAGAGGAGAAGTTGAGCATCGGTGGTTATGCACAAATTGACTACAACCAACCCATTTCTTCTGATACAAAAAGTAATGGAAAAATGGACGTTCATCGATTGGTGCTTCTATTTGCATATAACTTTAATGAACGAACTAAATTTGTTACTGAAGTTGAGTTCGAACACGTTAAAGAAGTTTACGTAGAACAAGCTTTCTTACAATATCAGATCAATAACTGGCTAAATTTCAGAGGTGGTCTTCTGCTTATTCCAATGGGTATTCAGAATGAATATCACGAGCCAGCAACTTTTAATGGAGTTGAGCGCACGAACCTCGATAGCAAAATTGTACCCACAACCTGGCGTGAAATTGGTGCAGGGTTTGTAGGACGTGTTCAGGATTTAGATATTAAGTATCAAGCATACGTAGTAAATGGATTTAAAAGCTATGATGGTGGAGGTATTTTAAGAGGTACTGATGCTTTCAGAAAAGGTCGTCAAAAAGGTGCTGAGTCAGTTTTCTCACATCCTAATTTGGCTACTAAAATTGAATATTATGGCATTCCAGGTCTAAACTTGGGTTTAAGTGGCTACTTCGGAAAGACACAATCTACTTTATATGATGGAGCTGCTACAAACCAGGAAACATTAGCCGATTCTTCTGTAGTTGGCATAAATATGGTTGGACTAGATGCTCGTTACAACATTAGCGGATGGCAATTCCGTGGACAGTTTAACTACGCTTCAATCAATAACACCGACCAATACAACGAATTTACAGGAAAAGACTTAGGCAGTGCAATTTCAGGTTTTTACCTTGAAGCTGGTTATGATTTATTGAATGGAAGTGATAGTTCTCAAAAACTTGTTCCTTTCGTTCGTTACGAAAAATACAACACGCATAAAAAGGTTGAGAATATTTCTGAAAACCTAGCTTATGATCGTAATGAAATTACAACAGGAATTGGTCTCTGGCTAGCCTCTGGAGCTGTATTAAAAGCAGATTTACAGTGGTTCGGAAACGAAGCGACTGATACCCAAAAGCAATTAAATCTGGGAGTAGGAATCTGGTTCTAATGCGTAGATCTTTACACATATTATTTATATTCTCGTTTCTGTTTATAGGAAATAGATTTAGTTATGGAACCGGCTCTGATGCCGGTTCCTACAAAATAATTAAACTTATTTCACGCGAGTTAGGTATTGACCGCAACACATTAAAACTTCAAAATATTGAGTCTGAATGCCTGACTTCTGCATATATCCAAAAAGTTTTTCGGGTGAAAAAAGATGGAGAAGAATCTGGGTTTGCTATTGCTGCACAAGGAAAAGGCAGACACGACAAATTCTACTATCTCATATATTTTACTGAAGACAAAGAAGTTGACTGGATTCGTGTAACCGGATACTTTTCAAATCATGGTGGTCAAATTACTTCCAAAAGATGGCTGCAACAGTTTAAAGGGTTTGCCGGTGGCATACTGAATTATGGAAAAGATGTACAGGCAATAAGTGGTGCAACCATATCTGGCAACTCAATTACTGACGGAATAAAAGAGATTACTACTCAAATGCAGAATTGTGATTTATAAAACGAGTCTGGCGATTTATAATCGCCAATTTATTCTTGGTTGAAAACCGAGTCACACATTCTTCTCACTCAACTCCAACCAGCGCATTTCTTTTTCATCCAAATCATCAGTTAATTCCGAAAAACGTTTTGACTTTTCTACTAGCTCTTCGCTTGAAAGATCTCCAGAATTAAGAGCATCTTCCAACTGTTTCTTTTCAGTTTCCAACTTTTCGATATCCACTTCTAACTGCTCAAACTCTCTCTTTTCTTTGAAGCTTAATTTTTGAGAAACCTGTTTTGGTTTTTCCTGAACCTTTTTTGGTTTTGATGGTGCTGCAATCTTTTTCTTGCTCTCTTGTTTCAACACCTGATTACGGTATATGGTATAGTTACCTGGAAAATCCTTAATTGTTCCGTTACCATCAAACACAAACAAGTGATCAACAATCTTATCCATAAAATAGCGGTCGTGAGATACAATTAACACACACCCACCAAAACCGGCAAGATAATCTTCCAAAACATTCAGAGTCATAATATCCAAATCATTGGTAGGCTCATCAAGAATCAGAAAATTTGGATTATCCATTAGGATTGTACACAAATACAAACGTCTTTTTTCTCCCCCACTCAGCTTTTCAACCAAATTGTATTGTGTGTCGGGTGGAAATAAAAACCTCATTAGTAACTGACTGGCAGTGACCCTGCGCCCATCATCATATTCAATAACCTCAGCAATATTTTTTACCACATCAATTACCTTATCCTTAGGTCTAAATACAATGCCTTCCTGTTTGTAGTAACCCAATTTAATGGTTTGCCCCCACTCTACTGTTCCTGAATCGGCAGTAATATTTTGTGTGATAATATTTAGAAATGTTGATTTTCCAGTTCCGTTTTTACCAACAATTCCAACTTTTTCAAAACGTGAAAACTTATAGCTGAAGTCATGAATCAGATTGAGTTCATCATAAGCTTTTGAGACATTATCCAGTTCCAGAATTTTCTTACCCATTCTGGAAGCTGCTACATCCAACTCCAAATTATCATCCTGCCTTCTATTCGATGCTTTATCTTTCAATTCATAAAATTGATCGACACGATATTTCGCTTTATGACTTCTGGCTTTTGGCATGCGGCGCATCCAATCCAATTCTGTTTTCAAAAGGTTTTGAGCCTTTTCAGTAGCTGCCTGTTCCTGCTCAATGCGCTCCTGCCTCTTTTCTAAAAAATAACTGTAATTTCCTTGATAGGTATATATTTTGTTTTGGTCAATCTCAATAATTTCATTACAAACACGATCCAAAAAATAGCGATCGTGTGTAACCATAAATAAGGTGCAATTCGTTTTCTCAAGATATTTCTCTAACCACTCAATCATGTCTAAATCCAAGTGGTTAGTAGGCTCATCCAGCAAAATCAAATCGGGTTCATTCACCAGTACATTTGCAAGAGCCAAACGCTTTTTCTGTCCACCTGAAAGCTCTCTAACTGGTTGATCAAAATCCTCAATTTTCAGCTGACTAAGTATTTGTTTTACACGAACCTCAAAATCCCAGGCATTCAACTCATCCATTTTTACGGTAAGATCTTCCAGTTCTTTTTGATCATTATGCTTTACCGCAGCTTCAAACCTACGGATCACCTCCATGGCAGGATTGTCCGATCGCAAAGCCTCTTCCAAAACGGTCAGGTTTTCATTTAAATCAGGCAATTGCCTCAAATAACCAATTTTAACATCATTGGTATATGTAATTTTACCTTCGTCAGCAGTCTCATAACCGGCAATGATTTCCATGAGCGTGGTTTTCCCGGCACCATTCTTTGCAATTAATGCTACTTTCTGCTCCTTAAAAATGGTGAATGAAACATCTTCGAAAAGCATCTGCTCTCCGTATCGTTTACCTAACTGCTCTGCCTGTAAATATGGGATCATCCGAAATATTTTGTGCAAAAATAGCTTAAAAAGATGGATTATCAGATACTCAGATTATAAGATATTAAGATTGCTGGATAATTAGATTCAAGATGCTAAAACCAGGAAAAAAGACATCTAAAGTTTTTCATGTGAAACTAATAATCCGATACCTACCTCGTAACACGAAACATGTAACCCGCAACTCTAAACATGAAACTCGTAACTCTCGACTCAACATTCTTTCACCTTTTCATGTTTTAATTTAATTTTACGTTCAAACAAAAACTCCCAAATGCAAAAGAAAGAACGCTATCAAAAGGTAATTGAGCATTTTCAACAAGCTATGCCCATTGCTGAAACTGAGTTAGAATATACCAATCCTTATGAATTACTTGTTTCTGTTATCCTCTCAGCACAATGCACTGATAAGCGCGTAAATATAATTACACCAGAATTATTTAAGCGCTTTCCAAAACCCGAGTTAATGGCCGAAGTTGATTCTGCTGAAGTGTTTGAATACATTCGCTCCTGTTCTTACCCAAATAATAAAGCCAAACATTTGGTTGGAATGGCAAAAATGTTGGTGAATGATTTTAAAGGCATAGTTCCTGATGATGTTGATGAGTTGCAGAAGTTACCGGGTGTTGGCAGAAAAACAGCCAATGTAATAGCTGCTGTGGTTTATGAAAAACCTGCATTTGCAGTTGATACTCATGTATTCCGTGTGTCAAACAGAATTGGACTTACAAATAATTCTAAAACCCCATACGAAACCGAGAAAGAACTGGTTAAATACTTCCCTGAAGAGATCATCCCGCTTGCGCATCATTGGTTAATTCTGCATGGTCGGTACACTTGCATGGCAAGAAAACCAAAATGTGAAAAATGTGGCATCACCAGCCTATGCAAATATTACAAAAAACTGGAAAAAGAAAAATCATAATTGCATTAATTAGAATAGATTTAAGCCTCATGTTAAGCTCACTTTAACTGTTTATAACAACATTTATAAAAATCTGAATTAAAGTCTTTGATTTTTTTACAATCTTATTACTT
>CBDVCE010000036.1:0-50810 GCA_965372405.1 uncultured Sunxiuqinia sp.
GGTCAACTGACTCTTTTTTGATACCTCGTGGGCTCTGCCCCGGGGTAGTTCATTATTAATGATTTTAGGGTCTTTGATTATAACAGGAATAAAATTATAGTTTATTATCATAAATTCCAATACGTAATTTGATTTTTTTTGAAATTTTTTTCGTTTCGACAAATAGCGAAGAGCTGAGATTGACTGAAATCGCTTGTAGCTGCAACAAAATTGGATTTCATAATCGAACATGCTGAGCATACATGTTTTTGGCAAGAGCGACCCCACTTTCATGTTGAGCAACATAATAATTGATCGGAGCAACCTCGGAATAGCTTGGAGCGACCTCACTTTTATGTTGAGCATACATGTTTTTGGCAAGAGCAACCCTAAAAAAGGCAGGAGCAAGCTCACTTTTAACATTTTATTCAATAGGAATTGACAAGTTTAACTGTTTAGTTCTTCAATACTGGATTCATTCGATACAAAGTGCCCCACACCGAAGCTCATTCACGAGGGCTTCTTTCTTTAAAAAAGATATCTCAACATTTCAGCCAGTATGAAAATTTAGATGTGTAAACTGAGACCTTTCCACTTGTTTTTTTTATAGCCTGAAAGTTACCATGAAACTTCATTGACCTAAGTAAATCATTCCGATACTGGCGAAAATTAATTATTCTCTTTAACTTCAATGTTTACAGACTTGTAAAGTGTAATAGTTGTAGATAGTAATCCTTTTTTAAAAAAAATATAGAATTTTTGTCAGGGTAAAATATAAGTTGCCTGTATTAGCATTTTGAAAAGCATAAAAATGGAAAGAGAAAGAATAAATAATTTAATTACTGGATTTCTAAACAACGAATTAGATGATCGGGGCAAATCAGAGGTTTTAGCATGGGTTAAAGAGTCTGAAGCTAACCAAGAGGAGTTTAAAAGAATCCATAATGCATTTCAAGCTGAAGAAATAACCAGTTTACAAAAAACTGTTCGAGTAGATTCAGCATGGAATAAGCTAAGAGACGGAATGCCTGTTGTTGAAAATAGAAAAGTGATTAGGCTAAATAATCTATGGAAAGTAGCTGCTACAGTTGCAATTCTTATTAGTATAAGTTTAACAGCTTATATTTTCACAAATAAACCTACAGCAAGTCAGTCTAACCCAGTTTCTGCTTTGTTGCAATTTGAAGCCCCTAAAGGGCAAAAGTCAAAAGTTATTCTTGCTGATGGAACTACTGTTTGGTTAAATTCTGGAAGTCAGTTAAAATATGATGCAGCTAAAAGTAGACAAGTGTCTCTTATCGGTGAAGCTTATTTTGATGTAAAGCATGATCGAAAAAATCCATTTGAGATTACCACCCATTCGGGGCAAAAGGTTTTGGTATTGGGAACAAAATTCAACTTGAAAGCCTATGCCAGTGAGCGTGTTATTGAAACTACGCTTGAAGAAGGCAAAGTCCGGTTTCTTGGGAAAGATAATGAGATAATTAGCAAGCTTAAACCCGGAGAACAAGTATTATATAATATTGATAGTGGTGAAGCTAGTTTAAATGAAGTTGATCCTGAGTTGTATTCATTATGGAAGAACAACATTCTTAAGTTTGAGAATATGATGTTCGAAGATATTGTGAAGAGAATGGAACGTTGGTATGGTGTAACTATCGAGTTGGATCCTAAACTTGAGAAATCAGCTCGATTTACAATGACTATCAAAACTGAAAGTTTAAGGGAATTATTAACGATGATGCGCTTGACTGCAGATTTTCGTTATTCAATTGAAGGTGAAGAAGTTCGTATAAGTTCTAAATAAAACGAAAGAAGGGAAGTGCAGCCACACCTCCCTTCCGGATATCACGGCATAGCCGTAATAATTTTAAATAATTAAGTAAACAAATTTATGAAAAAAAATGAAACTGCTTTTAATGGTAGAGGTACGCCTTGCTTTAAAAAAATTCTTAGAATTATGAAATTGACAAGTATCTTGTTGTTTGTAATGTTTTTCCAGGTTTCTGCAGGGGTGTTTTCACAGAATTCCAGCCAGTTAACCTTGAATTTAAAAGATGTTTCGGTAATGGATGTACTGAAACAGATCGAGGAGGAAAGCAAATTTACTTTCTTATTCAATAGTAATCAAATCGATATTGATCGGCAGGTAACTATTGAATGTAATTCTTCAAGTGTTGAAAATGTGCTTAAAACGTTGTTTGAAGGAACGGATGTAACCTACCGAACTTTCAATAATAACTACGTTTTGTATGCCGGGCAAGAGGAACGAGTAATTCCTGCCGGACAGGATCTAGATGTAAACGGTACAGTAACGGATGATACCGGATTTCCACTTCCGGGTGTAGCTGTAATTATCAAGGGAACTACTCTTGGGATTACAACTGATACTGATGGGAATTATTCATTAAAAGGTGTTCCTGCTGATGCGACACTCGTTTTTTCCTTTATTGGCATGAAAACTTTAGAGATTCCTGTTAATGGGAATTCGACTATTGATGCAACCTTATCAGCCGATGCAATTGGAATTGAAGAAGTAGTTGCTGTAGGATATGGAGTTCAGAAAAAAGTAAACCTTACAGGCTCTGTTGTACAAATAGATACAGAGGATTTGCAAAGTTCGGCGGTAACAAATACAAGTAGTGCCCTACAAGGGAAAGGTGCAGGTATTATGGTTAGCCAAAATTCAGGAATGGCAGGAGAAGACAACTCAAGTATTAAAATTAGAGGTGTTGGAACCTTAAATGCTGGGCAGTCTCCACTTGTTTTGGTTGATGGAATCCAAATGGATATGAATAATGTCGACCCCATGGATATTGAAAGTGTTTCTGTATTGAAAGATGCTGCATCAGCAGCTATCTATGGTAGTCGGGCTGCAAATGGGGTTATCCTGATTACAACAAAAGGAGGAAAAAGGGGGCAGGAAACATCAGTAAGTTATAATACGTATTATGGTGTTCAGCAAATAACCCAAATGCCTGATTTATTGAACGCTTACGACAATGCTATTCTTTATAATGAAGCATTGGCAAATGATGGATTACCAATATATTTTGATGATGAGCAATTATTGGGATTGCAAAATGCAATAAAGGTAAACGATGTAAATTTCCCGAATAACCTGTCGGAAGCGGAATTGGCCGATTTTAATAACAATGGCTTCTATCAGGATGTTGATTATGCGGCTATGAACTACCGTAAAGCAGTATTGCAAAAGCATTATCTTAGTGTTGAAGGAGGAGGCGAAAATAGTAACGGACGTATTGGAATTGGTTATATGAATCAGGAAGGTATTCGTTATGGTAATGAATCTGAATCATACAATATAAAATTGAATTATGATGTGTCGTTGTTAGATGATAAATTAAAAATCTATTCCAATCTTTATTACTTCCGTAAAGAATATGATAAAGGAGCCTCGGGCGGTGCCGGAAATTGGTATGTTACGCCATGGGAGGGCTATTATTTCCCGAATGGTTTATATAGTGGAGAAGCTGATTTTCAAGCCTTAAGTCTTGGAGCACATGATATAAATACCAAAAATGAGGTAGTTGGATTAATTGGAGCACGAATCACTCCAGTTAAAAATTTAGACGTTGTTGTAGAGTACTCTCAGTTAAGATATAATGGCAAAAATGATGAGTTTAGTGTAAAACGGCAAACTTACAATTCGTGGATGGATATAATTGGGGAAGAACGTTCTGAGTTAAGTCTCGATGCTCCCGAATTTACGAGACAAACCGGTACAGCTACTGCTACCTATAAAGCTAATATAAGTACGAAGTCAAAACTCACACTTTTAGGGGGTACATCTTTCGAAGACGGTCTTTGGGAGAGCTTTGGAGCTAGCAGACAGGATATGCTAAACAATTTTCAACCGGAACTAAATCTGGGTTCGGCAGCAACAATGACTAATTGGAGTGGTGCATCAGACTATTCACTGCTGTCAGTTTTTGGCCGAGCTAACTACAATTACGACAACCGTTATCTTTTTGAAGTAAACGTTAGAAGGGATGGTTCATCCCGTTTTGATTCAGATCATCAATGGGGAACATTCCCATCTGCTTCATTTGGTTGGAGAGTATCCGAAGAAAGCTTTATGCAAGATGCATCTAGCGTTGACAATCTAAAATTAAGACTCTCTTATGGTCAATTGGGTAACCAAAATATTGATAATTATGCGGCAAGAGATAGATTATCAGCCAGTGGAGCATACCCTGTCAATAACAGTCTGGAAACAACTGTTGGAATGGGTTCGTTGGCGAATAAAGAGATATCGTGGGAGACAACAACAATGGCTAATATTGGTGTCGACTTGACTCTTTTTGAACAACTAAGCCTCTCTTTTGATTACTACAATAAAGTGAGTAGCGATGTTCTTTATCGTATTGCTATCCCCCAAACAGTGGGTGTTGGTTCTGGCCCATATCGTAATATTGCTGAGGTTCAAAATTTAGGATGGGATCTGGCTTTAGCTTGGGACAAAAAGGTTTCACAGGATTTAACTTTAGGTGCAAATCTGAACTTATCTCATTATAAAAATGAAATTACAAAACTCAATAATAGCGATGCTCCTGTATTTAGAAATTATACAAATGTATGGCAGGAAGGACAGCCTGTTAATGCTTTCTATGGTTATGAACATGGTGGAATTGCATCACAGGAACAAATTGATGGAGGACTAATACCTGACCAGGGATTTGATATTTCAGCAGGAGACCTTTGGTACAAAGATATTGCCGGTGATGACAATAAGATTACAGACGAAGACAGAGGGATAATTGGAATACCTCACCCTGATTTAATCTTTTCACTAAATCTTTCAGCTAAGTGGAAAGGTTTAGATGTGTCAATGCTTTTTGAAGGAAATTATGGCATGGAATCTTTACTTTATAGTGCTATGTACCGAACTGAATACAAAACGTCATCGGTTAATAAGCCTACAGAGCTTCTGGATAGGTGGACTGTTGACAATCAGGGTGGCAGTTTCCCGAAACTCTCTGCTCTTGAAGATAAATTAAGGGTTTCTGACTTCTATATGGAAGATGCCTCTTATTTAAGAGGAAAAGATCTTACTATTGGATACACTATTCCTAAAGGACTTTTAAGCAGAATAGGCTTGAAACACGTGAGGATTTATTCCAATTTCAGAAACTTATTTGTATTGACCAACTTCCGAGGACTAGATCCTGAGACAGCTAATTCCGGAGATACATCACGAGCAGGAATCGTACCTCCAAGCAAAGTTTATACTTTAGGTCTTCAGGTAAAATTATAATCAGATAATATATCTTTTTAAATATTAAAAAAGAGAAACAATGAAAAAAATAATAAATATAATACTGGTTTTTATTGGAGTAACCAGCCTGATCTCATGTGATGATTATTTGGATCGTCCTCCAATTGCCGATTTAGATCCACAAAACTTCTTTAGAAGTGAAGTAGAGATTAGAAGTGCAACCCTGAATACATACGTACATCTTAATGGATTGCGTCAAGTACAAAAGGAAAATTTCACTGACAATACTTTTGGGAAAAAGAATTCTGATGCAATTAGTTACACGCATGGCACACATACCCCTACTTTATCTATATTTAGAGATACATGGGGAGCATGTTATAAAGGAATTGCCCAGGCCAACCTGGTCATTAATGGCGACATGGGTCCCGATGTGGCAGAAGATATAATTAACGGTTATCTCGCTGACGCATATTTTATGCGTGCATATTACTATTCCGACCTGCTATTCCACTATGGTGATGTGCCGATACTTACCGGCCCTCCTTCGGTAGATGGAGATATTTTTCCGGCAAAACAAACAAAAGAAGAGGTTAAAACACAAGTCATTAGTGACTTAAATGAAGCGTTAAAGCATTTGCCTCAGAGTCCGGAAAGAGGGCGTGCAGGACAAGGTGCTGCTTATATGTTAAAAGCAAGAGTCTATAGTTTCTTTAAAGAATATGAAGCAGCAAAAAATGCAGCAAAACAGGTAATTGATTTGCAGGAATATGAGCTTTTTAGTGATTTCAGATCTCTGTTTTATGCAGAGAATGAAGATGTTAATAAGGAGGTAATTTTTAGTGTTCAATATGTAGCAGCCCTTCGTCAAAATACCTTTTATCAAAAATTGACTAACTCTACCCGTTACAGCATGTCGTTATCATTAGCAAATGAGTATGAAATGGCTAACGGAATGAATATTGATGATGATGGTTCTGGCTATGATCCACAACAGCCATTCTTAAATCGCGATCCTCGCTATAATGTTACCATTTTAACTCCCGGCGACAGTAGGACAATAGGAGGTATAACGGAACCATTACTTGGTCGAACTACAAAAGCTAAAAGTGGGATGCTTAGTGATAAGTATAAAAATTGGGATGAAAATTATGAGTTCTATAATGGCTCCGATTTTATACTGATGCGTTATGCTGATGCGTTATTACTTTATGCCGAAGCTCTTAATGAAGTTGAAGGCTCTCCAAGTCAGGAAGTATATGATGCAGTTAATGAAGTGCGAGCAAGAGTAAATATGCCTGGATTACCATTAGGCTTGTCTAAAGATGAAATGCGCGTACGTATCAGAAGAGAACGCCGTGTTGAACTTGCTATGGAAGGTCAACGGTTGTTTGATATTTTCCGTTGGGAGATCGGTGAAGAAGCAATGGTTTCTTTTGATGGTTATGATCCAAATAAGCTAAAAGATCTAGATAATTTAGAATTTGTGTTAAAAACCGGAATTGATGGAAGCCGTAGTTTTAATGCCTCTAAAGGTTATTTCTGGCCAATTCCTCAAACCGAGATTGACTTGAACACGAATTTAGTTCAAAACCCAGGCTTTAATTAGAATATAACTAAGGAAAAACACATAGTTCCCTTTGGGAGCTATGTGTTAACTTCCAATCCTCAATATTCTTTATTGTGCCAATCTATAGCAATACTGATGAAAATTATTGCATCAGTATTTATACCATATTTTTTACAAAAACTTTCAATAGAATTTACGAATTAAAACCCAACAACTTTTAATCATATATTCAGAAAGTATTTAATACAAAAGATATTTTTTGCCCGATTATCAACACTTAAAAACCTAAGCTAAACCAATCATTTCTTTTTGAAACACTTTCATTGAGTGCATTTACTTAAAGAAATGATTTTAGAAAGTTATATCTCTTAAAACTTTAAAATGAAATTGAATCTATTAAACAAGTTATTGCTTATTATTTTCCTACTCGGACAAATAGCAAGTTGCAATGCAACTGAGAATGTTGGCTCAAAAACAACAACATCTAAATCCAGACCAAACATCATCTTAATGATGTCTGATGATATGGGTTACGAGTGTTTGAGTTGCAATGGAGCTGTATCATATAGTACTCCTGTACTTGATAAATTGGCTCAGGATGGAATGCGTTTTTCAAATTGCTATTCTCAACCTTTATGTACTCCCTCAAGAGTCAAGATTATGACGGGGAGATATAACTCAAACAATTATATCGACTTTGCCTACCTTGATAAAAACGAGAAGACTTTCGGTAATGTAATGAAAGCGGCTGGCTATAAAACTATGGTAGCTGGTAAATGGCAACTTAATGGAGTTCAAACAAAAGAATCCGGATATAAGGATGTCAATAGACCATCTCAGTTTGGATTTGATGAGTATTGTTTGTGGTGGTTTCTAGAAAAAGGACCTAGATATGCAAATCCTCTTATTGTAGAAAATGGAAAAGAATTGGAAACAACAGCAAATGATTATGGGCCAGACATTGTTTCAGACTATGTTGTTGATTTTATTGATAGAAACCAAAATGAACCTTTCTTCGTGTATTACCCAATGATGCTTGTGCATTCACCGTTTCAGCCAACCCCGGATTCTCCTGAATGGGCTGACCCTGATACAAGAACAGAAAGAGATGAAAAGTATTTCAAAGACATGGTTGAATATACCGATAAGGTAGTCGGTAAAATCAATTCAAAATTAGAAGAACTTGGTTTAGCTGAGAATACAATTTTAATATTTACTGGTGATAATGGAACTCACACATCTCTTACCACCCAAACTAAAAATGGAGCATATCCTGGAGGAAAAGGTCATTTGGAAGATAATGGAAACCATGTTCCTCTAGTTATTAGTTGGCCAGCTAAAGGTAAATCAGGAAATGTTTCTGATTTGGTTGAGTTTAGTGATTTCCTACCAACATTTGCTGATGCAGCAAATACAGAAACTCCTGATATTGTAGATGGCAAAAGCTTTTACAACTTAATTGCAAACGAAGAATACAAACCCCGGGAAACTGTATTCGTCCATTATTACCCCAACACACAAAAAATAAGTGAGCGGAGTGGGTGTTTTACCCGAACAGCTTCGTATAAATTGTATACTGATGGTCGGTTCTTCGATATGGTAAATGACAAATGGGAGAAAAAGCCTTTAAACACAAATGATTTGAAAACCCAGCAACAAACAATATACAATCTGCTTAAGAAAGAGCTTTCAACAAAAACAATTTGGGATTTTACTGTTCCACACAGAAAATTGTAATTAATACAAAAAAGACTAAGCAGATGGGAAAGAGGATGATACAAAGAGCTTTATTGTTGTGCATGATGTGTCTTTGTCTATGTACTAGTGGATCATCAAAGGAAAAATCAAAAGAAAAAGATATTCCAAATATCCCAGGATATGAAACCTTGAAGTGCGATTTTCATATGCATACCATTTTTTCTGATGGTAAAGTATGGCCTACAGTTCGAGTGCAGGAAGCTTTAAATGATGGATTGGATGCAATTGCTTTAACTGATCATATTGGAATTCACAAGCCTGGCATAGACGTTAATAAGGATTTGAATAGAGCATTTGAGATTGCTGCAGAGGAAGCTAAGAATTCAGAATTAATTGTTATTAAAGGAGCTGAATTGTCATTCGTTTCACCACCCGGTCACTTTAATGCACTTTTTCTTACTGATGCCGAAAAATTAAGAAAAACAGATTTTTGGGAAGCTTTTCGTGAAGCAAAAAAGCAAGATGCATTTTTTATATGGAATCACCCTCTTTGGAAGGCTCCCGACTCAAAGTTTATACAAAACGGAATTGCAGAATGGTCTGATACCTACACTCAACTTTATGACGAAGGAATGTTGATGGGGATTGAAGTGGTTAATATGCAAAAGTACATTGAAGAAGCACATTGGTGGAGTATTGAAAAGGGTCTGACAATTTTTGGGAATAGCGATATACATCAACCAATAACTTTCGATTATCAGAACAAGAATCGCAAAAGACCATTAACCTTAGTGTTTGTAAAAGAGAGATCTAAGCAAGGAATTAAGGACGCATTGCTTAATCAAAGAACTGCTGTATTGTATAATGATGTAGTGATTGGGAAAGAGGAATTTCTAACGCCACTTTTACATGAAATGGTAAGTGTAGAAAACGTTGCTTATTACGAGAATGTAGCTGAGCTTGTCCTTAAAAATAATAGCAGTGTAGATTTAACCTTCGAAAATACAAGTGAGTATTCATTTATAAATAGCACTAAATTTCTGACTATAAAAGCTGGTGAAGAGAAATTCCTTGGGGTTAAAACTGGGGAAAAGTTAGACCGTTTTAAGCTACGATTTGAGGTAATGAATTTTCTTATCGCACCAGACAAATCATTAATTGGTGAATTTGATTGTAAGCTTGGTAATACCAAAGCTATAGGAAGAAAAGGATATAAATAATTTGAAATTATGAGAATACTATTAGTTTTTTTAACAGCAATACTTTTCGTTAGTAGTTCTTTCGGAAATCAAAGTTCAAGAGATAAATCCAAAAACAGCAAGACTTTAATTATAGAGCAAAAGATTCCAGATATATTAGGATATCAAACATTGTTATGTGATTTTCATATGCATACCATCTTTTCCGATGGGAAGGTTTGGCCTACAGTAAGGGTGCAGGAAGCGATTGAAGAAGGGCTGGATGTCATAGCACTGACTGATCATATTGGTAAGAAAAAACCAATTACAGACGTAAATAGAAACCTTGACCGGGCATATGAGATTGCTGCTGAGGAAGCTCAGGGAACTGACTTAATTGTGATTAGGGGAGGAGAAATTACTTTCTCAGCACCTTACGGACACAATAATGCTTTATTTCTTTCTGAAGCTCAGAAACTAGATACTGGCGATCCGCTGAGTTCACTTAAAGAAGCAAAAAAACAAGATGCATTCTTCTTTTGGAATCATTCAAATTGGAGATCACCTAACAGCAAGTGGGAACAAGATGCAATTGCGATTTGGGGTAAGGAACAAGATAAGCTCCTTAAAAAAGGAATGCTGATGGGACTTGAAGTTATCAATGCTCACAACTATAATAAAGAAGCTCATCAATGGTGTATTGATAAAAACCTAACGATGCTGGCTAATAGCGATATTCATCAGCCTATTACATTTGATTATGATCTTGAAAATAGTCATCGTCCAATGACCTTGGTTTTTGCTGAAGATCGTTCAGTGGCAGATGTGAAAGAAGCTCTTTTAGATAGACGAACTGCCGTTTGGTTTGAGAATATGTTGATAGGAAATGCTGAATTTCTTGAGCCTATTTTTCAAGAAGCGATACAGGTTAAAAAAGTAGCTTATTACGAAAAAATAGCAGAGGTAGTAATCAAAAATAACAGTGCAATTGATTTTATAATTGAATCTGTTGATGATTATTCATTCTTCAATAAAACCAAATTCTTCACAATTAAAGCAGGTGAAGTATTTAGACTCGGAGTTAAAACCGGAGAGGTTTTGGATCAATTCAAACTGAAGTTTAAAGTGATGAATATGCTCGTATCTCCTGATGATTATTTGGAAGTTGAACTTAACTGTGTAAGAACAAAATAGTATGAAACGAACAAGTATATTCTTGATATTGTTTGCAATAGCCTTAAGTTCGTTTGGACAGAAGGTAGTTAATGGAAATGCTTTTCTTGATGATAATTCGAATGGGGTTAAAGACAGAGGGGAAAAATCATTTATAGGATTAAAGGTTTCCAATGGAAGAGATATTGTGATTACGGATAAAAAAGGGGATTATTCAATTGAAAAATTGGAAGGTCGCTTTGTATTTGCTATAAAACCTGGTGGTTTCAGTTTTGCTCTCGACAAAGAAAATCAACCCCAATTTTATCAGAAAGAAGATTCCAAAATATTCAATATCCCCGTAAAGAAGGCAAATGAAAAGGATGAATTTTCAATTGTTTTAATGGGAGATATCCAGGTTTATGGACAGGATCAGGTTAACTTTTTTGGTCAGGTTGCTACCGATGAATTAAGAGATACGGATTATGAGTTTCTAATTGCTTTAGGTGATATAGTTGGCAACAAATTGCCTGAGATTCCGAATGTGAAAAAGGTTTTGGGTTTAACACAAAAACCAAACTACTATGTCATTGGAAATCACGATAGAGATCGTGGTGATTTTGAAGATTCAACAATAGAGGATAATGATTCGTATGAAAAATCATTTGGTCCGGATTATTATAGTTTTGATAGGGGTAATGTCCATTTTCTGGTTCTCAATAATGTTTTAACAATTGAGCCACCTGAGGGAAAGGGAAGTGATTATAGACCTGGAATTCATCCCATGCAAGTTGAATTTATTAAGAATGATCTAAAGTATGTTTCTGCCGACAAACTAGTTGTGGTTTGTGCTCATATCCCATTTTTTAATGAATTGAAAAAGATTGGACAAACCGCGACATTAATATCAGTGCTAGAGAACCACCCAAATGTATTTTTGGCAACTGGCCATGCTCATAACAACATTCAAAGTTATTTGGGTGAGAAAGAAGGACGTAAGGGAAAACGGATTCATCAGCTTGTAGCCGGTGCTATTGGTGGAGGTTGGTGGCGCGGAGAACGCGATATTTGGGGAGTGCCAGGATCAATGATGAAAGATGGATCTCCACAAGGGTATTGGTTCATGCATATTGATGGCACCGATTATCAGCTTGAATATAAAGCATCAAGAAGACCAATCGAAAAGCAAATGCACATTTGGGTTCCTTATTTCAATGTTGAGGATACTGTAATGAGCTCCGAGGTAAATGATCGGGATGTTTGGGTAAATGTTTATGCCGGGAACGAAGAAACTGAAGTTCAATTAAGGATTGATGAAGGAGAATGGCAAAGAATTGATAGAAAGGAAGATTACGATCCTTACGTTTTACGATTGTTGAAGCGTCAGCATATCGGAAGAACACCAACCCCTGGGTCAAGACCATTAAAAGATGAAGCTCGTATTTGTTCTCATTTATGGTATTTTCAATTGCCTGAAGGACTTGAAAATGGTGCTCATATGATTGAAGTAAGAGCTGCAAATAGTTATGGGCTGGATGCAAAAGCTAATCGTGTTTTCTGGAGTAAGTAATTTATAACGAATAGTTTCAAAAAATATACAATGAAGAATTTCTCTGTTATTGTTAGTGTGTTTTTTTTTAGTTTTTTATGTAATGGATTAAGTGCAAAAAAACCATTAACCACAAAACCCAATGTTATCTTAATCCTGACTGATGATCAGGGATCTATTGATTTAGCTTGTTATGGAGCCACGGATTTGTCCACTCCGAATATGGACAGGCTTGCCAAAGCTGGAACACGGTTCACTCAGTTTTATGCTGCGGCAAGCGTGTGCTCACCATCAAGAGCAGCTATGCTAACAGGAAAAACGAATCTACGTGCTGGTTTGTGGGGCAATGTACCTGTTCCGGCATATGCAGACAAATTGAAAAAGTATGGTATGCCAACTGAGCAGTATACTATGGCTGAATTACTTAAAGACAATGGTTATTACACCGCTTTAATTGGTAAATGGCATTTGGGACATAAACCCGGAACACTCCCCAATGGTCAGGGGTTTGACTATTTCTTTGGACATCAAGGTGGGTGCATTGATAATTATTCACATTTTATGTATTGGTCAGGGCCAAACCATCATGATTTGTATCGAAATGAAGAAGAGGTTCAATATCCTGGAAGTTTCTTTCCCGATTTGATGGTAGATGAAATTAAGGGAATTATTAACAAGAAAGATGATAAACCATTCTTTATCTATTGGGCATTTAATGCTCCACATTATCCTTATCAGGGGGAACCAAAATGGTTGGAACACTATAAAGATCTTCCTACTCCAAGAAAAGAGTATGCTGCGTTTGTTTCAACAGAAGATGAGCGTATAGGTCAGGTGTTGGATGAGTTGGAACGTCAGGGGCTAACTGAAAATACGATTGTTATTTTTCAATCAGATCATGGCCATTCTACTGAAGAACGAGCATTCTGGGGTGGAGGAAATGCTGGTGATTACCGTGGTTGCAAGTTTAGCTATTTTGAAGGAGGAATTCGAGTTCCTGCAATCATAAGTTACCCTGGGGTAATACCTACAAATGAAGTTCGCGACCAGCTTTGCATGGAAATGGATTGGTTTGCAACAATTGCCGATCTGGCTGATATTGATGTGAAAAACTTAAGAATTGATGGAGAAAGCCTGATGCGGGTTATTGAAGATAAAAGTTACAAGCTTCATGATGTAATGCATTGGCAACATGGTAGCTATGATGACAAAATTGCCCAGTGGGTAGTTCGAAAAGGGGATTGGAAGTTATACGGAAATCCTAAAGATCCTGTGTCAAGAAAAGATTTACCAGAAGAAATGTTTTTGTCGAATTTAAAAATGGATATTTCCGAAAAAGAGAATCTAATTGAAGAATATCCTGATCAAGCTATTATGCTGAAGGCAATACATGATGAATGGCTAAAAGATGTAAGAAAGGAGATGGATAAGTAATGAGAAATTTTTTGATAATATTACTATTCGGAGTTTTAATCCATTTTGATTCTAGCTGTCAGAATATTAAAAATGCTGGTATTGAAAGCAAAGCAATCGACTATGTTGACCCATTAATTGGGAGTGTGGCCAAAACAAAATATTATGGACGAACTTTCCCCGGGGCATGTACTCCATTTGGATTAATTCAGGTTGGACCAGATACTTACACTGGGGGCGATGTTGGTTCCGGCTATTCCTATGAGCACAAAACATTGGAAGGATTTAGTTTTGTGCATATGAGTGGAATAGGCTGGTTTGGTGACTTTGGAAACCTGCTGGTGACTCCAACTAACGGAACTTTTCATCCGAATAGGGGAAGTGTTGAAAAACCAGAAACTGGATACCGTTCATCATTTTCTCATGATACTGAGATTGCAAAACCTGGTTATTATGCAGTGACTCTTGAAGATTATAAAATCAGGGCTGAAATGACTTGCACACAACATGCAGGTATTCAGCGATTCTCATTTCCAGAAGACAAAACAAATCGAATTCAAATTGATTTGGCTCGTAGAATTGGAGGAACTTCACTTGAGCAACACATCAAGATTATTGATGATACACATATTGAAGGTTGGATGAAATATGCCCCACAAGGTGGTGGCTGGGGAAATGGCAAAACCAATATGGTTTTTTATACCGTTTATTTCCATGCTGAATTTTCAGAACCTTTTAAAGAATCGGGTATTTGGTCAGCCGAAATTCCTGATGATCAGCAACGAAAAGCCCAATTTATAATTGAAGAGAATTATCAGGAGTACATCCAAAATAGTTCGATTTCGAAGAATACAACAGAAATGACTGGGAAGCATTTAGGTTTTTATGCTGAATTTCCAGATTTGAATGATGGTGACCAGGTTATGTTTAAGGCAGGTATTTCATTTGTTGATCAGGATGGTGCCAGAAAGAACTTAAATTATGAGCTAAACCATTGGGATTTTGAAAAAGTAAAAGACGACGCTTCAAATGTATGGGAAGAACGACTTGATTTAGTGAAAATCAAAGGGGCTACCGAAGATCAGAAGAAAATATTCAATACCGCTTTATATCACACCTTTATTGATCCTCGTGATTTTACAGATAGCGATGGTCGATTCTATTTAAAAGAAAGTGGAATTAATGAAGCTACGGATTATCATTACCGCACCATTTTTAGTGGTTGGGATGCATTTAGAAGTCATATTCCGTACTTGTCAATAGTTGATCCAAAAACAACTGAAGAGTTGGTAAAGTCACTTATTGCAAAAGGTGAAGATGGAGGAATGGGCTTTCCAAAGTGGGAAATTGCAGGATGTTATTCAAATTGTATGTTGGGCGATCCTGCTATCCCAGTGATACTTGATGCGTATAAAAAAGGAATCAGAAATTTTGATCTTGAAAAGGCTTATAAAATTGCCAAACAAACTTCCCTGGGACCAAATACAATTCGTAACGGTTGGGAGCATTATAATAAGGAAGGCTATGTTGCCTGTGATCCTGTTCCTGCTAGATGGAAAGGTTATTATAAAGGAGTTTCAGCAACAGTAGAGAATTGTTATGCAGATTGGGCAATTGGTGAAATAGCAACAATCCTGGGCGATAAAGATGGTGAGAAGTTATTTGCTAAACGTGCTCAAAACTATCACAATGTTTACGATGAGGAAGTTGGCTACGTTCGTGGTAAGTTTAAGAACGGTGATTGGATTCCATGGAAAGGTGAACTTGATTTTCATAGTGCATGCATTGAGAGTAATCCTTTACAGCAAATGTTCTTTGTTCCTCATGATATTCCGGGACTAAAGAGCCTTATAGGAGAAGATCGTTTTTTGTCGGAACTGGAAAGAATGTTTGATCAGACCCCTGCCAGTTTTGAATTTAACGAATATTACAATCATGCGAATGAACCTGTTCAGCACATCCCATATTTATTTAATTACACTGAAAAGCCTTGGTTAACCCAGAAATGGGTAAGAGTGATTCTTGATAGTGCTTACAAGACTGGACCTTATGGAATTATGGGTAATGAAGATGTTGGTCAAATGTCTGCCTGGTATATTTTAAGTTCGATGGGTTTCCATCCGGTTTGTCCGGGCGATGATAAGTATGAATTAGGCAGTCCGTTGTTCGATGAAATTGAGATTAAGCTTGACTCAAAATATTATAAAGGAAAAACCTTTAAAGTTGTTGCAAAAAATAATTCAGCAGAGAATGTTTATGTACAGAAGGTTTCTTTAAATGGTCAGGAATTGAGCAGACCTTATATTCTCCATCAAGAGATTGTGAATGGAGGAGAACTAGTATTTGAAATGGGGAATGAACCGAATAAAGAATTGTATTAAAAAACTTAATAGAGGTGAATAGTTAAAAAATATTCCTGTATGTGGAGTTTTAGTTTATACAATCGTATTAAATGAAGGTGCTTCAATAGGGGTATTAGTATTAGAAGCGTAAAGTATTTATAGTAGTGTTTAACCAACAACTTAAACTGAATCATTAAATAATTATGACGATGATAAAATATAGTATTCTATTTATTGCAATAATATTTGCAAACGTTCTATTTGCCGGAACAAAAAAATCAGAGCAAAAACGCCCCAATATTTTAATCATTCAGCCAGATCAACATCGGGCTGATTATATGGGATGCGCTGGTCATGCATCAGTTCAAACTCCAAACTTAGATAAGTTGGCCTCAGAAGGAGTTCGTTTTACAAAAGCAGCAAGTGCATCTCCAGTTTGTTGTCCGTTTAGGGCAACCATGCAAACTGGTTTATACATTCATGAACACGGAGTAGTGGATAACACAATTCCCTTGAATTCAGAGTTTAAAGGTATAGCAGAGATTTTTACAGATAACGGATATTCAACTGGTTATATTGGTAAATGGCATTTGGGTGGTTTCTTACCTAAAGAAATTCCAGGAGGATATATTGAGGAAGATGCCCGCTTTGGGTGGCAGGAATGGTATGGCTATGAGAAATCACATGAGTTTTTAGATGTTTGGAAGTACAATGAGAACCAAGAAAAAGTTCCTGTTGAGGGGTACGAATGGGAACCAACATGGCATACCGATATGGCGATGGATTTTATTGAACGCAAAACAAAAGAAGATCAGCCATGGTGTTATTACATTGCATATGGCCCACCTCATAATCCTGAACAATGCACGCAAGAGTTTTTGGATATGTATAATCCGGATGACTTTGAATTGACTCCTGATGCCCAAAAACTACCGAAAGAAAAACGAGATAAACTGAGGAAGATATTACAAGTGTACCACGCTCAGGTTACAGCTATTGATTTTGAAATTGGCAGGATTGAACAGAAGTTAAAGGAAATTGGAGCGGATGAAAATACAATCATTGTTTATACGAGTGACCACGGAGATGTGCTGGGAAGCCACCATGAAGAGATTGTACAGAAGTACATCAAGGATAATCGAAGTTTGAAGAGCATATTAAGAACCAAAGGAAAGCCTTTCTCTATGGCTTTTCGCGTGCCTTTTATTATAAAAGGAGCTGATGTGAAAAAGCCAGGTTTGGTTACTGATGCATTACTTAATAGTGTTGATATGGTTCCAACAATATTAGGATTGGCTGGAATTGATGCTCCAAAATATATGCAGGGAAAAGATTTGTCAGCCTGGTACTCAAAAGGGAAAGGTCCGAAGCAAGATTATCTCTACATGGGCCTGCGTGATGTGACAAATGCCTGGCGTGCAGTTTGGGACGGAGAATATTTCTTGTCAGATCTTGCTTATAACAATTTGTACAATGTAGAGAAAGACCCAATGGAGCTTAATAATTTGTACAACAATCCGGCTTATGCAAAAAAGCAAAAGGAACTTCAGAAAGAGCTAATCAGGTTAGCCAAAGAAACCAGAGATCCAATTCTTATTCGATTGGAAAACAAGAAATAAGTGATATTAAGGAATTGTGCTATGAAGTATTTTTTGATTTTATTATTTGTAGCGTTTGGAGTTTTAAGTCAGGCGCAGAATGTGGTGAGTTATGCCGATAAGGTGAATGTTTTTTTTGGGGTTGACAAAACTGATCCTATGGATCCAGAACAAATTGCAGACAACTTGCCTCGAATAGATACAACTTGGTACAACGTTAGAGAGATTAATGGGGCAACTCACCCCGGTGCCACCCAACCATTTGGGATGGTATCATGCAATGTGTCAAGCTTGTTTGATTATATCAAAGGATATCCATCTGGCTATAACGGAAAGGATTTTATCGGGTTATCACATTTTCATGCTACTGGAACCGGAACCATTCGCTGGTATTACAATTATCTATTATTTACACCTCAAACTGGTAATTTGGTTTTAAAGAAATCAAAGCAAAAGATTGAGCATGAAGAAGGGGGACCGGGTTGGTATTCATGTGAGTTAAGCTCAGGAATAAAAGCTGAAACTACCGTTGCTCAAAAGTCGGCAATGCATCGGTTTACTTTTCCAGAAAATGCAGAGAAACATTTGAAAATTGATATTGCTCATTATTTGAAAGCAAAAGATACTGCGAGGATTATTCCAGACAAGTTTCCTGAGCTTGTGAATATTGAAATGTATTCAGCAAGTTCAGCCGGAGGTTATGTTTTAATGGATGGCTTCCCGATTTGGTTTTACATTGAACTGAGTATACCTGCAGACAAATATTCAATTTATATGAATAATGAGCTTGTCACTTCAAAAACATTTCAATCAGAAAGTCATGTAAAGAACACTGGGTTTTGCTTTAGCTTTGACAAGTTGCCTAAAAACAAAGTGGTCTCAAAAATTGGCTTTTCATTTAAAAGTTTGGAGCAGGCGAAGGCCAATCTGAATAAAGATTATTCTAGCTGGGATTTTGAAAAATCTAAATTGCAGGCTAAACAAAACTGGGACGGTTTTCTTTCAAAAATCAAGGTTGAGGGTGATGATCAGGATGCTGTGAATTTATTCTACTCGGCTATTTATAAATCTCTGTTGAAACCTGCTTTCTGCGAAGGCGAAAACCCATTTTGGAATTCAGATAACTATTGGACTGACTTTGCAACATTTTGGGATGTTTATACAACTCAATTACCGTTTGTATTCACCTTTTATCCAGAGTATGGATCAAAGATTGCAAGTTTTTACAAAGATGCTGTTGATCAGTTTAACTGTTATCCACCGGCATTATTGATGAAAAAAGGTTTGCCTTGGGTTTACAGTAAACAGGCAAGTGCTCTGGGTAGTTTGATTTTTGCAGATGCTTTTGCAAAAGATTTGGATTTATCAAACAAGGAAGAAATTCTGAGTTTAATGATTGCTGAAATGGATAATGAAAGAGGTAAACTATTTCAGAAAAAAAAGCCATTAGCACCATCGCGCACACACAATGTAGACTATAGTTATGCCGCCTTTTGTATCTCTCAGGTTGCTGAAAAACAAGGGAAGACTGATATTGCAAAGAAATATCTAAAGCTATCAGAATATTGGAAGCCGATGTATGACGAAGAGGGAATTATTATTGAGGATCGAAACCTTATTGAAACACAAAAATATCCAAAGCAGCATTTTAACTTTTATGAAGGAAATCGCTGGAACTATAATTACAAAATCTGGCATGATATGCAGGGACTGATTGATATGCAGGGTGGTGATGAAGCTTTTGTGAAAAATCTGGATTGGTATTTTAACCTTACTCCAAACAATACAACGTTTCAGTTTCAGGGCTTGAACAATGAGGTAGATTATACAACTCCATTCGCTTATTTATATGCTGGAATGCCATCACGAACTCAACAAATTCTTCGGGTTTCACTGGCCTATCGTTTCAAAAATACACGTGGTGGTTTGCCCGGAAACGATGATTCCGGAGCAATGTCAACCTGGTATGCCTGGAATTGCATGGGACTTTTTCCAGTAACAGGGCAGGATATTTTCCTAATTGGTTCACCAAAATTTGATAAAGTAAGTTTCACTATTCGTGATAAATAATTCCAGATTATTACAAAAAATAATTCAGACAATAACGTATACATTCAGTCGGTTTTACTGAATGGTGAAAAACATGAGAAGCCTTATTTATCATTTAGCGATCTGGCAAAAGGTGGAAAGCTAATTGTTGAAATGGGTGATCAACCCTCTCCCTGGGGAACGGAAAACAGACCTCCATCGTATTAATATAACCGTTGTCTGAAGATTAATAATTTTATTGAGCGGACATGGAAGGGTCAGAATATAAGAGTATTAATTGAATGTTTACAGGGTTAAAAGTACGATGGCTTGAAAAAAATGCAGGCTTGCGGTTGGGTGAATTGACTTTTAGGCTGAAGCAGTTGTAATGCGAAAGCCGTAAGAAAGTCAAGAGCGGGAGGAAGTATATTTTTTTCTTGATCTTTTTGCCTACTTTTTCCATCAAAGGAAAAATGTAGGTCGGGTTTAAGGGATGAAATCCCTTTGTAATAAATTTAATCTGGATGTTTGTAACGATGAGAGAACCAGACCAATAAAAAGTTATATGTGCATAAATCACTTGAATAGAAAATTGAAAACAACAATACTGGGGATACTGGTCTTCTTTCTAATACAGCTGTCAGGTTTTGCTCAAGAGAAAACAGGAATCAATCGAGTTCATGATATTATCCAAACGCTAAAGAATCCTGAAATCAATAAAACCATTGTAATTGCTCATCGTGCTGATTGGCGGAATGCACCAGAAAATTCAATTAAGGCTATTCAAAACTGTATTGAAATGGGAGTTGATGTTGTTGAACTTGATATTCGAATGACTAAAGATTCGGCTCTTATAATTCTGCACGATAAAACTGTAGATCGCACCACAAATGGAAAAGGAGTACTGGAAACTTATACCCTTGATTCGTTGAAAATACTGAATTTAAAGTCTGGAAATGGCTTTGTTACCCATCATCAGATTCCTACGCTGAAAGAAGCACTACTTGTCTGTAAAGACAAAATTCTAATTGATTTTGATGTGAAAGATGCATTAATGGGCAAATTGATTGAAACAATTAATGAGTATGATTTTATAGATCAGTCCATATTTTTTGGTTATACCAATTGTCAGGAAACAAAAGATAGAATGGGATCTGAAATAGGCAAGGCTATTTATGCTGTTGGTATGAGTAAGGAAACGAAAGATCCTAAACAATTTTTGAAAGGGTTCTCAGATGGAGCCTACATCCCTCAAATCGTTGCTCCAAAGTTTGAACAAGACACCGATCCTCTATTGAATTATTTCGATAATATCAAAAAAATGGGAAGCCGGATTTGGGTACATACCATTACAGCAAATCGAAGCGGCAATCATAATGATGATCTGGCAGTTGAGGATGCGGATGCTGCTTATGGCTGGTTAATTGATCGGGGAGTTACTGTATTTCAGACCGACAGGCCACAGTTACTACTTGACTATTTAAGAAGTAAAGAATTACATGATTAGAAAATGAATCAATTTTAAACCTGACTATGAGAACTACAATAAATAAAAAATTTCTATTTGTACTATTTCTCTGTATAATCGGAGGAAGTAATTATGTATTTGCAAAAGGAAAATCGGAATCCTCAAGACCAAATATTGTATTTATTCTGGCGGATGATCTGACTTTTAGAGATATTGGATGCTATGGAAGTAAAAATGTGAAAACCCCGAACATCGATGCTATTGCTGAAGAAGGGATGAGGTTCACCCGTTGCTTTCAGGCAGCGCCGATGTGTTCTCCAACCCGTCATAATATTTACACTGGTATTTACCCGGTAAAATCTGGTGCATATCCACAAAACACATTTGTGAAAGAAGGAACCAAAAGCATTGTACATTATTTGGAGAAAGAAGGATACCGTGTAGCTTTGACAGGGAAAAGGCACATTGCACCAGTGGAATCATTTCCTTTTGAATACCTTGGAGAAAATGGAACCGATCCGGATTTTGACTTATTGGAACAATTTATTAGTCGTGATAAAAAACAACCATTTTGCGCATTCATTTGCTTTAAAGAACCACATACTCCTTGGAACTTAGGAGATCCAAGTATTTATGATCCAGAAAAAATTGAACTCCCACCTTATTTTGTTGATACAAAGGAAACCCGGGAAACTATCATCAACTATTATGCAGAAATCAATCATTTAGATGGTTCGGTTGGAAAAGTAAGAGCACTTTTAGATAATCTGGGTGTTGCCGAAAATACAATCCTAATATTTGCCAGTGAACAAGGAAATGCTTTGCCTTTTGCAAAATGGACTTGTTATGATAATGGATTGCAATCTGCATTTTTGGTTCGTTGGCCTGGAGTTATTAAACCCGGAAGCGTTAGTAATGCGATGATTGAATATGTGGATGTAACTCCAACTTTTGTTGATATTGCAGGAGGAAAACCAGCTGATGTGCTTGACGGAAAGAGTTTCTTACCTGTATTGAAAGGGAATAAGGATACACACAAAGAATATGTTTTCGGAATTCAAACAACCAGCGGGATTAGAAACGGATCAAAGCATTATGGAATTCGATCTATACGATCTGAGAAATATAAGTATATCCTTAATATTCATTTCGATACCAAGTTTCAGAACAATGTCACAGAACAAAAGAATCCAGACTGGACTGGATTTTGGTTAACATGGAAGGAAAAAGCGAAAACAGATTTCAATGCCTCAAAGCTTGTGAAGAAATTTCAATTCAGGCCTAAAGTTGAGTTTTATGATATTGTAAATGATCCGTATGAACTTAATAATTTGGCAGATGATCCTAAATATCAGAAGGAACTAAACAAGATGGGCAAGCTTCTGAAAAAATGGATGGAAGAACAAGGTGATTTAGGGCATCAAGCTGAAGTTGATGCAAACAAACATCAGATTAAGTCAAAAAGTTAATAAATTAGAATCAGGAATTAGAGCACCCTTTTCAGGGTTAATGTTTTGCAAGTTCACTAAAACTACTTGATAATGAAACCACTTAAAAAGAATAGTCTACACCCATTTTTTGTATCCGTTTTAATGTTTTTGGTATTGATCGTTTTTAATGTCAGATTTTCACAAGCTGCGGAAAATAGTAAGCCGAATATATTGCTTGTATTGGCTGATGATCAATCCTGGTTACATACCAGCATTGCTGGAAATAAGGTGATCAAAACTCCGGCTTTTGACCGGGTTGCTGAAGAGGGAGTACTTTTTAATAATGCCTTTGCTTCATGTCCATCATGTACGCCATCCCGTACTGCAATACTTAGCGGTCAGGATATTTGGAGAACTGAGGAAGCTGGTCTGTTAATGGGAGCTATCCCAAAAGAGCTAAAGCTTTTTACCCATATTCTAGATGATAATGGTTTTCATGTTGGGTATACAGGTAAAGGTTGGGCACCCGGTAATTGGTCATATTTAGGCTTAACGAAGGAGCCGTTAGTGAAAGAGTATAACAGCAGATTGGAAAAAGAGATTGCCTATGGAATTGACCGACGTGATTATACGGCTAACTTCAAAGATTTTCTTGATGACCGGAAGGATGATGAACCATTCTTTTTCTGGTTTGGTTCTACTGAGCCACATCGTGAATATCAATTTGGAGTGGGAGAGAAAGAGGCCGGACTTAATTCTGCAGATGTTGAAGTGCCATCTTTTTGGCCTGATAATGAGATAATCCGTCAGGATATTATGGATTACTACTATGAAATTATGTGGTACGATACTCACCTGGCTGGAATGATCTATGAGCTTGAACAAGCTGGAGAGCTGGACAATACAATCATCATCGTCACATCAGATAATGGCATGCCTTTCCCACGTGCAAAAGTGAATCTATATGATTGGGGTACTCATATGCCTTTGGCAATCCGTTGGGGAAACCAAGTTAAAGGTGGACGAAAAGTAGATGATCTGGTAAGTTTGACCGATCTTGCTCCAACTATTCTTGAAGCAGTTGGGTTAGAAGTTCCTTCAGAGATTACAGGAAATAGTTTAATGTCAATTTTAACTTCGGAAAAAGAGGGAATAGTAGAAACTTCAAGGGATAAAGTTTTTACAGGCTTGGAACGCCATACCTATTGCCGTCCGGAGGGAGGAACTTATCCATGCCGTGCAATCAGGACTCATGATTATTTGTATATCCGCAATTTTGCACCGGATAAATGGTCTACAGGAGGACCTGAATTTATATCTTCGAACAAAACAACACATGGCGATGTGGATGCTTGTCCAACTAAAGCTTTTCTTTTGGAGAATGAGAATACAATGCCAAAGTTCTTTGATTTGAATTTTGGCAAACGCCCTGCTGAAGAATTGTATGATGTGAAAAATGATCCGGGACAGATTAATAATTTAGCCGCTGACCCTTCATATGCAAAAGTTAAAAAGAAACTTGCAGCAGAACTTCTGGATTATTTAGAGAAAACAAATGATCCCAGGGTTGAAGGTAAAGACCCATGGCAAGGCTATATCTACCATCAGAAAACAGGTTTTGGATCAACTTACAACAAGGCCTTACCAGAACACCGGAGATCGAGGGCTAAACTACGTCCAAGCGATCATCCAACGAATAAACTTTAAAATCTGAGATTGAAAATTTTGAAATAACTCAATAATTTTAGAAACTGTTTAAGTTTTGTTTTTGAGATAGGTTTTTGATAGATTAAGTTCTCAGGCAAGGCAAAATTGACGCGAATAGCACCGCTATTTAAGGAGATTTTAACGAAGCATGAGGGCTTAAGGCGCAAAAAGATACCAAAGGATAAAATATAAACAGTTTCTTAAGGTATTGTGTCATCAAATTGCTATTTTGCCAAGGATTCGTTTGCGTTAACGGCAATTGAAATCGTTGATTGCAATTGAAAACAGGATCATAAATTAAAAACGACATGTGTTTGTAAAAGAATACATTGACTTGTACTATAAACCTAACAAAATGAGAAAACCTATCTTCTTACTTATTCTTGTAATTTCTTTCATCTTTCAAGCTTGTCAGGAGGAATCACGACCCAATATTATTTTGATCAGCGCGGATGATCTTGGCTGGTCAGACCTTGGCTGCTATGGGAGCGAAGTTCAAACTCCAAACATTGACAAACTGGCAACAGAGGGCATGCGATTTACTAATTTCCATAATACCTCCAAATGCTTTCCATCGCGGGCATGTTTACTCACGGGTGTTTATGCACAACAAAACGGTTATGGCAAAACGTATAAAAATCCAATTACCAATGCGGTTACTTTAGGTGAAGTACTACGTAATGCAGGGTACAGAACATTATGGTCTGGGAAACATCATGGATTAGAGAATCCATATACCCGTGGTTTTGATCGTTATTATGGATTAAAAGATGGCGCATGTAATTATTTTAATCCGGGAAATAAACGGGATGGTGAAGGTGTACCAGCACGAAAAGGAAAACCGGGAGATAAGAATACTCGTGTGTGGTGTATCGATGATGTGATGCATACGCCTTACACTCCAAAAGAAAAAGATTTTTATACAACTGATTACTTCACAAATTATGCACTTAGTTGGCTTGATGAATACGAATCAGAAGAAAATCCATTCTTTTTGTACCTGGCCTATACTGCACCACATGATCCTTTAATGGCTTGGCCGGAAGATATTGCAAAGTATAAAGGGAAGTATGATGAAGGATATGAGAAGATAAGGAAAGATCGATATAAAAAACAACTTGCAATGGGATTGATTGATTCTAAATATCAATTATCAGATCCAAGCTATGAAAACTGGGATGAATTAACCGATGAAAAACGTGCCGAAGAAATCAGAAAAATGGAAGTTTATGCGGCGATGATTGATCGAATGGATCAGAATATTGGCAGGGTACTGGCTAAACTTAAAGAAATTGGCAAGGATGAAAATACACTTATCATGTTTGTTTCAGACAATGGGGCATCTGCTGAAATGGTACATATAAGTGATGATTATGGTGAGATTGGCACGGTTACCCGTTGGTCTTCATTAGGTGAGAATTGGGCAAACGTTGGAAATACTCCTTTCAAATTTTATAAGAATTTTAGTTATGAAGGTGGAATTAATACGCCATTAATAGCAAACTGGCCGGGTAAAATTCAGTCTAAAACTTTCAGTAATTTCCCCGGACACTTTATTGATTTTATGTCTACCCTTGTTGATATTGCAGGAGCAACTTACCCCATTAAGTATAATAACCAAAAGATTACTCCAATGCAGGGAGAAAGTCTTTTACCTGTTTTTGAAGGACAAGATATTAAACGGGAAAAACCAATTTTTTGGGAATGGAGAAAAGGAAAGGCAGTTTATCATGATTCGTGGAAAATTGTAAAAGAAGGACTTGATAAGCCTTGGGAATTGTACAATGTAGAAAATGATCCTACTGAAACTACAAACCTGGCAGATAAAAATCCGGAGAAACTAAAAGAACTGGATTTACTATTTAATAACTGGAAAGAAAACTTATAACCAACTAACTTATAATTCAATTACAATGAAATCAATAAGTATAAACTTAATAAATCTAATGATCTTGTTATCATTAGTTGTAACATCATGCGATTCTTCTAAGAAAACTGAAGGCCCTTATTTTGGAAATGGGTTTCATAATGGATGGGCCGATCAAAACTCAATTGTTATTTGGACTCGTTTGACTGCTAATCCAGAAGGAAATGCAGAAGGACAAAAATTTATGGTTCCTACGGGGAAAGAACATAAGATATTGAATAAGGAAGCTAATCCTGAGGCTATTTATAAAGCACAGATACCAGAGGGGTTTACGCTTGAACAAATGGACGGAGCTTGTCCTGGAGCATCTGGTGAAGTGAGGTTTAGTTACTATCCTTTGTCAAATCCTGAAAAAAAGATTGTAATGGATTGGGTTTCTGTTGATAATGATAAAAACTTCACCAACCAATGGAAGCTTAATAATTTGAATCAGGACACGAAGTATGTCGTTGAAATTGAAGCTCGAAAAGATAATCAATCAGAAGTTTCAGATAAAATTGAAGGTTCATTTAAAACAGCACCGGGAGCAGCTAAGGAAAAAGATATTGAGTTTTGTGTGGTAACCTGTCATGATTATTGGAGGAAAGATACTGTGGACGGTCATAAAATTTATCGTTCCATGTTAAAAAGCTTTCCTGACTTTTACATTCATACAGGAGATATTGAATACTATGACAAGCCTGAGCCTTATGCTTTAACCGAGGAATTGATGTATTTTAAATGGGATCGCCTGTTTGCTTTACCATTGCAACGTACATTCTGGTCGCAGGTAACATCCTATTTTATGAAAGATGATCATGATGCGCTCTGTAACGATGCTTATCCGGGAATGACTTACGGAACGGTTAACTGGGATAGGGGATTGGAAATTTTTGACAAGGAGCAATTCCCAATGCACGATAAGTTCTATAAAACTATTCGTTGGGGAAAAGATTTGCAAGTCTGGATTACAGAAGGTCGCAACTACCGAAGCAAGAATACGGAAGACGATGTGGCTGGGAAAACGATTCTGGGTAAAGAACAGAAGGAGTGGTTGTTTAAAACCATGGCAGAATCGGATGCAACTTTCAAAATTTTGGTAGCTGCAAATCCAATTCTGGGGCCGGACAGAACAAACAAATCAGATAACTATGCCAACTCAAATTGGCAGCATGAAGGCGATGAAATTCGTGATTTCCTAAATCAGTTTGATAATGTTTATATCTGCAATGGTGATCGTCATTGGCAATATGTAACTCATTTTGATGATACTAACCTTTGGGAATTTAGCTGTGGAGCAGGTGCTGATGAACATGCAGGTGGTTGGGTTCATAATGATAAACGTCCACAGCATCGTTTCTTACGCGTTAAAGGCGGCTACTTAAAAGTTAATGTTTCACGCAAAGATGGATCACCAAATATTTCGTTCCAGCATTGCGATGTTGATGGGAATGTAGTTCATCAGGAAGTGTTTGATTGATAATAATACAAACAATATTTTAAAAGCCATTCTGTTTTTAGAATGGCTTTTTTTTATCAAAATTTTCCAAATCAATATTATCTGATGCTGGCAAGTACTCCTGACTTGTATTTTTAATTATAAGAACTATCTACTACTTTAGAGCCAGCTTCATTGACTCAAGACCTTGACAAATGACAAAGGATACGGATAAAATAGATGAAGTTTTATTGTGGAAGCAGGTGCGATTAGGTGATCAGGAAGTTTTTATAAAGATTTGGAACGCCAGAGGTAAAATTGATGTTTATGCATCTTTCGAATTATTTTTGTAGTAGCAAGATTGCTAATCCAATGTTGTTATTTCACTAATTGCATACAATGGCAAATTAATTAACCAATCCTCTGCCCGGAAATCGGACATTGATGTTCGAATTGCCAGAGAGGGAGTGTATTTTTGGCAAAATGATTTTAAGCTTTTTGCCTGCAGGTTTTCTTCTGCCTTAACTTCAATTGGAATAGCTCTACCTGAATATTGTACCAAAAAATCAATTTCTGCCATCGATTTTTCTGCTGACCAATAGTTTATTACCATGCCCGAAATTGTAGTCAGTTGTTGTGAAACGTACTGTTCTGTTAAAGCTCCTTTAAACTCCTCAAATATCACATTTCCATCTATTAATGTACGAACATCAATATCTCCCATGGCTCCCAAAAGACCAACATCCACAATAAACAACTTGAAAGAACCAAAATCCTCATACGCTTTCAATGGAATTCCGGGTTTTGATACCCTGCATATTTTATGTGCCAATCCACAATCGACTAACCACGATAAAGCCAGTTCATAGACTTTTGCCCTGGAACCTTTTTTTACCACTCCATAGATAAATTTCTTATTCTCTTTTGCTAACTGAGCCGGAATTGAATTCCAGAGCATCTTGATTCGTGGAACAATTTCACTGGGGGCATGTTTTGAAAAATCTTGCTCATATGCCGAAAGAATTCGTTTCTGAATATTCCTGACTTCATCAAAATCATTATATGTTTTATATGACAGGACAGCCTCGGGCATTCCTCCAATATAATAATAGAACCGGAGGATCTGAATATATTTCTCCCTGAAACTTTTTATAAGGATCCAATCCTTACTTCTCAGAAGATCAAGCAAGGGGTGTTGATCTAGTGCCATCAAAAATTCGATAAAGTTTAGAGGATATAAATCAAGGAACTCAACCTTTCCAACGGGGAATGAAGTTTGACTGTGCATGGCCACACCCAATAAGGATCCGGCTGCAATAATATGATACTGTGGGGCATTCTCGCAAAAATACTTTAGGGAAGTTATCGCTCCCTCAGCCTCTTGTATCTCATCAAATACAATTAATGTGTTTTGTGGATCAATTTGAATCCCTGATTCAATCTGTAAAGCCGTGACAATACGTTGTACATTATAATCTTCCCTGAAAAGAGTTTTTAGCAGTTTCGTACTCTCGAAATTGATATATACGGTTTTGGTATACTCATTTTTGCCAAACTCCTTCATCAACCAGGTTTTACCAACCTGGCGGGCGCCCCTTATAATTAGTGGTTTCCGCCCCGATTTATTTTTCCAGGATATTAGATCCTGCATGGCCAGTCTCTTCATGTTAGAATTGAATTATTTACATTTATTCGCACGACTTTATATGCAAATATACATTTATTCGAATGACTTTATGCGAAAATACACATTTTATCGGACGACATTGTGGTGGTTTGTCTCATTTATTTGTGAAACTCAATTTTTAAAAGCACAATGCATTAAAATGGATCTTTAGACGCAAGAAATGAATGGTTATTCTATTTGCGCCAAAGGTGCAAGGTCTGTTTGCATAGTCCGCAGGGCTATGTTCTAAATTGCATTAGCAATTCGAGCGGCAAAGGTGCGATGTTAATTATATGGATCACTAATTAAGACAACTGGATTAGCGAACTATAAAGTAGGTCTTTGGATGCCAGATTTTGAAGGATCCAACTCAGGTTAATAGCTCAATTAATTGGTTGGAATTAAACTATGATTCGAATAAACAAATTGGGTTTAATGAGTTCGATTTAACGTTTATGTTTTCATACAGCCTGTAAAGTGGGAGGCTTAAAGTCCCCTGCTGATTTAGGGGTAAAAAGTTAGATGGTTACTAACAAATTGTAAGTTCATTATTCTTACAATCTTGTTTTTATACAGCCTCTTTTTTTTGATTGTAATTTTCTGATTCAATATTACCTTGAGCATGTACATCGTCAGGATATGAATTTAACTTTCTGTGCGAGATTCCTTTTCATCTCTAATTTTAACATCACATTTACATTAAATAGTTTAATATAGAGATTAGTAAAGACTTAATTTGGAATGTGCGGCGCATGTATAGTCACAACTTTAATCAACATTCCTGTGGCGCCTTTTTATCTCATCATTCCTTACCCCGGGTTGCTCTCACTTCATTCGTTTACCCGGGGTTATTGCTGTAATGCCCTTTCAGGGCAACACGGAATGACGCTGAAAGTGTCGAAGAAAATAGCCCAGTGCAAAGCGCTGGGTTAATATAGATGTGTGAAAATCGTCCGGCGGAATTGGCTGGAACGAAGCGGTTAAGTATCACCGGACGAAAAGCCTGGTATTATAAAAAACATTATTCCCCACAAGTTTTTAAAGTGATCCATAGTCAGGATATGAATTTTTAACCTCTTATACTAGAGGATGGAAATCATTGTCAATCAATTCATCCTTCAGGAATGAGGTAAAGATTGATTGACAATGTTTTGTTGCTTGTATTTTTTTCCGGACAGTAATGGTTTTAATTATAAGAACTATCCATTACTTTAGCCTCAGTTTTCTTGACTACTGACTTTAATAAATGACAAAGAATACAGATAAAATAGATGAAGTTTTATTGTGGAAGCAGATGCGATTAGGTGATGAAAAGTCATTCTCTGTCATTTTTAAATCAAATTATTCAAGCTTATACGCCTACGGTATTAAGGTGATTCCTTTTCCTGACTTTGTTAGAGATCAAATACAAAATCTGTTTATGAATATATGGCAAACCAGGGAACGACTTGGTGAAGTCAAGAATTTGAAAGCTTATTTATTGATCTCATTACGCCGACAACTTTTATCTTCTAAAAAGAAATCTTTCGAATTTGACAGTATCGATACTGAAAAGGAATCACAAATTTTGGTTTTTGAAACGAATGAGTTTATTGATAAGAATGAGATTTCTTCCAAGCTAAAAAAGACTTTATTAGGCAACTTGAACTCATTGCCTATCAAACAACGGGAAATCATATTTCTTCGCTTCTATCATAAACTGACTTATCAGGAAATAGGGGAGATTATAGGAAGTAAACAACAATCTGTAAAAAACTTGATGCCCAAAATTTTCGAAAAACTAAAAGCTGGCTTAACTGACTTTAGCCGAGATGATATCAAGGATGTTGATATTTTCCTTTTCGAATTTTTCCTGCTTTTTTCAAACCACTAGATATTCGGGTTGATTATTCTTGTTGCAATCTTATGAATTAAGATTCTGAATCCTCAATCCTTATTTTTTGGAATTCTCGTATCTTGCTTTTCATGGTTTAGAGATTAGGCCTACCAGGGTTTTGATTAGAAAAACAAGGGAGAAAATAAGGGGAGGTACTGGTAAGCAATCCCTGTTTAAGGAGTGAAGCGACGAGTTTGGATTGTGTGGCATTTTTGATCCATAGTTTTCTTTCAAAAGGCTGGTCAGCCTTGACTTTTTTTGAATACTTTTTTGTGTTAAGACAAAAAAGTATTTGGGGTCTGGGGCAACGCCCCATGAAGGTAAGCTTAATAGTATCACTCCACCTGAAATTATATTTAATCTTTTTTTTTTAACATTTAAATTATAGAAGTACCTTTTTCCTATTCCACTCTCTTTAATAGTAACAGGCAGAAATTCATCTTAGGAATGCACTGATGCTTGTAAAATTAAGAGCATATGATGAATAGCAAAAACTTTGATCAACTTATAGGACTAGAGGAGTTTCAAAACGAGATATTGATTTTTGAAACATTTTCCAAAGAGGAAAAGAAACTCTTTAAGTCAAAGTACTCTCTGGATAGGGAAAGCTTTATCAAAGCCAGAACAATTCTGGACGCATTGACTTTTAATGAGAAGGAATTTTCCGAAGCAGAATTGGAATACCTTTGGGATCAGTTGGATTCAAACATGAAGAATTCAAAACCAAAAGGGAAACTTATTTCTCACAATTTTGCTTCCTGGTTTACAAAAATTGCCGCAATACTAATTGTCCCTCTAATCATTACATCACTTTGGTTGTTTTTTAATCCTATTGAAGTCGAAAGGACTGCCAGTGCAAGGATCGTTTCCCCATTAGGAACACGTACTCAATTTATACTGCCTGATGGGACAAGTGGTTGGCTGAATAATGGATCATCGCTGCAGTATAAATCTAATTTTTTTAAGAAGAGAGAGGTTCAACTAGTAGGTGAAGCATATTTTGAAGTTGTAAAAACAAAGAACAAAAACTTTGTGGTGAACACTCCTGACTTTGCTATTGAGGTATTGGGGACTAAGTTTAATGTATCCGCTTATGCTGAAGACATAGAGTCAAGTGTAGTTTTGGCTGAAGGAAAAGTGAAAATTGATAGTCGCAAAAATGGAATCTCTGAAATTTTAAAACCTGATGAGAAATTTTCATTGAATAAATCGAATAAGACAGCTTCAATATCAAAGGTTTCCGCAAGTGATCATACTGTTTGGCGTAATGGCTACTTAAAATTTAGAAACGAACCTTTATCTGAAGTTCTTAAAAAGATGGAACGCTGGTACAATGTCGATTTTCAAATTTCGGATGAGAAGTTAATGAATTATCGATATCGGGCGAACTTTCAGAATGAACCTGTTGAAGAAATTTTGAGAATGATTTCAATTACCACACCAATAACTTATACCATTGAGAATCGGCAAACTGATAACAATGGAACTTACAAAAAGAAACATATTGTAATAGAAAGGAGATAAGTATAAAAAACAAAATCAGGAAAGCGCTTGCAACACTTCCCTGATTCAAATGTAACGTAACAACATTGGATCTATTATTAACATTACAAACGTAAATTTATGAAAAAAAATCGAGAACGAAGTGTCGTCGAAAATTACGCGCTTAAAAAAACATTTAGAATGATGAGATTAATTTTATTTTTTCTCTTGCTAGGAATTATTCAGGTATCTGCTATTGATTCATATTCACAACAAACCCGTCTGTCATTGAAATTTAGCAATGTGAAATTAGTTGATGTATTGGATGAGATTGAAGATCAGTCAGAGTACTTTTTCATGTTTAATCAGGATTTAGTTGATGTAAACAGAAAAGTAAATGCAGATTATTCTAATCAACGGATAGATGAAATCTTAAAAGATCTTTTTAATGGTACAGATGTGAAGTTTACTGTTAATGATCGGCAAATTATTTTGAGTAACATTTCAAAACCATCGGTACAACAAATAAAATCGGTTTCAGGAAACGTCACAGATTCATCAGGTCAACCACTCCCCGGAGTTTCAATAGTAATAAAGGGTACAACAACTGGAACCATTACAGATTTTGATGGAAACTTCAATCTTGCAGATTTACCAGATGATGCAACACTGGTGTTTTCATTTGTTGGTATGCTTACACAAGAATTAGCAGTTGCTGGTCAAAAAGAGTTTAGCATAGTTTTAATGGAAGATGCCATTGGTATTGAGGAAGTTGTAGCTATCGGTTACGGCACTATGAAGAAAAGTGATTTAACTGGAGCTGTAAGTTCTGTGAAATCAGAGGATCTTCCATTGGCAGGAAATACATCTGTACAGCATATGTTGTCAGGAAAAGCTTCTGGAGTACAGATTAGAGCAAATGATGCACAACCAGGAGGAGGCGTGACTGTCCTTATTCGTGGAGCAGCATCAGCCGGTGCTGGAAATGAGCCGTTGTATATTATTGATGGCTTTCCGGTTTCAGGTGGTGCGGATCCTGGTAATGGGTCAAGATATAGTATCGGAAGCAGAAGTCCTTTGAACTCAATTAATCCCAATGATATTGAATCAATTGAGATCTTAAAGGATGCAAGTTCTACAGCCATTTATGGGGCAAGAGCAGCGAATGGAGTTGTTTTGATAACCACCAAGACTGGTAAAGACGGAAAACTTGAAGTGAACTATGATTTTAAACAGTCAATTCAATCAGCATCAAATCCCAGAGATTTATTTAATGCTGAGGAATTTATGGTAGCAACTAATAATTATCGAAAAGAAAGATGGAAGCTTGATAATAATATTGGGATCTATGGAGATACTGATCCTTCTTCTGTGCAACCGGTAAGTTTGGCTTATACCGATTCCGAAATTGGCAATGCTGGAATTGGAACTGACTGGTTTGATGAAGTTACCAGAACAGGTCTTATACAAGAGCATAATATTTCTATAAAAGGAGGTAATGCTAAAACAAAGTATCTCGTTTCATTAAACTCTTTTGATCAGGAAGGAATTGTTAAGGAAAATGGACTAAAAAGATTCACAGCTCGTTTAAACTTTGATCAGGAAATTAGGGAATGGTTAAAAGTAGGAGTGAAAGCTACAGGAAGTAATATCACTCTAGATAATCCAGCCCTCGGGACAGGTGGTGCTGAGAATGTTGGAGTAATTTCAAGTGCTTATGCTTTTGCGCCAAACTTCCCAGTAAAAAATGAAAGTGGAGAATATTCAATTGTTCCTAACGTTCCATTTTTCCCGAATCCGGTTTCTTTATTAGAAATCACAAATGAAACTCAACAAGATAGGTTGTTAGCTCAGGCATATGTTGAGTTAATGCCAATGGAAAATCTTCGAATTAGATCTCAATTTGGGATTGATAAACAAGAAGGTATTACCAGGTTATACTTGCCAAAGTCAACACTCTATGGTGCTACTGTTGGCGGTAGAGCTAGCATTAATCAAAATAATAAACTAGATAGGCTATTTAATACAACAGTCTCTTATAGTCGAGATATTTTTAATCAGCATCATTTATCAGCTTTATTTGGATATGAATATTCAGAATTAAACTGGAATGGTTATGGACTGGAAAACAACAAATTTGCAACTGATGCTTTCTTATACAACAATATAAGTGCTGGCGAAGCTGAGAAACCATCAGTTAGCTCTTATCGTGGAAATAACAAGTTAGCTTCTTATTTTACTCGGATAAACTATAATATTGAAGATAAGTATTTATTAACATTCAGTCTGCGTGCGGATGGATCAACAAAATTTGGATCTGGAAATAAGTGGGGATATTTTCCTTCAGGAGCAATTGCATGGAGAGTAAGTGAAGAGGATTTTTTGCAGAATACTGAATGGGTATCTAATTTAAAATTAAGAATAAGTGCTGGACAAACGGGTAATAGTAATATTCCTTTAGCCATAGCTCAATATGGTTTTGGGGCAAATTATTTATTTGGTGGTAATAGTTCCTCTGGTTCATACTTAGCTTCATATTCTAATGAAAATCTGAAATGGGAAACAACCACAGAATATAATTTAGGTATTGACTTTGGACTATTCAATAACAGAATTAATGGTAGTATTGAATTATTTGATAAGGTTATCACCGATTTATTAGGACAAAGACAACTTGCTTCTTTTCTTGAAAATTCTTCAGTTTCTGCAAATACTGGTTCAACTTCAAGTAAAGGATATGAGTTAAACTTAAATACAGTAAATCTTACGGGTGATTTTAAATGGTCATCTACATTAAACTTATCTGCCTACAAAGATAAATGGAAAGAGAGAGATAAAGATGCAGTTTTAGCAATTTATCAATCTGAAACTGATTACATTAGAAATAGATTTGGCTATGTTACTGATGGTCTGCTGCAAGTTGGAGAAACTCCTCCTGTTCATATGCCAGGTCTTTATCCTGGACAAATGAAGGTTAAAGACATTAATGGATTTGATGAAAATAATAAGCTAACAGGTGAAGCTGATGGTATCTTAAATGATGCGGATGTTGTTAATCTGGGGAATGCCGATCCTGATTTAATCTTTGGATTAAGCAATACTCTTGAATACAAAAGTTTTGATCTTAATATCCATGTTTATGGAATGATTGGAGTTGTAAAGTATAATAACTATTTATCAAGAGGGCTTACTGCCTACACAATGGATCGAGGAGAAAATGGGCATAAGAGAATGAATGATTTTTGGAGTAGTGAAAACCAAAATGGAAAATACCCAAATAATACGATAATAAATCCATTTCCGGGAGGCAATCAATGGCTGCAACAAAAAGCAGATTTTGTGAGAGTAAAAAACATTACTTTAGGTTACACGCTTCCTAAGTCAATAAAATTTATTGAAAGAGCACGAGTATATGCTGATGTTGCAAACCCATTCTTATTTACAAGTTTTACTGGTGATGATCCTGAGTATTCAGGAGCATATCCGGTACAAAGAACAGTTACTTTAGGTTTAAATATTCAATTTTAACAAGAGAAAGATGGAAAAACATAGAAAATATATAAGGCTATTATTACTAGCTGTAATATCCATTTACATGGTTTCGTGTGAAGGTGATTTAGTGCCGGAAACCTTTGATAAATTGAGTCCTGAGAATTATCCGGTTAATGCTGAGGATGCAAGAACAGTGATTACCGGAGCTTACAACGCATTAAACCCAAGTCTTTGGGGTGGATATGGAGCTATTGGATGGCAGCACAGAGTTATTGTTAATACAGCAACAACAGATGAATTTGTTTGCTTTTGGGGGCATTATGCCTGGACTGGATATCGTAATTTTCAGTGGACAAATAGCGGTGAACATACCAATGGTATTTATTATAATTATATTAAAGGAGTTACAAAATGTGTAAATGCAAAGACTACAATTAATGGGATTGTTGATATTAACGAAGATTTGAGAACACGGTATATTGGAGAGATGAATGGTGTTATCGCATTATTATCATATACTTTATATGATACGTATGGTCCTGTTCCGATTGTTGTCGATCCAGAAATTACCAACGATTCCAATACTGATTATGAACCTGAACGTCCGACTAAAGAATGGATGGTTAGCTTCATTAAGGAAAGCGCACGCAGTGCAGCTGACCTGTTACCTATTTCATATTCGGCAGGAGACTATGGTAGAATTACAAAAGGTACAGCTCTTATGGTGTTGCTGAAATTAGCTATGCATGAAAGGAATTGGAGTGAGGCATTAGCTGTTTCAAACGAAATAATTGCATTAAATTATTATAGTTTACAAGCTAATTATCGTTCAGTTTTTTCTGTGGAAAATGAAATGAATAATGAACTGATTTTTGCAATTCCGCAAAACGTTGCTGATGGCGGAAATCAGTGGTTAGCGCACGTTTATCCGGGAATATATGAATCTCCGGATGGAATTCCAATTCAGAAATGGGGTGGATATAAGATGCCTTGGGATATGTATGATAAATTTGAAGAGGGGAATGATGATCGTTTAGAGTCTGTATGGAGATATATTAATACTTCTGATGGAATAGTTGACCTTAAAAGTATTGATGAAGCCTGGGCGCAATTGGGTGCAATTCCAGCGAAATATCCAGAAGATCCTGCGTCAACAGGAATGATACATGGTAATGATTATGTGGTTTATCGCTACTCTGATGTACTTCTTCTAAAAGCGGAGGCATTAAATAGATTGAATGGACCTACACAGGAATCAATTGATTTAATCAATGAAATTAGAAATCGAGTTCATACGACTCCAATTATTTTAGCTGATTATTCAACAAAGGAGGCATTAAATGACTTTATTCTGGATGAACGATTTAGAGAGTTGCATATGGAAGGGCACAGGAGAGAAGATTTAATACGTCATGAAAAATTCCTAAGTAAAGCAGAAGAGCGTGGAGCTTTCAATACAAATTCTTCGAGGTTAGTATTTCCAATTCCACAGTCGGCAATTGATGAAAATTCAAATATTATCCAAAATCAAGGATACTAAATTAAGTCTACTAAAGGGGCAGATCAATTCTGTCCCTTGTTTTTTATATTATCCAGATATTTCTATTGTTCAGGTGGTGATTGTGTAGTGATCTTGAAGGTTGCTCCTTTGTTAATATGTTTGATATTTAATAGCATCAAGAAGCAATAATGGGATTTGAACACATTCAGAATTCTTTAAACGTAAGCAAATTGACTTTACAACAGGAAAAGATGATGTCAACAATATGAAAACTGTTAAGTTTACTTTTAGCAATACTGGAGAAAAAGGTGACATATATATTGATGACTTAATGCTTAACAAGGGCGGAAATTAGAACTAAAGGCTTTTGAAAAGGAATACAACAAAATAAAGACAGATGAGAAAGATATTACTGTTATGTACCCTGGTTTTGTTATTAGCAGGGTGTTCAACAAAAAAGAAAGAACTACAGGTTGTAAGTCAGTTGGTAAACAGAATATTGCCTGGAAAAGTTGATCAATTTCAATTTGAACTAATCTATCCAGGAAATGAAGAGGATGTGTTCGAATTGGAAACTGTTGGAAATAAGATTGTAGTTAGGGGAAATAATGCTGTATCAATATCAGCAGGAGTAAATTGGTATTTGAAGTATTATTGCAATGCACAAGTATCCTGGTGTGGTGATAATCTTAATTTGCCTAATGTATTGCCTGTCGTAAAATCGAAAGTGAGAAAGACTACCAATCAGATTAAACGTTTCTATTTTAACTACTGTACGTATTCTTATTCGATGGCTTGGTGGGATTGGGAACGATGGGAAAAAGAGATTGACTGGATGGCTTTGCACGGTATAAACATGCCCTTGATGATTGTAGGAGAAGAGGCAGTCTGGCAAAATACCTTGAAACGTTTGAGTTATAATGATGATGAAATAAAAGCCTTTCTTTCTGGTCCAGGATTTTTCGCATGGTTTTTTATGAATAACCTGGAAGGATGGGGAGGACCGCTTCCTGATAGTTGGATTGCTGATCATATTGAATTGAGAAGAAAGATACAGATACGAATGAAAGAGTATGGAATGACTCCTGTCTTTCAGGGATTCTATGGAATGGTGCCTAGTAACTTAGATACAAAGTATCCAAACGCAAATATTCATAATCCGGGTTTATGGTGTGGTTTTACTCGTCCTGCATTTTTACTCCCTACTGATTCATTATTTCAAACCATGTCTGATATGTATTATCAGGAACAAGAAAAGCTTTTTGGGAAGACTGAGTTTTATGCAGGTGATCCATTTCATGAAGGGGGAAACACTCAGGGGGTGGATTTGAAAGCTGCAGGTGATGCTATATATGGAGCAATGAAAAAGGTAAATTCTGAAGCGAAATGGGTAATGCAATCGTGGCAGGGAAATCCACGTCGTGCTATGATCGACCACTTACCTAAAGGTGATATTGTTATTCTCGATTTACATGCTGAAGATTTAACTGAGGTAAAGGATCAGAATAACATGATGAGTGTTTCCAGTCGTTTTGGAAAGCATAATTATATCTGGAGTATGGTTCATAATTATGGCGGTAATACAGGACTGTATGGGAAATTGGATGAAATGGTTGAACGAGTTAATAAATCACAGAATTCCTTAGGAAGCTCTTCAATGATAGGAATTGGAACTACTCCTGAAGGGATTGACAATAATCCAATCGTATACGAATTACTGTATGAGTTACCGTGGCAAGACAATAAAGTTAATGTTGAGAATTGGTTAGAGCAGTATATTCAATCAAGATACGGTGAAAGCAATCACGAGCTTGAAAAGGCGTGGGAGATTCTGCATAATACTGTATACAACTGTCCAAGATGGCAGCAAGGAACTACTGAATCGATTATATGCGCTCGTCCAGCTATAGAAGTATCTCATGTATCTGGATGGGGAAATGCTGAACCTTATTATGATCCAGCTGATCTCAAAAAAGCATGGAAATTAATGATGACACAAAAAAATATTTTTGGAGCCAAAGAAACTTTTCGGTATGATCTGGTTGACCTGACAAGGCAGATATTGGCTGATTTGGCTTATGGTCTGCATAAAGATGTGATAACTGCCTATAAGGCAAAAGATTTAGTGTTGTTTCAGAGTAAAAGCGATGCCTTTTTAGAACTTATTCTTGATCAGGATAGCCTTTTAAGTACACAAAAAGAATTTTTACTAGGAAGATGGTTGGAGGCTGCTAAGGCTCATGGGTATACATCAGAAGAAAAGGCTCTGTATGAATGGAACGCACGTGTTCAAATTACAACTTGGGGACCCAGAGTTGCAGCTGATGATGGACAACTTCATGAATATGCACACAAAGAATGGGCAGGGCTCCTGAAGGATTTTTATTATCCTCGGTGGAAGATGTTCTTTGAAAAGCTTGAAAAAGAATTACAAGGTGGAAAAGTAAATCCTATAGATTTTTATTCATGGGAAGAAGAATGGACTAAAAAACAAAATAAGTTTTTACCTGTGCCAGAGGTTGATCTATTTGAGATATTGGAATCAATAGAAATGAAGTATTAAATAAACCCTTAATTAGAAGGTTAGGCATTCATTAAAATGAATATCAATCATAAACAGGCAGCGCACCAAGCACTGCCTGTCTTATTTCAACTCTACGAATGCACCAAATCATTCACATTATTATTTGATGATTTAGGTGTTGGCAGACTGTACTTATCTAGTCTTGCCGGATCATCACTGTAGATGATTTGAGCAATTTCATGTACAGGTCTCAGGAGATTGTAGATGTCATTCAGGCTTCTTACTCGTTCCTGAGTAATTAGTCCGCGTTCCTTCTTATACTTCTCCTGGGTAATATTGGCTGGTTTTAGATTTGTCGCCAGAGTTGCCAATCCATCAATAAATTCTTCGCTGCAACCTTCTGCAACTAACTGGGGTTTGTAGCTGGCTGCTGTTTCAGCCAGTGTTTCCATAAACAAGGTGAGATTGGCCTGGCTTTTTCGAGCCTTTTCTATTCCTTTAGAACCAAACTGCTTCATAACAGCAGGATTGTTTACAAAAGCCTTGTTGGCAAAAAACAATACCGTTTTAAAAGCCTTGTTGCAAGCACCCATGGAATCAATTACAATTTGAGTTAGTTCAGCTTGTTCATTAACGATTACCATGTCAGGCTTTAGATCATAAAACTGGGTTAAAGAGTTTGCAATTACCAGCGGGTAATCTGCAGCAAAGTTCAAATCAAAACCGGAGAAATCGCTTAGGTCATCTGGAAGCGTTTCTTTCACCACTTCTGCATTTTCAATTAAGTCAGCATCTGCGACATTGTAAATTCTGTCGTTTTTTGGCATTCTTTTTATTTTTCAATTTTTAAAATAATAAGTCCATGTTGGACAAAGTAGTACCCAAAAATATAGGGTGGGAGAAGGTATCATAAACCACGGGGTGGTTGTGAGGGGCATTTCAAATGAGATATTTGTATCACTTAAAGCGAATGATAGTTGAATTTCAGCGAACTCTCGTCAACTTAAAGCGAGGAGTGATTGGTTTTAAGCGAAGCTCAGTTGGAGTATAGCGAGCTTTCAGCGAACTTAAGCGAGTATATGCCGGGATTGACGAATGCTCGCTTAGCTATGCGCAATGTTCGCTATAGGTTGCGGGATAGCCGCTTAAGCCTGCTCAATGCTCGCTGAAAATCGGTGAACACTCGCTGCGAATCACTTGATTCTCGCTATTGTTCGATTCATATTCGTAATGAATGTTTTAATGTTCTCGAACGTGTTGAGCGACCATTTGTTTTGACCGACGAGAAGGGACAACCCGTAATGTTTTATGTTGCTGTTGCTGATGAAAATGTCAATGGAAATATTGCTATTCCGATAGAGCGAGATATCGTTAAAGAATAAATTTATTGACCTCAAAGCTCCTATCCGAGACCAATAGATAAAAAATCTCACCTTACCAATCGGTAGGGTGAGATTTTTGCCTGAAAATAAATCTCTTTTTCGAGGCTTCTGATTACAACTTTAGTGCATACTTCTTTAAGACACCTGTTGTTGGTATGACAGACGGGTAATAATCAATTTACTTTTTTAATAATGCACTTGGCGGTTCTCCATAGAATTTTGAGAATTCGCGTGAGAATTCATGAACCCGCGGATATCCAAGATATTCCGCTACCTGAGATACATTCAGATGAGCAAAACTTAATAATCCCCTTGCTTCTTCCATTCGAATTCTGCGAATACGCTGAAGAGGAGTATCACCAGTCACTTTACGGCATGAACGAATAACTGTTGCCCTGCTGTATCCTGCTATTTTACTAAGATCATCAAGAGTAGACCTAAAGATTTTTGTTCTTCGAATACGTCTCTCCACTGCCCACCATAACTCCTCCTTTTCCTTAACTTCATTTTGATTAGCAGAATAAAGTCCTTCAATGTTATTAAGAATATCTAATACACATGAATAAACCTTAAAACTGCGAATCTTTATGTTTTCTGAAGAAAATCCCTCGTGTAAATCATAAAATAATCTCTGTAAATTTTTGTCAGCATGAAACACACGCATTGTTAGGGGTAAGGGTAGTAGTTTTGGCGCTCGAAAACCGACTGAATAAAAAGTTACCTCGGCATCACCTCCTATTGTTTCAACTTCCTCCGACTCGTAATAATAGATAACATCTCCAGCTTTTACATCATACTTTCTGCCGCTTATCTTAACCGTATAAAAGCCCTTTGTTACCAGATGAAGTAAATGACCTGGCAGGGAGTAACATAAATATTTGAAAAACGGGGGTCTTTTAAATTGCCATACACCGGTAATACTTTCTACAGGACATGTGATATGCGTAGTTGGAAAATCATATTTAAGATTGCTCATAATTGCGCAATATACTGCTACTATTAATGAAAAATAGACTAATTGTGATATTAATTGCGAAATGAATGTTTTTTTTTGCTAAAAGTATTTTATATTATCTGTATATTTTTGTGTTGGAAGGAATGTCAAATTAAGCCTGTACATTAGTGGAAATGGCTACCTCATAGAGTTACAGTAAAAAGTATTGTTGATTTTTGAAAATTATTAAAATATGAAAATAAAGTGTAAAGTACTGGTAAGTATTATTGGACTATTATTTATAGTTAATGCTTATGGACAAAAAACAAATAATGCTGAGAACGATAAAACTCAATTGGATTACAAGATGATGGATCCATCAATTGATGATCAGGAAAAGGAATGGTGTTATCTTGGTAAATCGACAACAGTTATTGGAGTGCCATTTGTACCAGAGCCTGTTCAGGTAACCTATGATGGGGCTATTTATACCAAAAATGCAGAATTATGCTTTTTTTATGGTGAAAAAAATACACCTTTCATGGCCAGACAAAAGACCTTTTTTGAAGGATGGATCCCCATTGTTCATTACGATTTTCAAGATGGGGATATTGTCTATGATATGGAGATGTTTTCAGCAATAGTACCACCTCTGGAGTCAGATAATGTAGTTCAGTTTGCCAAAATTTCAATGAGGAATATCGGTAATGATGAAAGTACTGGTGTAATCGTTTCCGCTATTCGTGGAAGTGGAGAGATAAATCGGAAAGGAGATTCACATTGGAATATGACCTCAGAAACAAAATTGTCGTTTGATGCAAACAGTTTTATCCGCGATGGGATGTTGGTTTACACTTTTAGTGATGGTGGTAAACGCTGGTCAACATTTAATTCTCTTTTCAAACAACCATTTACCGGCGCAACCCACGAGCTAAACAATCGCAAGGAAACCGGTCTTGTTAAGTATTGTGAAAAGTTAAAGCCCGGTGAAAGCTTTAGTGCATACTTTAAAATGCCACGTAGTTTTATTTCAAATGCAGAAGGGATCAAGGCGGTTAAGGAGAGTCGATACGATACATTTAGAGAAAAGACCATTGCTTACTGGGAAAACAAAATAGAAGGAAAAATGAGCTTCTCAATTCCAGAATCACGTGTTAATAGCAGTTATAAAGCTGCTCTGGTTCATTTGGCTCTTGCAACACGTGGAAATAAAGGGCAAGGTAACCGACAGGGAAGTGGTTTACCTTATGACGGTCTGTTCCTAAACGATTATATGGATATGCTTATGGCGTACGACCTGAACGATATGCCTGAAATGGCTGAACCAAATGTCGATTGGCTTCTCAAAAAGCAGCATGAGTCCGGTATGTTCATAGATATTCACAATCGAGGTAATGACGATATTGTTACCTCCCATGGACAAGGACTATTTAGCTTGGCATACCATTATGTTATTACTCGTAACAACGAATATGCAAAAAGAGTATATCCTGCGGTTCGTAAAGCCGTTGAGCTTATCATTAATGATCACAAAACCAATAAGTACGGTCTGATACGGTCATCAATTCCTTATGATGCACCTATGCTGACGGGGCATCATGCCTGCCATAATTTGTTCGCATTAACAGCACTTCAAACCTCTATTCGAATGGCTCAGCTAATGGGCGAAGAAGAAGATGCTACTGCATGGCTGCAAGCCCAAAAAACTTTCAAAAAGGCGATTCTTAAAGCCATAAACAATAGTATTGAAAAGGAGGGATACATCACATCAGGGCTTTATGATTGGTCTGCCGGCTGGGTGCAGGGTAAAAAGGGATCGGTGAATGAGTATCCAAATCAAGATTGGGAGAACAACCTGTTAATATTTCCAAGTGAGATTATGGAGCCTGGCGATAATCGTGTCGCGAATACCTTATCAACAATACGTAAACGAAAATACCGTGAAGGCGTTATGACCTATCGAAATGGCATGCATATTCACCAATATATTACTTTGAACCAGGCAAACCAATACCTAGCCATGGGCGATCAGGAAAATGCATTGTCCGACCTGTATCATGTACTGCTTCACAACGGATCAACGCATGAGGGATTTGAAAATTTAGTTGTTCCATGGACACGGTTGGTGGATCCTAACTGTCCTCCTCCTCATGCCTGGGCGGCAGCTAAAACAGCACTTTTTATACGAAATATGATGCTGCGCGAACATGGTGGCGAAGGAGGGATTCATAACAAGGCTAGAAATCTCTTCCTATTCTCCCTTATCTCACCCACATGGATTAAACCTGGGAACAAGTTGGAAATAAGCAATGCTGTTTCTGAAATGGGAACAGTTTCGGCCTCAATGACTTTTACGAAGGATGGAGCAAATGTAACAATAGCACCCGATTTTCATACATCACCGGCTAAAATAGCATTAACCATTCCTTATTTTGTTGAGCTGGAGAGCTGTGATGCAGGAACTAAAGATTATGAGATTAAAGATGGAGTTATCTTCCTGCCTGCCGATGTGACAAAGGTGAAGCTAAAGTGGAAAGAAAAAAACAATGCCCATGCTGGTAATTTTCAGAAATTACTGAAGATGTATAGGAGTGAATATGGTCTTATTAGGGATCGAAACCGCTACCGAAGCGAGAAACCGAAAAAACCAATTCTTAATATGGATGAAAAAAATTATCCAGCTGAGGTATTCAGCTTTGACCTGGTGCGTAAAGCATTTATGCATGAATACAAACGAAGAGCTGATGCATATAAAAACGAAGGAGGAGTTTTGGAATACATAGTTCCTCCTGCCCAAAACTGAAATAATTTACTCGTTATTAAAAATACAAAATGGTGAGCTTTATGAAGTGTAGTAGTTTGAAATGTTTGTTTATTCTTTTTATATTATTTTTTTTAAGCTCATGTTCTGAGATTGAAAGCTATAAAGAACCTGTTCTGGTTGGATCTGAGTATAGAGGATGTGTAAATATGGAAACCCAAAAGATTGCTGCTGAAGGAGTAGTTGCCAGGATTCTTGGGAAAGAAGTGGCCACACACTTTAAAGTAGAGATGATTCAGCAGGAGGATAGCCTGGATGTCTTTGAGGTTGAATCCGTAGACGGCAAGATAGTGCTACGGGGTTCCAATGGTGTTTCTGCTTGCCGTGGTCTAAAGTGGTATCTAAATAACCTTTGCCACTGTAGTGTTTCGTGGCGGGGGGATAATCTCAATCTGCCTGATCCACTCCCGGAAGTTCCCCTAAAACATCGCGAGGCAACTCCGTTTCGGTACCGTTATATATTTAACTTTTGCACTTTTTCTTACTCTATGGCTTGGTGGCACTGGCTCGAATGGGAGAAAACCATTGATTTTCTGGCACTGAACGGTATTAATCTTCCGCTTGCACCCATTGGACAGGAAAAGGTTTGGCAGGAGACCTATAAAGAATATGGATTGTCTCCTAAAGACCTGGAATCATACTTTGCAGGTGCTCCCTGGCAGCCATTTCATTGGATGGCTTGTCTGGATGGTTGGGGCGGACCGCTGCCTCAATCTGTTATCGACAAACAAGCAGAATTACAAAAGCTTATTCTGGCAAGAATGCGTTCTTTTGGAATGAAACCTGTATTGAATGGATTCTCGGGTCATGTACCAAGAGCCCTTAAAGAGAAAGTATTTCCTGATTTAGAGGCACATGGGGTAGATTGGCAAGGTTTTAAAGCCACACTCTCACTTGATCCGGATGATCCCAGATTCAGAGAAATTGGAAAGGCCTTTATGAAAAAGCAGGCAGAAATATTTGGCACGGATCATTACTATGCAATCGATCCGTTTATCGAAATGATTCCACCTTCCATGGAACTCAGTTATCGTGCAGGTATGGGAAAGAACATTTTCGAAGCAATGAATGAAGGAGACCCTGAAGGAATATGGGTTATGCAGACCTGGTTTGCAAAAAGCCCACACTGGGAAGGAAATCCTTGGCCAGTACCGCAAACAAAAGCTTTTTTTGATGCTATCCCAGACGACCGGGTGCTGGCGTTGGAACTCATTGGAGAGCGTTGGGATTGGACCGGATGGGATCGACAAAGTGGCTGGTACAACAAACCATGGGTCTGGAATATCGTTCAAAGCTTTGGTGATCAGGTGGATATTTTTGGTGGCCTTCCACAAATAGTCAATAATTACAAACGAATGCAAGCATCTCCAAACAAAGGAAACCCTGTTGGAATGGGAATCATGACGGAGGGACTGGGTTACAATCCCGTGGTCTTTGAATTGGTATTCGATATGATGTGGGGAGATGGAGTTCATGATTTAAAAGCATGGAAAACGCAATATGTACTCAAGCGTTACGGCAAGGATATTCCATCAGTACGCAAAGCCTGGGATATTCTTTTTGAGTCGCGATATACCTCCATATTGCGTACGGGAAACTCCCTGCTCATTGGTAGTCCTGGACTATGGAGCGACGGAGGTCCTGATATGAAAATTGTGAGTGCCTGGAAACTTATGCTTGAGGCTGCAGACGAACTGAAAGATTGCGAAGCCTATCATTTCGATTTGGTCAATATTGGACGTGAGGCGATGGGGATTTATGCTACTCATTACAGCTCTTTAGTAAAAGAAGCTTATGAAGCCGAGAATGTGGAGGTATTCCAAAAAAGGGCTGTCACCATGATTCAATATATTGAGGATTATGACAGATTAATGGCTACCAGCGAACACTTTCTGCTAGGAAAATGGACAACCGATGCCCGTTCCTGGGGAGAAACGGAAGAGGAAAAGAATCTTCTCGAATGGGGAGCTAAGCGCCAGATTACCAATTGGGGAGGTAATATCGGTGGCTATGCCGTAAAGGAGTGGTCCGGTATTGTTGGTAATCGTTCTCTTCCCTTGTGGCATATTTATTTGGAAGCACTTACAAAACAGCTCAAGACAGACGAATCATTAGCAATGGATATCTATAAGAAACAAGCTCATGAACATCTGACTCAATGGCCTTATCAACGCACAAACCCTCCTGCCACAGCACAAGGAGATCCTGTTGTTACATCTATAGAGATGTGGAAGAAGTATGGAGAGGCTATGTGGAAGCAAGGTCAAAATACCGTATATAATCCAGTACAAAGAGACACTCCTCCCGGAATTGCTGTAAATAAACCGGTAACTGCGACAAACACGGTTGGCGATAATAAACCTGAATTTGCCGTTAACGGTGATGCAAAGGACAGGGATGTGGCCTGGTTGGCTACAACTCCCGCGTCTCTGACTATTGATCTTGAAAAAAAACAAAAAGTGATGGGATTCCAGGTTTATCCTTATTGGGGTTACGGGGGACACAACCAGTACACCATTGAAATCTCATCTGATGGGAATAAGTGGAGTACTGCAGTAGATATGTCGAAAAACACCAGGGAAGCTAATGCTAATGGCTATTTACACAGTTATAAAATCACAATGCCTACCGGCTTTCACTGTCGCTATGTTCGTTTGAACATGTTAAATGCCCCTGACAGAGGTGTTCATATTGTTGAATTTAAGGTTTTTGATGGCAGTGAAGATCTGGGGGAATAAACGCACAATAAATGAACAAGTATATACATCATAGAGTACTTAAAATTAAAACTGTTTTTTATGAAATATTTAGGCATTGATATTGGAGGAACCTGGGCTAAAGGAACAGTTGTAGATGAAACATCTTTTATTCAAGGAAGACTAAATAAATCAAACAATTTTGAAATAAAAAAAATAAAAAGCCTTTTGCATGCTAATGCAACGCCCAATGATTTAATTGTTGTATTAAAAGAGCTGATTGCATTTTTTGATTTGGGTAGTGAGGAAATTGATGGGATCGGTATTTCCACAGCCGGAATTGTTAATTATCATGGTACGCGAGTATTAAAAGCAGCATCTCATTTAAACGTTTTAAAAAGTGATAGCTGGAAAAAAAGTCTGGAAACACAATTAAATTGTAGTGTTACTATTATTAATGATGCCGACGCGTCAACAATTGGATTAGCTGAATGTGGATGTTTAAGCGGGAACAAGTCAATAGGAATAATGCCAATCGGTACCGGACTTGGTTTTACGGTTTGGCGTAACGGAAGAAGGTGGCGGCCTGGTAAAGTTCTTACTTTGCTGGGAAGTATTAGGTTGCCTGAAGACAATTTTGATTCATTAGCAAGTGCTTCTCAACTAGCTTCATTCGATGATGGTAAAAACCTGCTCAATATCCTTACAAAAACTAAATTTAAAGACAAGCTGGATGCATACATACAAAACTTGGTGAAGGTAATTAATAGTGCAGCCATACTTTATAATCTTGATGAGGTCATAATATGCGGGGGGCTGGCAGATGCGTCTAATGCTTGTAATTATCCATTGGAAAATGTACTAAACAAATTATTAAAAGATACTCCGGTGGAGTTGGAAAAATCGGTTAAGGCTATTGTTTCAGAAAAAGGGAACCGGCTTCAGTTAATAGGTGTCTTGGCCTTGGCAAAAGGAGAATCTGTAGCTGCCGGGAAAAAATTTGTTCCAGCGTACGATACGCTTGACACAGAAATTCCATACGACAAGAAGTTAAGACTTGAAAAAATAGAAACATCTGAAATTGTTGAAACCCTTTGGCAGGCAGAACAAATAGCTGGTGAGGAATTGCATGATACTTTACCTGTTATCTCTGAAATAGTTGACAAATCAGTTGAGCGATTAAAATCAGGAGGCCGGATAATATATGTAGGTGCCGGAACCAGTGGGCGAATTGCAGCCATGGATGCAGTTGAAATACCATGTACCTATGGCTTTTCCGAGGATCGGATTTTGGCATTGATTTCTGGAGGGATTTCAGATGCATCCATAGAAATTGAGTCTGATTTTGAAGAGGATGCAAGTGCTGTTCCCGAAATGCTGTTAATGAATATTCAGCCCGAAGATATAGTTATTGGTATTTCAGCCAGTGGGGCAGCATACTACGTTCAGTCTGCTTTGGCATTTGCAAAAAACCGTGGTGCATTGTCGGTTATGATACAAACGAAACTTCCGGAAAAGGAGTTGCCATTTTGTGACCATGTTATCCCTTTAAATTCGGGCAATGAAGTTGTGGCCGGATCAACGCGTATGAAAGCCGGGACTGCTACGAAAAAAGTCCTCAATTTTTTATCGTCAACTATAATGGTGAAAATGGGTAAAGTAGCGGGCTCCTATATGATTGACGTAGCATGTATAAATAATAAGTTGATAGAGAGGGCGCAATCGATCCTTAAAATTTTGTATAACATCGAAAAAGAAGACGCCCTTAACAGCTTAGAGGCTGCAAATATGAATCTGGGAAAGCTTATAAAAGATATTGAATCAAATTTAAAAAAGAACGAGAATGAACGAGAATGATATTTCCTCCAAAGCAAAAGCACTTATTATTCCAATGGTTATTATTGCCTCAATGTTTTCTGTGCTGGGCTTTGCGGTTGGAATAAATGCCTTTTTTGTGCCTTTTGTACAGGGGGCATTTCATATTAGCACAGCACAATCTTACCTGCTGACAACGGCTACCTTTTCTGCATTTGTGATTTTTGGGATACCATCAGGGAAAATTCTTATGAAGACAGGATATAAAAGGTCGATATTTTTTTCTTTCATGATGATGGCAATTGGGCTGGTTTTAATTGTTCCGGCTGCTAAATGGATAAGTTTTCCATTGTTCTTATTTGCATTATTTGTGAATGGCATGGGGCAAACACTTCTTAATACGGCAGTGAATCCATACATTACAATCCTGGGCCCTGCTAAAAGTGCAGCTAAAAGAATAAGTATTATGGGGATGTGCAATAAGTTGTCATTTGGCCTTGCCCCTGTGGTGCTTGCTATATTTATGGATACCGTAAATATTCAACTAAGCGATGCTATTGCTCCGTTTTATGTTATTACAGGGATTTTGGTTTTGTTAGGGATACTCTCATACTTTGCTCCACTTCCCGAGGTGAAAGCCACTGGCGAAGATGAAAATGAAACGGCCTCAGCCTATGCAAATTCAAAAACGAGTATCCTGCAATTCCCACATTTGTTACTTGGTGCTTTGGCGATATTTATATACGTTGGAGTGGAAACCATTGTACTGGTTTCAATTAATGATTATGCCATCGAAATAGGTTTGCCATTACCCGAGAGATTTGCGGTTTATACTTCCGGTGGATATATTTTGGGCTATTTGTTAGGAATAGTTTTAATCAAGAGAATTCCTCGAGGCTCTGCCTCGGGGTATAGAGGAAAGTTTG
>CBDVCE010000037.1:0-50644 GCA_965372405.1 uncultured Sunxiuqinia sp.
GTCAACTGACTCTTTTTTGATACCTCGTGGGCTCTGCCCCGGGGTAGTTCATTTACGAATGCAAAAAAAGCATGGTTTTTTTTTGATAAAGAGGTGGTATGCCTTGGTAGCGGTATTAATTCTTCAGCGACACAAAATATTGTTACAGCAGTAAACCAATGTCATTTAGATGGGGACATAACCGTATCTCAAAATGGTTCAGCTTCAATAGAAAACTTGGGATTGAAAAACTACGATAGTACGCCTGATTGGATTTTACATGACAGCATTGGTTATTTCTTCCTTGAAACTGGATTATTGAAACTGAGTGCCAATAACCAATCCGGGACTTGGAAAAGTATCAATTCCGGTCAATCGTCAACTATACTAAATACGGACGTCTTCAAATTGTGGTTTGATCATGGAGTGAAACCACAAGACGATACATATGCTTATGTTGTCGTACCAAATATTACAAGTTCATCTGATATGGATCAATATGAGATGAAAGATATTAACATTGTTGTCAATACCGATAGCATTCAGGCAGTGAAGCACGAAACATTAAATGTTTTGCAAATCATTTTTTACAAAGCGGGAACGTTTGATTCCGATTCAGTGAAGATAGTCGTGGACAAACCATGCATTATGATGTTGAAAGGTCTTGGGACACCCATTGTGACTGTTCATGTTGCTGATCCTACTCAGAAAGTTGATATTATTAGTGCCGATGTTGATTTGCCTGCAATTGAGAATGCTAGACGTTTGAAATGTATTATGCCTACCGGAGTTTATGCCGGATCTACTGTGCAACTCATTGTTGATGTAAATACACCCTTGGCTAGTATACCTCTTTCTAATATAAAATATCCAACTACGAAAGATGTAAATGCACCTTCTATTTATCCGAATCCTTTTGTGAATGAACTAACCATAAAATATGATTCAGAATGGAATAAAGGTGACCTATGTATATCTGATTTAAATGGTTCAATAATTTATCAAACTATATTGTCAGAAAATAGTCAGATGAAACTAAGGAATTTACACTTTAAAAAAGGTTTATATATGCTGATGCTAAACAATGGAGAAAAGGCGTATTGTACTAAAATTATCAGGCGTAATTAATTTCAGTATTGAAGAAAAGAATAGAGAATTTACGCTTTTCTATATATGAATATGACGTAAGACGATTTGTTTATATTTAAGACGCAGAAGTCTTCTAGACAAAATAAAGTTAATTTGACGAAATTTGAGGAGGAACCAAAAATGAGAAAACACATACTAATTGCAGGAGTAAGTTTAATGGTATTGTTTTTTTCTTGTAAAATGCAAGAAAATCAAGTTGTTACACAGGAACAACTGAACTTTATAAAAGGGCAATTTGAGAATACTCTGAAGATAGCAACAAGCCCAGCCTCAATCCCAAGAACAATTCTGGATGATGGTAGCTTAAAGACTGTTGGAATATATAACTGGACAAGTGGATTTTATGCCGGGAATATGTGGTATATGTATCAAATTACTGGTGACGAAAAATGGAAGAATGAAGCAGTGAAGTGGACTGAAGCATTGGATACAATTCAATATTGGACAGGTAACCATGATGTGGGTTTTATGATGTACTGTAGTTATGGAAACGGCTTGAAATTTGCGAATATAACTGAATACAAAGATGTAGTTGTTCAAACTGCAAAATCACTATCACAAAGATACAGTGACAAAACTAAATGTTTGGAATCATGGAATTACCGTAAAGCCTGGGATGGAAAAACAGAATGGTTCTTTCCGGTAATTATTGATAATATGATGAATCTGGAGTTGATGTTTGAAGCCAGTATACTTAGCGGAGATGATTCTTTTAAAGAGATTGCAATTCAGCATGCAGAAACGACCATGAAGAATCATTATCGTGAAGATTTTTCAAGCTATCATGTGGTTGATTACGATACTATCAATGGAAGAGTACTAGATCAGGCTACTTGCCAGGGATTTACCGATTCGTCATCATGGGCACGCGGACAAGCGTGGGGACTTTATGGCTACACGCTTTGTTACCGATATACTAAAGATCCAAAGTTTCTAATTTTTGCTGAAAACATTGCAGACTATATTTTAAATCATCCAAATCATCCAAACGATTTTATTCCCCTGTGGGATTATAATGTGATTGATGATGGTCTTGTTCCCGAATGGGAATATGATGCAGGAGATTATCCGGATATTCCTCGTGACGCTTCAGCGGCTGCTGTTACTTGCTCAGCTTTATATGAATTGGCCGGGTATTCATCTCAGGGCGAAAAAATGACCAAAGCTGCAGATGCAATGTTAGAATCGTTACTTTCTCCAGCATATATGGCATACGGAGATAAAAATAAATACTTCATCTTAAACCATAGTGTGGGAAGTATTCCACATGGTGCAGAAATTGATGTTCCCTTAGTTTATGCCGATTATTATTTGCTGGAAGCTATTTATAGGAAAGACAAAATAAATGAAGGAGAACAGTTTTAATTCTGAATTCGTTTTCGGTAATTTCTTGGCGAAACACCCATTTTTTTCTGAAAGTCTTTGGAGAAGTAATAAGGATCTGTGTAGCCAAGCATAAATGCTATTTCTTTGATTTTCATTTTAGTCTGATCCAAATATTCACAAGCCTTACTTACTTTTAAGTGCGAGAAATAGCTGATTGGACTGTAGTTTGTTTCTTCTCTAAAGATAGTTGCCATGTATGTAAACGAATATCCAACTTCATTGGCAATTTGATGTAATGTGAGTTTTTTGTCGATGTTCTGTTCCATGTAACGAATCGTTTGTTGCACCATCGGATTTTCCTCAACCATAAGGTCATCACTCGTTTTAGATGCAAACACGAAAGTTCCTAAAAGGTGTGTAAACGTAAAGTTAATGTAATGCATATTTGCATATAAATATCCGCGTGAAGAATTATTGAATATCTCATCAAAAAGCATTTTTCGATTTGCAACACGATTATTAATTGAAGGAACTAAATCGCGCACTACAGTAAATTCACGTTCCAGAATTTTACTTTTTGGGCCGTTAAACTGACAAGTAATAAATGAAGTGGGGTCGGTTTGCCCTACAGTAATCTTAAATTTGAACCCCTGTGGAATAATACAAAACTGTTCATATTTGATAGTAACTGTATCTGAAGAGATGGTAAGCTGAGCATCTCCCTTTGTACAATATATAAGTAAATGATTCGTCAGATGTTGTTTTTCTTCCCAAACTGTTTCCTTGCTAATTAATAGTTCAGTGAACTCACATGGATAAAGATCACTAGTTAATTCATCGGTTTGCATTGCCTCTAAAATAGCAGGTGATAGTTTTACATGTCTTCGTTTAATGATCATTTGTAGTATATTTTAAAGAATCGTAAGATAATCCATCTTTTTCTAAAAAAATACTATTTTTTGTTTTTTTGTTTCAAACTAGTTTTGCACCATAACTAAATGATTTTCTTATGAGTGACTTATTACAAAAACTTGCAGAGTGTATTGAGTTTGGCAAGATAAATAAAGCGGCTCCGTTCCCTCCACAAATGAAAGGGCAAGATGGAGCAGATGAAATTGCGCGTCAATTATTAGATAGTGGTGTTAAAGCCCAGGACATCCTAACTGGCGGTTTAATGCCGGGTATGGAAAAAGTGGGTATTAAATTTCGTGAGAATAAAGTTTTTGTTCCACAAGTATTAATGTCAGCAAAAGCGATGAGTACTGCAATGGTGCATTTAAAGCCATTCTTTGATTCGGGCGAAGCCAAACAAAAAGGTACATTTATTATTGGTACTGTACTTGGTGATTTGCATGATATTGGTAAAAACCTTGTTGGGATGATGGTTGAAGGAAATGGTTACAAAGTTATTGACCTTGGGACTGATGTTGGTGCTGATAAATTTATTGAAGCAGTGAAAGAAAACCCAGGGGCAGTAATTGGTTTATCAGCTTTGTTAACAACAACAATGGTAAACATGGAAGCAATTACCAAAGAGATAAAAGATGCCGTTCCCGGAACATTGGTGACTATTGGTGGTGCTCCTGTAAATGATGACTTCTGCCAAAAAATTTACGCTGATAATTATTCTCCGGATCCACAAGGGGTTGTTGAATTTTTGAATACTAAAATAGCATAAAGACTGATTATGGAAGGATTAAAATTGCTTGAAAAGGCTTTTCGTTTGGAGGAAGTGGAAAGGGTGCCATGGGTGCCTTTTGTTGGAGTTCATGGTGGTAAATTGATTGATGTTGATGCTGAAGCATATTTAAAATCAACAAAGAACTTAGTTGATGGATTAACTAAGGCGATTGAACTTTATCGTCCGGACGGTATTCCCGTTGCTTTCGATCTACAAATTGAAGCAGAAATTTTAGGGTGCAAATTAGCCTGGAGCAAGGAAAATCCTCCTGCTGTTATTTCACATCCATTAGCTGAAGGTGTTGATCTGAAAAGTATAAAACTACCTTCTGTTGAAGATGGACGTATTCCTGTTGTATTAGATGCAACAAAAGAGTTGCGGGTGAAGTATCCGGATTTAGCTCTTTATGGGTTAATTACGGGACCTTTCACGTTGGCACTGCACTTACTTGGTACAGAAATCTTCATGAAGCTTTTTGAGGATCCTGAATACGTTCATGAACTGATGCAGTTTTGTACTGAGGTAGGCATCAAGCATGCTGAAATGTTATTGGATGCAGGTTGTGATGTTATTGCTGTAGTGGATCCAATGACCAGTCAGATTGACCCGGGGTCTTTTGAAACATTTGTTTCACCTTACTGCAAAATGATTTTTGATTTTGTACGTATGCGTAAGAAATACAGTTCATTTTTTGTTTGTGGTCATGCGCAGCAAAATATTGAAGTGATGTGCGATTGTAAACCTGATAATGTTTCAATTGATGAAAACATACCTCTTGACTTTGTGAAAGATGTTTGTCTTAAAAAAGGAATCAGTTTTGGTGGAAATATGAAACTGACAAGTGTGTTGCTTCTAGGTAATGAGATGGATTCTAAAAAGGATGCTGTTTCATGTCTTGATCTGGGTGGAACAAAAGGATTTATACTTGCGCCAGGTTGTGATTTACCAATGGATACTCCTGTTGAAAACTTAAAAGCTGTAACTGAACTTGTTTATGACGAATATGTGCAACAGGCAACACGTGAGATGGAACACACTTCATCTCTTGAACCTCTAAGTCTTGATGGGCATTTTGAAGAAGGAAAAGTAATTGTTGATATTATTACGCTTGATTCTGCATCATGTGCTCCTTGTCAGTATATGGTTGAGGCAGTAAAGCACGCCGCAGATAGTTTCGGGGACAAAGTGCAGGTGATTGAGCACAAGATTAAAGATGTGGATGGAATTCGAATGATGATGGCTCTTGGTGTTCAAAATGTGCCTACAACTTGTGTAAATGGTAATGTTGAGTTTATCAGTCAAATTCCACCTAAAACCGACATTCAAAAAGTAATTGAAAAAGCCTTGGTTTAATGAGTGTTCAGCTTCATATTGTAACTGGTTTTTTTGGTAGTGGAAAAACAAGCTTTTTAAAGCATTACCTCAATCAGTTCGGTTCTGAAAAAAAAATAGCAATCATACAAAATGAGTTCTCTCCTGTTAATATTGATGGGAGAGAGCTTCATGGTTCCGGGGATTATGAAATCCTTGAAATCAATAATGGATCAGTTTTTTGCGTTTGTTTGCTCGGATCGTTTATTGGGTCACTTGCTAAGTTTGTTGATGAAATAAAACCTGATGAAATCATTATGGAAGCTTCGGGTATGTCCGATCCATTGAGTGTTGGGCAGGTTTTTCAATCCAATGAACTTCGTGGAAAAGTATATCTTGGACATGTATGGACGGTGATTGATGCTTCAAACTATTTTCGCGCTGAGGCTCTTCGGAATCGTATTAATCATCAATTACGGGTGGCTGATACTATTATTGTAAACAAGATTGATTTGGCCGGTGATGAATCAATGAGAGTAGTTGAAGACATCAAAAGTATCAATCCCTTTGCTCGAGTTGTTGAGTCCACTTATTCAGAAGCTGATTTAACTGTTATGAAAAAGTCGTTTGGTATTTTTCCAGATGAAGAAAGTGCTGAAGACTGCCGACCTGCAATTGAATCTTTTGTTATTAAGAGCAGTCGAGAGATTAGTTTAAACAAGTTGAACGAATTTATTAAAGAGTTAAGTTCTAAACTGATTAGGGCTAAAGGTTTTGTGAAAATTAAAAATGGCTCACCCGTATTCGTGCAGGGAGTTTACGATAGTTTTACTTTTTCAGAAACTAAAAAATATACTGGTCCAACCGAATTTGTAATTATTGGTAACTTTACTTCCAATGAAAATCTGCAAATACGATTCGACGAATTTTGTAAATCATGATTAAAGAATTTTCTTTTCGTTTTGATGAATTGGTTATCAACCGTAAACTCATTGAAGAATCATTGGGTTTTTCGGGTGGATTACCAGAACCATTTGATGCCTACCTCGAAGAAGTCTGGGAATTCTCAAACGGGCTTAATGATATTCGTGCAACATATAAACTCTCTGATGACTTTGAAATAGACATTAATCAAAAGTCAATTGCTGATGGGCATGAATTTCAGTTAGGAAAACGGATTCGAAAGGAAATGGACGGAAGTAAACGAATTGCATTTTTTATTTGTACCGCAGGCAGCTCTATTTCAGAAAAATCCAAAAGCCTTATGTATGGTGATGACCCTAGTTTGGGATATGTTTACGATGTAATGGGCTCTTTTATTGCAGAAGCTGCTGGTGAAAAAATGCAAAACATCCTGAAAGAAGAAGTTTCTCAAAACGGTGATGATATAACCAATCGATATAGCCCTGGTTATTGTGAATGGCCTGTTGACGATCAGCCAAAATTATTCTCACAATTTCCAAAGAATGTATGTGGAGTTAGTTTGACTCCATCTCATTTAATGAATCCTGTAAAATCGATAAGCGGTATAATCGGAATTGGCAAGGAGGTTAAGTTTCGTGATTACATGTGTGCACTTTGTAATAATGCTGATTGCATTTATCGAATCGTCCGGAAAAATAATCTTTGATAGGTTTATTACGTAGGGAATAAAAAGTTGCATAGAGCTCATCCTATAATAAAGGATTATCCTATCTTTACGATCCCTAACATAAACTTATCAAACTATGAATCTGAAGAAATTATCATTCCTTTTTTTTGTAACCCTTTTAGTATTAAATGTATTAGCCCAAAAAGGGGAGCCACCTGTTAAAGCTCCATTTGAAAAATTGGATACCTATTGCACAAACGATTGGTGGAACCATGCCAAAGAAGTTGCAGATAATCCCAAAAAAATAATTGATGTTGATGTTCCCCGAGATGAGGTTGTCTGTTTCGGTATATACACTGTTCAAAATCAGGTAATGAAGATGACAGCTCAGCTTTTTCCTCTTTATCCGGAAGAAAGTCGCGAAGTTCACCTTGAATTGAAGAAGAACGGAAAGTGGAAGAAGGTCGCAACCCAAAAGGTAAATGATATTGGGTGGTCTGCACTTTTTCGAATAGAAGATTGGGATGAAACGAAAGATGTTGTTTATCGTTTGCGTCATGGCGAGAAAGCTTCTTTTGAAGGGCTTATTCGTAAAAATCCTGTGAATGAAAATGAAATAGTAATTGCTTCCTTAAACTGTAATTCTAGTAAAGATCTGGGGTTGCGAAAGGAGTATGTTAGAAATGTCAATCATTTTAATCCAGATTTTGTCTTTTTTGCGGGTGATCAAAGTTACCATCATAAAGAGCATACTGCAGCCTGGTTGCTTTTTGGTATGCAATTTCGCGAAATCTTTCGCAATCGTCCATGTGTAACAATTCCAGATGATCATGATGTTGGACATGGAAATCTTTGGGGTCAAAATGGGAAAAAATCTTTGTCTGGGGCAGGTGATGATGGTGGTTACTTTTTTCATCATGAGTATGTGAAAATGGTAGAACGTTGTCAAACTTCGCATTTGCCTGATGCATACGATCCAACTCCCATTGAACAGGGAATTGGGGTGTACTATACCAGTCTAAATATTGGAGGTATTGATTTTGCAATTCTTGAAGATCGTAAATTTAAAACTGGTCCTTCAGGCACCATCCCTCAAATGGGACCTCGTCCTGATCACATTCGTGATCCTAAATATGATCCATCAACAATTGATTTGGAAGGACTTAAATTGTTAGGTGATCGTCAGTTGACGTTTCTTGAGGAATGGGGTAAAGAATGGGACGGTGTTACCATGAAAGCAGTACTTTCACAAACCGGTTTTTGTGGTGGAGCACATCGTCATGGAAGATTTGATAACTTGTTACATGCCGACCTTGATAGCAATGGATGGCCTCAAACAGGAAGGAAGAAAGCATTGAGATTAATTCGTGATGCAGGTGCGGTGCACTTAGCAGGCGATCAGCATTTGCCAACAATTGTTCAGCATGGTATTGATGAGCATGGAGACGGACCTTTTGCTTTTGTAGCTCCGGCAATTGTAAATACAATTTACAAACGGTGGTGGCATCCGGCAGATGAAAAACCAGGTTTAAATCCTGAAAAAAGAAATCCACTTAAGTTTAATGGTGATTACCTGGACGGGCTTGGTAATAAAATTACGATGTATGCCTACGGTAATGTTGATTCTGAACATTTAAAAGATGGCTTTGGCTTGATTCGTTTTGATAAGAATGAAAAGAGTGTGACTTTCGAAAGCTGGGATCGCTTTACTGATGTGACTAAGTCTGGTGCAAAGCAAATGAAAGGATGGCCGAGAACTATTCGTCAAGCTGGTGAAAAGGACAACTATCCTGTTTGGAAAATTGATCCATTAAAATAAGGCTGGATATGAAGAAGTGGGGGATTGCTATTGGGATTGGTTTGCTAATTGTTCTTCTTTATTATATTGAAATAAACAAGATTGATACAAGCAATTCTGATTCAATACCAACGCTCGATGAACTTAAAACTGATGATGTTGCACGTGGATGGGATCCTTTTTATCGTGTGCGTGCTAAGATAATAGATGGTCAGACAGCTGATTTTTCTATATCTAAAGAATTAAAAGCAGCAGAAGGTGAGGAAATGTCTCTTACCGGAGCTGCTGTTTTTTTTGGCAATGGATGTAAAGAGCATGATGGTGGAATCGCTGTCAGTTCGTTCTTTATATTGCCTACACTTGGATATGCTGAAGCATGTACTATTCAACCAGATATCTCAATGAGATGGACAATACTGGTAAGCCTAAAGGAAGACTTAATTCTTCAACGAACTGATATGATTGGTGCAATTGTTAGCGTTTCTGGAACTTTCAGAATAGACACAAAAAAACCGTATGAGGCTGCTTTTTTTCTGGATAATGCTGTTGCTGAAATAACTTCTGAATAAGTATATTTTGATTACAATCCTTTTTAATACATTACTTGAATCTGCCCCATATGTGGTTCTTGGTTTCTTAATCGCAGGGGTTATTCGTATTTGGGTACCCTCAAATATTTTACAACAACATTTGGGAGGAACATCAAATAGCTCTCTTTTAAAATCAGTGGGTGTTGGATGCATTTTACCATTGTGTTCTTGCGGAACTATTCCTCTTGGTGTTGGACTTTTTAGAAGTGGCGCAGCTATTGGGAATATGTTGGCCTTTATGACTTCAACTCCTATATTATCTCCGGTCTTGATTGCAATTTCACTTACATTGTTGGGGATTAAACTAACCATTGTCTTATTGGTAGCAGCAGTTTTAGGAGCATATTTTATTGGGCTAATAGGAAATCGAATTTTTAAAAAGCCTTCACTTAATGAAAAGGATAACGATGAATTGAAAAAGTTTTCACCAATTAATAAGGTGAAATCTTCAAAGCAAAAAGGAAAGATTACAGAAACCTTAAGGTGGTCGTTTCTTGAACTTGGAGCTGATGTAAGTATTGATATTCTTATTGGACTTGGGATTGCCTCCCTGTTACTTGCAGTATTACCTATTGAGTGGATTTCAACCTGGCTTGGACAGCAGGATATCACCACACTTTTATATGTTATTCTGCTTGGTATTCCTGTTTATGCGTGTAGCATTCCATCAATTCCTGTTGTGCAAGGTTTGCTTTTGCTTGGTGCATCTCCTGGTGCTGCTGTGGCATATATGATTGCCGGGCCTGCCACAAATTTGGGTGAGCTAAATGCAATTGGAAAATCGATGGGGACTCGATCGGCTCTTTTTTATGCAGCTTCTCTCGTGATTATTGCATTATTAGCTGGATTTGTTACCGACCAATTTGTATTTCCCGATTATCAGTATCATGCCTATCGGATTCAGGGAGAGCTTGTTGTTCAGCAATGTTGCGTTCCTTTAATTTTTGGAGAATCTATTGGTGATCCCAATGCTGTTTATTCAATTCCAGTTTGGCATTGGCCTTTTGGGGTGATTCTTTTTGGAGTAATTCTTTATGGTACTATTAAAAAACTCAAGCACTTCTTTATTAATCCTTGCAAAGCATGTACTTGGAAATCATATGCAGCAGGAGGTTATTGTGGGTCAAAATGCCATGTGCGTCGTAAATATGAGTTTTTACTGAAATTGAAATAACACTTATCTGATTTTACTATTCTTTGTGGCTTCCTTATTTTATGAAAATATTATTTAAGCTTAACTTTTGGCATAATCAATATTTGCTCTAGTTTTTGTCAAAGGCGAGATCATTTGTATTTTACTATCTTTCAAGCACAATTCAAAAAGGAAGAATGACACGAATAATAACAATATTTGCCGGCATATTATTGCTATTTGCAGCTTGTGACGAACGAACTAATGAAGTTGGATTAAATGATATACAGGTAATTGGAAGCCATAATAGTTATAAAATTCCAATTGAAAAACCTCTGTGGGAATATATTTATCAGCTTGATTCAGCACAAGCAATTGCCCTTCAGTATGGACATGTACCGATTTTAGAACAGCTTCAACTTGGATTAAGAAATTTGGAGCTGGATGTTTTTCACGATCCTAAGGGCGGTCATTTTTCTAATCCGAAAGGGCTGGATGTTGTCAGGAAGGCTGGGAAAGAACCTTTGGATTATGATCTGGAAGGAAAACTAAATGAAGCTGGGTTCAAGTTGTTTCATGTTCAGGATATAGATTTTAGAAGTCACCATTTGCTTTTTAAAGATTGTTTGAATGAGATGAAAAATTGGTCTCTTTTAAATCCGGAACATACACCAGTATTTATTTTAATGAATGCCAAAGATGAATTTATTGAAGGAACGACAGAACCACTGCCATTTACTAGCGCAGCATTTCGTGAGTTGGATGAGGAAATTCGTTCTGTTTTTTCTGATGAAGATCTAATACTCCCAGATTGGGTGAGGGGCAATTTTGAAACTTTGGAAGAGGCGATCTTAAACAGAGCTTGGCCTGGCTTGGAGAATTGCAAAGGACGTTTCCTATTTATTCTTGATGAAAATGCGGACAAAACGAATCGGTATTTAGACGATCATAAAACATTGGAGGATAGAGTGTTTTTTGTCAATGTACCTGAAGGAAACCCAGCTTCGGCCTTTAGGGTAATTAATAATCCAATTGAAAGTTTTGATAAAATAAAGGATTTGGTTGGTAAAGGTTATATGGTGCGCACGCGTGCTGATGCCGGGACAAAGGAAGCCAGAAGTAATGATTATACCAGACTCCATAAGGCAATTGAGTCTGGAGCTCAGGTAATTTCTACGGATTATTATATTCCGGGTACCTTGTTTGATTCTCCTTTCAAAATTGTTTTTGATGATGGTACGTACGAAAGAGTGAAGGAATAGTAATCAAAAAGAAATTGGCATATACTTTCAACTTTTTTATAGATTTATGTTGTCAATAATATGTTCTTGAATCAGGAATGGTAAAATGAAAAAATCGCGCACAACAATAACGGATATTGCAAATCAGTTGGGGGTTTCTCCTGCTACTGTTTCGCGTTCGTTAAATAATCACCCTGCGATTAGTAAAAAGACAAAGAAAGCAGTTGTGCGCCTCGCCCGAAAATTGAATTACCAGCCTAATCAGTTGGCTTTAAACTTACTTCAGAAGAAAACCAATACGATTGGAGTGATTGTTCCTGAGATTACCAGTTATTTTTTCTCTTCCATTATTAATGGAATTCAGGATCTGGTAAATCCGCTTGGGGTCAATATGATTATTGGTCAGTCTAATGAATCTTATAAAGAAGAAAAGAAAATCATCCAGTCGTTTGTATCCATTAATGTTGATGGTTTTCTTATTTCACCTTCGTCAAAAACTCGAAAGTTTGATCATCTGAACATGTTGAAAGAGAACAATATTCCTATGGTGATATTTGATAGGGATTGTGAGGGGATTGAAGTCGATAAAGTTTTTGTAGATGAATATAATGGGGCTTTTCAGGCTGTTGAACATTTAATAAAAGCTGGTTGCAGACGTATTGCTCATATTGCAGGACCTTCAACTTTATCAACTTCCAGGCATCGCTTAATGGCTTACGAGGACGCTTTAGCGAAACATGGCATCACACTTAACGAAGACTACATTGTCACATGTAAAGGATTTATGCCAAAGCATGGGATTGCATCAACAAAGCAGCTACTTAGTTTGGAAAATAGACCTGACGCAATTTTTGCTGTTAATGATGGGGTTGCAATCGGTGCTATGTTTGTAATTAAAGAAGAAGGACTAAAAATCCCGGAGGAAATTTCGATTATTGGGTTCGATGATGATCCACATTCCTGCTATTTTAAGCCATCTTTATCTACCATTTGGCAGCCAACCTATGAATTGGGGATGCTCTCTGCTCGCTTGCTGATGAAGCGTATTAACTCCAAAACTAATGAACCAAAAGTGCGTGTTGAAACCCTTTTCCCTGAATTAATTGTTCGTGGGTCTTCTTTGTAAGACAAATTGGTATAATATATATGGATTTCTTCAATCAAATTATTTTATAAATAAAATGGCTGGAATTAATACTTCCAGCCATTTATTACTATCGAGATTTACTAATTGCAGAGATAATTCTTATTCAATTATTCTGCAGCAATTTTTATACTTCCAATTTCCATTCACCACGATATGGTCTGCTTAATAGTTTATTGGCAGCATCATCGTTTATAAATACTTCCTTTTTAGGATCCCATTGCAGATCCCGTTCCAGCTGGTAAGCGATATTTACAATATTACAAAGTGCAGAAGTACTATGTCCTATCACAACATCGCATATTGGTTTTGTTCTTGCTTTTATAGCATCAATCCAGTTCTGGTAATGGTTGTCACTGTTTACAAGTCGAATATCGGTATCTTTTATCTCTTGTTTTGCAAGTGATTCCGGAACTGTCTTCAGGTAACCTCGGGTAACATCTACAGTACCCTTGGTGCCGATAAATCTAACTCCACCATGTCCCCAGTCTTCATGAGACATAACGACCCCATTTTCGTAGATCATCTTCATCCCTTTTTGGGCGTTACATTTCTTCGGATGTATATATTTTACAGGGGCTGAGCCATCCATTCCAATACCCCATTGAGCGATATCAAACATATGAGCTCCCCAGTCTGTAATTCCGCCACCACCATATGGTCTGAAACTTCTCCAGTCAGGGAATCTCATTTTATCCCCTTTTTTATAAATTGGAGCCATTTTTTGGTTAAAACCTCTGTATTCTGCCGGTCCTACCCACATGTTCCAGTCAATTTCTTCCGGGGTTTTTTCAACAGGTATGTCAAACAAACGTGAAGGTCCACCAATATTTACTTTGATCTCCTTAATTTCGCCAATATATCCATTACGTACTAATTCACAGGCTTGTCTGAATTCTTTTGATGATCGTTGCATATTTCCGGTTTGGAAAACTCTTTCATATTTGCGAGTTGCATCAATCATGGCACGTCCTTCAACAATGGTAGAAGCCAGAGGTTTTTCACAGTAAATATCTTTTCCGGCTTTGGCAGCTTCAACTGCGATGAGTGCATGCCAGTGGTCTGGGGTTGCAATTACTACGGCATCAATATCTTTTCTTTTTAAAAGATCTCTGAAATCAGGATAAATATCAACATCTGTTTCAGAACTGAATTTTTCTTTGTTAAGTTTCTGGGCAAGAGCCTGGAATGCTATCCTATTGAAGTTAGCTACATCTGAGCATGCCAGTGTTACTGTTTCCTTGCATTCCATCAGGCGTTTTAGCAAGCCAAAAGCCTGAATTCCATTACCGATAAAGCCAAGTCTTATGCTATCTGACGGGAAGTTATCTGAAGCACATGAACTTGTTGTTAAAGTTGCAATTCCAGCAGCAGCCAAAGACGACTGTGCAATAAATTTTCTTCGTGATAAGTTTGATTTATTCATTTTAATTGGTTTGTAGCTAGATTAAATGGTCTGGTCTGTTCCGTTATGGTAGCAAATGTAATATTTAGTTTGTGATATTCAAATTGCATTATAGATTTTCAACTTTTAATTTTCAACTTTTCTGTTTTTATCTCTTTTAAATATGTTTTACAATTAACCATTTAGGTTTGCAATAAAATTCAAGAGTATTATATTTGTAACGCAGTAACGCATATGTAACGATATTGCAGTTCTCAAAAATGAAATGAATATTCAATTTGAAGATTCAGATTTATTACAAGAAAAAAGAAGTATGTCAGAAAATAAATATGAAGTACCTGCTGTAAGAAAGGCTATTGCATTGATTGAGTTACTATGTGAGTCCACTGTTCCGCTAGGAGTTTCTGAGATTAGTCATTCCTTAGATATTAATAAACACATGGTGATGCGTCTTTTGCATACACTTGAGGATTTAGGATGGATGGTAAAAGAAAATGGCAATATGAAATATAGCCTCAGCTTGCAACCATTTTTCCATACAAGTAAAATAGTCAATAGGATGAATCTGAAAGTTGCTTCTAAAGATCCAATGCATGATTTATGGAAAGCAACTGGTGAAACTACATATCTGGTGGTTTGCGAAAAGGAGCAAGCATTAATTGTAGATATTTTAGATAGTACCAGAGATGTTAAAATCAGCGGTGTATTAGGTGGAAGCTATTCACTGCATAATACTGCGCCTGGTAAAGTTTTATTGGCTTGTAAGGATGATCAGCTATTGGATAATGTTATTGATAATGGACTAACAAAATCTACAAAATATAGTATAACAGATCCTAAGAAGCTTCGAAAAGAGATCGAGCAGGTAAAAAAGAATAAGTACGCAATTGATGAGATGGAGTCGAATGAGGGAGGACTTTGTTTTGCAGTTCCAATCTTTAACTATGAAAATAAGATTGTAGGATCGATTGGTCAAACAGTAATATCGCTATATTATTCAATGGATGAGGTGATTGATAAACTTGGTCCAAAGATAATTCAAGCAGGTCAGGATATATCGAAAGTGCTTGGATACACAAAATGATATTCAAGAAATTAACTATAACCTGCTAAATAAAACCTTTGTAATGAAAAATTATCTCCTATTTCTTCTATTAATCATGATTCTTAATCAGACGAATGGGATGATTAAAAATCCAAGTCAAGTTAGATCCGGAGATGAATTAGATTTTACGAAAATCCTGTTGGTTGAAAGGCATGCGATTAAATCATCACATGTATATACTTATCATGAGGAGGGAAATATGCCTGGTGGCGGACTTTATGTTTTTTATCTTGAAACACAATCACTAAAGAAAATATTAGCTAGCAACGATGGGTTAATTTTGGATGCTAATTTGCATTATGATGGAAAGCAAATACTGTTCAGTTGGAAAAAAGAAATGACCGATTTCTTTCAGCTTTACATCATCCAAACTGATGGGACAGGGTTGAAGCAGATAACTAATCATCCTTCAAATAACTTTAATGCATGTTGGCTTCCAAATAATGAAATAGCATTTTTGTCAGATCGGAAACCGGCTTATGCCTATTGCTGGAAGACAACAACTCCAATTTTATTTAAGTGTAAGACAAACGGTAGTAAACAAACACGTCTAAGTGCAAACTATTTAAATGATTTTACTCCATCGGTGATGGAAGATGGTCGTATTTTATATAGCCGTTGGGAATATGTTGACCGGCCTGCTATTCCAATTCAGAGTCTATGGTCGATTAATCCGGATGGAACCAATCTGTCTGGTGTGTTTGGTAATCGAACACTATCTCCGGCTACTTTTATGGACGCACGGGAGATTCCAGATTCAGAAGGTAAAATACTTTGTGTAATGACTGCCCACAACGGTTATTGTCATGGAGCAATTGGAATTATTGACCCAAACCTTGGGAGTAATACTCAAGAGGCTATTCAAAATATAACTCCAGAAATTAAAATTGGTAAGGTGGATGAGGGAGATGGTAACCATATTCATGGCTCTTATGTAAATCCTTATCCTTTAAATAAAACGCATTACCTGGTTTCAAAAGATGGAAATATTGAGCTTCGGGATTTTGAAAATAAGGACATTAAACAGCTTCTTTCAGGATTAGGAAAGGATAGTTTGGGCTTCTATTCTCCGCAACCTTTGCGCGAACACAAAAGGGAAAATCTAATCAGTTCTACTCTTCCTGATGAAATAGATACAAGCAAGGAGTTGGAAAATGAATGGGCTGAAATTCAAATGATGGATGTTTACAATGGCCTTCCATATGATATTGAACCCGGTTCAATAAAAAAACTTGCCATTGTTCAGGAGGTTGAAAAACCTCTGGGAATTAGCCCTGATTTGCGGGCTTTTGGATTTCAATTTCCAGTGGTGAGTGCCGGAGCTACCTATGCACCTAAAAAGGTATGGGGATTTGCAAAAGTAGAAAAGGATGGGTCTGCTCGATTTAAAGTTCCAGCTCGAAAACCAATCTATTTTTTGCCTCTTGATGAAAATGGGATGGCTGTTCAGCGAATGAGGACATTTACACATTTAATGCCAGGCGAAATACAAGGCTGTATTGGATGTCATTCTGAACGGAACTACGTGGTTAATAGTAACAGAAGAATGCCATTGGCAATGGCTCGTGAAGCTGAAGAACTTGAAATACCGGAATGGGGAGTCAACGGTTTCAGTTATACTAAACAAGTACAACCGGTTTTTGATAAACACTGCGTAAGTTGTCACGATAGGAAGAATCCGGCCGCGGGCCTGGAATTAACAGGAGACAAAACTGATTTTTTTAATGTCTCGTATGAAAATCTGGTTCGTAAAGACACCCCAGCTGAGGATTTTTATATGGGAGGAACAAAAGAAACTTTCAATAATAAGTATACAAGTTGGATACCAACCTACAATGGACAGGAAGCAAATATCTTGCAGATAACACCAGGTGAGTGGGGAGCTAAAGCATCATTACTGGCTGAGGTTATTAATAGTGGGCATTTAGATAAAGACGGAAAACCTCGCGTTGAACTTTCAGAAAATGAGAAGTTCAATGTATACATGTGGCTTGACTTGAATGTACCATACTACGGTGGTAGTAATTCCAATTATCAGGACAAGAGAGGCTGCCGTCAGCAAATTCCACCAGGCTTTGTTGAAGTTTTTAAAGATGTCGCTTCCAGACGATGTGTGAGTTGCCATACACAAGAAAAGAATGAGGATGTATTTTCGTATCCTAATCAGTTCGCTTTAAGGATTGATCACCCTGAGTTTAATCCGTTCTTTAGAGCACCTTTAGATTCTACGACTGAGGGTAGTGGGAAGTGTAAAGAAGTAGTTTTTAAAAGTACTCAGGATAAAGATTACTTGAGGCTGCTCAGTACATTTGACAAGTTGGCCAGTGATTTAGAAATAAGGCCACGACTAGACATGTTTGATGGTGCTTCAGGCCAGTGTCAACCTCCGGAAAATAGAACTTACTTGGTTGGAGATTATAATAATGGTAGAGTATCTATTTATTCTGATGTTTTTGGAAATACATGGTCTTATCCCATATCTGGGGTTTACGATTGTTGGATGCGGTCAAATGGAAATGTTGTTGCTGCAGGTTATGAAGAGGTTGTTGAGATTAAACCTAATCTTGAGTTGGGGCATGGTGGGGAAATAGTTTGGTCATATAAGCCGGGAAGTACAATGTCATTGTACGAAGGTAAGAGTGAGGTGTTTAGTTGTCAGTTATTGCCAAATGGAAATGTGTTGATTAGTGAAGCCGGAATTCCACAATTAATTGAGATTAGTCCAAAAGGGAAGTTAATAAAGAAAATACCACTTCCAGAAACCAAACAGGGTGTTCACCGCCAATTACGTATGGCAAGGGTTGATAAGAATGGGAATTACTGGGTATCCTACATGGGTGATGGAATTATTTATCAAGTGAATGAAGAGGGGAGTGTTATCGGTAGAATTAATCTCAAAAAAGATGAAAAAAACGAATATTATATATACGAGGCGCTTCCTCTTGAAAATGGGAATATACTTGTTAGTGGGGCAGGGACTGATAAAATAATAGAATATAATGCTGAAGGTGAAATCGTTTGGGAAATCAAAAATGGAGATCTTCCTGGTATCGATTTGAACTGGATCACAGGTGTTGAAAGGTTGGCAAATAACAATACAATTATTTGTAATTGGGGATATGGAAAATCGAAAGTGAAAGCATTGGAAATAACTCCTGATAAAAAAGTTGTATGGCAGCTTAACAATAAGGCTTTCAGAGGAATTAGTAGAATACAGGTTGTGCAATAGATGGGTTTTGAATTATTGTTAATTAGTTAATTGAGAGATGAGATTATTGCTCCATATTGTTTTCGTACTTGTTTTTGTTTCTGCAGTCGTGGCAACAGAGAATACAAGTGTTGATGATAATTATCTTTCACCAACTCATTTATGTGTAGACACTGTGCTAGAGAAAGTTTATGTGAGTTTATCAACAGCACATCGGATTGCGGTAATTGATGCAAGAAAAGTTCAGCTTGAAAAATATATTGATCTGCCTTTTAATCCAGGAGGAATAGCTTTAAGTAAGGATAATGATATGTTGATCATAGCAGATAAAAAATCCAACGGGAGCATTCACCTGTATTCACTAAATAATGAAAAAATTATGCAGAGCATTTCTGTTGGACATAGTCCAGATGCTCTTGATGTTACTCCCGATCAGGAATTAGTATTTGTAGCAAACAGATTCTCAAATACAATCTCTGTTATTGATTTGAAAGCAAGAAAATTAATAGAAACGATTGCCGTTGAACGGGATCCAAAAGATATAACGATTTCAGGAGATGGGAATTATATTGCTGTTGCAAACAATATTCCCTTAGCAGCTGGAGACGAAGAACATATTTCCGCAAAGATTACTTTAATTGATCGGAAAACTTTAGAAGTAGTCAGCCATATTAAATTAGCTAATGGCAGTCAGTCTATTGAAGGACTTGTTTTCTCAAAAGATGGGAAGTTCCTTTATGTGTCTCATGTTTTATCGCGAAATCACTTGCCCACCACCCAGTTGAAACACGGTTGGATGAATACCAATGCATTATCAATCATTGATGTTGATGCTAAAAAATATTTTTCAACTGTTCTACTTGATAATTTTGATTTAGGCGCAGCTAATCCTTCAGGAATTGAGGTTTCTGATGATGGTGACAAGCTATATGTTGCTTTGTCTGGAGTGCATGAATTATGTCTAATTGATTTACTCGGCATGCATAAGAAACTGGAAGATGCCCGAAACAATAGATTCAATAACATGATCGTAAAAAGTTTTGATGATATACCAGGTGACTTGAGGTTTCTCTATGGTTTTAAAAAAAGGGTACAGCTAAAAGGAAAATCACCAAGACACATTGCGAGATTAGGTGACAAGGTCTTTGTTAGTTCTTATTTTTCTTCTGAACTAGATTATTTTCCTGATTTAAATCAATCCGATGAGCCTGAAATCATATCATTGGGAGAACAGTCTGAAATGAATGATGTGAGGAAAGGTGAATTTTTATTTGCTGATGCAACTTTGAGTTTTCAGCATTGGCAAAGTTGTGTCACTTGTCATCCTGATGCGCGTACTGATGGTTTAAACTGGGATTTGTTAAATGATGGTAGTGGAAATCCGAAGAACAACAAAAGTTTGCTTTATGCACATGTTACTCCTCCGGCCATGATAACAGGTATTCGGGAAAGTGCAGAACTAGCTGTTCGTTCAGGAATAAAATATATTCATTTTGCTGATCAACCGGAAGTTGAAGCTCTGGCAATTGATGCTTACTTGAAAAGCCTACAGCCAGTTCCTAGTCCTTATTTTGTGGATGGTAAGTTATCAGAAAAAGCTAAAAAAGGGAAGTTGGTATTTGAAAAGGCCGGTTGTAATTCCTGTCATTCTGGAATATACTTTACAAATCAGAAGATGTATGACGTAGGCACTGGAGTAGAACAATACGTAGAAGCAAAATTTGATACTCCAACATTAATTGAAGTTTGGCGCACAGCTCCGTATTTATATGATGGGAGTGCGAAAACAATAAAAGAGATTTTTACAAAGTACAATAGCGAAAATAAACATGGCGAAACAGGATTATTAACAAATGAAGAGATTGATAATCTTGTTGAATATGTATTGTCTATTTAAACTAAACCTAAACCTATGAATAAGTATTATAAATTGATTTTGCTGGTATTCTTTTCACTGTCACAGATTGGCTCGGTGAATATGCCACAAAAAGAAAAAGTAGATTATCAGGCCGATGTGTCTGTGTTGTTGAAGAATGAGGCACTGGAGCAATATGAAAACACAAAAATAGAAATTGAAACCAGAAAAGAATGGTATGAAAGTATTGCTCATCAAACTTTTAATAAGCAAGCACTAATTCTGAAATCAGATAATGATCCGCTTGATGTAATAATTCGCAGAACAAAAGCATTGATAGATGATATAGGAGATGGTTCTAAGTCCGATTTTAAGAAATATAAATCTCAATTCAATATTTTAAGAAGTAAGGCAAAGGCAATATCTGTTTCTGATGAATCTAAGAGGAAGGCTCTTTACACGAAGATCTTTAAACTTCGTCGAAAGATAAGTTTGTCAAATCCCTTGTTAGATTTTGAGGATATCCTATTTACGGCATCCTATAGTTCTGCAGGTGATTACCATATGTGTGATCAATATTACGGTATATATGCCAGGCCTGGTGGTAGTATTTTGAAACTAAAGGATGCGTTTGGCGATAACCCAATGATTGAAGATTTGATTGAAAACAAGATTGTGCAAACCGGGAGGTTAAAAGGACGAAACCTGAATGGCGGAATGTTCTTGTTTCCTGAGTTATCATACGATTCAAAAAAGCTCGTTTTTGCCTATTCTGAATGTGCCCGTGATTTAGAAAAGAAAACTCCTCTTACATGGCAGCATGATAAATGGTCGAAAGAGTCATCATTTCATATTTTTAGTATGAATGTTGATGGTTCTAACCTAACACAACTTACTGATGGCGGTTGGAATGATGTATCTCCATGTTGGATGCCAGACGGTAAGGTTGCTTTTATTTCTGAGCGGAGAGGGGGCTTTTTACGATGTTCAGGAGACAGACCTTGTCCCAATTACACACTCCATGCGATGGATGCTGATGGTGAGAATATCACACGTTTAAGCCATCATGAAACAAACGAGTGGCATCCGTCAATTAATAATGATGGTATGTTATTATATACTCGCTGGGACTATGTTGATCGTGGAGATGATCAGGCTCACCATCCGTGGATTACAACTCCGGATGGTAGAAATCCTCGGGCTGTTCATGGTAATTATAAATACCAGCATCAGGATGGGGCAGATATGGAAGTTTATGTAAGGCCAATTCCAAATTCTAGTAAATATGTTTCGCTGGCAGCACCACATCATGGTGGTTCATATGGTACATTAATAGTTATTGACCCTTCAGTAGAGGATAATGATGCTATGGCACCAATAAAACGGCTTACCCCTGAAGATGGATTTCCTGAGAGCAGGCTCACTTATCCTGATGATTATGAGACGCATTCAAAAGATAAATCGAAGAGGCTGCGTTTTGAGAATGAACAAGAATCTTCAACGAAAATGTATTCCGCAGCATGGGCTTTGTCGGAGAACTATTATCTCACCACCAGAAATAAAAAATTGTATCTAATTGATGCGTTTGGCAATAAAGAATTGATTTATGAAATTCCGGGCATGTATTGTTTGGGACCAGTTCCATTTAAGCTGAGAGAAAAACCTCCGGTAGTCCCTTCTCAATCTCATCCGGTCAAATTGGTTTCAAATCCTGAATATTCTGAAGTTGGTGATGAGCACCCAATTGATACAAGTTCAATTGCAAATTCTGAAATGGCCAAAGTCGTTTTACTCGATGTTTATAACAGTTTGTATCCTTTTCCAGAGGGGGCGAAAGTAACAGATTTAAGAATTATTCAGGTGCTTCAAAAAACAACTCCTGCCCACCAGGCTCCAGCCATTGGCTATGGAGCTGAAACTCCTGCACGTACTGTGTTAGGTACTGTTCCTGTTGAAAAAGATGGAAGTGCGTATTTCTATTTACCACCTGGGAAATCTGTTTACTTCCAGGCATTGGATGAAAATGGCGAAGCTATCCAGTCGATGAGGAGTGCAACCTATGTTCAGGGGCGGGAGAATATTTCGTGTATTGGATGCCATGAACCCAAAAATCAAACTCCTAATTCAGCAAAAGGTAGAGGCTTAGCAATGATGCGTGAACCATCCGCAATAAAATCAGGACCTGAGGGAAGCAATCCGTTTAGTTATCCTCGATTGGTTCAGCCGGTTTTAAATAAGCATTGCATTAGCTGTCATGATGGTGGAGATAAAGAAGATCATTCGTTTGACCTTCGCGTCGGAAACTGGCAAGAGGATAAATACAAATGGTACACTTCCTACCGAAATCTCAGTAAATACGCCTGGCATCATGGAAGCTTTATGGGGGGCTATGATTTATGGCTAACGCCCAGGAGTATTCCTGGAGAAGTTGGAGCTAAAGCTTCTAAATTGTTACCTCTTTTGAAAAACGGGCATGGGAATGTCAAATTAACAAAGGAAGAGCTTAATCGAATCGTAACCTGGTTGGATGCCAATTCAGATTTCTTTGGTTCTTATAAGAATTTGGAAAAGCAATCAATGGGTGAAATTGTTTATCCTACTATGGAGTAATTAATTAAAGTAATTGCTACTATAAAATCTAACATTTCTAACACGCTAAATAATACTAACACTTCAAATCCTATGAAATACTCAATCGTTCGTTTTGGTTTATTTTTGTTTTTTGGATTAACTGTTTGGAGTTGCAGTCAAACAGATAGTATCAAACCCAAAATACTGGTAACATTGTCTGATAAATACAATACGCCGGATGGATGCACACTAGCTTCAAATGGTGACATCATTCTTTCTGTTCCAAACTTTAATAATGATGCTCTGGTAAAGCAAGGTATTATTGAAAAGGAAGCCGATCCGGTAATGCTAAAAATTAGCAGTGATAATAGTGTTGAAGAATATTATCAGTTTAAAAAAGAAGATTATCATCCATTAACTGGTAAGTTGGGGCCAATGGGTTGTGATTTCGGTCCTGATGGTAATTTGTATGTTGCCGATAACCAGTTGAATTTTAATCCAGGTAATGCATCCAGATTATTACGAATCAATATTGAAAATGGCAAAGCAGTTGACTGTGACGTTGTTGTTGAGGGTTTTGTTGTATCCAATGCAGTGATATGGCGAGGGAATACTGTTTATGTGTCTGAAACCATGTTGGTTCCTCCATCAAAAGATGGTGGCATGGGAGCCATTTACGCAATCAATATCAATGAGTGGGCAGATCAACCCGTTCATCTTGAAGCTTATTCTGATACGTTGCAAGATTCTCATTTAATTGAAAAGTTTGAAACTAGTGGGCGGATTGGATTTTCAGCAGATGGATTAACTTTTGACAGTCAGGGAAATCTTTATTGTAGCATATTTGAAGATGGAATAATTTTCAAAACCCAATTTAATAATGATGGATCGGTCAAAGAAACTAGTTTGTTTGCAAAAGACGATAAAATGGCTTCGGCTGATGGTATTTTCTGGAATGAAAAGGACGACAAGATTTATGTGGCAGACATGCTTAATAATGCTGTTCAAAGTGTCGATATGAATGGGGTAGTTGCAACCGTATTTGAAAATGGAGATACTGATGGAGCGAATGGCTTACTTGATCAACCTTGTGAAGTTATTGTTCGTGGCGATGAACTTATTGTGGTGAATATGGATATGTATTTTGAATCTGAATGGCTTATAAATACCAAGATTGATAAACCATTTACTCTTTCAAAAATAGATTTATAACTTAAAAATAATTAAAAGTGATGTTGATTGCTTATTCTTAGGTTATTACACAGCGCAGATTTGACAAAAAACTATCACTTCCAGGATGAAAAGTTTTTGTACGGAAATGGGAAGATCATGAAGTTGCAAAACAAGTTACAAATGTGAAAATTCTGAAATAGGGAACCTAGTTTTTGAATAATGAAGAATATACTACTACGAACTTTGATCAAAACAAAACTATTATAAGATATTAGATATAAATAGATTTATAGCATGCCTTCTTCTTTCAATTTTGGTACAATCTGTTGCAGGTGAGAGTTTAACCCCAGTTAACAATATAGGAGAAATAGATGCTGAATACAATAACTTATTATTTCAAATTACTAATAAGGAAAAAGATCCTTTAGTAATTTCTAAACTCAAAAATGAATCTTTCTCAGAACAGTCATTAATATGGAAAACGGATAAAACTCCGCTTGATGTTATAGCGCGAAGAACAGACGCGCTATTAACTCATTTGATTGAAAGGAAAAATAATAGGAAATTAGAATTATTGAGACAACAGTTTGAAAAGCTGTTAGTGCAAAAGAAATCAATACTCGTTGAAAGAGAGGAAATAGTAAAAGAATTATTTGCAAAATTCTATGAACTGCGACGTACAATAGCCTTTAATAATCCATTACTCGATTTTAATCAAATCATCTTTCTTAAGCATAATAAAACAAGGCGCGGTGTAAAGCATATGGTAGATCAATATGAAGGACATAATGCTGCCCAGGGAGGAGGTGTTTTTGTTTTAAACAATCCTTTTAGCGAAACTCCATCTGTAAATAATTTATTAGCTAATAAAAAAGTAGAGAGTGGTAGATTGAAGGGGCAATCTCTTGAAGAAGGTTCTTTTATTTCATTGGATATTGATTATGAGGGCAATGAAATTCTTTTTGCTTACACCGAGGCTAAGGATTCTCACGAAAGTGGAGCGTGGGAAGGCCAATTTTGGTCGAAAGAGGAAGCTGAAAGAAAAAATAAAACCCATTATTATTGGTCGCCATCAACTTGTTATCATATTTTCAAAACTAATACAGATGGAATATCATTAACACAACTTACTGATGGTAGTTTCAATGATTTTGATCCTTGTTTTCTTCCAAACGGAAGGATCGTATTCATCTCGGAACGAAGAGGAGGCTTTCTTAGATGTGGAGAACGGCCAAATCCGAATTTTACACTTCATGGAATGATGGCAGATGGTAGTGATATCATACCATTAAGTTATCACGAAACAAATGAGTGGGGGCCAAGTGTAAATAATAGTGGAATGGTTATATATACTCGTTGGGATTATGTCGATCGTGATTCAGATATAGCACATCATATCTGGCATACCTTTCCTGATGGACGGGACCCGAGAAGTTATCATGGTAATTATCCCAAACGAAGGGAAAGCAGGCCATGGATGGAGATGTCTATCCGCTCAATCCCAAACAGTAATAAGTATGTGGCAGTGGCTGCACCTCATCATGGTGAAAATTATGGATCATTGGTTCTTATAGATAGAAATTACGAAGATGACAAATCTATGAGTCAGGTTAAAAGACTTACTCCCGAGGTTCATTTCCCTGAGTCTGAATCACACCCTGGTATAGCTCACAAAAGAGGAACCCATAATCCTAAAGGTGAAGTTTATGGTTCTCCATGGCCGCTAAGTGAAGAATTTTATCTTTCGGTTTATGATGCAGAACAGAAAAATTATGGAATTTATTTGGTTGATTGCTTCGGAAACAAAGTAATGCTATACAAGGATGAGGAATTTGCATGCCTCGATCCAATCCCGTTAAGGGCAAGGAAAAAGCCTCATGTAATTCCCATTAAAACAACACAGGCAAAAGTCGATAAAACAGGTGTAGACACAGGAATGGGAATTGTAAATGTATTGAACGTATATGAATCGGAATTGGCCTTGCCAGAGAATACAGAGATAACCGATTTGCGTATTGTGCAATTATTTCCCAAAACTACCCGAATTGCTGATGATCCTTTTATTGGTATTGGCAATCAATCATTGGCACGCGGCATAATTGGCACCGTTCCGGTTGACAAAGATGGATCGGCAAGCTTTACAGTCCCTACTGGGGTGCCTATTTATTTTCAGGCTCTTGACAGCCTGGGCAGAGCAGTTCAAACAATGAGGTCGGCGACATATTTACACGAAGGCGAAACATTAACTTGCATAGGGTGCCACGAACAAAAAAGTAAAGCGCCCTCGAATACAGGCATGGCTGCTTCGGCATTAAAGCGTGCCCCCTCAGTTCCGGTTAACAAAACAGACGATCTATTTCCGTTGCTATTTCCAAGATTAGTACAACCTGTTATTGACAAAAGATGTTTAGATTGTCATAATTCAAATGAAAAGGCGCCTTCATTAAAAGGCAATCGTTTTGGTAAAAATGGATGGTCGGAAGCTTATCATACGCTGGCGCCTTTAGCTTGGGCCAAGTCGGGAGGCAATGGCGCACTAATAAGTAGAAATAGTAACCTCTCGTATTCCATTCCTGGCGAAGTGGGGGCCTTGGATTCAAAATTATACAAAATGTTGCAAAATGGTCACCACGATACAGAACTCACTGAAAAAGAGATGCAAAGATTTATTATCTGGTTAGACTGTAACAGTGTCTTTTATGGCGCTTATGAAAATCCCAATTCTCAGGCAAAAGGTGATTTAATATTACCGTGGTTATATTAGTTTTTCAGTTTAGAGTTTTAGCCGAAATCCAAAAACCGGAAGTTTTTCTTGCATGAAATCAAGATCTTCAGATCGTTTAAAACCTAGTTTTTCATACATCTTCCAGGCAACTTGCATGGCTTTGGTTGAATGAATTACAAGTTGTTTCTGGTTTATCTATTTTGCTTTTCGTATGCATTCGTTGGTGAGAAGTTTTCCAATTCCGCACCCTCTTGAAGAAGGATCAACTGCCAACAAGCGAAATCCTGATGCATTTTTTTCATGTGTAGCTGTACCTCCTGAACCGTAGTATTTCATATCGCTGAAATAGATAACAGCTCCGTGAATTTTATTATCATTTGATACTGCCACGATAAGTTCTGTGCATGGCTTTTTTGTGAGTTCCCCAATATTAGCAAGCATTTGATAATATTCTGGTTGTTCGTCTTCATCTGGAAATCCATCTAATTGAGAATAAACTCGTACCATTAGTTTTCCAATTTCTTGAAACTCACTTGCCTTAGCATTTCTTATCGTAATTTCTACTTTGATCATATTCACCTTTTTCTATTTGAAAAATATAAAATATTCAGCATATTCCATGCTCTATTACAATTCTGTTATTAATTGCTTAAATATGACGGTTTTCTGTATTTAATCCAATTTAATACTTACGTTTGCGGACTTTTAAAAAATACATCAAGTTTTTAGAGCTTAATATAGATGATTACAGTAGATAATTTAAGAATTCAGTTTGGGAAAAGAGTATTGTTTCAGGATGTAAATTTGAAATTTACAGCTGGAAACTGCTATGGAGTAATTGGTGCAAATGGAGCAGGTAAGTCGACTTTTCTAAAGGCAATTTCCGGCGAGATTGATGCTACATCGGGGTATATCCGAATGGAGCCAGGAGAACGTCTTTCTGTTTTAAGTCAGGATCACTTTGCTTTTGATGAATTTACAGTGCTCAATACGGTAATGAAGGGGCATACCGAACTTTGGAGTATCATGCAAGAGAAAGATGCCTTGTATGCCAATCCTGATTTTTCTGAAAAAGATGGTATTCGCGCAGCAGTTTTGGAAGAGAAGTTTGCCGATATGGATGGATGGAATGCTGAAAATGATGCTGCAACCTTATTAAGTGGTTTGGGTATTAAGGAAGCGTTTCATTACACGCTAATGAAAGATATGAGCGGTAAGCAAAAAGTACGTGTTTTGCTGGCTCAGGCGCTTTTTGGAAAACCTGATAACTTATTGCTCGATGAGCCTACCAATGATCTTGACCTTGAAACAGTTCTTTGGCTGGAAAATTACCTGGCCAATTATGAAAATACGGTTTTAGTTGTTTCTCACGACAGGCACTTTCTGGATGCAATCAGTACCCATACTGTTGATATTGATTTTGGAAAGATTCAACTATTTGCTGGGAACTACAGTTTCTGGTATGAAAGTAGCCAGTTGGCTCTAAGGCAGCAGTTGACTCAAAATAAAAAGGCTGAAGAAAAGAAGAAAGAATTGCAGGAGTTTATTGCACGTTTTAGTGCAAATGCTTCTAAGTCAAAGCAAACTACCAGTAGGAAAAAGATGATTGAGAAGCTTAATATTGACGATATTAAGCCATCTACAAGAAAGTACCCTGGTATTATTTTTAAACCAGAGCGTAAAGTCGGAGACAGGATTCTTGATGTAAGTGGATTAACAGCAAGTATCGACGGTGAGGTTCTGTTTAAAGATGTCAACTTTGATACGCAGAATGGTGAAAAGATTGTATTCTTGTCCAGAGACCCACGTGCCATGACTGCTTTTTTTGAAATTATTAATGGTAACCAAAAGGCTGATTCTGGAACTTATCAGTGGGGCCAAACCATTACCTCTGCTTATTTGCCTGTTGATAATGCTGAATATTTTAGAAGTGAATTAAGCTTGTACAATTGGCTTTGCCAGTTTACTACAGATACCACCGAACTTTATATACGTGGCTACTTAGGCAAAATGTTATTTGCTGGTGATGAGATTTACAAGAAGGTGAGTGTATTGTCTGGAGGAGAGAAGATGCGTTGCATGATTTCAAAAATGATGTTAACAGATGCCAATGCCCTGGTATTGGACACACCAACCAACCACTTGGATTTGGAATCCATACAGTCATTTAATAACAACTTGGTGAAGTACCCCGGAAATATCTTTATGGCCTCGCATGACCACGAGTTTATTCAATCGGTTTGTGACCGGATTATCGAATTAACTCCAAATGGCATTATTGATAAGTTAATGGATTACGACGATTACATTTCTGATGAAACTATTCAGGCTCAAAGAGAAAAAATGTATCGTTAGATAAAAATAAAGGATGTCATCTTTTGAGAAAGATGACATCCCTTATTAATGGTTTAAGATCTGTGATCCATTTTTGCAGTTTTTTTTCTGTCATTTTTTATAGATAAAACTTGACTGATTATTAGCAGTACCACACTAAGCATTACAATATAATTTCCTATATCTTTTGAACCAAACAAATTGTCATAATCGATTATTATCAATTCTGCAATGAGGATAATAATTGCCGCCAAAATAAGTCCTATTCTAATTTTTTTCATTCTGCTAAGTATTGATTTTATGTGTCAAATAGTTTCTAATTTCAAACTTGCCGTTAACGTTGCACACGCTGGCGCAGATTTGTAATCTGTGCCAATTGTTTTCTTGCTCACAAAGCAAAACACGGATTGCAAATCCGCGCTAGAAGGGGAAAATTCAGAGTTTTATCATAGAATACATATAGCTTTTAGCCACTGTTTTTTATTCTTTTTATATTTCCAATTAGGCTTCCAATTCCGATTACAAAGAAGAGACCAGTCAAAAATTGCCAAAAGGAAAATCCATCTAATTTCCAGATTAAGATTGGTGTTAAAATTCCAGCAAAGAGTGTAATTAATATCCCAATTCTGAAATTAGTTTTATCGTAGAATGCTAGTTGAAAGAAAATTCCTTTTTCTTCTTTTTTATCGTCATTTTCAAATATTAATGCTAATCCAATTAAGGAACATAACAACGTTAGAATAATCCATCCATTAAATCCTTCAGAGTTTTTGAATATATCTATTGTCCAGAATCCAAAACCTACAAAAACCGCTATCCCAGTAAAGAAATTTGTAAGATTATTGGAATTGCTTTCAAAAGCTTTTTTGAGTTTTGATTCAATTTTATCTTCAATATCTGAACTGTCAAATTCACGGTTTGCTTTGAGTTTTTCAAAAATTTCTATATCAAGTTTAAGTTCTTGTTTCCTTTTAATTGAGGCAAAGTTTTCCTTTAATTTGCCAAAAGCAGCAATTGCTCCAATTATTCCAACAATCACTTTTAAATAGATTTCAATGTTGTCAAGATTTTCCAATTTTTGTTTATTTTAAATTGTGACTAACCGTTTGGTGTTTATTGTCATATCGGATTTCGGTAAGTGTCAGTTCCGAGAATCTGGATGATGTTCGTGCGAAAATCTGCGGCTCAGAACCCACCAAACCCCGCTATGTAATATGGCACTGTGTTACCGCCATGTGCTCTATTTTATTATTTTTTGATAATCAGTCATTGCTTGAGCAAAATTTGCTGATTTCTCATAACTACTAAATGAATAAGCTTCATTTAGTCCTGTTTCACTGGTTAGCTCAATTTCACCATACTTGCAGATTGGTATTTGATAGTTGTCCTTGAATCGTTTATCTCGACTACCGTTTTTATTAACTTTTGCCCACGTATGGTCAATTACAACAGCATCTTTAGGAACTTTCTCCTCTTCAACAAATCGTTGACTGTGAAAATGAAAATCCAATTCTCTTATGTCAATTAATCCAAATTTTTTGGAAGCATCAACAATCGCAAGAAATGCTGGATAAATGTAAATGTCCCCACCATTTGCATTTTCAAAATGTAAAGCATCGAATTCTGATTTAATAATATTCATATTCCCAAATCCAAATCGTACTAGTCTGCGCATTATAGCAGTTGATGCGGCAGAACGTGTTCTTTTTTGGTCAATTGAGGAAGTCGATGTTATATCCCAAATTTTTGAGCTTGTTAAAAGAGTCTTGTAATTGTCTAGTAATTCTTTATATTTCAATTCAAATTGGTCATCAACTTCCATATCAATATTTACAAAACAGTTCTCCAGTTGCTTTTTTAATTCATCTAAGTATTCCTTTTTTTCTTTCCTATATTCTTTGAACCATTTAACAAAGAATCCCATAATAAGAAGAAACGAGAATATCAGTATTATTGTCGCAAATGTTAGTTTTCCTTTTATTTTTTTAATTTCTCTTTTAAGGTCATTCCTCTCTTGGTAGCACTCAATTAGTGTTTTTCTTAGTTCTTGAAGTCCTTCTGTTGTTGTCTCCTCAATTTCTTCTGTTTTTATATCCTGAATTTCTTCGTCATAAATAGTTTCAACCGAAGGTGTTTCGAACTCAACTGAAGATACTGGTTGTGGAACTTTCTTATTTTCTCCAATTTTTTGTCGGTCATAAATACCAGTCCCAGGAATACCAGTATTTAAGTAAGTCCCTTGTTTATTTAAATTGATACTTGCTCCTGGAATACCGATTGTTGTGTTAATACCTGATTTGCTAAAATTCAGATATACTCCAGGAAATAATTTGGTTCGTTTTCTAAATCTCATGGTTAGTTATTTTTAGTTCAGCTTCGGCGGTAATGTATGTGTAAGCATAATTGTGTTTATTCTTTCTATATCGTAACACTTGAGTGTTATTTATGCCCCTAAATTAAATGGGTACTGTGCCACTTATTAATTAAGTCACCCAAATTATGAATAATTTACCTAATAAAGTTTATTGGCTGTATTTAATTTATGAACAAATGAGTAAAATAGAGATTTGTAAATAACTTACAGTCAAAATAGATGTGGCGGTATGGTAATGCTCTGAAATAAGCATTAGCCGTGCGTTTCACATCACTTTGCTTAATTAAAAAAACGGGATATGGTCTTTATATCTTGAGATATGAAACCTATATCCATGGATACGGTCTTTGTAAAGTGGGATATGGTCATCATATCCAAGGTTAGAAGGCCTATATCCCTTTCCCGAAACACCATATCCCTGTCTGGAAAGCCTATCTGTTAGGATATGTCTATGGTATCTATGGATATGATAGATATATCCTAAGACATGAAGTGTATATCCCTGGATATGGACATAAAAAAGAGGGATATGAAGACCATATCCCTCTCAACAAATTTAAGAGATTACTTTCTCATTTTCCTGATTTCCTTTATCAGGTTATGGTTCTTACCCAGTAAGCCAGTCATTAGCTCCACTGTGGCTGAAGCTTCAGCGTAAGCCGCATTAAGACTGTTTTGTGCCAGTTGGGTCGCATCTTTAGATGTAGCCATGGATTCTTGCTGTTTTACTTCAGCATTGTCTGCATCATCCGATTTTAGTTTCAGCCCTGCAATTTTAGTGGTAGGGTCGAAACCAGCATCGGTTAATACTACAGTTTGGTTCTCCATAGCCAGGAGTAACTGATTAATAAAATCCCGTTTACGGGCTTCACTCAAACTTGTCATAAAATTTGATTTTTGGTTAAAAAATGTTCCAAGCCAATAAATCTTTGATAAAAAGGGTGGCAGGAATGATTATCAGATGCAATTACTGACATATTTTATTAAAAGTCAATACTTACAACGAAATAATTTATGAAAAGTAAAAAAGAGGCTATAATAAAGGATGTCATCTGTTCAAAAGATGACATCCTTTATTAAATTGCAGAAGATCTGTGATTCATTTTATATGGCTAGTAAGATACTGGTAATTGGGATTACAAATCGCTTGATTTAAGGTGCTGATAACATATCAACACCAGCCAAGGGGGGTTAATATGAACAAGTAGAGCTAGGCTATATAGATAATATGGCTAAGGTATAACTGAAACTATCCAATCTTTTTAGGGTATAATATGAAGTTTGTACCTTCTTCGTTATTAACAAGCTTTAGAAATTCACAATTAACGCAGTTTTTAAACTTCTTAGCATATGTTCCCTGAGCCTCACCTTTACAATAGGTTCCAGCAACTCTCCAGCAAAAACGACCAGCGTATTGACCTTCGTTTACTCCTTCAAAAATATTTGTTGATGCAGTTGGACATATACCTAGTTTCTCAGCATTCTTACCTCCAGATTCTCGTCCACAATTAAAAAACTCCCAGCAGTTCAATTTCCCCATCACTCGAATTGTTGATTATGTATATCGTTCACTATGTCCAAATTTAATAAAAATTGGACTACTAAGATTTTAATGGTTGTATTCTTTTACTTATTATAGGTTCAAAAGGTTATAGATTATTTTCTATTCTAAATATATCATTTTGTTAATTGAGTATATGCTTGTTATTGTCTGGTTATGTGTGGTTTATTAGCTGTGTTGTGATCGGGTTTATGCAAACCTTTGCATAAAGATTTCTTGTGAAATATTTACATTCATTACTCTTAGAATGTAAATTTACCGAAGGTTTTACAGTAAATGTCATTAGAAAAGATGCTTATATCAACGAAAGATATTTTTAAGAATTGCTATGGCAAGTACGGTATTGCGGCAGTAAACGTATGGTGTATGGAGCAGATTCATGGGCTGTTTAGCGCAGCTGAAAAGGCCGATGCTCCATTTATTATTCAAACAACGCCTGTTGCCCGCAACTATGCAAATGGCGATATGCTAATCTCGATGATTGAGTCTGCTGCACGGATTTACCCCAAGGCTGTTTTTGCGATTCATCTGGATCATGGAAATACTGAACACGCTTTTGACTGTATTGATTCCGGCAATTATAACTCGGTAATGATTGATGCATCGAATGAACCTTATCAGGAAAACATAGCGCTTACAAAGTCTGTTGTAGAAAGAGCACATGCAAACAATATTACTGTTGAAGCAGAATTGGGCGTATTGAGTGGAATAAAAGATGGGATTGAGGTAGAAGAGAAATACAAAAGATTTACCCGACCTGCTGAGGTTGAAGACTTTGTTTCACAGACGAACTGTGATAGTCTGGCGGTTGCAGTTGGAACCAGTCATGGTCCGTATAAATTCTCGGGCGGTAAAGGACTACAGTTTGATATTCTAAAAGAAATTCAGGAGCGTTTACCCGGATTTCCACTGGTGCTTCATGGAGGTTCTGCTGTAAATTTGGAAGAAATTCAGCGTATTAATTCTGCTGGTGGTGAGTTGGGAACCGATGCAAAAGGGCTTTCAAATAAACAATTGCGAAAAGCGATTGGATATGGCGTTTGCAAAGTAAGTATTGCCACGGATGTACGTTTAATTTGGACACGTGTTCATCGTGAGTTTTTCAATCTTTCTCCAGCGCAGTTTGATCCAATTATTCCGGGGAAAACCTTTATGGAAGCTTTTGAAGAATTCAATCTGGAGAAGTTTGAATTGCTAAAGGCAATTGGAAAAGCAAGTAAACTAAGAAAGTAACAAAGTTGCATTGTGCCAGAGTAACAAAGTAACAAAGTGCCAGAGTAACAAAGTTGCAAAGTATCAAAGTAACAGAGTGCCAAAGTAACAGAGTGCCAAAGTAACTAAGTAGAAAAGTGCCAGAGTAACAGCGTAATTGATTAAGAGATAACTAAAACAATACAACATATGAAAAGAGATAAGAAATATCCACTATTAGCAAAAGGAAGTTCCGAATTTGGGATTTACCAAAGTGTTTTGAAAGAAGATGCTGGTTGGGAATTGCTAAGTTTTCAGGCTCGCCTAATGAAAAAAGGCGAAACATGGAAAGCCAATACAGGTGATGATGAATACGCCATTATTTTGTTGAGTGGTAATTATTCTGTTAAAACTGATAAAGGAAACTGGGAGACCGTAAATGGACGAAAAGATGTTTTTAGCGGAATTGCACATTCTTTATACTTACCTAGACATACCGAATTTGAACTGACTGCTGAAAGTGATATTCTGGATATTGCTTATGGTTGGTGTGAAACTGATGAAGATCATCCTGCATACTTCAAACGTCCGGAAGAAGCAGCAATTGAAATTAGGGGAGGAGATAATGCTACCCGTCAGATTAATAGCTTACTACAACCTGGTTTTGATTGCCATCGACTGGTATCAGTGGAAGTGTACACACCTTCAGGAAACTGGAGTTCATTTCCAGGACATAAGCACGATACGCGCAAAGTTGATGCTGATGGAAATGTAACTGAAGCTTGTTTGGAAGAAACTTATTTCTACAAAATTGACAAGCCACAGGGATTTGCAATTCAGCAGGTTTATAATGATGATAGAAGTGTAGATGAGATTGCTGTTGCTAAGAACAATGATGTAGTTATGGTTCCTGAAGGTTACCATCCGGTAGCTGCAGGTCATGGTTACAATGTATATTACCTGAACTTTTTAACCGGTAGCGATCAGTCATTGGCAAATACCGATGATCCAGATCATAAGTGGGTTTACGATTCGTGGAAAGGATTGGATCCAAGAATTCCAATGGTTACAGCAGAAATGAATAATAAAAAATAGATCTGAGTATTGAGAGATTAGTACTGAGACAAGAAAAGAAGATTTAATAAAAAATACTATTATAAAATTTAAATATCTGAAATATGAAAAACGAATCGACAAACAAAGGCTATAAGAGCAAATTGCATGAAGTTTCACAAACAATGCAAACAGCGCTATGGAACGATTCATGCTCGGTTAGTGAGTTAAGCAGTTCAATTGCTGATGGAGCAGTTGGAGCAACTTGCAATCCAGTAATTGTACTTGGAGTTCTGAAAAATGAAATGGATGTATGGATGGAAAGCATCCAGAAACTTATCAATGAAAATCCTACTGCAACAGAGGATGAACTTGCGTGGCTACTAATTGAAGAAATGTCGATTAAGGCTGCAGCTCTTTTGATGCCGATTTTTGAAAAAGAAAATGGCAAGAATGGACGTCTTTCAATGCAGACAGATCCTAGATTATTTCGTAATGCGGAGAAGATGGTTGAGCAGGCTGTACGTTTTAGCAAGCTTGCACCAAATATTATTGTTAAAATTCCTGCTACAAAAGCCGGTATTGTTGCGATGGAAGAAGCAACTTATCAGGGCGTGAATATTAATGCAACCGTTAGTTTTACAGTTCCACAGGCGATTGCTGTTGCTGAAGCTATTGAGCGTGGTTTAAAAAGGCGCGAAAAAGAAGGGAAAGATATTAGTACCATAGGCCATGTTTGCACAATAATGGTAGGAAGACTTGACGATACATTGAAAAATGCGGCGAATAGAGATAACATCATTGCAAATCCTGGAAGTTTTGAATGGGCAGGAGTTGCTGCAATGAAAAAAGCCTACCAGATATACCAGGAAAGAGGGTATCGTGTACGCTTGTTAAGCGCAGCCTTCAGAAATCATTTACATTGGTCTCAATTCCTAGGTGGCGATGTGGTTATTTCACCTCCTTACAAATGGCAGCAGCGTTATAATAGCTCAGATGTAGCTATTAAGAACTACATGGATGTTCCTGTTGATCCGGAAATCATTACTGAACTGGAAACAAAGTTTGAGGATTTCAGAAATGCATACAATGAGGACGGATTGTCACATGAAGAGTTTGATACTTTTCCTGCAACCGTTGCTACATTGAAGCAATTTTGCCAGGCAACTACTGATTTGATTTCAATAATAAGAAGCCAATTGATAGGATAAATAATAGACTAATAGATTCTAGAACCTGGAATCAAGACTTGTCTTGACTCTTGGTTCTTGATTCTTGACTCTAAATTAAAAAAATGGAAACAAAAAGATTAACAGTTGCTCAAGCTACCATCGAATATCTGAAGAATCAGTATTCGGAAAGAGATGGCATAGAACAGCCATTCTTTGCCGGGTGCATGGGCATCTTTGGACATGGGAACCTGGCTGGTTTTGGACAGGCATTACAACAAATCCCAGATTTCAGATATTACCTGGTTCGTAACGAGCAGGCAGCTGTACATACTGCTGTTGCTTATGCGAAGATGAAAAACAGGCTTTCAACTTTTGCCTGTACTTCATCAATTGGACCCGGGGCTACAAATATGGTTACTGCTGCTGCTTTGGCAACAGTGAATCGTTTGCCTGTGCTAATTATGCCTGGCGATATTTTTGCACAGCGCACCGTTGCTCCTGTATTACAACAGTTAGAGTCTGCAACTTCACAAGATGTTTCAGTAAACGACTGTTTTAAGCCTGTTTCAAAATATTGGGATCGCATCAATCGTCCCGATCAACTGATTACTGCTTTGCCAGAGGTAATGCGTGTATTGACTTCGCCTGCTGATACCGGTGCTGTTACTTTATGCATTCCTCAGGATGTACAAGTAGAGGCTTTTGATTATCCGGTTGATATGTTCAAAAAGCGTGTGTGGCATGTTGGCCGCCCACGTCCTGATGCAAGTGCTGTTGAACGCGCTGTTGAGTTAATTCGCTCAGCAAAAAATCCAATGATTATTGCTGGTGGTGGTGTTATTTATAGCGAGGCTGAAGAAGCACTGCGTTCATTTGTTGAGGAAACAGGAATTCCTGTTGGTGAAACATTTGCAGGAAAAGGATCACTTGATTACGATCATCCGAATAATCTTGGAGCAACTGGAGCAACAGGTACCGAAGGTGCTAATGCAATAAGTACTGCTGCTGATGTTGTGATTGGTATTGGAACTCGTTACGGTGATTTCACAACGGCTTCAAAAACAGCATTCCAAAATAAAGATGTGAAGTTCATCAATATCAATATTACAGATTTTGATAGCTTAAAGCATAGTGGATTAGCTCTTACAGGTGATGCAAAAGTTACTTTAGAAGAACTAAAAGAAAAATTAGCCGGTTTTAAAGTTGATGATGAATATCGTCAGCGTACTGCTGATTACAATAAAAGCTGGGATGAAAAAGTTGCAGCAGCTTACAAGGCTGATCCTGCCGACTTACCAAGCCAATCGGAAGTAATTGGTGCAGTAAATACATTTGCAGCTGATAAGGATGTACTTCTTTGTGCAGCAGGTAGTGCCCCAGGCGATTTACACAAGTTGTGGCGTTCAAAGGATTCTAAAAGCTTTCACCTTGAATATGGATATTCATGCATGGGATACGAAATTCCAGGAGCTATTGGAGCTAAAATGGCGTGTCCAGATCGGGAGATTTACGCGGTTGTTGGTGACGGTGGTTATCTAATGATGCCTTCCGAAATTGTAACTGCGATTCAAGAGGGAGTTAAAATCAATATTATTCTAATTAATAATCATGGTTTTGCTAGCATCGGTGGATTGTCAAAAGCAATTGGAGGTGAAGGTTTCGGAACAAAATATAATTTCCGTGATGAAGAATCTGGACATTTAGATGGTGATCGTATACCAGTTGACTTAGCCGCTAATGCAGAAAGTCTTGGAGCCAAAGTGTTTAGAGCCACAGATATTGCATCGCTAAATGTTGCATTGGCTGATGCCAAAAAAGAAACTAAAACTACTGTAATTTATATTGAAACTGTACCTGAGCGCAAAATTGCGGGCTATGGATACGCATGGTGGGACGTCCCAATTGCTGAGGTTTCAGAGTCTGAATCAGTACAAAAAGCACGTGAGAACTACGTAGAGCAAAAGAAGAATCAGCGTTATTTTTTCTAGCATTCAGAATGCAGTGAATATGTTCGTGGACTGTTCTTAACCTAACGCATGCCTCGAATAAGAAATAAGATGTTATTAAACGAGTACTAATAAAACGACAATATGTTAACGGTTACAACCTTTATTGGATTTACAGCTTTTGTTGCCTTTTACGCTTGGTATAAACTTAGAAAAGATAAACTGGAATCAGCAGATGATTATTTTCTTGGTGGGCGTAGCTTAACTGGAATTGTTATTGACGGATCAATGTTGCTTACAAATATCTCCACTGAGCACCTGATCGGGATGAATGGTTCATCTTACAAAAATGGTTTTATAATCATCGGATGGGAGGTTACATCTGCTCTGGCATTGGTTGTTGCAGCTCTTTATTTTATTCCGAAGTATTTGCGAATGGGATTAACAACTATTCCCGAATATTTGGAGAAACGATTTGATGGAACGGTAAGGAGTCTGATAGCATTGTTTTTAGTGGTGTCGTTTGTTGTAACCTTATTACCAATTGTTTTATATACCGGTGCGATAAACCTGGAGAGTATCTTCGATATTTCAGGAGTGCTGGGAGTGAGTAAAACGGAAGGTCTATGGATAACAGTTGTTGGTATCGGTATTTTAGGATCATTTTATGCCATCTTCGGAGGACTTAAAGCGGTTGCTATATCGGATACAATAAATGGTTACGGACTACTAATTGGTGGTCTGCTTGTGCCCGTAATTGCATTGTATAGTATTGGAGATGGTAATGTTTTAACCGGTCTGTCAAAAGTGTTTGAACATGCTCCAGAGAAGTTTAATGTTCGGGGTGCGAAAGATTCGGTTATGCCTTTTGGTGTGTTGTTTACAGGTTTGATCATCAACCAGCTTTATTTCTGGGGAATGAACCAAACAATTATTCAGCGTGCACTTGGTGCAAAGAATTTAAAAGAAGCACAAAAAGGTCTCCTGTTTACAGGAGTTCTGAAAATATTGGTGCCACTTATTATTGTTCTTCCCGGTGTTATAGGTTTCTATTATTTCGGTGATTCGATGTACGAAAATCAGGATCATATTTACCCTGCACTTATAAAAAAGGTATTGCCATTAAGTTTGATTGGATTTTTTGCAGCCGTTGTAATGGGTGCTGTGCTGAGTACGTTTAATAGTGTTCTTAATAGTGCAGCAACCATTTTTAGTGTGGATGTTTACAAACGCCATATTAATAAAGAAGCAAATGGCAGAAAAATGGTTTGGGTTGGTAGAGCAACATCTTCAGTTCTGGCCGTTTTTGCAATAATGGCTGCTCCTTTAGTAGCCGGTGCACCAGATGGTCTTTATCAGCTATTGGCACAGCTTAACGGAATTTTCTTTATCCCTGTAGCATCTATCATGTTGGCTGGTTTTTTCCTGAAAGGGATTTCAGCAGCAGGAGCCAAGGTGGCACTGTTTTTCGGTTTGGGATTCTATGTTCTCACAACCTTCATTTTAAAGGTTGACATACATTTTATTCACATTTGGGGAATTGAATTTGTATTGAACATGATTCTAATGTTCATAGTATCACATTTTTACCCACGTAAAACATTTGACGATAAAATTGAAGCAGCAAAAATAGAGATGAAAGGTTGGAAGTACACCTATCATCTTTCAGCAGTACTTGTAGTGGTTACCATTATGATTTACATCTTACTTGGTAGCAATTTATAAATTAGAAATAGTTAAAGTCAAAATAATATGGAAGTTTTAAAGAATTATATCAACGGAGCTTGGATTTCAAGTAAAGAAGCTAACACAGTAGATGTGTTAAATCCGGCAAATCAGGAAGTATTGGCTAAAGTGCCATACGGTAACAAAACAGTTATTGATGCAGAAGAGGCTGTTGCTGCAGCTAGCGAAGCTCTTAAAGAATGGAGAAATGTTCCTGTAATGCGTCGTGTACAACCTCTTTATAAATTAAAGCAACTTTTAGAGGATAATGTTGATGAAATTGGTCGGCTAATTACTCTTGAATGTGGTAAAAGTTTTGCTGAAGCAAAGGCTGAGGTACAACGTGGTATTGAAAATGTTGAGACTGCATGTGCTACCCCAACATTAATGCAAAGCGAATTCTCAGAAAGTGTAGCTACAGGAATTGATGAATTTATGATTCGTCAGGCAGTTGGAGTTAGCGTTTGTGTTGCTCCATTTAATTTCCCTGGAATGATTCCATTTTGGTTCTTGCCATATGCTATCGCTTGTGGAAACAGTTTCATTCTAAAACCATCAGAAAAAGTGCCTTTAACAATGATGAAGGTATTTGAATTAATTGACCAATTGGATTTACCAAAAGGTCTTGTAAACCTTATTCATGGTGGTAAAGAATCTGTTGATTCATTACTTGATAATCCTGCCGTTAAAGCAGTAAGTTTTGTAGGATCAACGCCTGTTGCGAAATATATTTATGAGCGTGGTGCTGCCAATGGTAAACGTGTTCAGGCACAAGGTGGTGCTAAAAATCCGGTGGTTGTTATGCCTGATTGTGATATTGAAATGACTGCTAAAATTATTGCTGATAGTGTTTATGGATGTGCAGGTCAGCGTTGTTTAGCTGCTTCAAATATTATTGTTGTTGGAGATAAAGACGGTACCATTAAAAAAGCATTGGTTGAAGCTGCAAAAAGCAAAACTACTGGTTTTGGTATGGACGAAGGCATTGAGATGGGACCTGTTATTTCAGCCGAAAGCAAAGAGCGTATTGAGAGCTTAATTGCTTTGGGTGAAAAAGAAGGTGGCAATATATTGCTTGATGGTCGTAATGCAAAAATTAAAGGATACGAAACAGGTAATTTCCTGAATCCAACAGTTATTGAGAATGTTCCATTAGATGGTGAACTTATTAAAACTGAAATATTTGGCCCTGTAATGAGCTTGATTGAAATGGATACTATAGAAAATGCTATTGAATTTGTTAATAGCAATAACTTCGGAAATATGGCATGTTTATTCACTGCAAGTGGATTAAATGCACGTACTTTCAGAAATCAGGCTAATGCCGGTAACATCGGAATTAATATTGGTGTTGCTGCTCCAATGGCTCAATTCCCATTCAGCGGATGGAACGATAGTTTCTTCGGCGACCTTCACGGACAAGGAAGACATGCGATTGAATTCTTTACTCAAACCAAGGTGGTAATCGAAAGATGGCCAAAAGAATGGACTCGTAAATTCTAAATATGATTTTAGTAAACATCAATAACTTCGTTACGCTTATCCTGAGAACAGTCATTTACGAAAGTAAATTCCTTAATTCTCAGGATTTCACAAGCCTTGTTCTTGACGCCTACTAAAAATCATTTGAATAATAAAACGAAAATCAAATTATGATACAAATCGCAAATGCTCCCTGTTCATGGGGAGCTTTAGAATTTGAGCTTGAAGGAAAGTCATTGGGATATCAGCAAGTTTTAGATGAGATGGTTGAAACTGGATATGCAGGAACTGAACTTGGTGACTGGGGATTCATGCCCAGCAATCCTGATGAACTCAAAGCTGTTCTTACGAAAAAAGATCTTCAGCTTCTTGGAGCTTTTGTTCCAGTGGCAATGGTTAATCCTGAGGCACATGATGCAGGCGTTGAATTGGCATTAAAAACAGCTGGTTTAATGTATGAAGCTGGTTATACAAATGCTTTTATTGTTTTGGCTGATGAAAATGGGTCAGTAGATGAACGTACCAAGAATGCTGGAAGAATAAGACCTGAAATGGGTTTGACTGACGAGCAATGGAAAGTTTACGCTGAAGGAGCAGAAAAAGTTGCTAAAGCTGTGAAAGAGAAGTATGGCATGCGTACCGTTTTCCATCATCATTGTGGTGGTTATGTAGAAACACCAATTGAGATTGCAAAACTAATGCAGTTAACTGATCCTTCGTTATTGGGTTTGTGTTTGGATATGGGACATTACGCTTTCGGTGGAGGTGATCCTGTTGAGGCGCTTGAAAAGTATTACGAGCGTGTATGGCATGTTCATTTTAAAGATTACGATACAAAAGTTGGTCGTGCTGCAGTTGAGCACAATTACGATTATTTCAAGTCTGTAGAAGAAGGTGTTTTCTGCGAGCTTGGGAAAGGTAATGTAGATTTTCAATCCATTGTCAATATTCTAAACGAAAAGTCATTTGATGGTTGGATTGTCGTTGAGCAAGATGTACTTCCAGGAATGGGATTGCCTAAGAAATGTGCAGCCAATAATCGTGAATTTATCAAATCATTAGGGCTATAAACTATAATAACAAAATTGAAATGAATAAAATAAAAGTAGCTGTAGCTGGTTTAGGGCGGATTGGTAAAATCCACCTTAATAATTTATGCAGGAACTTTCCTGAAATAGAGGTGATTGCAGTGATGGATGTTATCGATGAATCTAAAGCAATTGCGGATGAATTTAATGTGCCAACATTCGTCAAAGATTTTGATTCGTTATTGGCTGTTCCCGGTTTGGATGCAGTCGTAATCTGTTCTCCAACCGATACGCATGCTGATTTCGTAGTGAAAGCAGCTGAGGCTGGGAAACAAATCTTTTGCGAAAAGCCTTTGGACTTATCTTTAGAACGTGTTAAGGAAGTACTTAAGATTGTAGAAGAAACTGGTGTAAAGTTGATGCTTGGTTTTAATCGTCGCTTTGATCCTGAGTTTAAAAAAATCCGACAGTTGGTTTTAAATGATGCAGTGGGTGATCCACAAATCGTAAAAATTACCAGCCGTGATCCTGGACCACCACCAGTTGAGTACATTAAAGTTTCAGGTGGAATGTTCCTTGATATGACCATTCATGATTTTGATATGGCTCGCTATATTTCAGGTAAGGAAGTAAAAGAAGTTTATGCAAAAGCAACAGTGAAGGTTGATCCTGAGATTGGAAAAGCCGGAGATGTTGATACTGCCGTAATCACATTAACTTTTGAAGACGATACAATGGCTGTAATTGACAATTGTCGGAAAGCAGTTTACGGATATGATCAGCGATTGGAAGTTTTCGGAAGCAAAGGAATGGCGCAAGCTGAAAATAACTTCCCCAATAATCACAAGATTTATACTGAAGCTGGTGTTTCAAGCGATTTGCCTTTGCATTTCTTCCTTGAACGCTATGATGCATCATACAATCAGGAAATTCGTGAATTTATCGATGCCTTGGTAAATGATAATGACATGCCTGTTGATGGAACAGACGGCTTAATGTCAATCGCAATTGGATTGGCTGCGAAGAAATCTGTTGAAGAAGGACGTCCTGTAACTTTGGACGAGATCTTATAACAAGAAAGATTAAACACTAATTTTTAATAACTATTACTACCCGGGAATAGAAGTGTATTGCTGTTGCATATGGAACGAATTAAAATTTATAATGAGTTAAAGTCATTTTCTCTCGGCTTAAGCAAAATTTGCAATAGTTTATTCCTGCTATTATTCCTGGGTTTCTTTTTTTCTATTGATACCAGTGCTTCAAAAAGAGATAATCTTGATGAAGTTTGGATTGAAGTTGGGGTTGATAAACAAATAAATAATAAATGGGCTTTTAGTCTATGGGCTAATAGCTTTCATAATGCAACTAAAGGAAATTATGAAAGATATTTTGAGCCTGCTATTAAGTACCATATTTCCAATAAGTTTCATATTGAGGGCATATATCGACGAGATTATTTTATTGAGAATGAAAATTGGACGTATGAAAATAGATCAGCTTTAAGAATTGCTTACAAAACAAAGCTTAGAAATATTAATTTCAGAAATAGACACAAACTTGAATTAAGAACATTTGAACTTTCTTCATCTGAAATTAGATATCGATCTGATTTTAAAATTAGTCCCAATTGGAATTTTACGAAGATGAAACTTAATCCATATTTACAAGAAGAAATATTTCTAAGTCAGCAGAAGGTTTCGAGGGTTAGAAGTTATTTTGGAATTGCGGGCGAATTAGGTTCTGTTCAACCTACAGTTTATTTTTTGCTTCAAACAGATAATGAAATTGCAGCATGGGAGAATAATCCTATTGTGGGTGTTATGCTTGCTGTTAGTTTGTAAAGAACACGATTAGAAAATTGTCTGTCGTTGAACTGATCTTCAGAAAACTCAAGAAACTGAAAAAAATGAGCAAGGGTAAGGTTACAAAATAAAGAATAGATCTTCTTTATTATAAAACAAGCAATATGCAAGTGCAGAAACTAACTCGTCTCTTTTTTCTACTTTTTCTATTGGGCTTACTATTACAAAGTTGCCAGAATCCACTAAGCTCAAATAAAAACATAGATTTTATTGATCCATTTATTGGTACTGATAATTCGGATGTTCCTACAAAATGGGAAGCCAATGGGGGAACCTATCCTGGTGCTGCCTGGCCTTTTGGCATGGTACAACTTACTCCAGATGGATATCGGTATGCTGATAAAAAGATTCGATCATTTAGTTTTCTTGGACATACCAGTGGATACCCACATGGATCTTCAGGTTTTTTTACAGTAATGCCCTTTGTTCTGAAGAATAATCAAAATGATTTTTCAAGTAAATTTTCTCATAGTACTGAAAAAGCTTCTGTAGGCTATTATCGTGTAATGCTGGAGAAACCTGGAGTTGATGTTGAACTTACGGTGGCACAGAGAAGTGGAATGTGTCGGTTTTCTTTTCAGGCATCACAAAATGCAGCACTACTTTTTACAGATATTAATGAATATGGTATTGAAGCAAATAAAGCTTTTACGGGTAGAACAAGAGATTACTTTTTTTGCGTTGAGTTGGATTGTGAATATCAATCTTTAACATTAACGGGTGATTCATTAATTGTATCTGTAACGCCTTCTGAGAATGGTATGGTACAGTTAAAAGCTGGATTTTCAAAAGTCTCGGAGAAAATGGCTTGTGTTAATCTGAAAAATGACATTGTTGATTGGGATTTTGAAAAAGCAAGAGAAAAGAATAAAAGTGTTTGGGAAGAATTTTTGAGTGTGATTGAAGTTGAAGGTGGAACTGAGCAGCAAAAAACAATCTTTTATACAGCTCTATATCATTCAATGTTAGATCCACACCTAATTTCGGATGTTGGAGATACAAATTATTATAAATCGCTCTCCCCTTGGGATACTTATAAAAGTAAACAACCCCTGCTTACGCTGTTGAAACCACAACTTCAGGCAGAGATGATTGAAAGTGAATTACAAAAGTTTGATGAATATGGCTGGCTGCCTGTAGGGCCTATGACTGGAAATCATAATATTCCAATTATTGTGGATAGCTACATGAAAGGGATTCAGAATTTTGATGTTAAAAAAGCATATGAAGCAATGCGTAAAAGTTTGTTTACAGCTCCGTATGGTCGTCGTGATATAAAACATTATTTGACTAGTAAATATGTTCCTGCAGAGGCAAGTTATGGTGTTACTAAAACGCTTGAATATGCATATAACGATTGGGCTCTTTCAGTAATGGCTAAAGAATTAGGGTATGATGATGACTATGAGCAGTTGCTTGACAGGGCTTCATATTTTAAAAACACGTATAACGCTGATGATGGTTTTATGGTTGCCCGAAAGTTAGATGGTAGCTGGACTAAAGGTGGGTATAGAGAAGGTGATAAATGGAATTATACCTGGTTGGTTCCTCATGATATTATTGGATTAGCATACTTAATGGGAGGAGTTGATAGCTGCGCTAATAAATTGGATTTCGCATTTAAAAAGAACTATTACGTCCACGACAATGAACCTCCCTTGCATTATTCCTATCTATTCAACTCTTTGGGAAAACCCTGGAAAACTCAATACTGGGTTCGAGAGATTATGAATACGAATTATTCAGATGTTCCGGGTGGGCTTTCAGGTAACGATGATCTTGGTGCTCTTTCTGCCTGGTATGTTTTTAGTTCTTTAGGTATGTTCCCAGATTGCCCGGGAGCAAGTCATTACCAGTTAACCGCCCCTTTATTTGAAAAGGCAACAATTCATTTTGAAAATGGAAAAGATCTGCTTATTCGATGCAAAAAACAATCGGATAGTTCAAGATATATTTGTTCAGTTCATTTAAATAAAGTTGAACTCAAAAAGTCATGGATTGATCATTCTCAGTTATTGCAAGGTGGGGAATTACTATTTGAATTGATTGATATGCCAGATAAAGAATGGGGCAAGGTATCATCGTTGGAGGTACCTGGAATGACAAAAGGTAAACCTGACTTTGATATCACACATTACGAACTTTCATCAAATACTACAAAAGCAGATCAACCAGTATTTTTAAGTATGGATGTTGTGAACAATGGAACAGCAACAGGCTCGTATCCTTTAAATATTCATATAAATGGAAATCTTTATGATACAGAATGGATTAGTTTGAATGCTGGAGAAAATTCGATCGTAAAAATTCCGATTACTTTGTATGAGGCAGGAATACATGATATGAATGTAAATAACCAATTGCTGCCAAGGATTGAAGTATCGCAATCACCAACAGCGAAATTTCGCATTTCAGATATTGAAATACCATCGCCTCCTGTTTTGGAAGAAGATGAAGAATATTTGGTTACTGCAAGAGTGAAAAATATATGCAGTTTTGAAGCAAGCACTGAAGTTAATTTGATTGTAGATGGAGAGGCTTTGGAAAGTGGAATATTAAAGTTGAACCCAGGTGAAGAACAAGAAATTAAGTTTGCATCTTCATTTGATAGTAATGGAATTCATACGATTAGAATTGCTAATTCTGATATTGAAAAAGTATTAGTTGTACGTAAAAACTCTTCTGTTGAAAATGAGCCACAAGCAACTAATAAACTGCAACCTGTATTGAGATACAATTTTGAACAGAAGAGTCGCGATACAATAAAAGATATTACCGGAAGAAATAATTTAGGAATAGTGCATGGCAATGTAAAATGGGTTGATGGCTTGTTTGGGAAAGCCATTCAGACTAACGCAAAAGAAGAAGCTTATATTGAAATTCCACAAACTAGAGATTTGCAAGAGTTTGAAAACAGCAAAGAAACAACCATTTCTTTGTGGGTATATCCTATGGATGAAGAGAACTTTGCCGATATAATTTCGAAAGGGGATTGGGCGGTTATACAAGCTAAAGCAAGCAATACCGAGGTGAATTATTATTATGCTGGATACCAGAGAGGTGAGGCCTACGGTACTTTACCTGAAAATTGGAATAGGAGTTGGCATCATCTGGCGGGAGTTTGTGATTCGAAAGATTTGAAAATTTATCTTGATGGAAAATTGCTGACTGTAAAACCAATTGAACATGAAAAGCAGCGTATGCGTGGAGTCCCCAATTGGGTTTGGAATATTGGAAGAAATTCTCAAAATCCAGACAGGGTTTTTAATGGGTACATTGATGAGATTGGTTTTTATGCCAAAGCATTATCTGAAAGAGAAATAAATAAACTGATTTTAAGATTGGAATAAAATTGAAAATTTAATTAATAGGCGCAAAAAAATGGCTTGACTCAAAATGAAAAATAAATTCTAGAGTCAAGCCATTCCTTTTATAAAAGAATAATTATTTCAAGTTTTTGTATAAACAGTCAAGCAATTCCTGATTATCATCTAAACTATATTCCCAGAACATAGCACCACCTAAGCCTTTTTGTTTCACGTATGCTGATTTAATCTCAATGGATTTTGATGTTTCCCAGGAAATAAAGATGCTATCTGATTCATTCCATAAATATGGTGCATTGGCCGATTCATCCCAGAATTGTTCAAATTTCCCTGTTTTTAATTTCTTATTGATTTCGTGATAAGCGACAATCATACCGCTAGATTTTGCAGATTGATAAAGACCATTATTGCCGGGTATTACTTTTTCCCACATACGACCATAAAATGGTATTCCCATTACCAATTTTTCCGCAGGAACGCCAGCTTTCATATGTCTTTCAATAGACGCCATTCCGCTATTTCCATTAAAAAGTTCTTTTTCTGAATCTGCTAAATTTGCATGATGACCAGTTTGAAAATGCCAGCCATGGTAAAAATCATATGTCATTACATTGATGAAATCCAGATACTTTTGAGCTTCTCCAAGGTCGGTATTGTTGATGTAATTTTGGTCTGCACCAGTTGCAATAGTAAGCAGGTAGTGAGTATTATTGTCATTCTCACTTTGTACATTTAGTTGCTCACGAATTTCTTTAAGAAGTAGTGTGAAATTTCTTTTATCCGATGGCCTGTAAGGATTATCTTCTCCTCTTTGGCCTGGATATTCCCAGTCCAGATCAACACCATCAAATTGATGTTTTTTCATTAACCCGACAGCACTTACTGCAAATTTTTTTCGGTTTGCATCTGAAGCAGCTGCATCTGAAAAGTTATTAGACCAAACCCAACCACCAATTGAGTATAAGATTTTTAGCTTTGGATTCACTTTTTTAAGAGCAACAATTTTTGCAATCTTTATTGAATCAACTTCCAGTTCAAATTGAACCTCTCCGTTTACAATATTGGCAAAAGCATAATTTATGTGAGTTAGCTTTTTTGCATCAACATTTGATGGATCATAATCCTCATAACCCGCCACATATCCAATTATCTTCTTTGATTTGTTTATGGGTGTTTCTTCTTTAGAGGTGCTGGCGCAACTGTTTAGAAGTGAGATTAATAAAATGAAAACTGTAAATTTATTCATTGCTTTTTTATTTAGTTCAAATCATATAGTATCTAATCACATGAGCTTTCGAACTGATGTGTTATCGCGCAAAAATAAGACTTTGGATGAAATGAAAAAAACCAGTCAGGTATTTATCCTTGACTGGTTCTCTATTTATTGGTTTTAATATTGAAATCAATCGACTTTAAGTGATTGTCGTTTAGTTGTTTGTGTGTTCGGTCGTTTTTATAATCACATATCCCTTTTTATTGTAAATAGAAGCCCCACATTTAGTGGGGCTTCATTTACCTAACAAATTTATGATAGAAATCTACCAATTGTAATAAGTTTAGTTTGATAAAAGTGTTGTTATTTCAGATGACGTAAGTGCCTTGTTGTAGTAACTTAGTTCATCCATAAGACCACTCAATGTTTTACGAGTATCACTTCTCGCATTGTAGTTTCCACGAGGATCGTCACCGGCTAGAGATTCCCAAATAGTGAATGGATAGTCTTTAGCTACATCATACATTTGTGTTCCGTTAAGAATGTTTAAATCAAAACTTGCAGCGTTAGACGACTCCGAGTAAGATGTTCCATCAATGTAAACAACCAATACTTTGCTAACCTGATCAAATACCAAGGTTACCATATGCCACTCATCATCTGCTAAAGCAGGGGCTTTTGGAGTTGTGTTACCAGCTTTCCAGTCCATTCTACCACCTGCAATTTGTGGAGCAGAAATTTTACTTTCCTCAGCAGCCAGATTTATAAGCCATCCTCTTTTGTCGTTTGCAGCGTCGCTTGGATCATATTCCAATGCACCATCCAATGCTATTAACCAACCTGGGTTTCCACCACTATTCCAGTCTTTATTTCCAACAATTGCTGGGTCAGATCCGATTGCAGGAGCTTTAATCCAGAAGTTAACACTGAAGTCCTGAGTACCTGATGGTCTTAATAAATCATGTTTTGGAAGTGTAGCATAAGAACCAGCATTAAATTTAATTACTTGCCCTCTGGTAGCATCAGAAACGAATTCAACATCTGCCGTTGCAGCAACACCTAATTTTGCATCAAATCGGTTACCACTAATGTCACTCATGTCAGTATCAAAAGGTAAGTGGAATACTAAGTCAGAACCACTACCAGCGGCAGTTGTATAATTCCATGAACTGTTATCTGAAATTCCAGAGAAAGAATTTCCACCAATATCTTTAATTGCACCGTTGTCTATATTCACATAAAAACCTTCACCGAAATTAAGAGTTTCAGGAAATTCAACATTGATTAACGATCCGATTACCTGAATATCTGTTCCTTCAACGTCAATGGTTGCAACGTAAGCGTCTCCACAATAAGGTTGTTAAAAAAAGCCCGTCAAATTTTGATTGAA
>CBDVCE010000038.1:0-48518 GCA_965372405.1 uncultured Sunxiuqinia sp.
TTCAATCAAAATTTGACGGGCTTTTTTTAACAACCTTATTGTGGAGACGCTTACTCTAGAGTAAGTGGATGCGGATAACATATCCGCATCAGCAAAGGATATTAAGCTTTATAATTACCTGATTCGTAAACTCAATGGAGATGTTTTATTTTACATCTTCCTTCGTTCCAAACTTAGGATCAATCCTTAGGAAGTTCACAATTATAAAGCCTGGAATTGTGCAAATCATTACCCATACAAAGAAAAATTGGTAGCCAACCATTTCTTGCAACCAGCCACTAATCATTCCCGGAAGCATCATTCCTAAAGCCATAAAGCCAGTGCAAAGTGCATAGTGAGCAGTTTGATGTTTTCCAGCTGAAATATAGATCATGTAAAGCACATAGGCCGTAAAGCCAAAACCATATCCAAACTGCTCAATCACTACAGCTGCAGTTATAATACTTAGGCTTTCTGGTTGTACAAATGAGAGGAATACATAAACCAGATTTGGTAGGTTTATAGCCAGGATCATTGGCCAGAGCCATTTCTTCATGCCACTTCTTGAAACAACTATTCCTCCAATAATTCCACCAATTGTGAGTGCTGCAACTCCAGCAGTTCCATAAATAAAACCAATATTGCTTGTTGTTAATCCAAGGCCTCCTACATCTGATTTATCTAACAAAAATGGAGATGCTAATTTTACAAGTTGTGCTTCACCAAGTCTGAATACGAGCAAGAAGACAATTGAAATGAGGACGCCTTCTTTTTTAAAGAAGGATGAAAATGTTTCAAGAAAATTGTCGGTTAATTGTGTTAAACTTTTGGGTTCATGTTTAATATCTTCTTTTGGGTGTGGAAGTATGAAAAAATGCCAGATGCAGAAAGCCGCAAAAAGAGCTGCAAAAATGAAAAAGGTGATGCTCCATGCCCATGATGTTTTTTCTGCAATAGTTTCCATATGTCCGGCCAGAATAATGAGTGGCCCTTGTCCGGCAAGCATTGCTAAACGATAAAAGGTATTTCTAATTCCTACAAAAAAGGATTGGCTATGTTTGGATAAACCAAGCATGTAAAAACCATCGGCAGCAATATCATGTGTTGCTGAGCTAAAAGCCATAAGCCATAGAAAAGCCAGACTGTATTGGAAAAAGCTACTCACATTTAGGGTGAATGCAACTCCGGCCAGTGCTGCTCCTACAATTAACTGCATGGTGATAATCCAGAAACGCTTAGTCCGTATATTGTCGACAATAGGGCTCCAAATGGGTTTGATAACCCAAGGTAAATACAACCAACTGGTGTATAAAGCAATATCAGTATTCGATATTTCCAGCCTTTTATACATGATAACAGAAACACTCATGACAATTACATAAGGTAGTCCCTCAACAAAATAAAGTGATGGTATCCAGCTCCATGGATTGCGCGTTTCTTTTTTCATGCTAATAGATTTTATTGAGTTCGGCACCTTTAAAATAGTGTTTTAAAATGGAATCATAAGAATAGCCATTCTCTCCCATAACTGCGGCTCCAATCTGACAAAGACCAACACCGTGCCCCCAGCCAGCTCCTGTCAGAATAAACTTTTGAGGAATACCATCTACTATATCAAGATGATCTATTACAAAAGCAGAGCTGTACAGATGTGAAGTTGAAAGCGAGCGACGGATTTCCAGTTCTTTGCCAATGGTCATAGACCTTTTGCTTCCAATTATCTTCAGCTTAATTAGTCGACCCGAAAACCCTCGTTCAATCGGTTCCAGTTTGATGATTTGGCCAAAATCAATTCCTGTTCTTTTAGTAATCAGATCTGCAATTTCATCTTGGCTATAGGTTACTTTCCAACGATAAAAATCGGATGTTGCCTGATCAAAACCAGGAAGTATTTGAGACAATATTTCTTGATTATTTGTATTGCAAAAAGCCTGTGGAGAATTACGAATCCATTTTTCTGCAGATGCTTCATAACGAAGATCATTTTCAAAATCAGATTCTTTTTCTGAATCAACCACTGGAGTGAGATAACTGTGATGAACAGGTTCCCAAACCAAATCAAAGCTTTCGGAAATTCCACCGCAACATTTAGAAAAACGGGCATCACATATCTTCTTTTCAGCCATTAAAACCTGCCCTGCAGTTGCATCAATAGCTTCCAGTGCTTTTTTATTAATGATTTTTGTAATTCCCTGATAACGCTGACAATGATCATCGGCGCACACATCAAAATTAGCATGGTCTTCCCGGTCATACCAGCGAATCAGTTCATCTTCAGTTTGAATGGTCGATTGGTATTCTTCCGATTTTTCTGCCAATCGCCTGGTCTTTTCAATTTGAGCCAACAACCAGCTTCTTGAAATTACGGCGTGTGCCTTTAGCAGGTCTGATGAACAAGTAGTACTCATCTCGGATGAAATAACTGATCGCAAATAGGCTTCAAGCGGAACAATATTGATTGCTCTTATTTTTTCACCTTCAATAATTAATTTCAATCCACCACTAAATTGCTGGTCTTCTTTTTGTTCCCAATGGAAATCAATACCTATTGTTACATTTTTCAGAAGAAAAGAAGAGCCACTTTGTGAAGATGAAAATGTGAATTCTTTGTTTCGGAGAACTTCATTTATTTTTGAATGCAAGCAAATTTCGTCATCATTTAAAGTGACTTTGTATATTTGATTTGACTGCATATTTACCCCATTTAACTTGTATCCTTTTCCGAATTTAAATTCAATATTTTCATCGGCCATTATGCCAACAAGTATTTCGGGTTCCTTATTCATAGTTCCTTTTTTAACTCATTTTTCAAGTTTCCAAAGGCTTTATCATTTAATGTTACCTGCCTATATATACTTGTTAAGTCGCTATTCGTAATTTTCTCAAAGTCTTTCTCTTGTGGAAGAATAACAAGTCCTCCCATTTCTGCGGAAGCTGGACTCATTAGAATCTGTTGGTCACCTTCTGCAAAAAATTGCTTCGGACGTTGTTTATTTCTGGGAAAAATAACCACATTCCAGCCATTATCGTATGAGCATAAAATATTTATCATTGGCTCAATTTCATCATCATGAATCGGGAGTATATTGTAGATGCATTCAAATTGCTTTTCAAGTTCTTCAGCATCTTTAGATTGCAACAATATGAATTTCCGCATGTACGGTTCGCTTACAGTAGTAACTTTTATTTTTTCATCTTCAAGAAGTATTTCTCCATACTTTTCAGAAATCGATTGAAATTCAGATTCAATTGGCATGAGGTTTTTCAAGCCTGCCTGAAAATGAAAATGATCTGGCGCAGATGCTCCGCATTTAGGACCATTATAGAAAATGATGAAATCCTCCAATTCTTTTGATAGCTGAAGCATATCCATAAATTTCCCATCAATTTCCTGAAGCCAATGATCGTTTAAAGGAATTGTGAGATGACACGGGAAAATTGGGAATGGGTTGATTAATATGGTGTAAATTCCTTTGAAATCAATTCCTTTTTGATCTGCTGGACGATTATTCTCACATAAAAAACAAGGGCGCTCGCTAATTGATTTCTGATCAGTTTTTGCAGCTGACGAACGTATGCGTTCCGGATTAAATTGAACACGAATTTTAAAATCACGGAAGTGAAGCAGCCGAACTTTTACCTGACTCAGACCGATGTAATTCGTTCTAGCTAAATCCCAGTTTTCCTTTTGATGAAGGAGTAAGGTTTTGGCTTGTTCGGATAGGGTAGCAACGGAGCCGAATGCCTTAAGTTTATCTTTATCAATGATATGATCTCGCATTAGTTTTTATTCTTCTGTATTCTTGCTTTTAATTCGAATGTACGTAAGCGGTCTTTGTATAGATTATGTGCATTTGTTTTATCTATATCCAGAGAGGCATCTGAGTTCTCATCCCATCTTCGGCAACGGTAAATTGGATCGTAAATACGTCCAATCTTATAGTTACGAGAGATTGCTATTCCCAAAGCATAATCTTCTCCGTAGCTCGTGTTTGGAACGCGCAACTCTTTTAATATTGGTTTGAAAAATGCACGAGGAGCACCAAGCCCATTTATGCGTAAAGCATTGTTTGGCCCATTTTCAGGAGTCCATTCTTTGTGATCAATCAAGCCTGGAGGAATTTCTTCCAGATTGAAATTACACATTTGGTAAGAACCGATTACCATCGCACATTTATCTGTATAAAACTGGTCAACAACTTTTTGTAATGTGCTATTGTCAAAGTACAAATCATCACTGTCCAACTGAACAGCAAAACGTCCACACTTTTCATGATCAACAGCCTCATTCCAGCAACCACCAATGCCTAAATTTTTTCGTTTAGGCGTGACAACAATTAATCGTTCATCGGTAAATGATGCCAGAATTTCTGAAGTTCCATCCGTTGAATAATTGTCGACAACAATCAGATTAAAATTGAAAGAAGTCTTCTGAATCAAAACAGAATCAACTGCATCTTTTATGGTTTTTGCACGATCACGCACCGGAATAATTACACTGGCTTCAACTGGGAAATCTCCTGAAAAATCCACTTCCTTAAAGTCAGGTTTTAAGAATGCATCAATCTTCTTCAAATGAGTGGTGCATGCTTTTTCCATTTCAATTTGCCTTTCACGAGCATTGGCACTCACGTAATCAAATTGTTTTTCACCAGATTTTCTGGTGTCTGTTTCAACCATACTAAAAAGGAATTCGGGTATGCGAAGAATTTCACTTGTTCGTGCTGCTTTTAAACGAAGGGCATAATAGCCAGCAGAATTCCATTGTGCGTCCAGTTCATCTTCCAGATTTTCAAAAACGTCTTTTCGGTAGAGCTGAGCCGGACCAAAGTTGAAATCATCTCGCAAACTTCCATCCTGATAATCAATGACAGGATGATTAGATCGAATGGCATTTTTAATTTCATAGTAATCAGTATAAATCATGCTGCAATTACCAGCCTCAGCTAATTGAACCATACGCTCAATAGCATACTGACCAACATCTAATTGTGTGCTCCGTAAAGCAATAAAGGCAAAATCAGCATCAAGTTTTTCTGCGATATTCCGTATGCTTTGACTCGAAAGAGAATATTCCGCTACTATTGTTTCAGCTCCTTCAATCTCAATATCTTTCGGTGCAATTAGAAATATCTTTCTAACAAGATCAGATTTCTCAAGCTGTTCAATGGTTGCTTGAGTTTCTTTTCTTCCACTATATGCAATAAAACAGTCAACACATTTAGTCATAACTTACAATTTTATGATCACTGGTTTTGTTGGTTCGCTTTCGTTGTGTAAACGGTCAAGTGCAGTCACTCTTATTTCGTAAGCACGTTTTTTCCCTTTCCCTCTTTCCAACTTAACTTTCTTGCTAGATGTTATCTTATCAATGAATTCGGAATTGTTTTGATCGAATTTCTGTCCTTTCGGAGTTTTATAAATAACGTATCGAACAGCACGATTCAAAATGTCAGTTGCCATTGGTTCTTCCCATTTTATTTTGCGGGAACCACTTTTTTTGAATTTCACTGGGGAATCAGGGCTTTGTCCATCAATCCAAGGCATTTCCGGAACCAAGGCTGGTGTTGCATAAAGCTTTTGCTGAAGGCTGTCATTGAATCCATCAAGCTGTTTGTAAAAATGCTTGGCACTGAAAAACGCACTTCCATTAAAGTTCTCAAGCTTTCGAGCTTCCCTAATCTGGCGTGTCAGTTGTTCGGAACTGCGCCATTCCTTTGTTTTTGATTCAGGATCGAAACGATAAAGACCATGTCCGATATAAAATGCTGTTCCAAAAGTATTTTCATTCCACCATTTGGATAGCATTCCAAAGTCAACTGCCGGATGTCCAAAATGCCAATAGAGCTGAGGGAGTGCGTAGTCAATCCAACCTTCTTCCTGCCATTTCAGAATGTCAGCATAAAGCTGATCGTAATTGGTTGTCCCAGCTGTGGAAGCAGATCCTCTTGGATCGTCTTTCTTATTTCTCCAAACACCAAACGGACTAATCCCAAATTTCACCCATGGTTTAGCTGATTTAATTACTTTATCAAGTTGCTGGATAATAATGTCCACATTGTTTCTACGCCAGTCTTCTATATTCTTTTCAGGAAAACCACGATTAAATTGTCGAAATGAAGCTGTATCAGGAAAGGCTTTCCCTGCGATTGGATAAGGATAAAAGTAATCATCAAAATGAATGGCATCTACATCGTATCTTGAAACCACATCATGAACAACTTTGCTAATAAAATCACGAGTTTGAGGCATTCCTGGATCAAAATATAGTTTACTTCCATAATGAATAACCCACTCCGGATGTTCAAAAGCGATGTGGTTTGCAGCTAATGGTTCATCAAACTTATTCGCAACGCGGAAAGGGTTAAACCACGCGTGGAATTCCATGTTTCGTCTATGACATTCAGATATCCAAAACTTCATGGGGTCATAGCCAGGAGATTTCCCAGGTGTACCTGTTAAGTATCGAGACCATGGCTCCAGGCTTGACTGATAAAAAGCATCACTTGCCGGGCGAACCTGAAAAATGACTGCATTCATACCATTCTCATAAAGCATATCCAGCATATTTATGGCTTCTGCTTTTTGTTCTGCCATACTTAAGCCTGGTTTTGAAGGCCAGTCAATGTTCGCTACTGTAGCGACCCAGGCAGCACGAAACTCGCGTTTTGGATTCTGTTGAGCCGATAGATTAATTGATAGAGAGAGGATTAGGATTAGTAAGGTGAAACGCATGAATTATATTTTTATAAAGATTTTTTTTCTGAATAGCCAAAGACCAATTAGCCAGAACAAAATACCAAGATGTAATGCAAAAAGCAAGGACGCATTATATGGCCCGAACCATGGTAGAAGAAGGTCATTATACATCCATCCGTTTAACGAAATAAGCCCATCTTCATTTGGGATTTTTATCAAATTTAGCAATCGTGCCCAAACACCTGCTAAAACATATATGAATAAGGGGTTCATACCAAAAACCAAGAGTGGGTGTGCCCATTTTTGTTGACCTTTAATGTCAATAACCCAAATAAACATGGCAAGCAGAATTCCTGCTAAACCACAAGTTACAAGCACGTATGAGCTTGTCCATATAGGTTTGTTGATTGGCAGCACAAAATCCCAAATTAATCCAACCACAAGGAATATCGTTCCGTAGATGACCAATTGTGAAATTGCCTTGAGTTTGTCTGAATTTTTATCGATGATTCGTCCGGCCATAAAACCAAATAAAACATTTACTGTTGCAGGCAAAGTGCTCAGCAAACCTTCCGGGTCAAATGGGATTCCAAATCCTCCATACATATGATTTTCCCCAAAAATAAAGAGGTCAACATTTCGAACAATATTTCCTTCCAGACTAAATGGTGTTTGTCCTCCAAATATTAGTAAGATTACCCAATAGCCAAGAAGAATACCAATAGAAGTAATAACAGTATTCCTGAAATTGAATAAGAGCACAATAAATGATGCCACACCATAGGCAATGGCAATTCGTTGTAAAACTCCCATAATTCGGAACGATTCAAGTTCAACCGTATAAACGGGGAAGGCATTTAGGAAAATTCCAATCAAAAAAATCAACACCGTCCTTCGTATGATCTTTCGACTCATGCCTTTGTCCAGCTTGTGATCATTCTTCTTGAATGAATACCACATGGCTGTTCCTACCATAAACAGGAAGAATGGAAAAACGAGATCAGTTGGTGTCCATCCATGCCATTTAGAATGGAGAAGTGGCGCATAAACATGACTCCAGCTACCTGGGTTGTTCACAATAATCATCAATACGATAGTAAGACCCCGGAGCACATCCAGTGCCATTAAGCGTTTAGGCTTTGCACTCATTTGTTGTTGCTTTAAGGATAGTAACGTACAAATGCTTCCATCGCCTCATATTCGGCCATCCCAACTTCATCATACAATTTAGCAGTTGATCGGTTTCTGTCTTCAGCACGCTGCCAAAACTCACGGGAATCACCTCCCATAAACATGGCACCCTCTTTCTGAGATTGATGACGGAAAATTGCTTCTCGTTTACGGTAAAGTTCTTCCGGGCTAATTGGAACTACCATTTCAATTTCATCAATATCCCATTCGTGCCATGCACCGCGGTATAGCCAGAGCCAGCAGTCCTGCATCCACTCATCCTCCTTAATTTCTTCAAGTGCATATAAAATGGCATCTAAGCATACCCGATGAGTACCATGTGGATCTGAAAGATCACCGGCAGCAAATATTTGATGAGGTTTTATGTCTCTTAAAAATTCTTTGATAATATCAATATCTGGTTGCGAAATTGGTTTTTTCTCAACAGCACCGGTTTCGTAAAAAGGAAGATCCAGAAAATGCACATTATTTCCATCCATTCCTGCATATTTACATGCTGCTTTTGCTTCCATTCGGCGAATAAGCCCTTTTAACATCCGGATATCAGGGATGTCTTTTTCATCACCTTTTTTATCCAATAGAAATTGCTTCGTTTTTTCGTATTGTTCTTTTTGATTTTGATTTTCGGGGTCGTATGAATTCGTGTAAAGGTTGTGGAAAGAGATAAAACGATTGGCATATTCGTCCGAAACAGCAATGTTCCCAGAAACCTGATAGGCAACGTGCACTTCATGTCCTTGTTCTACCAAACGGATTTGTGTTCCTCCCATCGAAATTACATCGTCATCGGGGTGTGGACTGAAAATAACAATTCTTTTCTTATCCGGAGATTTCCTTTCGGGACGGTGTGTATCATCTGCTAAGGGTTTACCTCCTGGCCAACCAGTAATCGTGTGTTGAAGCTCATTGAACACTTTAATGTTTAGAGCGTAAGATGATCCTTTATCAGCAATCAGGCTGCTAAGTCCATAATTAATATAATCAGTGGTTGTAAGTTTTAGTATTGGTTTTTTTGTTTGTTGACACAACCAAACTACAGCTTTTCTTACCAGTCGGCTTGAACTCCAATCACAGGTATCAACAAGCCATGGTGTTTTAACACGGGTTAGTTGCATGGCAGCTCCATTGTCAATAATTACCTTCGCATTTTCATGTTTTTGCAGGTAGCTAGCAGGTACTTGTTCGTTTATGTAACCCTCAATTGTTTCTTTTAAGATTTTGGCTTTACCCTCACCCAGACCTGCTAAAATCACCTGTTTGGCATTCATAATACTGTCAAAGCCCATTGTAATGGCTCTAAATGGCACTTTTGTCATGCTCCCAAAATCTCTTGCAGCATCTTGTTTTGTTTGTATGTCAAGCGCAACCAGGCGGGTTTTAGATGTAATTTGAGAACCCGGTTCGTTAAAGCCAATGAGTCCGGTTTTCCCAATTCCAAGCAATAGTATATCGAGACCGCCATGTGACTTTATCTTTTTGTCATACATCTGGCAGAAATCATAAATCTCATTAAATTCCAAGTCACCTTTGGGAATATTAATATTCTCAGGAAGAATATCAATGTGATTGAATAGGTGCTTGTGCATATATAAATTATAAGAATGCACAGATTCTTTACTCAATGGGTAATATTCATCAAGATTAAATGTGATAACATTTTTGAAGCTTAGTCCTTCGTCTTTATGCATACGTACCAATTCTGAATAAATTCCAATTGGAGTTGAACCAGTAACTAATCCCAATATGCAGTTCTGTGAAGCTTTTTGTTTTTCGATTATGATATCAGCAATTTCTTTAGCTGCAATTGCCGATGCTTCATGTGATTCTTCATAGATGTATGTGGGGATTTTTTCGTACTTTGTTAGTACATCTTGATGTGCCAAATTCTTTGGTTGATGGTAAGTTGTCCCAAAGAATAATGGATTTTTAGAGATCAGTTTCTTGTTGAGATTCATATTTTGTGTTTTAGGTATACTGATTTGTGATCAAAAATAATTTACAATTATTGAAAAATACAAAATTGCTTATACATGTTGTATGTTGGCAGCAAGAAATAATCATATTTTTGTAACATGAAATTAATAGCTGATAGTGGATCAACAAAAACTTCCTGGCGAATAATAAATTCAACTGGTGAAATAATTTCGATAGAAACTTCAGGTATCAATCCTTTTTTCAGATCCAGTAATGAGATAGAACGTGAGCTTCGAAAAGATTTGTTACCTCATGCAAAAAATGTGCAGGAGATTCAATTTTACGGAGCCGGTATTATTAATAGCGAAAAAGCGGCTATTGTTGTTCACGCACTTAAGCAAATGTACGGAGAAATTCCTGTTAAAGCCTACAGTGATGTTGTTGGAGCAGCTCGTTCTGTAAGTGGATTTGAAGCAGGAGTAATCTGTATTTTGGGAACTGGTTCAAATGCATGTTATTATGATGGTAGAGATGTTATAAGCGGAATTCCTCCTTTAGGATTTATTCTGGGTGATGAAGGAAGTGGAGCTGCAATGGGGAAGAATCTGATTGGCGATTATTTTAAAAAGGTCATGCCTGAAAAATTACGTGTAAAATTTCAAGAGCGGTTTAATGTATCGAAAGAGAGCGTACTTGAAAGAGTTTATCGAAATGAAAAGCCAAATCTTTTTTTGGCTGGCTTTACAATATTCCTTTCTGAAAATTATAATGAAACTTATTGTAGGGAATTTGTTCGTCAGAATCTGAGATCATTTATTAAAAGAAATGTAAAAAGCATAGAAGAATCGTCCCGATTACCTATTCACTTTGTTGGTACAGTGGCATTTGTTTTTCAGGATTTATTGAAAGAAGTTTTGAAAGAAGAAGGATTACTAATTGGGAGAATAATTAAAGAACCGATTGATGGGTTAGTTGAATATCATCAAACAAATAAACAAGCATGAGCAAAAGTATAACTGAAGCTTCGTCGAATTACCAGAATTTGGATAAAATGTCAGTATTGGAATTGCTGATGAATATTCACGAAGAGGATAAAAAAGTATTGCCAGCCGTTGAAAATGCAATTTCAAAAATTGAAGAACTGGTGGAGAAGGTTAGTGAAAATATGAAAAAGGGAGGCCGCCTATTTTATATTGGAGCAGGTACAAGTGGACGTCTGGGTATTTTGGATGCTTCGGAAATACCTCCAACATATGGGGTAGGATATAATATGGTCATTGGAATTATAGCTGGTGGTGATCAGGCAATTCGGAAGGCTGTTGAGTCTGCAGAAGATGATGAAGAGCTTTGCTGGAAGGAATTGCAGGATTATCAAATTTCAAAATTGGATACGGTCGTTGGCATTGCAGCATCAGGAAGAACTCCTTATGTGATTGGGGCTGTTAAAAATGCACGTAAAAATGGAATTTTAGCGGCTTGTATTACCAGCAACCCAGATACTAAATTGGCAGATAATGTTGATATTCCGATTGAGGCTATTGTTGGACCTGAATTCGTAACCGGAAGTACCAGAATGAAATCGGGTACAGCTCAGAAATTAATACTAAATATGATCACCACAAGCCTGATGATAAAATTGGGTAGAGTAAAAGGAAATAAAATGGTGAACATGCAATTGACCAATCAGAAATTAGTTGAACGTGGAACAATAATGATTGTTGAAGAAACCGGACTTAGCGAACAAAATGCTCGGAATTTATTATTGTTACATGGGTCGGTAAAAAAAGCATTAGATGCATATAGGAAATAAACAAAATATGTAATTTGTCTTTCACCTTAAATATTTCATTCCTCCTTGTTGAACTCTCTAAATTGTTTTTTTTGAGAAGATATACTATTGGAAATTGACTATAGTATATTCTGTCAAATATTGATTGAAATATGCATCGTGCATAACAATTTGAAGCCTTGCAATATTCAAATTAATCAAGCTTGATTGGCTTAAGTATTTGGGAATTATTTATTTATTGTTCACAACATAAATCTACAAGATGTATTGTGTAACTCCTGATTTTTTTGATATCTTTGATCCGAAATCGAATACGCGGTTTACCGTGTATTATAACGATGGCATGACGGGGATTCCCTGTTTACAGGGGTACTACGGTTTCCGGAATGCTCATGGTTTATTAGGTTTAGTTGGTTTAGGTTAGTTCCCCGAGAGATCGGGGCGGAAAAGGCAGTCAGAGGACTGCCTTTTTATTTTTGTATAAATCTAAGTTGTATTCATAAAAAAAGGATGCAAATTTTGCACCCTTTCCGTTTCTGTTTTCTGAAATTTGTTTAGAACTCAAGTTCCATTGCATAATTTACTGAAACTGCTTTTCCTCGTTGTTTTCCTGGAGACCATTTCTCCATCCCTTTTACAATTGAGTATAACGCTTTAGCCGCATCATCAGAAGTTTTCTTCAGTATCTGAATATTGGCAACTTCTCCATTTGTGGTCACAGTAAAACCAACAATAGCAATCCCACTTAGTTTTCTGTTTGTTCCGGCGAACTTTTTCTTGAATAGTAGTTGTCTCTTTTTTACATATTGTCCAAGTCCATAATAACCATTTGAGTATTGAGGCAATTCTTCAACTACAAAAAAAACATCATCATCAGTTTCCAGTTTCTCCTGAACAGGTGGTGGAGGTGGTGGAGGAACATCGCCTTCAAGGAACATAATTTTTGTATCAATCATAATAACTGATTCTTTCATGATGAATTCGTAGTCAAGTACCTTTTCAGCATCTGAAACGTTCAATGCATTTGAGACCGTTTCCATGCCAACAAATGAAGCAACAAGGGCTACTGTCCCTTTTTTAGGAACTTCAAATTTAAATTTTCCATTTAGATCAGAAACAGCACCATGCGTACCTCCTTTAACAACGATGGAAGCACCAGGAAGTGGTTCGCCCTTTTCGTCTTTTACTGTCCCTTTGAGCATAATTTTTTCGTCCTTTACCTCTGATAATCTGGATTTAGCAATGTCATCTCGAACTGGCGGAGCAGATTGATAATTTGGTTTAGCAAAAGCAAGTAGTAGTCCTGCTAAAACAGGTATTCCCCATGCCAGCCTTAGTAATTTTCTTTTAGATGTTTTCTGTTTTGTCATCATTTTTAAACGATTTGGGCCAAGGGCAAAATGCAAGCTGTTTGATAGTCCGATTACCTGCATGCCCATTAGCTGATTAACTAATAAAGCTTGATACCTGACTGGTGTTTGACCCCGGGAAAGTACACCTTCATCTGCCAGATATTCATGATTTTGTTTGATTGAATGTTCAAAAAACCAAATGAATGGATTGAACCAGAAAATTACTGTTAACAGTTCTATAATAAGCAGATCGATCCAATGACGCTCACGAATGTGCACATTTTCGTGGGCAAATATGTCAGTTAGTTCTTCCTGTTTGTGGTGATTCGGATTGATAAATATGTAGTTGAAAAATGAAAAAGGTAAAGCAAAAATATTGTTTTCAATAATTAGCTCTTTGTTTTCAAGCTTTACTCTATTTCTAACTATTATTTGAATTGGTTTCCAACTTTGAACAAGTAGACGAATTAGGAATATCGCAACTCCAATAAGATAAATACTGAATAGTATCGTTTGTATCGAAAAGCCATTCTCTTTGATTAACTCAAATCCTTCAATTTCCTCAGTACTATTAAAAGCACCATTGAAATTTAGGAATCCTTGTGAAGGAGTATTATCTACAAATACATCATATTGCAATGGAAAAATTGAAATAAAAATAGAAGCACATAAAGCAAATATCATAAATATACGATTTGCTTTGAAGTGGGTAGACTGTCTTAGAAATAGCCAATAGATAAGATAGAAAAGTCCAATAGCAATGGATGAACGAAAAAGAAATTCATAGATGTTTTCCATGATCATTCAGTTTTGTTTTGATCATTTTTTAATTCTTCTTCGGCTTGCTTCATAATTGATTCCAGATCTGAAATATCCAGCTGGTTTTCACGAGCAAAGAATGTGGCCATTTTAGGAAATGAGCCGTTAAAGTAATTTCGAAGTAGCGAGGAGAACTGGAACTTAGTATAGTCACTTTTGCTAATTGATGGGGTGAAAAGTTTTGTATTCCCAATTTTGCGGTGCTTTACAAAACTCTTTTTTCCCAAAACGGTTAGAACTGTAGCAACGGTTGTATAAGCTGGTTTCGGCTCTTCAAACTGTTCAACTACATCTTTGACGACAGCTTCATCTAATTTCCAGATAATTTGCATTACCTGTTCTTCTGCTTTAGTAAGTTGCTTAATTTCCATGTTAATTATAAATATCTACTACAAACATAGTAGATAAAAAATACAAAACAAACTATTTTTATAGATGATTTACTATAAAGATAGTAGATGAACTTGTTTTGCGCTTGAAGATAGGCAGTTATGGACTATATGGACTGCGTGTAATTGTGTGATATTTTGAATGTTGGAAAGCAAATTATTATTTTAGTAGAGCTCTTGATTGAGAAAGATGGTAATCCAAACTGATATAATTACGCTGAATTCTAATGTTGACTTTTTCACAACTCGATTTCCTATACTTCACGAAAAAAAACTGCTTCGTCACTAAAGTCGAAACAGTCTTTTTTTTTATTCTCTATATGGAGTGGAACTCTTATTTTTTGCTTACAATAACTTTTATTGTAGAATTAATTTTCATTGGCATTTCAATGTCTTCATTGGTTTGTGGATTCTTCATTTTCATCAACATGGAAATATCTTGCGTCATATTTGATGTATTAAGCATTCCATCTTTAGAATTGATTATCATGCTACCATCTTGATTACCTGTCATCTTCATGTCAATGTTCATTCCATTTTGTTCGATTACAGAATCTGAATTAATGTCAGAATTCACATTTAAGAAAACTTTGTCTTTTTGAATGTCAGCAACTTCGAAGTGCATGTCAATTTCCATGTTCATAATAGCTTCCATTTTCTGAGAAGTATCCCAACTATCGCCTATAGTAACTGCTTCTTCGGGGAAATAGTTGAATGTTTGTCCGAAACTAGATTTGAATGATTCTTCATTGGAAAACATTTTAAGCATTTCCTTTATTTGGGGGTTTGCTGCAAATGCATTGCTAAAACTATCAAAGCCAACAACATTCTGAACCTTGCCAAGTGGGGTTACTTCCATTGTTAGTTTAACTTTTGTAAGTCCCTTCAATGACTCCAGTTCGGGTGTGTTTCCTTCCTGATTATCTGAATCGAATGACATCGAGTTTCCCATGACATTTATATCCATTTTAATGGATTTGTAATTATAGCTTACCAGAAAATTGTTATTTGGAAGCACGTCTTCAACTGTCATGATGGCAATCATCTTCATCAGTTGATTCATTTTTATCTGTTGCCCCATCATCTCTTGATCCATGTTGTTATTCATATCCATAACCATTTCATAAACGGAACCTTTTTCAAGATTGAATCGAAGTAGCTTCTTGGTTTTTGCCTGAGATGAAAAGGTGAAGAATAGACTGACAATAATTAGCAGAAGGGCGGTTCTTTGTGATTTCATAAATAGAAAATTTAAGGGTTTAATTATATAAATATAGATTTTGTAAACTAATAAAGCAATAGAGATTGCCGATTAGTTTAATATATTTATTAAACTAATGTCCGGAATTGTGAAGTAGAATCTAAATGCAATTCGGTAAGTGGTTGAACCTTTCAGGTAAATGATCAATCTTTATTGATCTCATCCAGAATAACCTTAGCAACAGAAATAGTGTTGATGTTCTCAAAGCTTAGGCTAAGTTTTTCTTTCTTTTCCTTCATGCGACATTTTCCTGAGTTTTGCTGCACAAAGTTCAATACCTTACTAAATATTGCTGATTGGTAAAAAGGAGATTGCTGATCTGAAATAAAATAGCAGATCATTTTCTGATTTTTGAGAATAATTCGTTCAATGCCTAATTCAATAGCCAGCCATCTAAGTCTTACAACTTCCAGTAATTGCAAACTACTTGATGGAAGTTTTCCAAAACGGTCAATCAAACCAAGCTCATATTGCTGTAGACTTTCTTCATTCTCCATACTATCTAACTCCCGATAGAGCAACATGCGCTCTGATATGCTTTGGATGTAATTGTCTGGGAAAAGCAGTTCCATGTCAGTGTCAATCTGTGTGTCGTTTACAAACTTGGTTTGCAGAAATGCCTGTCCTGTATCTTGTTTCTCCTCTTCAAACAAGTTTTTGTATTCGCCTTGTTTTAGCTCTTGAATAGCTTCGTTGAGGATTCGGTGATAGGTTTCAAAACCAATGTCGGCAATAAATCCACTTTGTTCACCACCAAGTAAATTCCCAGCTCCTCGAATATCAAGGTCTCGCATGGCAATGTTAAAACCACTTCCCAGTTCGGCAAATTCTTCAATAGCACGAAGTCGTTGGCGAGATTCTGCACTTAATGTGGAGAGCGGAGGAGCAATTAGATAACAGAATGCTTTCTTATTGGAACGTCCAACTCGTCCTCGCAACTGATGAAGGTCACTCAACCCAAAGTTCTGCGCCTGATTGATAAATATGGTATTGGCATTTGGAATATCTAGGCCTGATTCAATAATGGTGGTCGCAATCAGAACGTCGTGTTCACCATTAATAAATTCGAGCATGATTTTTTCGAGTTTCGGACCTTCCAATTGTCCGTGCCCAACAACTGTTTTCGCTTTTGGGACAATACGTTTAATGATGGCTTCTACTTCCTGAATATTCTGAACTCTATTGTGAATAAAAAATACCTGTCCGCCACGAGATATCTCGTAATTAATTGCTTCCCGAATCATTTCTTCATTGAACCCATGAAGCTCGGTAACAATAGGGTAGCGGTTTGGGGGTGGTGTTTGAATAATTGATAAATCGCGAGCACCCATTAATGAGAATTGAAGAGTTCTTGGTATTGGAGTTGCAGTAAGAGTGAGGGTGTCCACGTTCACTTTTAATTGCTTCAATTTGTCTTTTACTGAAACACCAAATTTTTGTTCTTCATCAACAATTAATAAGCCTAGATCTTTGAATTTCACATCTTTCCCAACAAGGCGGTGAGTGCCTATCAGAATATCGACTCTACCTGCTTCCAGTTCTTTCAGAACTCTTCGGATTTCACCAGCTGGCCGCAAACGACTGATATATTCCACTTTTGCAGGAAAATCTTTTAATCTGTCGGAGAAAGTTCTAAAATGTTGAAGTGCTAAAATAGTGGTAGGAACAAGAATTGCAACCTGCTTGCTATCAGCCACTGATTTGAAGGCAGCCCGAACAGCTATTTCCGTTTTACCAAAGCCTACATCTCCACAAACCAACCGATCCATAGGCATTTCGCGCTCCATATCTTCTTTTACAGAAACCGTTGCTTTTACCTGATCGGGGGTGTCTTCATATATAAATGATGCCTCCAGCTCTGTTTGCAAATAGGAATCTTCAGTGAATGCAAAGCCTCTTTCCTTTTTTCTTTCAGCATAAAGGGCAATCAATTCTTTGGCAATGTCTTTAACCTTTTTCTTGGTGCGTTCCTTCATTTTCTGCCACGCACCACTGCCAAGTTTATTTATTTTCGGTTCAAGCCCCTCTTTGCCTTTATATTTTGAAATACGGTGCAATGAATGGATGCTTACAAAAAGCACATCGCTGTCACGATAAACCAGTCGGATGGCTTCCTGCATTTTTCCGTTGACCTCCGTTTTTATCAGACCTGCAAACTTGCCAATTCCATGATCAATATGAACCACATAATCTCCCTGGTGAAGTTTATTCAATTCTTTTAGGGTGATACTTTCTCGTTGAGCTTTTCGGCTCTTGAGTTTAAAGCGATGGTAACGTTCAAAAATCTGATGATCGGTATAGCAACAAATCTTAAGATTGTGATCTATAAAACCTTCATGAAGTGTGAAGTTCAGATCAGTAAACTTTACGTTTAAGCCTTGGTCGTTAAAAATGGCATGAAGTCGTTCAATTTGTTTTTCGTTGGATGAGAGTATGAAATTTTGATAGCCTTTTTTTACATTCTCCTGAAGGTTGTTTCCCAACAACTCAAAGTTTTTATTGAAAATAGGCTGGGGTGATGTATTTGAAGTTAATTCAGTTTCAGTTTGAAAAAAGGGTTTGCTATTGGTTTCAATGCAAGTAAATGTTTTTGCTGTTGAAAGAAAATCATCCCCGTTTGAAAATCTATCCTTGAAATTTTCATCCAGCTCATCATTCTCATGCGTTTGTTTGAAAATACTCTCAATGATCTCAATTGCTAAACGGAGATCATTGAGGAACAGGGAGCTTTTTTTAGGAATAAAATCCAAAAAATTCTCCCGTTTCTCATCCTCCAGACCTTCCTGAATATTCGGAATGATGACAATTCGGTCAAGCTGATCTTTTGAGATTTGATTATCAATGTCAAAACTTCTGATGCTATCCACCTCATCGCCAAAAAAGTCGAGGCGGTATGGGTCTTCATGAGAGAATGAATAAATATCAACCAAGCTACCCCTGATAGAATACTGACCGGGATCAACCACAAAGTCAACCCGCTCAAAACCATAGTCAAAAAGAACATCATTTAAGAAGTCGGTTGAAAGCTTATCGCTCTTTTTAACTTGTAAACTGTGAGCTTCCAGTCCTTTGGCAGAAATCACCTTTTCAGCTAAAGCTTCGGGATAAGTAATCACACAAAGTGGATTTTTCTCGCGAAGCTGATTCAGCACTTCAGTGCGAAGGATGATATTTTCTTGTTCAGGCTTGTCGTAATGTGCTGCCCGTTTGTACGAACCTGGGAAAAAGAGAACCGATGTTTCTGTTTGAAGATTAATCAGATCGTCATAAAAGTATGCTGCTTGCTCTTTATCATTTAGAATAAAAATCAGTGGTTTCTTGCTTTTTTCAGCCAGCACGGATGCTGCTACTGAAAATGATGAACCAATAAGTCCCGGCAGGTGAATTTTTTCACCCGGGGTTTTCATTTTTTTAATCAGGTCTTGAATAAGCTCCTGTTTTGCAAAAATCTTCTTAAAATCCCGTAACTCCAAGATCGTTCAATTTTGCGCAAAGATAGATTAAAAGTTGGAAGTTTTTCGTCATAGCGAGGAGTAAAGCGACGAAGCTATCTGTACATTAGAATGTGATTGGTCATTGGTCGTCATTTATGTGCATTGCGGAAATCTCATCTTCTTTCTCATCATTCCGGACGGAACAAAGTGAAGTCCCGGAATCTGTTGTTTGAAACTAAATGGCAAAGTGGTTATTTTGTATTGGAGGTTTTTATGGTTTGCAGGTATTTGTTATGAATTCTTGTGAAAAAGTAAATATTATGTAGACTAAATTTAGAATTAGCCTCCCCGAAAAAAAAGGAACCCACACAACTGTTACTTTACAGAATAATTTTTTACATTTGCATTGGATTGTCGCTTGTGCCCTATTAAAGATTGGAGAAGAAACTTATTAGAATTAAACTGAAGACCTGTAGAGACAGGTTTGAACGAATATATAATAATACATTAAAAAGGGAAAAACCCGACCCTTTTAAAAGAAGCCGGGTTAAACACATTTGTTTTAATCGGGATGGGGAGTAAGAGCTGCCCATCCCACAAACAGCGTAAAAGTATGAAAAATTTGAAGTTTTTTGCCATGATGGCAGTAGTATTAACAGTTTTTAGTGCTTGTCAGAAAGATGAGATGGTTGTTGATGATCCAGGTGCAATTGCATCCTCTCAGGAAAAACCAGATGTCTATGTTGAAAATGGATATTTGGCGTTTAAGAATTTTGAAGTTGCCGATAGTATTAGAAAAATTTTGACAAATCAATCTTTGCAGAAGCAGCAATTATGGGATGATCAATTCGATTTTAAATCATCTAAAACCTACAGATCAGAGGTGTCGAGTAAGTTAGAACGTATTGAAGATGTTAATACTGCAGAAAGTTATGTTGCTAAATTGGTAGATCAAGGTTACTTTAGCATGAAAGATTCATCAATTACGTATCCTTTTTATAATGTATCTTGGAGTTGTATCTTAAACCCTGATGGAGTTGTAAAAATAAATAATGTCATTTATTTGTTTAAAGAAGATAAACAGATTTTTGTCTTAAATGGAGATGATCAATTATTGAAAAAGTTTCAAAATGGAGAAATAGACTCAGAAAATGAAAATATTTCAGTTAGATCATATAAACGACTAAAATCAGTTACTCCAACTTCTTTTACGAATATAACAAGTACGTCGAGAGAGGTTAGGTTAAATTATACTTATAAACTCACTATAACATTAAAATACTCTCCAATTACTCGATTTGATAGTTTTTATCAAGATTATGTCCAAGAGGGTGTTACTTATGATTTATATCATCACCAACAAAGAAAGCAATACTGGTGGTGGATTGATAAACAAACTTATTTTTATCATAAGAGAAATAATCATGACGTGGGAGGTAATTATGATTCTATTGAAGGAGCATATTACACAAGGATTACTCAAACTTCAGCTGGATCATGGTATCAGTTGAATACTTCTAAGTTGGCTAATTATCATCTTGAGGTTTATTCTGCATGGCATAGTTCAGTGCCATTTCACTACCCAGTTTATACAAATTATACTGGACCTACTATTCACAATTTTAGTAGTAGCAGTTATTCTGCAAAAGTAGGTAATACTAGTGATCCGTTAAATACAATAGTCAATTAACAATAGAATATATCGCCTGAGGTTTAGCTCCTCAGGTGATATATTGAAAAAGGTAACAATGAAATATATTTTTAAAAGAATACTTGAGTTAAATATCTTTGTCAATCTATTTTATCATAAAAAAAAGAATAGAAGCAAAAGTTATATTGTTACTATTCTATTCTTGAATTTGTGGTTTTCATTAAATGCTCAAAACAATGTTACCGTTTCAGGTTATGTAAAGGATGCAAACACTGGTGAGAATCTATATACGGCAACAGTATATGCCTTAAAATCTTTTAAAGGGACGATTGTAAATCGTTATGGTTTTTATAGCTTGTCATTCCCCAGAGGAGATGAAGTTCAATTAATATTTTCATTTGTAGGCTATACAAGTAATTCGTGCAGTTTTTATTTAAGCAATGATACAACTATAAATATTTCATTAATATCATCTAATGAAATTGATGAAGTAACTGTAAAAGCTAATATGTCTAAAATAAATATGCATGGACATAGAAGAATACAAATGAAAGATTTAGAGAAGCTTCCCTCTTTTTTAGGAGAAAAAGATGTTATGAAAAGTTTAATGCTTTTACCAGGGGTTCAGCAAGGGAATGAAGGCAGTTCTGGGATTTATGTTAGAGGAGGTAGTCCTGACCAAAATCTAATATTACTGGATGATGTACCTCTGTATAATGCCTCCCATTTATTTGGATTTACCTCGGTCTTTACACCGGAGGCTTTACAAAGCGTTGACTTTTACAAAGGCAATTTTCCTGCTCGGTTTGGAGGAAGACTCTCTTCTATCATAGACGTGAGAATGAAAGATGGCAACAAGTATGATGATAAAACAGATATTACTTTAGGCATACTATCAAGCAAATTCATTCACGAAGGACCGATCAAAAAAGGGAAATCATCTTATATCATTTCAGCTCGTAGGACTTTGCTTGATTTATTTGTTACAGGGATGTCAAAAGTTGCGCAAAAATCTCAGGATGAATCAACAATTCCCGGCTATCGATTTTATGATTTAAATGCAAAAATCAACTTTGAGATAAACGAAACGAACAGGCTTCATTTTAGCTTTTACAATGGAGGCGATAAACTTTTTGTGAATTATAACGAGAAAATTGAGACTCTTTTAGAAACGAAGATTCAGGAAAATAAGATGAAAATGAAATGGGGGAATACTATTGCTGCAATTAAATTAAACTCCCAAATCTCACCCAAGTTATTTGCCAATACGATTATTAATTGGAGTCATTTTTTCTATAATATATCGAGTAATTTTTATGGGCTTCATTCTATTGATAAGGAAGATCATGTAAATAATTTTTCATTGGATTATAATTCACATGTTGTCTCTTTTGAGGTAAAATCGGATTGGGACTATTATTGGAAAAACAATCTAACTTCCCATTTTGGATTTTTTGCAAAATATTCAAACTATCTCCCCGGTGAGCAATTAATCTCCAGAAATGATAAGTTCAGTCAGTCTTCATCAGAAAATTTATTTTCTAATGAATATGGATTCTATTTCGATTTAAATTTATCTCCCCTAAAACACTTTGATATTGTGCCAGGACTGCGAACATCAATTTACTCAGTTGGTAATAAATCATACCCCCTCATTGAGCCTCGGCTTTCTGTCCTATTCCAGAATGGAAGCCAAACAAAATGGTCAGCATCATATTCAACAATGACACAAGCTATTCATTTACTTACAAGCAGCAATATTGGTCTTCCTTCAGACATCTGGGTGCCTTCGACATCAAATATAATCCCAGAAAGATCCAATCAAGTTTCAATTGGAAGAGAGCAAAGGTTTAATGGCAAAATAAAACTCAATACGGAAATTTATTACAAACAGCTAAAAAATGTAGTTGCCTATAAACAAGGCTTTGGTTTAATGAGTATTAATGAGGATTGGGAAAACAATATCGATAAAGGAATTGGAAGAGCATATGGGATTGAGAATCAACTAAAATATGATCTTCCCAACTTGCAATCCTGGATTGGTTATACCCTTGCATGGAATCAGCGAAAGTTCGAAAATCACAACAACAATGAGTGGTTTTCTCATAAATTTGACCGAAGGCACAAACTTGATATCGGGTTTATATACAAACTAAATAAAAAGTGGAGCGTTTCTTCAAATTGGACATTCCAAACTGGCGTCCCCTCTTCTCTTTCAGGATTTGATTATCCCGGATTTCCAGACAATATTAATTATGGATGGCATGATATATTTACAGGTATTGAACTAGAAGATACTGATCGAATTCAGTACTATCCTCAGCTTAATAAAAATAGACTTCCAGCCTATCATCGATTGGATATTTCTTTCACTAAAGAATGGAAGAAAGGTCATGTGCTAAAACAATTATCACTTGGACTGTACAATACGTATAACAGACTCAATCCCTATTTTATTTTTCCTAAAGTTAGTAATGCTGAAACGACTGTTTATAAACAAGTAAGTTTGATACCAATACTCCCCTCAATAAGCTATAGGGTGAGATTTTAAACTAAAAAATAATGCGAAAATTTCTTAACTTTCTCATACTCTTACTATTCCTGTCTTCATGTGTCAAGGAAATTGAACTTAGTTTTAAAAGCACCGAACCACAGATTGTTGTAAACTGTCTTTTTTCTGAAGATGAACCATGGAAATTGTATTTAACAAAGATGAAATATGAATATGAACTATATGATCAATTTATAGATAATGCTGTAGTAAGGGTAGAGAGCAATAATAATGATACTATATTATTTGTAAATGAAGGAAATGGTATTTATACTTCAAGCAAATACCCCAAGGATGGGCAAGTCTATAGTCTCAGTGTTTATGTGCCCGGATATAATACTATTACAGCAACATCAAAAATACCTGGTGATATTGAAGTTTCAGATATTAATTATTCATCCCAAGAAATATCCTACTTCTTCTCCAATACTTTGGAAGATTTTGATGTTTCTCCCTTATCATTAAAACTAACCGGCAAAGCAAAATGTCACATCCGATTTCGTTTTTATACTTTCAATACAAAAAAAGGTTATTTACGATATAAGCTTTCACATGATGACATCATTTTACTGAAAAAAAAAGGAGTGCCTGAAGACTGTTTAATTAAGTTAGAAGAGTTGGTTGGATATACTTATACCTCGACTGATTTTATAAATCGTATAAGGTTGATTCAGGATGAATGTAATTATTTTGCTCTTGAAATTAACGTTGATGAGGTTGTGCAAAAATTCACTATTGACCTAAGAGAAAGGCCGGCTTTTGATATTGATGCAATTTTTTCTGAAAGTAGTTGGACACGTAATATCTCAACTGATTTTAGAACTCTGATTGGAGAATTTCAAAATGATGAAGAAGCCAACCTTCTGGTAAGTAGGATGACATCAAAGAGTAATAATAATGATACAAGTTATAAAATTGAGTATTGGCTAGAAGTTACAAGTATGAATGAAGATTTTTATAAATATCAGGAGTCATATATTCTTCATGCTTTCCAAATTGCAAATCCTTATTCAGATCCTGTACAAGTTTACTCAAATATTAATAATGGAGTTGGCATTTTTGCAGGTTTTAATCGACAGATGATTCATTTCTATGATTATTAATATTTGAAATATTTTAGCTTTTGAATATAATTTTCCCCTCAATGACGATGTGTCAAGTCGTATCTCCTTAAATTTTGTATCACGCGATTTTGGAGGATCAATCAATAAACTGGAGTTGGAGCAATCCGGCTATTTTAAAAATGAGACCATGAAACGAGCTACATCAGTTGAGTTGGAGCTTACGTTTAGTTTCTCAGGAATTCATAAAAAGAAAAGATAAATGAAGAAGGTTACTGTTTTTGGATGTATGATGCTAGCTGTGCAAATTGGTTTTGCACAGATTGACTCAAAAAGTATTGAACTGGAAGAAGTTCGAAAAGTAAATATCTTTTATCCGGGATATGAAGTAGAAAAACCTTTGTCTGGTAAAATGAGTTGGGGGTATATGATTGGAACACATATCTGGTTTCAGGCCAGTCAACATTTGAAGTCTGATCAGTCATATGGTTTGGGATTTGATTATATCGATATTGTTCCTACTGCTGAGTTATATAGCAGGTGGTATTATAATATTGGAAAAAGGCAAGCCAAAAACAAAAAGATAGTTAATAACTCAGCCAGCTATTTTGTAGGAGGAGCAGTAGTGATGATTGATGGGATTCGAATTGCTGGTGATGATTATTCAGGTGATGATAATTTCTATTCGGGTATTTATGCTGGTTGGGGAATGCGACGAACCTTTGGTCGAAAGTTACTTCTTGACCTTCACTTCAAGCTTCAGCCTACTTTTCAAGGAAAATCGTATCATGGACTAGCTATTCTGCCAGGTTTACGTTTTGCATATCTAATTTCAAACAATTAAATATCAACTAGCTATCCCCGATTTAATATTCTTTCACATTCTTTATCTTTAGTTAAATACCTTAATATCAATTAAGCATTATATTTGGCTGTGCTTTTGAGAAGGATGATGGAGAAGTATATCTATAATGTTTAACAATTTATTTTAAAGTCATGAAAACAATTACATTTATTGTATTACTATTATTATGTGTTTCGGGTGCGTTTGCCCAGAAAAAAGGAGAATTGGGAGTCTACACTGAAGGTTCTTGGTTTATGCCCAAGGAAAAGTTTGATATGCCCTTGAAAAATGGAATTGGGATCGGTGCCGGAGTTTATTATTCCAGACCAGTTATCGGAAAATTGTCTGCCTCAATTGGAGTTGGTTATCAATTTAAGAGCAATAAAGGGTATACATATTCTTTAGATTATTATGAGAATTATTATGAGAACGATTATGGTTATGGTGGCTATACGGGTGGATCTTATGATTATGGAAGTTGGAAAACATTTCCACAACATTACCTGGTGGTGCCTCTAAAGTTTAAGTATACGCTTAAAAATAATTTCTTTATTACTTCCGGAGTAGATGCCTCTTGGTTATTGAATTATGATACTGTTAATGAGAAGCCTGAATGCAATTGGTTGGTAGGTTTTGGTTCCAAAATTGGAGACTTGCAATGGACAGTAAACTATACAGAAGGATTTTCAAAGCAGGCCTTTGGTAATTTTTATGATGGTAGTGATATATATGGTGAAGTGCAGGGTTTAAAAAACAGGATGCTCTCCGTTAACTTATCATATCCCCTCTGGAAATTCTAATCTAAAATGCACCCCCGAAAGGGATGTTCCGAAACGGTAAAGCTAGTTTTTACCTTTAGCTCCGGGTTTGCCATGCCTGGGGCTTTTTTTGTTAAAACTGCGCTTCCCATTGAATTTTCCTCTGCCCTTTTGCTTGACTTTCCATTCAGGTCCTTCTCCAATTTCAGCTGGCAGAGGAGCTTTGAATACTTCGTTTTCAATCAATGTTTCAATCTGCTGGAATTTGTACATGTCATCTTCGTTGATGAGTGTAAGGGCAATCCCAGTGGTGTTGGCACGAGCGGTTCTCCCAATGCGGTGAACGTAATCTTCTGCATCTCCGGGTACATCGTAATTAATAACGAGGTTGATATCTTTGATGTCGATTCCGCGGCTAAGCACATCGGTTGCAACTAGTATGCGGGTTTGGCGTGCTCTAAATTTCATAAGCACATTTTCACGATCCTTTTGCTCCAGATCAGAAGAGATGCCTGCGGTGTTAAAACCTTTCCTCTTTAGGGCATTGGCAATTAGACTAACTTTCTTTTTTGTAGAACAAAAAATCAAAATACTCTGGCAATCTTCTTTCCCTGCAATCAGATCCACTATCAAAGGCGTTTTCTGATTTTCATGACACAGATAGGCAGCTTGAAGGACTCCCTCAGCTGGTTTGCTGATTGCGGTGCTATATTCTTTTGGTTCAGTAAGAATTTTAGATGACAGTTGACGAATTTTTGGAGGCATAGTGGCGCTGTACATCAACGTCTGTCTTTTTTCTGGCAGGTTGCTGAAAATGCGAACAATGTCATCATAAAAGCCAATATCAAGCATGCGGTCTGCTTCGTCAAGTACGACAAATTCAACATTCCCAAGCTTTGCAATATCGTTATCAATAAACGAAATCAATTTTCCTGGTGTAGCTACAATTAAGTCAACACCTTTATTTAAAGCCTGACGCTGAGCTTCCCATTCACTTCCATCACCACCACCATACAAGGCAATAGATGTAATTCCAAGATAGTAGGCAAAACCTTGCACCTGCTGTTCAATTTGAATGGCAAGTTCTCGGGTAGGGGCAATAACTAAACCACGTGTTTTGCCTGCAGGGCATTGCTCAATTTTATCGAGAATGGGCAAAATAAAAGCGGCAGTTTTTCCGGTTCCTGTTTGTGCACAGGCTATTAGGTCATTACCTTCAATAATGGTAGGAATGGTTTTTTCCTGAATTTCTGTAGCTTCATCGAAGCCCATGTCGTGTAGGGCATCTAGAATATCATCGTGTAAATCAAACTCGTCAAACTTCATACATTTCAAACGAATACTCGGTTTATGAGAATCCGGCTGCAAAGTTACTAAAATAAAAATTAGTTCGATGATGGAAGATGGGAGCTGGTAGCTTTAAGACTCACTCATTCTATCTGTTCGACTTAGCTCAGCAACTTTCTGATTAATAAGGGATTTCTAATATTCATATTCTGTGAAAAAGGATTTAATCAGAAATGTATATATTTGCGCCTTTATTAACCACGTGTTCTTGATAACCACGTAAAAAACAAGAGAAATGAAAAATAAAGTTTCCGTTTTATTCCTGTTAGCAGGAGTACTTTTTGCTGCCTGTCTTTTAATCTCAAACATCTTAGCCTCTAAAATTATCATGATTGGTCCATGGTCTGCTCCGGCTGGAGTATTGATTTTCCCAATTGCCTACATCATTAATGATGTGATTGTTGAAGTTTGGGGGTACGCCAAAGCTCGCTTAATTATTTGGGCTGGGTTTGGTGTGAACATATTGGCGGCAGTCTTTTTTATGCTTGCTATTGCAATGCCTGCAGCTCCTTTCTATGAAGGACAAGACGCATTTCACACAATTCTGGGTAGTTCTGTTCGTATTGTTTTTGCCAGTTTAATAGCATATTTAGTTGGTTCATTCCTGAATGCTTTTGTGATGAGTAAGTTTAAGTTGATGACTAAAGGGAAAGGTTTTTCTTTGCGCGCAATTGCTTCAACACTTGTTGGAGAAGGAGCTGATTCCTTAATCTTCATTATTATTGCATTTGCTGGGATTTTTCCGATGAATGTAATTCTTGGAATGATTGTTACTCAGGCACTATTGAAAACCATTTACGAAATCTTGATTTTACCATTAACGATTTTGGTGGTCAAAAAAGTAAAAGCCATTGAAGGTGTTGATACGTTTGATGAATCTGTTTCGTATAATCCATTTCGTTTAAAAGAAGTTTAATGAAAAAGGCCTTAATCGTTTTCTCCGGAGGGCAGGATTCAACAACTTGTCTGTTTTGGGCAAAAAAACAATTTGATGAAGTAGAGGCTATCTCGTTTGATTACGGACAGAAACACCGATTGGAGCTGGAGATTGCAACGGAAATAGCGAAGCAAGCAGAAGTTCCGTTAACGAAATTGAAGATGAATTTGTTGAGTCAGATTACGAATAACTCATTAACCAATTCAGATTTGAAAGTTGAAGACGAAAAGCCTGATAGTCGCCCTCCCAACACTTTAGTTGAAGGTCGGAATATGCTTTTCTTAACGTATTCAGCAATCTATGCCAAGTCAAAAAACATTCAGCATTTAATAACCGGAGTAGGACAAACTGATTTCAGTGGATATCCAGATTGTCGGGATGAGTTTATCAAATCATTGAATCAAACACTAAACCTGTCAATGGATTATACGTATGAGATTCATACACCATTAATGTGGCGAAACAAAGAGCAGATTTGGCAATTGGCAGACGAACTTGGAGTATTTGATTTGGTTCGAGAAAAAACACTGACTTGCTACAATGGTATAATTGGAAGTGGTTGTGGCAACTGTCCGTCATGTAAATTACGAAATAATGGATTGAAAGCTTATTTGGAAAACAGAAAATAGTATCCGATGGAAAATTTAGAAAATCTGGGAAACGACACCAATTATTTGTTTGATTATACACCCGATGTGTTGGAAACATTCAATAATAAGCATCCTGAAAATGATTATTGGGTGAAGTTTAATTCTCCGGAATTTACAAGTCTGTGTCCAATTACCGGACAGCCTGACTTTGCGACTATTTATATCAGTTACATTCCAGATCAAAGGTTGGTGGAAAGTAAATCGTTAAAGTTATACCTGTTTAGTTTTCGTAATCATGGGGCTTTTCATGAAGATTGTATCAATATCATGTTAAAAGATTTAGTGAAGCTAATGAACCCAAAGTACATTGAGATTTGGGGTAAGTTTCTTCCTCGAGGAGGATTGAGTATTGATCCGTACGCAAACTATGGCAGGCCTGATACCAAGTATATGGAACTAGCATGGCATCGCATGCAAAATCATGATTTAAACCCAGAGACCATTACCAATAGATAACTCTATTTTATTTCGCAGGCGTTTGCAATCTTCAAATTGAATACTGATGGATATTCTTTCATCAGTTGTTTTATTGAACTATTTAGAAGTCCCATTACAATATCATATTCCCCGCTAATAAGTGTGCTCATCGCGCCAATTTCAATTGAAATATTGCTTTCTGTATTTAATAATTCCAACAGTTTGTTGATAGGTGCATCAAATTTTTCGGTTAGTGGGTAATAGCTTATTTCGACAGTAATGTGCATGATTAGATCTTTTGAGCTGAGGCGGCAAGAAAGACACCTTCAACTGTGTATTTTTCTTCAGAATCATCAAGGATATTAAAATCATTTGCTAGGTGAGCACACTCAATAATGGATGGATTACCAATTGTGAGCAGGTGATCTGCCAACTCTTGCTTGCTCATAAAATATCCATGTTTCAACACCGGGTCATTGTCTTTTATCTTCCCAAGTGTTGAGTTTGCATTTAAACATCCTGCAATCAACCATCCTCCAGGTTTCAACACGCGTTTTATTTCGGCAAACGCTTTTTCAATATTTCCACAGAACTCAAGAGAAGTAATGGCTGCTACCTGATCAAAATGGTTATCTGGAAATGGCAATTGGCAAACGTCTGCTTCTGCGAAAGTTACATTAGGAAGTTGCTTGTTTTTTGCCAAAGAAAGCATTGCTTCGGAAACATCCGTAGCAATTATTTCAAAACCTAATTCACTGAAAAAAGAAGTCCAGTGGCCAGTTCCGCAGCCAATCTCCAACATGTTTCCGGGGGCGATTGGCTTAAACAATTCTTTTATTGCTTTTTTTTCAAGTTTGTCAATTTGCTTGCCTTGTTCTGTGCCGTAATAAATATCGTATTCCTTCGCTACCTTTTCGTCAGTAAATATATTCATATTGAAAGAGGATTTCGGATTGTATAATGTTTAAGAGTTATTGTTTCAGTCCTATGATGGCTGATGTTTCATGCGATTCCCCGGGTTTGAGTGATATGCAATTATCAAATGCATTGGTCGCTTCTATGCAAACAAAAGCTTCATATCCATCATTCGGTATATCTTGAATACCAGCACATGTTTCTTTCCCGGGATTCCAGACGGTAGTTACTTTACTGCCATTTTTTTTAACTGAAATTTTACGTCGGAATGCAGGATCATCAATAATTACTTCACTTTCTGTATTTAAGTAATGTCGGGTGAGTGCATCAGGAATTTTCAATAAAGATTCTTCCTGAGTTGCATGCTCTAAATTAAGCTGGTTGTAATACTTTGTTCCCTTTAACCCTTCAATAGCTATATGGTCAATTGCTGAGATATTATAATATGTGTGCAGCGCACAGCCATATTCAAAATGCTCAGTCGATGTATTGATCACTTTGAGCGTTGTAATAAGGTTTGCTCCAATGGTGAATGTCATCTCTGCCCGAAAATCATGAGGCCAGTAAATTCTAGTCTCCTCCGAAGACTCCAATTGCATTTTAATAAATGTTTCGCCATTGGGTTCTGATCTTGTTTCTATTACATCCCAAAACATAATTCTTCCAAAGCCATGCTGTGGTTTCTCCGAATCTGATTGATGCGGTCCAAACCAAGGGAAACAAATCGGAATACCTCCGCGAATGGCTTTTCCCTCCTGTGAAAAGCTGTTTGGACTCATCCATAACAAGTCCATATTATTGTGAGGAGTAAAACTTAAAATATGAGCTCCGTATAAACAAATGTCAGCCTGTGCATATTTATTTGAGATACTAATAAAGGGCAATTCATCTTCAAATTCAACAAATCCAAGTTCACCTTCAATGCCAAATTTTTCTTCTAGATTGTCAGTATTGATCATTCTTTTTAATGTCTTTTAGGTTATTTTTTTGGTTTTGTAGATAGCATCAAACTTTTGTTTGACGATTTCTTTTACTTCATCCATATTCATCTTTTTGCCAAGCTCACGCTCCAATGAAGTTACACCGTATGTGAGAAAGCCACAAGGATTGATGTAGTTGAAATACCGCATATCGGTATTCACATTGAGGGCAAAACCATGCATGGTTACATAACGGCTTACGCGAACACCTATGGCACTAATTTTTCGAGATTTTGCAGGAATTTCAGCATCCAGCCAAACACCTGTTGCACCTTCTTTTCGGCTTCCTGTCAATCCATAATGGGCTAAGGTTGCAATAATGGAATCTTCCATTTTCTCAATGTATTCACGAACGCCAATATTGAAATTCTCTAAATCAATTATTGGGTAGCCAACCAGTTGTCCTGGACCATGGTAAGTGATGTCGCCACCTCTGTTAATCTTATAATAGGTTGCTCCAATCTTTTTCAGGAAATCACCATGAATTAGAAGATTTTGTTCGTCGCCACTTTTACCTAAAGTATAAACGTGAGGATGCTCAACCAACAAAAAACGGTTGATTTCAGAAGCACCATCATTTGCTTTTTTATCGGCTTGAACTTCAGCCAGGATTTTCTCTTGATAGTCCCAGCATTCCTTATAATCTTTTAAGCCTAAGTCTTCGTAATTAAAATTTGCCATCTTTTTTGTTTTTGTTGAGACGCATAATTATGTGTCTTTACTTTCTAAGCCTTTGCATGCTGTTCGGCCATATATGATGAACGAACCAATGGGCTACTTTCAACAAATGAAAAACCCTTTTCAAGCCCAATTGTTCGATACTTTTCAAACTGTTCCGGCTGAATGTATTCTTTTACAGGAATATGAGTTTTTGTAGGAGCAAGGTACTGCCCAATCGTTATCACCTTGCAACCTGCTTCGAGTAAATCATCCATAGTTTGAATAACTTCCTCTTCTGTCTCACCAAGTCCCAACATAATACCGGATTTAGCAATTACACCAGTTTTTGCAATTGTTGAAATAACATCTAGACTTCGACGATACTTCGCAGCACTTCGGATTTCAGGAGTCAATCGCTCAACAGTTTCCAGGTTGTGTGAAATGACTTCTGGTTTTGCTTCGGCCACCTCAATAATCAAATCTTTCTTTCCCTGAAAATCTGGAATGAGTACCTCAAGTTTTGTTCCTGGATTTGCTTTTTTAACCTCACGAATTGTTTCAGCCCAAATGCCAGCTCCCAAGTCAGAAAGGTCATCACGATCAACAGAAGTGATTACAGCATGTTTCAATTCCATAATTCGAATTGATTTAGCTATTCGCGTTGGTTCTTCTGCATCAACAGGAAGTGGTTTGCCAGTAGTCACTCCACAAAATTTACAATTACGCGTACAAATTTCACCCAGAATCATAAATGTAGCTGTTCCCCGGTTCCAGCACTCACCAATATTAGGACAATTGCCACTTGTACAAATGGTATTTAGTTCGTGCTTATTGACCAGGTTTTTAACTTTTGAATAGTTTTCACCCATTGGCAACTTCATCTTCATCCAGCGAGGCAGGCGCTGTTTGCCTTTCAGTTCTTCATTCATTAAAAGAAATTTTCACAAAAATAGCCTTTTCGTTTTAAAATAAACTTGTGATTTTGTCAAGAGTTTTAAGAAGATTGAAGTTCCAGAGTGCATAAGTGACAAAGTTCCTAAGTTAAAAAAGAAAAGCCCGATTCATTTCCTTAAAGTTTATTTGTATTAAGAAACTGTTTAAATTTTATCCTTTGGTATCTTTTTGTGCCTTAAGCCCTCATGCTTCGTTAAAATCTCCTTAAATAGCGGTGCTATTCGCGTCAATTTTGCCTTGCTTGAGAACTTAATCCATCAAAAAACTATCTCAAAAACAAAACTTAAACAGTTTCTAAACGTTGTCCTTTTAGAAAAATCAGGAAATCTATCTGGTTTACTTTTGCTGCTACAAATTTTTATCAAGAATCTTGAGTCTAGTTTCTAATATCTTGGTTCTTTCATCATTCGAAATGTTATTTTTGTAGGAATGATCGGAAAAAAGAAAACAATACGGTTTTTCAGCTTGCTGATTACATTGATGATGGTTGCTGTTCTTGCGGTTGCTCAAGTTCGTATTGATGCTCAGAAATTACAACTTGCCAATCGGTATTACAGCGAGAAAGAATTTGAAAAGGCTGCAGTTTTATATAAGGAAATCTTTGAACAGTCAAAAAGTCCACACTATTATAATTATTACTTGAATTGCCTGATTGAACTGAATGATTTTGATACGGCTGAAAAGTCAATTAAGCAACAATATCGTAGATCGAAAGACCAAAACTTATTGGTGCAATGGGGATATTTGCACAAGCTACAGAACCAGTTGGAAGATGCGAAAAATAGATATTCTGATGCAGTGAAGTTTTCACCATCAAACAAGTCAGGAATTGCAAGTATTGCAAATACGTTCATTAGCCGGAGGGAATATGAATGGGCTGAGAAAGTTTACCTGAAGGGAAGGGAAGAACTTGACGGAGAAACGTTTAATTACGAATTAGCCCGGATTTATCATTATCAGCGAAATTTTGAGCGTATGTTGGAGGAATATCTGGACATGCTTAAAACTGACAGCAAAACAATTTCACGTGTTCAGAGTGGGATTCGTTCTGCTTTTCGGACTGATGCCCAGAATTCACTGCCTCCACTTTTTACATCAATAATTCTGAAAAGGATTCAAGCAAATCCAGAAGTAATTGCTTACAATCGACTTTTAATTTGGCTTTTCATACAACGTCAACAATATCTTCCGGCATTTAAGCAAGCAGTCGCTTTAGATAAGCGAACTGGATCAGAAGAATCAACCGTTATGATGGTGGCTCGTTCTGCTGCGAATAATTATTCATGGAACGCAGCTCTGGAATCGTACAATTATTTGATCGAAAAAGGATTGTCAGGAAATACTTTACTTCAGGCTCAGATTGGAAGAATGATATTATTGAATCAGCAATTTGAGAACAAGGCTGATGGTTATCTTTCTGTAGAAGAATTGAATAAGGAGTTTTTTCAGACTTTTCAACAAATTGGCTATCGACCTGAATCAGCTATTTTGATGATTACTTATGCACACTTTTTGGCATTCTATAGTAATAAGTCTGATGATGCTGTCAAGCTTTTGCAGGAAGGTATGAAAATCCCAAAACTTTCTCCGAATTATAGGGCAAAGATGAAGGACGAAATGGCCGACATTCATGTTTATAAAGATGATCCATGGGAGGCTGTTTTGCTTTATTCGCAAATCATACAACAAAATCGGGATAACAGTTTAGGTGATGAAGTGAAACTAAAAAAAGCGAAATTGGCTTACTATATGGGAAACATGAGTTGGGCACAGGCACAATTGGATGCGATTAAAGCCAGTACTTCAAAATTGGTAGCTAACGATGCACTTGAGCTTTCCATATTTATTAGCAATAATACAAGTTTGGATACTACAGAAGTGCCAATGCAAATGTTTGGCCGTGCCGATTTGCACTTATTCCGAAACCAAACAGAAAAAGCGGAAGCAATTTTAGATTCAATAGTGCAGCAGTATTCTTTTCACAGTTTGTTGGATGATGTTTTTTTAAGAAAAGCGAAGATCGAGAACAAGAAAGGGAATTTTGAAAAAGCTGTGAGTTATTTGGAAAAGATCACTTCCGACTACTCCAATGATTTGCTTGCAGATGATGCTCTGTTTTTATTGGCAGAAATTAAAGAACAAAACTTAAATCAAGTAGAAGAAGCGCGTGAGTTATACAAAAATATGTTAGTTCAGCACCCAGGAAGCGTCTATGTTGTTGAGGCCAGGAAGCGCTATCGAAAATTAAGGGGGGATGACATTGAGTAAGGGCAAATCACAAAAGCAGGCAATTATTTTTGCACTGATTTCGGTTTTAATATGGTCAACCGTAGCATCTGCATTTAAGCTTGCACTTAGGGGAATGAATCCCTGGCAGCTAATTTTTATAGCCACACTGGTTAGCCTTTTTGTTTATTTGTTGATCATCTTGTTTACGGGAAAGCTCAGGCTGCTTCTTTCGATTTCAAAAAAGGACATTGCCAGATCTTCAATTTTAGGATTACTGAACCCCTTTGGCTATTATCTTGTTCTTTTTAAAGCATATGAGCTTAATCCGGCACAAGTAACTCAAACGCTGAATATGATTTGGCCTGTAAGTCTTGCGTTGTTGTCGGCTCCGCTGTTGGGACAAAAGATATCGATTAAGAACATTTATGCGGTGTTGATCAGTTTTGTTGGTGTTGCATTTGTTGCTTCTCAAGGGAGCATTGAAGGATTCTCCAAAACAAATTCATTAGGCGCCGGACTTGCATTGTCTAGCAGTATTATTTGGGCATTTTATTGGATTTTTAGTGTGAAGAATAATCAGGATAAACTCATTATGATGTTCTGGAATTTTATGTTTGGCTTGGTTTATCTTCTGTTATTTGGCATAATTGATTTTGAACAAAATATAGATTTTCAAATAGACAATTCCTTTTGGGCAGCCATTTATGTTGGCATTTTTGAGTTGGGGCTTACTTACCTGGTTTGGATGAAGGCCTTGGAGAAAAGTGAAAATAATGCGGTTACAAGCAATTTCATTTTTCTAACACCGTTTATATCGTTGATTTTTATTTACTTTATTTTGAATGAGACAATTTATGGTACTACATTTGTGGGATTGTGTCTCATCTTAATAGGGATTTTTGTACAACAAATTAGAAAGAAAAGCGATGCTATTAAAATTAAATAATTATTGGAAGTTACTTGGTTTGGCTTTTGTAATGCTTTTGGCATTTTCATGTTCAAAAGATAATGATATAATTGAACCGCCGGTTGTTGATCCTGTTGAACCTGTTGAGAACAGCAAAACATTTATTTACGACCATTTTAAAGCGAATTACTTGTGGCTAGATGAACTGCCAGAGGTTGACCCAAACACCTATAGTTCTGATCAGGATTTAGTAAATGCACTTCGTTACGAAGAGGTTGATCGTTGGAGTTATGTTGCAAACCTGCAAGAGCATAATGCTTTGTTTGATGATGCCCAAACGAAGGGATTTGGTGTGGGGATGTCTTATTTTGTTGAAAATGAAGGTGAAGAGAATGAAAAGACAAGACTGCTTGTTCGATTTACATATCTAAAAGCACCAATGGGGTTGGCTGGCGTTGATCGGGGATGGGAATTTTATAAGATCAATGATGTATCTGTTTCTTCAATGGAGAATCCTTGGGAAGCTTTTGATACAGATAGTGAAGTGAAATTTACATTTATAACCACAGAAAATGACACAGTTGATCATTCAATGACACGAACTGATTATGAGATCAATACCGTTCTTCATAAAAGTGTATTAGAGGTTAGTAATAGAAAAGTGGGTTATTTGGTATACGAGAGCTTCCTGGGAGAGAAGTCAATAACTGAACTGGATAGTGCATTTTCATATTTTACGACTGAAGGGATTGAAGACATTGTTGTTGATTTAAGATACAATGGAGGAGGTAGTCTTTGGCTCGCATATCATCTTTCAGCACAATTGGGCGGGAGTGATATAATTGACAAACATTTTATTTCGTTTAAATACAATAGCAATTTTGAAGATGAACATTGGGCAATTCCTTCTGCAAACCACGCAGTTAATCTCCCACGTTTGCATTTTATTACTACTGAAGGCTCAGCTTCAGCTAGCGAGATGGTTATCAACTGTCTTTTCCCATATAAAGAAGTAATCCTGATAGGTGAGAAAACACATGGTAAGCCAGTTGGTATGGAGGTGGAAAAATCTGAGGATTACAATATTGCCCTTGCTGCAGTTACTTTTCAATTGCTAAATGCTCATGGGAACGGACACTATTTTAGTGGAATTCCAGTTGACCACGAGGTTGATGATGATATTTTTAAGGCATGGGGAGATCCACAGGAACTTTGTTTGAAAAAGGCGCTAAGCCTTATCTCAGGTGAAGATGATCAGGTTGCGCTTAAGTCAGCAAGGGTTCGTCCAATGCAAGTACCATTAGAGCGTGGACTACAGGAAATTACTGGAGCTTACTAATGGAAAAGGTTGCCAAACGGATTTTAGGTATTGACCCGGGTACCATCGTGATGGGCTATGCGTTAATTGAAATCAAAGGCAACCAGCCTCACATTGTGCATGCAGGAGTTGTTAAAACATCTGAATATAAGGATCACTACCTTCGCTTAAAACACATCTTCGTTCGAACCAAACAATTAATTGAGGAATTCAAACCCGATGAGTTAGCTATTGAGGCTCCCTTTTACGGTAAGGATATCCAGTCGATGTTGAAGCTTGGTAGAGCTCAGGGAATTATTATGGGCTTGTCTCTTGAGAAAGATATTCCTGTTTTTGAGTATGCCCCTTTAAAAGTAAAGCAGGCTGTTACAGGCATGGGGCGCGCTTCAAAAGAGCAAGTGGCTTATTTTCTTCAAAACATGTTTAAGAATGATGAACTACCAAAAGAGTTAGATGCAACAGATGCCCTGGCTGTTGCTGTTTGTCATTACCTTCAACTAAAAAATCCATTATCCTCCAGTTCATACAAGGGATGGGGAGACTTTATCAAAAAAAATCCAGGAAGGGTAAAGTAAATTAGACTTTTAATGATTTCATCTTGAGCTTGTATTATCAGCTTAAAAGATGTTTTAAAAGAGTGTGATTTAATTGAACCGTATTTTCTATCAGTGTCTTAAATATTTTTATTTAAGTTTAAGGGTTGAATGGTATTATTTGAACCATATCGTGTTTGGAAATATTATACTTGTAATATTTCAACTTAATCATTTTCGCTGTATATGATTGATGAAAAGAAGATAGCAAGACTTCAGCAAGAGATTATTGACTTGAAAAATCAGCTTGATGAAGCAAATGCATGTTTAAAGCCTCAAGGCACATGCAATGCTGTGGCAGAGACGGTTGACCAAAATGACCGGAAGGAGAATAGTATAAGGTTCAATTCAATAATTGATAATCTTCTGGGAGTTGTCTATCGTTGTAATAATGATAGGGATTGGACCATGGAGTTTATTAGTAACGGCATCGAGCATTTAACAGGATATCCTCCCTCTGACTTTATCGGTAATCGAATTCGCTCATTTGATTCAATTGTTCATCCTGATGATAGGGTTCAGTTATGGGAGCGCTGGCAGGATGCACTTAGTAAAAGAACTTTTTTTGCAAATGAGTACCGTATTGTAGATTCTAAAGGGCATGTACATTGGGTTTGGGAACGTGGTTGTGGTGTTTTCGAGGGTGGAAAGCTAATTGCACTAGAGGGGTTTATTAGTGACATAACTGAAGCTAAAGATCTTGCAGAAGATCTAAATGTGAAGGATGAATTATTGCATTCAATTGGAGAAATAGCAAAAGTTGGAGGCTGGGAATTTGATGTTCAAACAATGGATGGAAGTTGGACAGATGAGGTTGCTTTGATTCATGATGTAGATCCCAGCAGAAAGATTGATGCAAATGAAGGTCTAGAATATTATATTGAAGAACATAGACCAATAATAGAAGAAGCAATTAGAGAGGCAATTGACAAAGGAATTCCCTACGATTTGGAGTTGCAAATAATTAGTGCAAAAGGTGTAAGTAAGTGGGTTCGTACAAATGGAATTCCAATTTATGAAAATGATAGAGTTGTAAAAATAAAAGGCACATTTCAAGATATTACAATTCGAAAAGAAGCTCTTATTTCATTGGAGAATGAAAAGCTAAGACTAAAAACTCTGATTGAAACGATACCGGATATGATCTGGTTAAAAGATCCTGATGGTGTTTATATTACCTGCAACCCTCGTTTTGAAAGATTTTTTGGGGCATCAGAAGCCGAAATTAAAGGCAAAACAGATTATGATTTTATGGATGCCGAGTTGGCCGATTTCTTTAGGAAAAAAGATCGAGAAGCGGTAATAGCCAATAAACCTAAAAAGAACCTGGAGTGGGTAACTTATGCTGATGACGGACATCAAGAGTTTCTGGAGACAATTAAAACTCCAATGTATAATTCTGATGGGAAATTGATTGGTGTTTTAGGTATTGCAAGGGACATAACTGAGAATTTTGAGAATGAGCAGAAACTGAAAGAGAAAGATTTGATCTTTCAATCGTTACTCGATAATAGTCCTATATATATCTTCTTCAAGGATCATGATATTAAGTCTTTGTATTTAAGCAAAAATTATGAAGAGATGCTTGGCTTGCCGTTGGATAAAATCTTGGGAAAAGATATGAATGAGATTTTCCCTTCAGAGCTAGCTAAAAGCATTATCGAAGATGATAAGCAGATTTTGAAAGAAGGAAAGCTAGTTGTTGTAGATGAGGAGATTAATGGGAAATATTATACCACGATAAAATTTCCTATTCATAAGGATGATGGGAACCCGATGTTGGCCGGATTTACAATTGATACTACAGAACGAGAAATCGCCAAGCAGGAACTGGTAATTGCGAAAGAAAAAGCTGAAGAAAGTGACAAACTTAAGACTGCATTTTTGCAAAATATGAGCCATGAGATTAGAACACCTATGAATGCAATTATGGGGTTCTCTGAGTTATTGACGGATGTGTTTGATGATAAAGATAAACTTGAACTTTATACGGAGATAATTGGTAACCGATGTATGGATTTGCTTAGGCTTATTAACGGGATGTTGGATATTGCCCGAATTGAGTCGGGGCATGTGAATATTTTTCTTGAGAAATGTAATTTAACCAATTGGCTTTCAGAATTGATGTTGGATTTTGTTGAGTACAGGAAAGGTATAGAAAAAACACACATTGGTCTGGAGTATAATCTGGAGTACGATAAGCAGGAGTCTGTTGTTATTGACCAAGGAAAGGTTAAGCAAATCCTTATCAATCTTGTGAGTAATGCGTTAAAGTTTACTGATGAAGGGGTGATTGAAGTTGGGTGTAAAATAATCGAAGAAAATCAAATTCAATTTTATGTTTCAGATACTGGATTGGGCATTGATAAAAAGAATCGTAATAAAGTATTTGAACGTTTTGCCCAGATTGATCCTGATATGTCTAGTGTTTATAAAGGAGCTGGTCTTGGCCTTTCAATCGTAAAAGGGCTATTGGAGTCAATGGGTGGTGAAATATGGCTTGAGTCAGAAGCAGGAGCTGGATCAAGATTTACTTTTACAGTCCCCTTTATACTTGATTAAATCAATACTTTATTTGAAAAGAAGTATAATTTCTTGTGGGTAATATTTCTGTTTTGCTTAATTGAGTAATGCGACTATAGCCATTCCCAATCTTAAGAAAGTCAACAAAGATCTCTAGCTGATTGGAGTCACCTTCAACTTCTATTTCAACAGTACGATTAGGACAATTCTTTACCCAGCCTGATAGTTGGTATTCAAGTGCTTTTTCTCTCACGAAATAGCGGAATCCAACTCCCTGAACCCGACCTGAGACAACTATATGAAAGGTTTTCTTATTGCTCAACCGTTGTTTCTTCTGAACATCGTTCTCCAAATTTTTCTACAACTTCAGGTTGTACCAAGGCCCAAATTGAATAAGCACCAATCGCAGTCCCAAGTGGAAAATTGAAAAGATCAAGCACTGAAATAATCATAACTAAAATACGTGCCCATTCTTTTCTTTTCATAAGGCCAATACCTCCAATAATGCCGGGAATAGCAAGTACAGTAAAGAAAACAGCAATGGCATTTGCAACGATTGAAAGAACCATTTCAGCTTGTTTGTCATCTGAAAAGTCACCAATAAGGTTCAAGATTGTTGTTACCAGTAATGCAATAATAATTCCTAAAATACTAAAGCCAATGTGAAGTGCCGCAACTACATTAATATGTTTTTCCATGATGATGTTTTTTTCTTTTAAAAATAAGAATAAGAATTGAAAAAAGCAGATTGTTTAAAATATGATTTTTGGAGCAAGAAAAATGAACGTTAAAACGTTGTTATTTAAAAGATACATTTATCTCGATGTGTCAATATTTTTATAATTTTGTACGAAATATAGAAAGGGTAGAGTGATGGCATTTTTCAAAGTTTTCTTATTGGCAATAGCGTTAGTAACTCTTGCATTGTTCGGGTTGGCAATCACCATCTTATTAAAAAAGGATGGGAAGTTTCCCAATATTCACATTGGGGGCAATAAACACTTAAAGAAGCAAGGTATTACTTGTGCTCAAACCTATGATAAGATTGAGCAATCTAAAGCGAAAAAAGAACTTTCTTTTAAAGAGCTAAGTCTTCTTGAAGATTCGACAAGCGGAAGCTGCTAAGGTTTATTCGTATTCTTTTATCAGAAGTTTTTTAAATCCCGGACTGACATAGGTCTTATAGTCTCCTTCTTCGTCAGCATAAACAAAATAGACGTCAATTCCCGAAACGCGTTCGGCAAGCTCAATTGATTTTTGAAGTCCCAGAACCATAAATGCGGTTGCATAAGCATCGGCTGTCATGCAATTATCTGCAAGAACTGTGGTGCTTAGTAAACTGTGCTGGATTGGGTAGCCTGTTTTTGGGTTAATGGTGTGAGCGTACTTTTTTCCATCCTCCACATAAAAGTTCCGATAGTTTCCTGATGTTGCCAATGCCCTTTCCGGAAGTTTAACAATGGCTTTAAGTTTCTGACTGGTGAAAAAATCGTTATCATCAGGCTTGCTGATTCCAATTGACCAGGCCTTGCCCTTTTTATTTTTACCAAAGGCAACAACCTCACCGCCAATTTCAACCATATAATTTACGCAGCCTTTTTTGTTAAGAAAATCGCCAACAACATCGCATGCAAATCCTTTAGCAATTGCACTACCGTCAAGCATTGTGTTCGGATGGTCTTTAAAGATCTTCCCATTCTGCAAACGAATTTTTTTGTACCCGGTAATGATTTTCAATGAGTCAATTAATTCATCGGTAATGTTTTCTTTGTTCTTGAAACCAAATCCCCAGACATTAACCATAGGCGCTACAGTTATATCAAAAGCACCATCCGAATTCTTAGAGACTTCCATTGCTTTATTATAAACCGTAAGGAAATAATCATCCAATTCAACAGCCACATTTTGGTTAACTTTTGAAATAACAGAAGTAGAGTCAAATGTTGAAAGTGAACGGTTCAGTTTATTCATTTCAGCTTCTATACCAACTTGAAAATCTTCACTGTTGGGGCTTTCATATGAAATGTGGTAAGTTGTTCCGTAAATAAAACCTTCATTGGCAACGTATTCCTTTTCTTTTTGGCAGGCTGCAGAGAATAGGGCTATTATCAGTATAAAAGAGAGTTGTTTCATGAGTGATATTTTGCCTTAAAGATAATCGAAATTGGCGAGTCATGATTACTGGATTATCTGATTTTGGAATTTACAGGTGAAATACAAAGAAGGAATTCAAAATTGGCTTGTTTACCTCTCCATGAAATTTAAATCTGATGATCAATCATTGATTTTTTGTTTTTGCAGAGTCTAATTCGCTGAACTATTCTTATTTTTGTGGCGTTAGATATTTCAATCATTAAAATCAATATATCGTGGGAAGAGCATTTGAATACCGCAGAGCAGCTAAGGAAAAACGTTGGGGGCATATGTCACGCATCTTTCCAAAATTAGGACGATCAATAACAATGGCCGCAAAAGAAGGTGGTCAGGATCCGGAGATGAACTCGAAATTGCGGACTGCTATTCAAAATGCGAAGGCACAAAACATGCCGAAGGATAATATTGATGCAGCCATTAAACGTGCCAGCGGAAAAGATGCCAGCAGTTTCTCAGAGGTAAATCATGAAGGTAAAGGGCCACATGGAGTCCTTATTTTTGTGGAATGCGCCACCGACAATACAACCCGTACTGTCGCAAACGTTAAATCCTATTTCAATAAGAATGGCGGACAAATGGTACCAACCGGATCATTGGAGTTTATGTTCTCGCGCAAATCTGTTTTTGAGTTTGAGAAAACGGATGGGATGGATATTGAAGAAATGGAGCTTGAATTAATTGATGCCGGGCTGGACGAAATTGAGGAAAACGAAGGAATGGTTTACCTGACTGCCGATTACACCAGTTTTGGAACTTTATCGAAGGCTTTGGAAGATTTGAAAATTGAACTCAAAAAAGCAACTCTGCAACGCATACCTACTACTCCGGTTGAGTTTAACGAAGAAAAGCTTGAGGAAATTGAAAAGCTGATTGATAAGCTGGAAGAAGACGATGATGTTCAGCACGTTTTCACCAACATTGCTTAAAAGCTATTCAGGATTGTAAGAATTCCGCTTTCGAAAAAACGGTTAATTCGTTTCCATTGTTTTTCAGCAGTTTCTTTCTCTAATATCAGAGACAGACGCAAGATGGCACCTTGCCAACCTTCTTGCACCCATTCGCCATGACCTTTAAGTTTCTCCGGACTGTTAATGGTAATTGAACCCTCGGCAGACCAAATATTAATGTAGAAGTAAGGCTCATTTACGGTTGCATCGGGAATGGAAAAGCCTAAGCCAATAGAATGTGTTTCTTCATTCTTTTCATTAAACTGCAGTGGAATATAAGTTGCCGAGTCGAAATGATGAGGCCAAATACGAACTGCACTGGCGTGTTTAAAGCGGCTGGTGTATTGTTGCAGGATCAAATTTGCATTGGATCGATATCGGGCATTTTGTTTCAAGGCAGATGAATCAATAGAAATGGTATTCTCTATACCTTTAAACTTTGCAGGATCAGTTTCGTTAAAAGTATTCTGCAGTTTCTCAGGATTAAACCCAAACTCATTTAATTTTGATTTTATCCAGTCAAAAGCATCAACGGCTTTTTTACCATCCATTAAAAGTTCATCCAACGGATTGGAAGACGCATCAAGAATCAGAAGCCTTAAATCTTTTAAAGAAAAAGCAATGCTAAAGGTTTTGTTCCCCTGGATCTGTTTTGTTGTGAGTGCTCCTAAATTCTGATGATAAAAAAGGGCAGCGTGTCCAAAGTCAGCTTCTTCAGGAAGATATGACTTCCCAACTAATCCGATAAGCTGGGCAAGCAGGTGCTGCTGATTTGTGGCGTGCTGCGTATGTTCATCAAACGGATGAAAGGATTTCCAGGTCTTCATGGTCGTGTTTTATTGAGTGATTTCAACTCCGCGCCAAAAGGCAATGTGATCTTTGATTTGTTTAGCTGCATCAGACGGAGTGGGGTAATACCAGGCCGCATCTTTGTTTAATTCACCATTAACTTCAACGGAGTAATAAGATGCAACACCTTTCCATGGGCAAGTGGTGTGCGTATCTGTTTTCTTAAAGAGTTCGAAATTGACGGAAGCCGGAGGGAAATAATGATTTCCTTCTACCACAATTGTTTCATCACTTTCGGCAATAATTGTATTGTTCCAAATCGCTTTCATCATCATCTATTTTAGTTTCCACAAAGAATTTGCAAAGTATCGGTTTGAATCGAAGAAGTTCTGTTGCACCTCAAAGCCACTGGCATCAGCAAGTTCGGCAATCATCTTCAAGTCGTATTTTTGCGACATCTCCATATAAATGGCTTCAAAAGCATCAAAGTGGATAGTCGTTTCAAGCTCATCAATATCAACCTGCTGATTGCACAGGCTAACCAGATAACTTTTGGCAGCTCCGCTAATGGGTTCATAAACGGCATGATGCCTGAAGTTTGTTGTATCGAAATTTGCTCCAAGCTCACGGTTTAGTCGCCTCAGTAAATTCAAATTGAATTCCCGTGTATGTCCATGAGGATCGTTATAAGCATCTAAAATTACCTGCGGATCTTTCTTTAAGTCGAAGCCAATAAATAGGCGGTCGTGGTTTTGCATTTGTTCCCGCAGCTGACTGAAAAAAGAAATGCTTTCTTTCCAACTGTAGTTCCCAATGTTTGACCCCAGGAACAGGATAATCTTGGTCGAGCTATCGTAGCTGTTGATGTATTTCATCATTTCGAAATAATCTCCAGCCTTTTCTTCGATGTGCAGACCCGGCAGTTCCTCTTTTAAGTTATTGGACATTTCGGCAAGTACATCAGCAGAAATATCGATGGGCATGTAGGTGAAGTCAACCTCCTGATTTAAGAAATGACTCAGCAGAATCTTGGTTTTATAGCCATCGCCAGCTCCCAGTTCAATCAGGTCGAATGAGCCATTTATTTGCGCGAAAATATCAAGGATTTCTTCCTTCTGATGTTCAAATATTTCAAACTCAGCATTGGTCAAATAGTATTCGGGCATATGCATAATATCTTGAAAAATGCGGCTTCCGGCTTCATCGTAAAAGTATTTCGACGACAAATGTTTGGGCTTTGCCGAAAGCCCTTGTAATGTATCCTCTGCTATGGCCGTGATCGTTTTTATTTCCCTCATAATCTATTTTGCTAAACGTATTCCATTAAACTGCCATCCCAATTCGGGGTGGAAAAAATTCCGATAGGTTTTTCGGCTGTGGTTAGGCGATGTTGCAACAGAAGCACCGCGCAACACTTTCTGGTTCACCATAAACTTACCATTGTACTCACCCACCGCGCCTTCGGCCTTTTGGTAACCGGGATAAGGAAGGTAAGCACTCTCTGTCCACTCCCAGCGGTTGCCCCAGTTGAACTGGTCGGATGCTGCCTCCCACTCAAATTCGGTAGGTAGCCTTAAGCCTTTAAACTGCGCAAAAGCATAGGCTTCGTAATAATTAATGTGGCAAAGAGCATCGTCAGGATTAATTTTCCGAAGACCTGCCAAAGTGTACTGATGCCATTTATTATTAATCTGGTGCCAATACATTGGCTTGCTAATTTTCTCTTGCTGAAGCCAACTCCATGCATCATCATGCCAAAAGCGGTCATCCTGATATCCACCAGCTTCAACAAATTCCAGATACTCACCATTGCTAACCAGCTTTTTGCTAATCTGGTATTTCTGTAGGAACACCTGATGTGCTGGCGACTCATTATCGTAAGAAAATTCAACACCCTCAAAGCCAATTCGGTGCAAACCTTCGGGTATTTTTATCCAGCCCTCTTCACCGGCAGGGGTTTCGCAAAGTGCTTTATCATTATAAACAGGAAAGAGAGGGTTAATGCTAAAAGCATACTTCAGATCGCTAAAAAACAATTCCTGATGCTGCTGCTCATGATTCAGACCCAGCTCAGTTAAAAAGATGATTTCCTTATTCAGATCCTTATTCGAAAGCAAGCTTTGCATTCTCCTATTTACATGCTCCCGATAGTCATACACTTCAGAAACTGTTGGACGGCTTAAGTCACCACGGCCATCACGGGCAACGCGTTCGCCAATGGTGTTGTAGTAGCTATTAAAAAGAAAGCTGAATTTGGGATGATACTCCTCATAATAAGGAATGAATTTCTTTAGAATCATTTCCTCAAAAAACCAACTGGTATGTCCCAGGTTCCATTTGGGCGGACTCCCAAAAAAGGCAGGTTGAGGAATGTAATCTTCGGTTTTAAGAGGCTTACAGATATCACACGAGTATGTCCTGACAGCCAAATATTTGTCTTTTAAATCCATGGTTCTCAGATTGAATTATTCTTATTAACAAAACGAAATGGATTTGGGTCACCGGATAAGGGGATTATTTTTCTGCGGGACTGCCGAAGTTATTCAATTTTTAACCACCCCGCTCGCCCGATTACGGACGACCACCTGCTTAGGAGGGGAATTAATTTAGTAGCTGTTATAGCCCCCGGTTTAACAGGCTGTGTGAAAACATGAAGAATTTGACTAACTCCGGGATTTATCCTGGAGATCAGAAGTGTAATATTTCATCGGGCTTTAGTCCAACGCGTTCATATTAATGGCTAAAGCCCCAGTTGAGAGTATCTTTTATAGCCCCCGGCTTAAGCCGGGGGTTATATGTTTAGTAAGAATCACTGGGCTTTAGCCCTTAATAATTAGAAGCTTTTTTTTGGGAGATCCTGAAACGAGTTCAGGATGACTTCAAACCAGTTGTGGGTAAAGTCAATTGTTCATGAACTCTTAAATATTAAATTTATCAGATAAAAAGAAGCACCAGGCAAAAATTCTCCTCCAGAGTAGCCTGCTTAGGAGAGGAATTAAACCTGTGTTTTTTATAAGCGACTACGTTTATGTTTTCCTAACTATATAATTCCACAGGTACATCAAAGAAGCACCAGACACAAATTCTCCTCCAGATAAGGAGGAGTACTCCCGGTAATCCGGGAGGGAGGTGGTTTGTTTGAGCATACGGGCTTCTTCAAACCAAATCCATCAGGCAGAATAAATTCCAGACTTAAGGAAATGAACGCCACCAGCGGTTCGGAGAACACAGGAGTTAAAGAAAACTACCCGGCAGTTGGAGAAATGAACACCAGACTTCGTGCAAACTACTCCGCAGATCGAGAAAACATCTCAGCCACTAAAGAAATGAACACAACAGTTGGTTCGGAGCACTCAGCGCTTCATTCGGTGGACTCCGAGATGTGTCCGATGAACTCACCCAACCCTCCGATGAATATTTTACATCAACTTTTTATTGTTTAGCTTATCCACTTTTGTTAACTTGAGGCTTCTTAAAACGAACAGATGACCCTAATAGTAAAGGAGAACGAATAAGCTAAAAGAATTATGGCGGAAATACATTCCAAGAATTTATCTCTTGCAAATTTCAAAAGTCAAATGGATGTGATATTGACCAATAAACATCGGAATTACAGATACTTACAAAACAACACATATAAGCGATATATATACAATTAGTATATACAATTAGTATATACACATACGTTACCATTAATACAAGAAAAACCGCTAGAACTCAATGAATAAAATCACGAAAGAACAAATTCAAAAAGCATTTGAGATCGGAAAAGGAATATATCTGAATCAATTTTCCTTAAATGAAGGAGCTGAATCCCTGACTAATATGGGAATGAAAAAGAGTTCTGGTCTCGATTATATCTATGCTTACTCAAATCTAATTCAAGGAAAATTATTCACGCGGACTATTAATTCTTATGGAACTGATTATTATCTCGAACGAATATACAATGAAAATGGTATAAGCGGATTGAAAACTGCATTACTTTCTCTTTATCAGCATATCGAATATTACGAGGAAACATCTGGCGCGAAAGTAAAAAAAGGTAGAGAAATTTATGAAAAATATTATCTATTAGTCAAGGATAATTATGGAGAAACTATATTTCCAGACGAAGTTGATTCCAACCAAAATTATTCAGAAGGTAAAACAAAACAAGTTACTGTAAATAGTTATGAGAGAAATCAATTAGCAAGACAAGAATGTATTGAATATTACGGATTAAATTGTCAAGTCTGTGAATTTAATTTTCATGAAAAATTTGGGAAATTAGGACAAGATTTTATTCATGTTCACCATATAATTGACATATCAACAATTGGTAAAGAATACTCTGTAAATCCTATAACTGACTTAATTCCCGTTTGTCCAAATTGTCACGCTATGTTACACAAACAAAAACCAGCTTATTCAATTTCGGAATTGAAAAGCACATTAAGAGAAAGTACTAATGGTAATCGAGTAGCCCGTCCCACCAGCAAACGCTGATAGGATGAGGCTCTCACA
>CBDVCE010000039.1:0-48364 GCA_965372405.1 uncultured Sunxiuqinia sp.
TTCAATCAAAATTTGACGGGCTTTTTTTAACAACCTTATTGTGGAGACGCTTACGAAACAATTCTGCAGTATAGTATAGCGGCTGTAAAAACAGCTCTTTTGCATCCTGATAGCAATCCTTAAGGGGACGAGTTCCGATTTCATCGGAACGGAGGGGGTAGTTGTATTACACAAAATCAATTTCACTTATCTTGAATACTCTTCAATCCAAAAGGTAAGAAACTCTAGATTTCTGCTATGGTAACTTAACCACCTCCCCAAAAATCAGGAAACCCGATTTTCGGTACTCTCTGCCTGCAGGCTCCTTCAAAAAGGAGGAGAAATAGACTTGTATGTAAATGGGTGAATATTTAATATCAATATCCATTTCTTCCAAGGTTATTATTGGCTCTTATTTTATAAAATTCTTCCTTGTATAATGAAATGATTCGCCCCATGTCATTAAAATTAACGGATGTTGGTAGCCAACACCTTTTTTGCCTCCAAATCGGTCTGAGCCCTCTCTTCTTTGGTAAGTCAGCCAGTAGGGTTCACGATGATCAATGGTGTGTCCCATCTCATTTTCATGCCCGGTAATAATTAGTGCTGGATTAAAACCTTTTGCCACTCTTACAATATCGGTGGTCCAGCAGTTGGGCATAAGAACATCCACTTTATGATTTTTTGCTACTTCATCTATCCATTCAAAGTCGCTGGAATTGGATTGATCGCCCATTTGTGAAAATGAAAGTCCTTCGGGAGTGATTACAAGAGATACATTGTTCTCAATACTCTCGCCTTGATGTCCCGGATAAACAACTACCTTAAGTATTTGCTTCCCATTTTGTACTGGAAGTTTTTGCAGTGTGTGTGGCACTCTTTCCATATGCGTAATTTGCTTATGAATCGGTTTGTCGCTCCAAACCTCGGGAGGTGCAACAACCGGCTTTCCCTGATCGATAAAAGATTGTGCGACCCACTCTTCGGCATGATCACGATGTCGGTGAGAAATGAAATGCACATCACATTGCTCAATAAGCCTGACCATTAAATCCTTGCTTATTGGAAATCCTTCAGCTCGTGCAGATTCTCCACGAATCAGATCAAATCCAATGGTTACTGTTTTGGTTCTGACTACAAATCCATGATCATACAATTTCCAAATACGTGCGCCATTGGTTACCTCAGTTTGCTCAATTTCCTCAATAGCATCTCTCATCCGATTCTTAAAAAACAATTGAACCGGAGGCCTTTGTGGTGCATATACATCATGCAAAACTCCATCAAGAAGCAGTAAAGCACTTTCTCGGGCTGCCGGCTCTGGCCATGCTGGCGGAAAATTAGCAAATACCTCATTGGCCTGACTTAGTAAAGCCTCTGCCTGATTGTTTACAAACTGATTCTGTATTTCATTCAGAGTAGTATCGATTAAAACAGAACTCCCAATCTTGTCTTTTTGTGCAAAACAACCGATAGAGATTAATACGATGAGGCTAGCTGTTAATAGTATCTTATTCATGATTTGTCCAGTTATAATTTCAGTTTTTTGATATTGCCTTTTTGAAGCATTTCAATGTAAAAATCCTTTCAGAAGTTATTCAATACTCGCAAGAATCCCTTTAACCATTCTATTTAAATCAAACTCTCCCTTTTTGGAATAGCCGGTTCGAACAATCACCAACTCTTTTGATGGAATAATGACGATGAATTGACCATCATGCCCACGGCATAAGAATGTGTCCTCTGGAGCATCAGGCAAATCATTTGTTCCATTCAACCAAAAGAATGCACCATATTTGCCATTGGAACCATTCGAACCAGAGGTTGTGTAATTCACCCAAGCTTCAGGAAGTAGTTGTTCTCCATTCCAAACTCCATCATTCAAATACAACAATCCAAAGCGTGCATAATCTCGCATTGTAGCATATAGATAGGATGAACCAACAAATGTTCCAGAGGCATCCATCTCAAAAACAGCAGTTCGCATTCCAATCTTATTAAAAAGTGCCTCCCTTGGATATTTATAATATTCGGTATCGTTTGAAAACGTAGTACGCAAAATCTTGCTGGTAAGATTAGTTGTTCCCGATGAGTACAGGAAAATAGAATCAGCAGAAACCTCTGCTAAATTATTTGCAGTATATCCACCCATATCACCTGTCTTGTGAAGCATTATGGTTACATCCGACAGATTGCCATAGGTTTCATTCCACTTTAATCCGCTATTCATTTGCAACAGGTTGTTCAGTGTTATATTACTTCGTTCATCTTCCTTCCATTTATCCAGTCCTATTGGTTTGTGAATATCAATCATGCCATCTTTGACCATCAATCCAACCATTGCATTAGTAATACTTTTGGCCATTGACCAACTTAAAAAACGATTATTGCTGGTGAAATCTTCCCTGTAAACTTCAGCAACCGGTTGCCCTTTGTAAACCACCATCAAGGCAAATGTACCTTTAGATGGAATGGTGTCTGCCATAGCTTCAAGAACGGCCTCTTCTAATTTCTTGACATCAATTCCCTCAGGAACAGTAGCTGTAATTAAGTCACCCATTGGCCACGGAATGGTGTCCGGGTTTTCAGGAATCACATCAACCTGAGGGTATGTCCTTGCCCTAATTTCATCTTCAGAATAATCACGAACAAGTGTGCAGCCATAACCATTAATATAAATGGCCGTTGACTTGCCCCATAAAAAACGACTGGTTACACGTTTGTTTTCTATATCAACTGTGTTTTTTGCATACTTAATAACGGAGAAGTTAAGATCTTCACGCTCCAATGATTCTTGAGAACGTCCAGCTAAAAAAACACCCGAAGCCAGATTTTTAGCAGCATACCCCGTTACAATTGGTAGCATTTTATGAAGATAATTTATACCCAACCCAATAAAAACAGCAATTACCGTAAGGATTATCTTTTTCTTCATCGTAATTTATTTGAAGTATTTAATTCGCTTCAAGTTAGAAAATATTCATGACCCAAGAAACAGGATTCAAGAACCTACAGCTGGCGTGGATATGTCATCAGGGGTGGTCGAAAGATTTTCAGATAAAGAATGCAGATTGCAAATCTGCATTAGCGTAGAGATACGAGAAAACGAACCAAGATCAAAGAACCAGGACGCCAGATGTGAATGATTCTTGGATTCTCAGATATTTAGATTGCCAGACAGAACGCCGGGCCGGAGCAGGACAAAATTGTCATTTAGGCTATAGCAGATGTAATGCGGAAGCCCTTAAAAATAACAAGTGCGGGCTGAAGATTCGTTCTGTCTTGATTTTTTGTTTCGTTTTTTATCAAGAAGAAATGGAGAATAAAAATATATCGAAATAATATCTATTATAGTCGTCTTTGCGAGGAGGTACGACGAAGCAATCTCATCTTATTTGAAAAAGATCGCTTCACTTAGTTCGCGATGACGCAGTTAATTTTGCAAAATAGAGTTCATTTTCAAGTCTGCGGTGGTTCTTTTTCGTCCTTTTTTTTTAGCTAAAGAATGAAGTAATAACAGGAGTTCGATTGTCTTACGACTTACTACTCGCTACTCACGACTTGATTCTACTTCCAAGGCCATTTTACACAATCCTTAATTTCAGGGAAAAGGACAAAATCAGCCTTCCCTTTCATAGCCAAAGTTTGAATGGATGGAGCTTTCAATGCTTCAAGAGCCTGATTCATCGTTTTTCCAGATACCGAGACATCATCAACCAAAAGGACATTTTTATTGGAAAGATCAAATTCTTCAGGCAATCCCTGAATAATCACAGGTTGATCATGCCGGGGCTTATTGTTTTCATCGCGATAATTGAGTGTAATAATCACTAATTCACAACCGGTATGAAAAGCAACCAAACTTGCCGGAACAACACCTCCTGTGCCAATGCCAATTACTAAATCAAATTTCGGCATCTCCAATTCACGAAGTCGTGCGCTAATATCTCTAAATGAAAGTGGTACCATTTGCTAAAAACTAATGTCTTCTATTTCTTATAAACTGGAATCTCAATGTAGAAAGTTGTGCCTTGATTAATCTCAGTCTCATACCAAATCTGACCGTTAAAATTTTCAATGATCTTCTTCACAATGGCTAGACCAAGTCCCATTCCACTACTTTTGGTGGTGAAATTTGGCTGAAACATTTGTTGCCTGATTTCTTCAGGGATTCCATTCCCATTATCGGAAACAGCAATAATTGCAATATCATCTTCTTTCGTCAAGCTAACTTTTATTTCACCTTTCCGATCAGCTGGAATTGATTGAATTGCGTTCTTAATCAAATTAAGGACGCCCCTTGATATTTGTTCACGGTCAGCAAAAATCAACACTTCTTCATTTTCATGCAAGTCTAAGGTAAAATCAATGTGGGTGCTTGATTCAAACAAACCAGTGACTTTGGTAAGTTTCTCACAAAGATTAAATACCTCATTATTCGTTTTTGGAATTTTTGCAAAATTGGAGAACTCTGTAGCAATCTCCGACAGAGCATCAATTTGCTCAATAAGCGTATGGGTTACCCGATCGAAATATTCATCATACATCTCACTGTTTTCTTCTTTTGCCCTTTGCAAGTACTGAATATTTAACTTCATTGGCGTTAGCGGATTTTTGATTTCGTGGGCCACTTGCTTGGCCATTTCGCGCCAGGCCAATTCGCGCTCGGTTCGTGCAAGCAACTCTGCACTTTCGGCTAACTCTACCACCTTTCGGTTATATTCTTTTACCAACGAACCAATCTCATCATCCCGATGATAGCTAATTTGTTCATTCTTCTCTGTTAACTGAATGCCTTTAAGCTTATCTCGAATTAGGCTAAGCGGCTTGGTTATCTGATTGGCCAAAAATACCGCAACAATTACTCCAGCCAGAAAAAGTAAGACATACAAATTAATGAAGGCAACTATAAATGTTGAGATTTCCTGTTTCAATTTATCTCCGCGAGTAAAATAGGGGAGATTAATAAAACCAAGGTAATCACCATTGTTATTAATAATTGGTTCGTAAATCGATGAATATCTCAGTTTTCCAATTTTTTCAGGCTGATAGTAGCTCACCTGGTAGTTCTCAATCAACTCATAATAAGCAACTGAATTAATCCGGTCAGATTGAATTCCCCGCCTGTAAAAGATTTCAGGCCTGGATGTTGCCAGTAAACGACCATCAACTCCATAAATATTAATGTCGGTACGGAAGATATTTGAAAGTTTATTCAATTCCCGCTCCATCCAATTTTGTAAATCTCGCGTGATCACATCAACATCATTCAGTCTATTATCGATTTCTTCAGCGATTGATTTCATTTTCTCATTCAAATCATATTGATGTTTGATCTCGTATTCCTGAATATTATAAAAAATCGTGCCAACAGCCACAACTAACAGGGCGCCTAATACGACTGTAATAATTGAAGCCTGAATTTTAAATCGTAAATCATAGATTATGGCCTGTCTTCGATAGGATGGATTTCCAATAAAAATCATTAATAAGATGACCAAAAAGTAGAAAACAAACAGGTACGGAAATGAAATCAGATAATCTAAAAACTTAAATGAACGGGCACTCACAAAAATGTAATTATCCTCAGCCAAACGATAAATTAAATGATCATGGTCATCCCAACTCACCAATGAAAATTCAGCACTATCTTGTGGTATTTCATATGAATCAATGTAATAATTGTATTGATAGTCACCACTTAAATGCACCAAACTACGATCGAAATATTTTGCATAGGAAAAATGACGGTAACGTTCTGGTTTTATCATGGAATTATCGAGCAGCAATTCCGGGAAGCCTGCACCTTCAGGTAAAAGCTTCGAGTTGAACTCAAGAAAAATAGAGACCCCAATAGAATCAGTTACAAACGGATATAAAAGTTTTCCAAAATAGGAAACCCTCCCATTCATATTATCCAGATAATAAAAGCTCGTGCCAGGAATTTGAGTTCCAAACTGATCAATCATATCATCAAAAAATGGAAAGCAAGGAACCATGTTGTTATCTGGCTCAACCAATAAGCTATCGTAGCCTGCACAGGCGGTAACCTGAATATCATATTTCCGGAAATAACCACTAAAATAATTTCGTATCAAGTAGTTTTCCAGATCCTGATAAGGGGGTGAGAGTAAATGTGGGATAATTGAGTCCATGCTCATTTCCTGCTGTATCTCCGTCAAAAATACCTCAGCAGCAGGGTCATGCTCCGAGTTCAGGGTAACAGCCATCAGCTTTTGAATTTCTACTTTTCTCGTTTCATGATTTTGCTGAATGACAAGTAATGAAAAGAATGAAAATAGGGATACAAAAAAGATGAGGTATGAAAATGAATATCGTTTTAGTTGTGTATTTCGTAAAGCAACTACCGAAAAGTTGGTCAGCAAAAACAAGCAAAGAACATATACGTAGGTATTTCTTAGAATGATTGATAAGATTCCAAAAACGATTACTGCCTGAAAATTAAACCGCAGGAATTTTTTACTGCCAAATTGCTTTTCACTAAGCTCAAGAACTTTCAGGTTAATTAAAAAAGCCGATAAAAAGAGAATCGCAATTACAAACAATCCAATTATACTATAAAAGTTAATATCCCCTATGTGATTTAATTCAAGAGAAATAATACTATTTACAATCAGGTTTTGCACCAGATAATTTACCAATACATAAAAGAGAGCTGTAAAAACAAGTGCAGATATAAGTTCAACAGGTGATTTTTTTTCTGAAAACTTTAATTCTTTAATGAAGTTTAAACTCCAAAAGAAAATTAATATAATCAGGATTGTAAAATCTCCAAGCGATGGAATCCAAAATGAATAGGCATAGATTGACGACCCAAAGAGTTCAAACACATTAAATGAAGCTGGGACTTTAAACAGCAAATGCAACCAATAAAAACCAAAAAATGAAAGACCAAGAATGATCATTCGCAACAAAAAATATTCATTGCGAAATTCTTTCATCAATTTACGGGCAAAAAAGAAAAGAAGAATTAGAGCTAAAACAAACAAGGCTGCAGGAAAATAGAGTTGCGTAGAGTTACAATGTATCTTTCCTCCTGGAAGTATTGAAAATGCATAATCACCCTCCAAATTTAAAACAGGGATCGTTTCTTCAGACGCTTTTTTCTGAATGACAAAACCATCAGGTAAACTGAACGGTTTTACAAACCCATTATCAACATATTGGTTTTGGATTGAATAGTTATTTTTCAAATGGATTAAGCCTATCAGTTTTAACCCTTCCGGATTTCTAATCTTTGAAAAATAAGTACCATTGGGCAATTGAACCAGATTGGAATTTAGCATTAACCGTGGAAACCGGCCTCCAAAAGAAAAATGATTATTCGACCAGTATAGGATTTCGCTCCCATCAAGGATCATAAAGCCAATTCTGTCCTCATCATACATTTGGGATAAACTGGCCAACTCAGCCTGGAAATTACCACTAAAGCCATCACTTAAAATTAAATCTTCAATTTCAGTCAGCTTTTCATCCAGAAGTTGCTCTTGTTGTGCAAATTCATCCTGAAATCCGGCAACCAGTCTCTTTTCCGGATGATGATTTATAATCTGATCTTCAACTACAAAAGCAACAAGAAACAGAACTACTGAAGCAATAAGAAAACTATACTTATGAAATCGTTTCATCGATTATATCTTTTTATTCATGATGATATGGCTCTCCTTTTAAAATTGTTAAAGCCCTATAAAGCTGCTCACTAAAGACCAGCCGTACCATTTGGTGAGAAAAAGTCATTTTTGATAAACTCACTTTTCCACTTGCGGCCTGATAAACATCTGACGAGAAACCGTAAGGTCCACCAACAGCAAAAACCAGAGTTTTTAGTCCACTAAGCATCTTCTTCTCCAAAAACCGTGCAAATTCTGTCGAACGAAGCTCTTTCCCTTTCTCATCAAGCAAAATAAGCTCATCTCCAGGCTTGATTTGAGCAAGAATTAACTCCCCTTCTTTTTGTTTTTGCTGGTCTTGCGAAAGCTTACGGGTATTTTTTATATCTGGAATAATCTGATATTCAAACGGAACATAATGAGAAACACGCTTAACGAAAATGTCAATTCCTTCTTTCAAATAAGATTGATCGGTTTTCCCAATTACAATGAATTTTATCTTCATGTATGATTAATTGATCTTTGTTAAAATTCGCCAAAATATCCGGCTTTTGCAATCCTAATCGTTTTTCTAGTATTAATAAGAATGGCAATTCGTACAAGATTATATACTCTTTGAATGATTTTCGGATTTCTTATTAACTTTACAAAAGTATATTTCTAGCTTGTCAAAGCTTTATAAAGTGGCATAATTTATGCAATTGTGTTCCTGTAAAATTGAAATCTATGAAAATAAGAAATTATAAATCAGTCTTTTTGCTCGTTGTAGCCGTATTATTTTGTTTGACCTCAGTTGCTCAAATTCCCGAAGATATAATTGTGAGTTTGAAAACTGGAAATGCAACTTCACTTTCAAAATTCTTTAATAAGAATATTGAACTCGTGGTAGTTGATAAAGATGATGTTTACAGCAAAGCTCAGGCACAACAGATTGTTTCTGATTTTTTCAAAAAAAATAAAGCCCAACGCTTTGATATTATTCATGACGGAGGGAAAGAAGGATCTCTTTACGGTATTGGAAACTTGTCGACCGACAAAGGAGTATTCAGAGTCTATTTCCTTCTCAAGAAGAATGGAGAAAAATCATACATCCACCAATTGCGCATTGAAAAACAATAAGTTAAATGCCTATTAACCGATCCCATAAAATTAAACGGTTTTTTTTGAGCATCTTGCTTAAAGCAAGGCGAATTAGCCTGCCAGGTTTTGATGGGATACCACTTTATGATGTTCTAATCTTCTTTTGGAAAAGTATTGTTGAAGGATCAATTACTACTCGTGCATCAGCCATTGCATTTAGTTTCTTCCTGGCACTGTTCCCTGCATTGATTTTCATTTTCACTCTGATTCCCTACATTCCGATTACTAATTTTCAGGAAGAACTCTTTTCATTGATCCATGGAGTATTGCCGGAGAATGCATTTTCAACCGTAGAAAAAACCATTCGTGAAATTATTACTGAAGAACATGGAGGTTTGCTTTCACTTGGGTTTTTCATGGCACTTATTTTTTCAACCAATGGTTTGGCCAGTATGATGAGTGCTTTTGATGCTTCTCTGCACAGCTTTCAGCGCCGAACCTGGATTGACCAGCGCATCATTGCAGTTATGCTGCTTTTTATTATTTCAATTTTACTGACAATTACCATAGCCATGATTGCTGGCGGACAAATCGCAATTAATTATTTAGCTGACAATAACTTGCTTCGCGACAATTTCACGTACTATCTGCTCACTTATGGTAAATGGATTGTAATTATCGCACTGCTCTTTTTTACTTACTCTTGCTTCTATTATTTTGCCCCAGCCAAAAAAACACGTTGGCGGTTTATCTCTGCAGGCGGTACATTAGCAACTGCTCTTAGTATCCCCACCATTTTAGGCTTTAGTTATTACATTACCAACTTCGGACAGTATAATGAATTGTACGGCTCTATTGGAACATTGCTTGTGGTGCTTTTCCTATTTTACCTGATGTCTTTGATACTGCTGATTGGTTTTGAATTGAATGCAAGTATTAATGAAGCACACCAACAAGCCATTGAAGAGTAGAGTTCTCAAATCGCAAAAAATAAAATCCAAATCCCAAAGTTTCCAACTTCACTCTTCCAATTTCAGCTTGAAAAAACTGAGCTATCTTTTCCCCATTTTGAAAAGTAATTCCTTTTCTGCTTTGGTTAGTGAATCGTAACCTGACTTGCTGATTTTCTCCAGAACCCGGTTAATTTCGTCTTGTTTCAGATTTTTATTGCGGTTATATTTCAGGTCATCTGCACTTTCACTTTTGTAGCTAACTTTTATCGTTTGCTTTGGCTTGAAAAACTTTACAATCGCATCAATCAACTTGTTAATTCCTTTTGAAAGATCCTTGCCTTTACGATATTGCAATGCATAAATCAAACCCCAAAAAGCTCCTCCAAGATGTGCCAGGTTACCTCCTGCATTTGATGACGCAATACCAATTACGTACATAAATACAGAAACCAATGCAATGTATTTCATCTTTATAGGCCCAACAAACATTAGATTAATCGTGTGATTGGGCGCCCATATAGCTACGGCTATTACAATAGCAATAACAGAGGCCGATGCCCCCATCAGTATTGAAAAAGTAAGTACATCTGTAAAAGCAGGAAATAAATTGTACGCAGCAATAAAAAATAAGCCCCCACTAATACCCCCAAGTAGATAAACTCCAAGTAGTTTTCGTTCATCAAAATAAAAAAGGAATATTTTACCTAGCCAATACAGCCATAACAAATTGAAAAGTATGTGTAGAAAGTTAAAATGCAAAAACATGTACGTAACCAAGGTCCATGGTCTGCTTGCAAGCTGACTAAAATCAGCAGGAAGTGCCAACCAGTTGAGCAACGCAAACTCCTGATTCATCAGAACAAAGAACACGTTTACAATGCGTACGAACAGGAACACGGCTAGGTTGACGTATATCAAACGGGTTAAAACCGATCCCTTTTTGAAAGACTCTTTTATTTCATCTGCAATTCCCATAATCAATAAAAATTACGACTGCTTTTATTCCAGTATTTTATTAGTATGTATCCAAAAAGCATTCCTCCAAGATGAGCGAAGTGGGCAATATTACTTCCTGGCCTGGTCAGTCCTAGATACAATTCAATCACCCCATAACCAATCACAAAGTACTTAGCTTTAATTGGAATTGGAGGAAAAAGCAACATCAATTGAGTATTTGGGAAAAGCATTCCAAATCCAAGTAAAACCCCAAAAACTGCTCCAGAAGCCCCAACGGTTGGTGTATTGAGTAATATATTCAACTTTCCCATTAATGGATCGGTATAATTTTTCCCTTGATTGTAGATCTCAACTCCCTGTTGCATGACAAGGTCAATCTGCTCAGGACTCATTTTAGCTATTACGGATTGATACTCAATATAATTTACAAAAGTATGAAGTACCGCAGCTCCAAGCCCAGTAACAAAATAATAGATGAAAAAACGTTTCGGTCCCCAAACACCTTCAAGAACTCGTCCAAACATCCAAAGCGCAAACATATTAAACAACAAGTGTGTAAAACCACCATGCATAAAAATATGAGTCACTAACTGATAGGGTTCAAATTTTGGTGAGCTAATATAATGAAGGCCAAGAATCCGTGCCAGATCAATACCGCGCATGCTCAGTACATAAGTTGCTACAAGCATGATCACATTAATGATGATCAGGTTTTTCACCACGGGTGGGATGGAACCAAAATTGGATCGAGTATTCTGCATAACTGAAAAATTTAGAGGAAGACTACAAGAGCCAAGCCAAAATTGTTTTCACTACAAAGTAAAGAAATATGGAGACAATTTGTCACTTCAAAAGCTTTTCAAATTGCTCAATCGGCATGATTGTCAATACTTGTTTGCCCGATGGAGAGAAATTTGGGGTTGAACAGGCAAATAGCTGATCAATTAATTGATTGATTTCTTCAGGCTTCATAACATATCCATACGAAATAGCAGAAGCCCTCGATAACGATGCCGCCACTTTCTCTTTTGCTTTTTCTTTTAAATCGGTGGCCGTGCTTTTCATGTCTTCCAGCAAACTTTCAACAACCTCAAGAGGCGAAGAAGTATCCAGAATTCCAGGTGTTCCATTAATGATAAAGCTGTTATTGCCAAAATCACGAATGTCAAAACCAAGTGCTTTTAAATCTTCCAAAATGGAGCGTAAAAGCTCTGCATCATCGGCAGCCAACTCAAAAGTTTGAGGGAATAATTGTTGCTGACTGGCAATCTCACTACTTGCCAAAACAGTCATGAAGTTCTCAAACAGAATTCGTTCATGTGCCCGCTTCTGGTCAATCACCATCAGCCCGGATTTAACAGGACTAAGGATGTATTTATTTTTAAACTGAATAAATGACTTTCCAGAGAAGGATTCTTCTTCATGATGAATTTCAAGATTCTCCTCCCTTGGTTGAGTTTGAATTCCTTCCGGTTGTCGATCAAAATCTTGGTAAAGCTTTTCCCAATTTCCAGAAGACGGTTTTTCTTTGGGTTGAAAAGAAGAAGCTGAACTGCCCGAAAATTTCTTTTCTTGCTCAAATGGGTTATAAGTTGGATCGATTTGAATAGTGGGCTGCTTAATCGTTGAATAATCCTTCTGCGCAACAGGAATATCAATGCTTCCGGCTTGATCAAAATCAATGGAAGGCATCACATTAAACTTTCCTAAAGCCTCACGAACCGATGCTTGAATAATCTGCCAAATGGCCGACTCACTTTCAAACTTAATTTCCGTTTTAGTAGGATGAATGTTAATGTCAATATTGGTTGGGTCAATATCGAAATACAAAAAATACGAAGGGATGGTTTCGGGTGCCAAAATCTTTTCATAAGCTTTCATAACTGCCTTATGAAAAAACGGATGCCTCATGTATCGTTTATTCACAAAGAAGAACTGTTCCCCAAAAGTTTTTCGTGCATGTTTCGGTTGACCGATATAGCCCTTTATTTTAATCATGCTGGTATCAGTCTCCACCGGAATTAGGTTTTGATTGATATTTTTCCCGAACATAGACACAACCCGCTTTCGAATATTATCTTCTCCTAATTCATAAATGGATTGCTGATTATTAACCAGCGAAAAACTAATCTCAGGATTGGCCAATGCAACTCGCTGAACTTCGTTAATAATGTGCTTTAATTCAGTAGAATTAGACTTTAGAAATTTACGTCGTGCAGGTACATTGAAAAATAAATTCTTCACTAAAAAGTTAGTTCCATTTGCACAACTGGTTGCCTCCTGCTTAATGACATTGGAACCATTAATATGAATAAATGTGCCTATTTCCTGATCGTGCTGTTTGGTATGAAGCTCAACATCTGCAATAGCAGCAATTGATGCCAATGCTTCTCCCCGAAAACCCATCGTACGAATAGCAAATAAATCGCTAGCGGAACTAATCTTAGATGTTGCGTGCCTTTCAAAAGCCATCCTGGCATCGGTGTCAGACATGCCGCATCCATTGTCACTAATCTGAATTAATGTTCGACCGGCATCTTTCAAATTTATTTTTACAGATGTTGCCCCGGCATCAATGGCATTTTCAACCAATTCTTTTACAACTGATGCAGGACGCTGAATGACCTCACCTGCAGCTATTTGGTTTGCAACTGAATCTGGGAGTAATTGAATAATATCAGGCACGGGGGAAATTTAGAATTCTATTATCAAATAAACGATCAGGCACAATATGGCAATAATAATCATTAGGCGAATATTGGAACGTTTCTTAGCTTCGCTGACAGTTTTACTGGCATTACCTGTAGTTCTACGAAATTGTCCTTTGATGCTTGGACGGTAAGTTTCGCTAACTTCATTTTTCTCAGTCATCCCAAGCTCCGATTTAATCCTGACTTCACGACCCTCCATCTCTTCTTTATCCGGATTGTGGAAACGATACGGCATGTTAAACTGCTTATTTTTTGGTAAATGAAAAAACTTCCCGATCATGATTCTTTCTTGTTATGATTGACTTACAAAATTACAAAAATCAAACCACTTGTTACAAAGTAGAGAGGAAAAAGTCACGAATTTTGTTTTATGAGATGTGTTTTTGAAATATCAATCCAGTTTTTGCCCACATTTCTTACAAAAACCAGCATCGTCTTCATGATCATTGTACATACAATTTTCACAAACTTGTGTGTTTGTTCGATTGGATTTTCTGATAATACCTGCCGTAACTATCCCCGTTGGGACAGCAATAATTGCATAACCAGCAATCATTACTATACTGGCAAGAAATTGTCCTAGAGCTGTCATCGGAGAAATATCACCATAACCAACTGTAGTCATGGTGACAATTGCCCAATATATACTTTTCGGGATACTGCTAAATCCATGCTCAGGCCCTTCAATCAGATACATTAATGTACCAACAATAATTACAATATTCAGAATGAAAAAAAGAAAAACAAAAATCTTTTCCCGACTTATCCATAGAGCTTTACCCAAACTTTGTCCGGCAGAAATGTATCTGTTTAGTTTTAGAATTCTAAAAACCCGAAGCAACCGAATTGCCCGGATAACCACCAAGCTTTGACTGCCAACAATAATTAAACTTAAATAAGTTGGCAATACTGACAGCAAATCAATAATGCCATAAAAACTAAAAATATACCTAAAAGGTTTATTAACAACTCGAATTCGGATGATATATTCAGCAGTAAATATTAATGTGATTGTCCATTCAAGTACTTTCAATAAAACACTGTAATTTTTGTTTATCGCTGGAACACTTTCCAACAAAACCAACAAGATGCTAATTAGGATAACAATTAGTAAGGCGATGTCAAAAAATTTACCCTCGCGGGTGTCTGCCTCAAAAATAATTTCATAAAGCTGCTCTTGCCTGGACTTTTGCATAAACTTGTTTTTTTTATAAAGATAAGGTTTTTAAAAATGTCGATTTTTCCATAAGAATTGAATTTAACTTTCATAATTGATATTCATTTCATAACTTTATGTTCGTTTCATGATTTTATGTACGTATAAAATGACCGCCCTATGATGATAAAAACTTTTGCTTCAGCAGTTCATGGCATTGATGCCACAACCATTACCATTGAAACCGATGTATCTCAGGGAATCAGATTCTTTTTAGTAGGTCTACCTGATAGTGCAGTGAAAGAAAGCCAGCAGCGAATGGAGTCTGCTTTGCGCCTCAACAATTTTAAATGGCCAAAGAAAAAGATTATTATCAATATGGCTCCAGCTGATATCCGCAAAGAAGGCTCTTCTTATGATTTGCCACTTGCAATTGCTGTTTTGGCTGCTTCTGAACAAATGGCATCTGAAAAATTAGGAAAGTTCCTGCTAATGGGTGAGCTATCATTAGATGGTAGTTTGCAGCCCATAAAAGGTGCACTCCCAATTGCCATTAAGGCACGAGAAGAAGGTTTTGAAGGTTTCATTTTACCTAAACAAAATGCACGTGAAGCGGCTGTGGTTGATAAACTGAAAATATATGGAGTTGAGACACTTACTGAAGTTGTCGATTTTTTAAATGATGATTCAGAATTGGAAGAAACAATTGTGAACACTCGCGAAGAATTCCTCAATCACCCAAGCAATTCTGAATTTGATTTTTCAGATGTAAAAGGCCAGGAAAATGTAAAACGAGCTTTAGAGATTGCCGCAGCTGGTGGGCATAATTTAATTATGATTGGTCCTCCGGGAGCAGGGAAAACCATGTTGGCAAAACGGATTCCTTCAATACTGCCCCCATTTACTTTGCATGAAGCTTTAGAAACAACCAAAATCCATTCAGTAGTTGGGCGAATAGGTAAAGAAAGCTCCTTGATGACAACAAGACCTTTTCGTTCACCGCATCATACAATTTCTGACGTAGCACTTGTGGGCGGTGGAACATATCCGCAACCCGGAGAAATTTCATTGGCGCACAATGGAGTTCTCTTTCTAGATGAACTTCCTGAATTTAAACGCACCGTTTTAGAGGTAATGCGTCAACCTTTGGAAGATCGCAAGATTACCATTTCAAGAGCAAAACTCTCAGTTGAATATCCTGCCAGCTTGATGCTTGTTGCATCTATGAACCCCTGCCCCTGTGGCTATTATAACCACCCCACCAAAGAATGTGTTTGTGCTCCGGGCATGGTTCCGAAGTACCTCAACAAAATTTCGGGACCCCTCCTCGACCGGATAGACATTCATTTAGAAGTAGTACCTGTTCCATTCAAAAAACTATCGGAGTTAAATGAAACTGAAAATAGCCTGAGTATTCGTGAACGAGTAATTAAAGCCAGGGAGATTCAATCAGCTCGTTATAAAGAAATGGATGAGGTTTTCTGTAATGCACAAATGTCATCACGACAAATTCGTGATTTTGTGCAATTGGATCAAACAGGAAGCAACCTGCTTAGAAATGCTATGGAAAAACTTGGCTTATCAGCTCGTGCATATGATCGTATTTTAAGAATGTCCCGAACCATTGCAGATATAGAACAATCAGAAAATGTAGAAAGGAACCATCTTTCAGAAGCTATTCAGTATAGAAGTTTGGATCGGGAGAATTGGGGAGGGTGAGTTATAGACAGTAGAAATTCGTTAAAGAACTATTGAAAAACACACAAAATAAAAAAGAAGATGCCAGAAAATGATAGCAGCTCAATATTGCCAATCGAAACCATAATCAATAAAATCTTCTTTCTTCGAGATAAAAAGATAATGCTCGACAGAGATTTGGCAAATCTGTTTAATGTCAAAGCCATTAGATTAAGGGAACAGGTAAAAAGAAATATTGAGAAATTCCCTTCACATTTCATGTTCCAATTAACAAATAAGGAAGTTGAAATTATGGTATCGCAAAATGCGATACCTTCCAAAAAACATCTTGGAGGTTCTCTTCCTGTTGCATTTACCTAATGTTTTAAAGAGTGGAATTGCAACACAAGTAAGTATTAAAATAATTGAGGTCTTTGTAAGGATGCGTGAAATACTTACTGACACCCTAATCCTAAAATGTGATATCGAAGAAATCAAAAAAAAGATTCAAAATCAAGATAAAAATATTGAGCTTGTTTTCAGTTATTTGGACGAGCTTATGGAAAAAAGAGAAACCCCAGACTCTAGGGAAAGAATAGGTTTCAAACAAGGTTACGATAAGTGACTTCAAAACGATGAGATGCCAAAATAAAATTACATCGACCCAAAATTTTCTATAACTCAATAGTAAAACTCCTGTGAAAAAACAAAAATGAGTTAATCATATGAACATAAACAATGTTCAAAAATAAATTGAAAATTGGTTCATTTTCAGTCAGACTTATTTTACTTTTATTCAGCTTCAAATAAAAAATCAGGGTATATGAAATTATCGACTATTTGCTTATATGCAGTTCTGGCTCTTTGCCTATTTGTTTCATGTAATAAAAAAAATACATCCGTAAAATCAACTATCGGAAGTGGTTACTCGGAGTACATCAACAGTTATACAAGTGGTGTGATTTCATGCAAAGCACCAATAAAAATAACTTTCTCACAAGAACCGATAAACTTAAAACAACCCGGAGAAAAACTTTCAGAAGAATTAATTAGACTCAACCCATCTGTAAAAGGTGATATTCAATGGCTAGATGATCGGACATTGGCTTTTATCCCTTCTGAGAAAATGATATCAGACACCAGGTATTCAGTTAAGCTTGAACTTGGGAAAATCATTGAAGTTCCTAAAAAGTATAAGACACTTGAGTTTGATTTGAAAACAATTAAACAATCATTCAGCATAAATAATCTTGCGGTGAAACCATTTGGGAACAATGGACTAAAATACCAACTTATTACCGGGCAAGTAAATACTGCAGATTTTGCCACTAATGATCAGGTTGAATCATTAGTGAAAGTTGTAAAAGACAAACAATCACTTGGTATAAGCTGGCAGCATAATGAAAATGGGAGAATACATCATTTTCATACAGATAGTATTGAACGAATTGAAGAACCGCAACTTGTATCTGTAAAGTGGAATGGTGATCGAATTGGGGTTAAAAAGAATGGGAAAGAAGATTTGGAAGTGCCCTCATTAGATGTGTTTAAACTACTGAACCATTCTGTAGTTCAACAACCTGAGCAACACTTACTGCTCCGTTTCTCTGATCCATTATTAGCTGAGCAAAATTTAACCGGACTCATTTCTATTGGAAATCAAAACAAGCTACGAACTTCAATCGATAATAATGAAATCAGGATTTATCTTCCTACGCGTTTGTCAGGAGAGCACGATATTTATATTTCTAATGGAATAAAAAATGCCGGTAATTTTAAATTGAAAGAACCAATAAAATTTCTAGCTCGTTTTGAAGACTTAAAACCAGCAGTCCGACTACTGGGAAAAGGAACAATAACTCCTTCATCCGAAGAACTAATCTTCCCTTTTGAAGCTGTTAATCTAAGTGCAGTTGATTTAAGAATCATTAAAATATTCACGAATAATATTCATCAATTTTTTCAGGTAAACAGTTACAATGGAAGCTCTGGGATAAAAAAGGTTGGTCGATTGGTTTATCAGGATAAGATTGATTTGAACGTTTCATCATTGTCTGAACTAAAAAACTGGAACACTTATAGCATCGACATTGCAAAGTTGACTGATATTGAGCCAGGAGCAATCTACAGAGTGCAAGTTAGGTTCAGAAAAGAATATTCACTCTACCGAAAAAACAAACTGCCAGAAGAAAATTCGACCTCAATCCTGAATGATATTGACGAATCTAAAAAGAAACAAAATGAATTAAATAAATGGGATGAACCAGGCTGGTATTCAGATTATTATTATCCAAATGGATATGAATGGTCGCAACGAGAAAACCCAGAGCATGTATCTTATTTCTTCTCTAGTCGCTTCGTTTCTAAAAACTTATTTGCCACAAATCTTGGAATTATTGCCAAAGGGGGAAACAACAATTACATGAATTTTGTGGTCACCAACTTAAAAACAACCGAGCCTGAGGAAGGTGTATCTCTAAAAATATACAATTACCAAAAGCAACTAATGAAAAGGATTACCACAGGCTCAGGTGGTATGGTTAGTGTTCAATTAAAGCACAAACCATATTTGCTCGTTGCAGAAAAAGATGGTCAAAAAGCATACTTAGAACTAGATGATGGGTCATCCTTATCACTAAGTAATTTTGATGTGACTGGCGAAGTTGTTCAAAAAGGAATTAAAGGCTACATCTACGGAGAACGTGGAGTTTGGCGTCCTGGAGATAAGATTTACCTCACATTTATCCTGGAAGACAAACAGAAGAATCTCCCGGAAGGACATCCAATAATACTTGAATTGGTAAATTCTAAAGGGCAAACCGTTCTGCGTCAGGCAAAAACTGAAAGCACCAATGGATTTTATTGTTTTACGATTGAAACCAAACCCGATGACCCAACAGGTAACTGGAGGGCTTATTTAAAAGTTGGAGGACAAACCTTCACAAAACGGATTAAGGTGGAAACCGTAAAACCAAACCGTTTAAAAATTGATCTGAAATTTGAGAATGAACTCCTGAATATTACCAATGGATTTGAATATGCACGTTTAAAATCGAACTGGCTTCATGGTGCAATTGCAAAAAATCTTAAAGCAGATATTACAGTTAGTTTTTCCAAGCTTAAAACTCAGTTTAAAGGGTTCTTCAATTTTACCTTTGACGACCCTGCTAAAAGTTTTTATTCAGATGAACAAGAAGTATACAAAGGGAAACTCAATACTCAAGGAATTTCAAAAATTGAATTCAAACTCCCAGAACTAACTTCTGCTTCGGGAATGCTAACCGCCCACTTTACCAGCCGGGTTTTTGAAGAAACTGGAGATTTTAGTACGGATGTCCAATCCATCCCGTTTTCACCCTACTCATCCTATGTCGGATTAAAATTACAATCAAACGAATCTAGTTGGTATAAAACAGATACTCCATATAACGTGAATGTTCTTACTATTGATCCACATGGAAAAACGACCGATCGAAAAAACCTTGAGCTAACAATCTACAAAATAAGCTGGCGCTGGTGGTGGGATTCCAGAGCAGATAATCTGGCGCATTACGTCAATGACAACTACAGCCAACCAATTAGCAGACAACGAATCAACACAACAAATGGAGAAAAGGAAATTGGATTTTCAATTAAATACAAAAATTGGGATAGCAATGGACGATATCTTATTCGTGTTAAAGATATGGACAGCGGGCATAGCGCAGGCCTAACTGCTTACTTTTCAAAATGGGGACATTGGGGATCTGAAGGAATGCAAGGTGGTGCAACCATGCTTTCATTTAAAACCGATAAAGAAAAATACAATGTTGGTGAAAAAGCATCAGTTACAATCCCATCAGGTAAAAATGGGAAAGCACTAGTAAGCATTGAAAATGGAAGTGATGTTTTAGATTTGTTTTGGGTTGAAACTCAGGAAAAAAACACGCAGTTTGAATTTGATGTCAAGCCAGAAATGGCACCAAATATTTTTGTAAACATTTCACTTCTACAGCCTCATTTACAAACTGAAAATGATGCTCCTATTCGATTATATGGAGTTGTTCCTGTTCTAATTGAAGACCCGAAAACTCATATTGAACCACAACTTGAAATGCCTGACGAGCTAAGGCCAGAGGAAAGCTATCAAATTCAGGTTTCAGAAAAAAATGATCGCGAAATGACTTATACCATTGCGGTTGTAGACGAAGGCCTTCTTGACCTGACTCGCTTCAAAACTCCAAATCCGTGGCCTATATTTTATGCAAGAGAAGCTCTGGGAGTTAAAACCTGGGATTTTTACGATGAAGTAATTGGCGCATATGGAGCCCGATTGGAAAGAGCTTTTGCAATTGGTGGAGATGAGAATCTGGATGCTGCAAAAAAGAAGAAGGTGAACCGATTTAAGCCTGTCGTTCAGTTTTTAGGCCCTTTCAAATTGGAAGCAGGAACCAGCAACAGTCATGATCTTAAAATGCCAAACTATGTAGGTGCTGTACGGGCAATGATAGTTGCAGGGGACAATGGGGCTTATGGAAATACGGATAAATCAGTGAAGGTTTTGAAACCATTAATGATTCTCCCTACACTGCCCCGTGTGCTTGGCCCTGGCGAGGAAGTAGAGTTGCCCGTAAATGTATTTGCCATGAAGCCTGAAGTTAAAAATGTAAAACTTGAGATTGAACTCAATGAGATGTTCACTGCAATTGAAGGAATAAGCCAGAAAATTGAATTCACGGAACCTGGTGATCAGATTGCAAATTTCAAATTAAAGGTTGCTGAAAAAACAGGAATCGGTAGAGTAAAAGTAAAAGCAAAAAGTGGGAAATATACTTCCAATTATGAAATTGAACTGGAAGTTCGGCCTTCAAATCCGATGGTTACAAATTTTACGGAAAACATAATTGAACCAGGAGGAAAATGGGAGACTGTAGCCAAAAAAGTTGGAATGGCTGGAACAAACTCTGCAAAATTGGAACTATCCAGTATTCCCCCATTAGACCTTAGCCGTAGATTAAATTATTTGATTAATTACCCACATGGTTGTATTGAACAGGTTACTTCCGGAGCATTCCCTCAGCTAATGCTTGATCGATTGGTAGATTTAAACCAAGATCAGAAACATGAGATTGAAGAAAATATTCGAATTGGACTAAATAAGCTGACCAGATTTCAAATTACCAACGGGGCTTTTGGCTATTGGCCAGGATTACAATACCCTTCTCTTTGGGGAACCAATTATGCTGGCCATTTTATGCTGAAAGCAGAAGAGGCTGGCTATTTTATCCCGTATGGCATGAAGGGTAAATGGATTTCTTATCAACAAAATATGGCAAGAAACTGGCAACGATCCACATCATCCTATAAACGCTCGGAATATATACAAGCATATCGCCTTTATACACTTGCCTTAGCTCAAAAACCAAACTTCGGGGCAATGAACCGATTGCGTGAAGAAGGAAACCTGAGCCATCTGTCAAAGTGGCGTTTAGCCGGAGCCTATGCATTGGCAGGTCAGCCAGAGGTCGCTGAAAAAATTATACGGAATTTGAGCAAAGAGGTGAAAGTATATCGTGAGTTATCATCAACATTTGGATCAGATTTACGCGATAAATCCATGATTGTAGAAACTCTAACACAACTCAACAAACAAGCTGATGCTTTTAAGCTGGTCGAAGAAATTTCAACAAAACTTTCATCAGATGATTGGATGAGTACGCAAACAACAGCCTATTCTCTATTGGCAATCTCACAATTTGTTGGAGGAGATAGTTCAAAGAGTAACAAGCTCGAAGCGCAGATTGTACTTGGAAATAACACCAGTAAATCAATTTTAAGTGAAAAGCCTGTATGGCAGGAAGAGATACAACTTGATGGAGACAAAACCAAGGTCATTATTGAAAACAAGTCAGACAAAATTATGTATGCTCGTGTTGTAAGTCAAGGCATTCCGGTAACAGGAGATTCAACTTCAGTCCAAAGCAATTTAAACATGAATATTACATACACTGATATGAAAGGAGCAAATATTAATCCTGCTAAAATTCAGCAAGGAACAGACTTTTCTGTTGAAATTAGCCTTCATAATCCGGGCACAAAAGGTGTATACAAAGAAATGGCACTTATTTCAATCTTCCCTTCAGGGTGGGAAATCATCAATAAACGAATAAATGATATTGACAGTCCCCTTAAAAGTGATCAGTTTGATTTTCAAGACATCAGGGATGATCGGATTTATACTTATTTCAATTTAAAACCAAACGAGAAGAAAACATTCAGATTATTACTGAATGCAGCATACCTGGGTAAATTCTATTTACCATCTGTAAGCTGTGAAGCGATGTATGATAACAGAATAAATGCAAGAGTACCCGGGAAATGGGTTGAGGTTGTGAAATAGACCGTGAAGTATTATATGAAATTGAAAAAATCCAGTGGTTTAATCATTTTAGCAGCCATTGTTCTGCTTATTTTTTGGTGGAGAAGTTTACCTGAACCGCTGTTTTCAGATTCAACATCAACAGTAATTGAAAGTAGCGATGGCTCTTTGCTTGGGGCGCACATTGCAAATGATGAACAATGGCGCTTCCCTGAGGTTGATTCCCTTTCTTCAAAATACAAAACATGCGTCATTACTTTTGAAGATCAATACTTCTATAAGCATCCTGGAGTTAATCCCTTTTCATTAGTACGGGCAACAATCCAGAACTTAAAAGACCAACATGTGGTTAGTGGGGGAAGTACAATTACCATGCAGCTTATTCGGCTTTCCCGAAAAGGCAGACCTCGAAATATCTGGCAAAAGCTAACCGAAATGGCTCTTGCCATTCGCATAGAATTGGTCTATTCTAAAGACGAAATTTTGAGCTTGTACGCGTCTCATGCACCTTTCGGTGGCAATGTTGTTGGACTTGATGCTGCATCATGGAGGTATTTTGGGCAAAAATTATCCAATTTATCATGGGCTGAATCAGCAACAATGGCCGTTTTGCCAAATGCCCCAGCACTCATTTATCCGGGAAAAAGAAACAAACTACTTCTGCAAAAAAGAAATAGATTGCTAGATAAGCTATTTGAGAAAAATAAACTTGATTCGATCACCTGGAAGCTTGCAAAACTAGAGCCACCGCCTCAACAGGTTTACCCTATTCCACAAATTGCTCCACACTTATTAAACCGGGTACTTCATGAAACTCCCGGTAAAAGAAAACGAACAACAATTGACTATCAGCTTCAAAAGAGAGTTAATAATATCGTCTTCCAACATTTGATAAACTTAAAAGCAAATGAGATTCACAATGCTGCAGTTTTGGTAATGAATATTGAAAGTGGGGAAGTTTTGTCCTATGTTGGAAATTCTCCAACAACAAAGAATAACATACATGGGGAACATGTTGATGTTATTACAGCACCAAGAAGCTCCGGCAGTATCCTCAAACCATTTTTGTATGCAGCCATGCAGCATGATGGCTTGATATTACCTCATACTCTGGTTCCAGATATACCAACACAATTGGGAGGGTTTAGTCCCCAGAACTTCAATTTACAATATGAAGGAGTTGTTCCTGCGTCAATGGCTTTGTCAAAATCGCTTAACATTCCAGCAGTTCGAATGCTTCGTGAATTTGGAGTGGAACAATTTCACACACTTTTAAACAAGCTTAATTTTTCAACAATCAACAAAAATTCAGATCACTACGGATTATCACTAATTCTGGGAGGTGCAGAAACAAAATTATGGGACTTAGCAGGCGCTTATTCATCACTTGGAAGAATATTGCTTAGCTACGAAAAGAATGATGGCCTTTCATATATTGAAGATATTAGGCATCCAACATTTACTCAAAGAGATTATTCTTTGAATAAAACAGGCCACAGTCAACTTTCAGCAGGCTCAATTTGGCTGACATTCGAGGCTCTATTAAAAGTCAATCGTCCAGAGGAAGAATTTGGTTGGGATTCGTATGATTCATCAAAAAAGATTGCCTGGAAAACAGGCACAAGCTTTGGGTTTCGGGATGCTTGGGCAGTTGGAATAGACCGTAATCATCTTGTTGCCGTTTGGGCTGGCAATGCCGACGGAGAAGGACGCCCCGGATTGACGGGAACAACTGTTGCTGCACCAATCTTATTTGATGTTTTTGATCTACTACCTTCTGGAAAATGGTTTACTCAACCACAGGATGAAATGGAACAAGTTCCTGTTTGTTCCAAAAGTGGTTACCGAATGGGGAAATATTGTGAAAAAGCTGACTCCATTTGGATATTGAAAAAAGGATTAATCTCTCAAGCATGCCCATTTCATCGAATTGTTCATTTAGACCAATCTGAAGAATGGCAGGTAAACTCCAGCAAAGTGCCTGTTAATGAAATGGTACATAAAAAGTGGTTTGTACTTCCTACAGTGATGGAATGGTATTACAAAAGAAAAAATCCATTTTACAAATCGTTACCTCCAATGAGAAGTGATTGCTTAGATATGCGTACAAAAAATATCATCGATCTTATTTATCCCAGGGAAAATAATCAGGTATTTATCCCCATTCAACTCGACGGGACTCCAGGACAAGTAATTATTGAAGCAGCACATTCATTATCAACAGCTACTATATATTGGCATCTGGATCACAATTTTATAGGTCAAACTTCAGGAAAACATAAACTAGCCATTCGTCCAAACCCCGGAGAACATAAATTAACCCTTTATGATGATAATGGAAATGAATTGAGAAAGACAATTCATTGTATTTCAAAAAATTCTAACTGACAAATTATTTTACTCTCCTAAAAACTATTGGCTTTAAAGCATATTATATAGTTTTCAATTTAATAAGAATGCCTGTTCCTTTATCATGTTTCTTGCGATCAGACAATTTTATTTTTGGTAAATTTTCATTGGCAAAGAACTTTTTACGGAGCTGATGGTTTATCTCTATTACCTTTAAATAAAAAACTATGGTTGACAAACTTTCTGATCCCATTGGCCGCCTGATGGGTCTTCGATACAAATCGCACCCTTGGCATGGTATTCACATTGGTAAAGATGCCCCTCAAAAACTTACTGCTTTTATTGAAGTAGTACCTACAGATACAGTAAAATACGAAATTGATAAAGACAGTGGTTACCTGCGTTTGGATCGTCCTCAAAAATACTCCAATGTTGTTCCTGCTCTTTATGGTTTTATCCCTCAAACATTTTGCGGTGACCTTGTTGGTGAATTCTGCATGCAAAAAACAGGGAAGAAGAACATTAAAGGAGATGGTGACCCTATTGATATTTGTGTGCTTACTGAAAAAGACATCACCCACGGTGATATTTTAGTTTATGCACGACCGATTGGTGGTTTTAGAATGATTGATGACAATGAGGCCGATGACAAAATTATCGCTGTCCTTAGCAATGATGTTGTGTATGAGGGATATAGGGACATTAACGACCTCCCTCCAGTTATTGTTGAGCGCTTAAAACACTATTTCCTAACATATAAAGATATGCCAGGGAAGGATAAGGATACTGAGATAACACATACCTATGGGGTTGAAGAAGCTCAGGAAGTCATTCTGCATTCGATGACCGATTACCAAAAACGTTTTGACAATTTAGGAAAGTTACTCTACTAAAAAATAAAAGTCCGGTTTTGAGCCGGACTTTTATATGCCTTATTATAAGAACACTATTCTTCTGAATTGACTACCCTCACACGTTTTCCATCAACTAATTCCATCTGATAGGTTTCATCTCCTTTAGTTACTTCAAAAGTAGCATCACATTCAAAATTAGATTCACAATCAATTTCATCAGGCATTTGTCCATAATCAATTTTAACTATAGTTCCATCTGGTTTTGTTATTTTGACAACACCGGCCTGAATTCTTAAATCACAAGCTCTTACAATTAAAAGTGGCTCTAATATCTTTTTTGAGTAGGATTTGGTTTCACCATTTACAGTTCTGTCAAAGTCGGTTTGACCAGTAATTTTTTTAATGTTATCCTCTTTGATTTTTGGTGTATCTAAACCGCAAAGCCAATGCACTTGTCTGTGGAATTCACGAACGACATGAACAGAATCTCCTTCTTTGTTTACCTTGTCAATTTCCATTCTTCCTTCAATATTATAGTTCCCATTACCTTTTACTATGTTTTTCACACCATTATATGTAATGCCATCTTTTTGGAAATCAATATAAGTAATGGATTTTTTCTTTGCCTCATCATCATTAGGTTTAAAATACTCAATGATAATTGTGCCTTTTTTATCGCAATCACCAGAAAAAGTCTTAGTGACGATTCGCAATCTATCTTTGTCAACTACTAGTTTCGCTGGACAAGTTCCTTGCTCAACTTCTGCAGATTTTAACATGACAAAGTCATCATCTCCCCAGAACATGCCATCATCTCCTTCATCCAAAAGATCAGCAAAATTAATATCGGAAAAAACTTCATCAGCAACAAGTGTTGCAAGCTCATCACTTAGTTCAGAGTTTACGGTCACACTTTCTTCTTCGCACGAAACAAAAAGTACAACTAACGCAAAAAGGGTGGCTAGTAAAGATTTAATTTTCATAGTTGAAAGGGTTTAATTTATGTAATTCGTAATTAGAGATTTTAAAGATATACCGTTTTATATCCCAAATACCCTACCTTAAATTTAAGAAATCTTTTCATTTGCCAGAATCAGGCTTTTTCGCGATCCTATTAAATTTCAAATGGATAGTTAATAAAACTGCTTATTTGCGCTTCAGATTCAGATATGAATAATCAAATCTGTTCTTCTCATCGAATAAGTCTTCCCGGGTTTCTTCCTCCCAATCCGGGTAATTAATTTCAGGAAAATAAATATCAGCATCAAAATCCTGATGTACAACAGTGAGATATAATCTGCCTGCTAATGGATAAAATTGACGATAAATCATGCCTCCACCGATAATAAAAGCTTCTTTCTCATCTTTTACTTTTTCAATCGCTTCATCAATGGAAAAAACAATTTCACAACCCTCAAATTGATCATCAGGTTTGTCCGTAATAATAATATGACGACGGTTTGGCAATGGCCATTTTGGTAATGAAAGCAATGTATTTCTTCCCATAATAATTGTATGCCCTGAAGTGATTTCCTTAAATCGTTTCAAATCATTGGGAAGATGAAACAATAAATCGTTGTTTTTACCAATTGCAAAGTTTTGAGCAATTGCAACTATAATAGAAATATTATTGTGGATCATTTTTAATCTTTTAAACTGAAACTTTTCCTGGAATATGTGGATGTGCTTCGTAATTTATCAACTCAAAATCTTCAAATTTAAAATCAAAAATAGATTTTACATCCGGATTGATTTTCATTTGTGGAAGCTTTTTAGGCTCGCGTGTTAATTGGAGCTTTACTTGTTCAAGGTGATTATTATAAATGTGAACATCGCCACCAGTCCAAACAAAATCACCAAGCTCCAATCCGGCAACCTGAGCCATCATCATTGTTAGTAATGCATATGATGCAATATTGAATGGGACACCCAGAAACACGTCACAACTGCGTTGATAAAGTTGACAACTCAACTTACCATCAGCGACATAAAACTGAAAAAGCAAATGACAAGGTGGGAGGTTCATCTTATCCAGCTCGCCAACATTCCATGCACTTACAAGGTGTCGGCGAGAATCTGGATTATTTTTAATTGAATTTACAACCTCAGCAATCTGATCAACATGACCTCCATCAGGTGTTGGCCATGACCTCCATTGGTAGCCATAAATGTGCCCAAGACCTCCATCTTCATCAGCCCATTCATTCCAGATGCGCACGCCATTGTCTGTTAGGTATTTATTATTTGTATCACCAGCCAAAAACCAAAGCAACTCATGAATAATCGATTTCAGATGCACCTTTTTGGTTGTTAACACTGGAAATCCATCTTTCAAGTTAAAACGCATTTGATGCCCAAAAACACTGATTGTTCCGGTGCCAGTGCGATCTTGTTTCTCAACGCCATTTTCCATGACGTGTCCTAATAAATCAAGGTATTGTTTCATTATATTTCTGCTTCTAAAAATCAACAAAAAACGATTGGTGAATTTACTGGTTTTAGACTAAATCCCAAAGCAGAGTTTTCAACACAATAGAGCAGAATATTTCTTAAAAAGAAACGCAACCAGAATATGATTGCGTTTTAAAACTTTATTTGCAATAAATCTATTATTCAAAAATCTCTTTCTCCTCAACAAAACCTTCAGAAACAACAGTCATTCTAATATTCTGTTTGTTGACAAGTTGAGCCTTTAACAAAACTGATGGAACAAGTCTTTGCCCATTATTTACAGTGCAGCTCATTGTTCCTTCAAGTTTTTTCCCTTTCGCAATTTTAATAGCTGCTTCGGCTGCATTATATGCTAATGATTCAATTGGTTTGTAGATCGTTACCGTCTGATGTCCTAAAATAATATTTCGGATAGCACCTATATCAGCATCCTGTCCGGCAACCAAAACTTCACCTGCCATATTATGCTCCTTCAATGCCTTAATTGCTCCGGCTGCAAGGGCATCGTTTCCTGCAATAATTACATCCACGCCTTCCTCTTTATCAAGAATATCAACCATCATTTTATACGCATCTTCAGGCTCCCAATGCTCAACAAACTGGTCACTTATTACATTTACATCACCCTTGTCAATCATGGGCTGCAATACATTCATCCATCCCAGGTGAAGCTGGAAGGAGTTATAATCAGAAGTTGGACCTCCAATTAATACATAATTCCCTACAGGTTTTACTGTTGATAAAAAATCTGCTTGAAGCTCACCAATCTCAATATTATCAGTTGACACATAAAAATCGATGTCTGAGTCACGAATAAGTCTGTCGTAAGAAATAACAGGAATATTCTTTTTCTTGGCCATTTTCACAATTCCTGCAGATACAGTCATATCAACAGGAATAATAACAAGTACATCAATTCCACTGTTAATCATTTCCAACGCTTGTTGAAATTGTTCAGAAGCATCAGAGTTCGCCACTTTAACGGTAACCTCTCCTCCCAATTGTTCAATTCTTTCAACAAATAAATCGCGATCTTTCTCCCACCTGTCCCTCTCAATTGTGTCCATAAGGAATCCGATTTCAGGTTGCTGATTACATGATGGCAATAGCCAAAACACCAATAAAACTGGCAAAATCAATTTTATATATTTCATAACGGAGAGCTTTAGATTAATACTTAATTATTAAGGTACGACATTTTTAATGTATTTGTCAAGTATTCAAAAACATAATAAAATTTGTAACCAAATGAGAATATGCTAAAAACACACTTGTTCCTAACTTCAATTCAATACTAAAAAGCACATATTTAAAATAGAATGACGATCAACCCAGAATCATGCCAATAATAGTAGCAGACATAAGCGAAGCCAAAGTTCCTGCTAATAATGCGTGCATTCCGAAACGGGAAAGAGTTACCCGCTTATTTGGCGCTAGAGACCCAATACCTCCAATCTGAATCCCAATAGATGCAAAATTGGCAAATCCACATAGAATATAAGTAGACATGATTACAGATTTATATTGAAAAAATGCACCAGCCCCTTTTAATTCAGAAAGACTAATGTATCCTATAAATTCTGTAAGAATCAGTTTTTCCCCAAGCAATCTACCCACCAACGCAATGTCTTCTGGACAAATCCCAATCAACCACATGATTGGTGCAAACGTATAACCCAATATAAATTGCAGCGAAAGCTCGTTGTGCTGCCCGCTAGTAGCATTGGCAATTATTTCATTCAATCCTGTCCAGTGCCCAATCTTACCAAAAGTAAAATTAAACATGGCAATAAGAGCAAGAAAAGCAAGTAGCATGGCTCCAACATTTACGGCCAACTTAACACCTTCCGAAGTCCCATTGGTAATAGCATCTAAAACATTACTCCCAATTTTATCTCTACTGATTTTAATATCTTTATTCACTTCATCCGGATTGGGAACCAGCATCTTTGAAAAGATTACAGCACCGGGGGCCGCCATTACGGAAGCAGTAAGTAAATGCTTAGCAAATTCAAGTCGCAACACAGGGTCATCACCACCTAGCATACCAATATACGCAGCGAGCACTGCACCTGCCAATGTTGCCATGCCACCAGTCATTACCAACATGATTTCAGAATTATTCATCTTTGGCAAATAAGCCTTAATCATTAAAGGTGATTCAGTTTGACCAAGAAAAATATTGCCAGCAACTGAAAGCGATTCAGCACCCGAAAGTTTTAGCAAACGTGTAAACACCCACGCCAATGCCCAAACAACACGCTGAATTATTCCCCAGTAAAACAAAAGACTGGTTAGTGCAGAGAAGAAAATAATGGTGGGTAGTATCTGAAAAGCGAAGATCATTCCGAATTGATTGAAATCAACCAGATTGCCAAAAAGGAACTCACTTCCAACCTTCGTGAAATCAAGAATCTTGATAAAGATCTTCCCGAAAAATTCAAAAAGAAAACGAATAAAAGGTATATATAAAACCCCAACTGCTAAGGTTATCTGAAATGCCAGCCCAATAATCACTGTCTTCCAAGGGATGTTTTTTCGATCACGTGAAAAAATAAATCCAAGCCCAACTAAGGTTAGCATCCCCAATAACCCCCGAAATAAGTTCATTATATTGAAAGATCGATCTTCGTCTTTTTGTAGAAGAATATTAGAGGTGTTTTTTACAGAACCAGAATCAAGCTGAATTTCAGTTTGTTCTTCCTGCTGTACTGGTGGATTACTAAATGAGAGTGACGGACTTAAAAATAAAAAAGCCAATAATATGAATTGGCTAATGATTCTTGCTTTCATAAAAACTAAATTATTTTTTCCTGCGATTTAGTTCATCCCTAATTTTTGATGCACGCTCATAATTTTCGTTAGTAACTGCATCATTTTGCATTTCCATTAATTCTTTCTCTGTATATTTTTCAAACTCAGTTTCTATTCCTGCTCTACTATCAGAAACTGGCTCCGCTCCTTCAAGAATTTCATCTCCCTCTGAGTCCATGACAATGCCTGCTTTCTCTAAAATATCTTCACTGGTATAAATCGGACATTTAAATCGTATAGCTAAAGCAACGGCATCTGATGTTCTTGAATCAATTCGGGTTTGATGCCCTTCCATTTCGCAAACCAACTCAGAATAAAAAATACCTTCTTCCAGCTTGTAAATGATAACTTCGGTGATATTTATTTCAAAGGCCAATGATAAGTTCCTAAATAAATCGTGTGTTAATGGTCGGGGAGGTTTTAATCCTTCAAGCTGAATAGCTATAGCTTGCGCTTCAACAGGGCCAATAATAATTGGGATTCTACGATCACCATTTTCTTCAGCCAAAACAAGCGCATAAGCACCTGACTGTGTTTGACTAACGGAAAGACCTAAAATATTCAATCTTACTTTCTGCATATTATCTCTCTAGAGTCTCTGTGTGTAGCAAATATAACAAATACTTTCAGTGTTAATAGAATATGAAAGCTGTTTATTAAACAGATACTGTTTCAGTTAGTTCTAATCAAAAAGCTCTAAATGTTTGGTAGTCACTAAAAAATATCTACTTTTGCAGTCCAAAGTTTTCGAGCAGGTCCAACAAGCGGAATCTCAAGCATTTCCACCTGCCGAAGGAAATTATAACAAGTAGTATATGTACGCTATTGTAGAAATTGCAGGTCATCAATTCAAAGTAGAAAAAGACCAAAAAGTATTTGTACACCGTCTTGAAGAAGAAGAAGGTACAAGTGTTGAGTTCAAAAATGTTCTTTTGGTAGACAATGACGGAAAAGTTAAAGTTGGAACTCCAAAAGTAAGAGGTGCAAGAGTTAACGCTAAAGTTCTTGAGCACATGAAAGGTGATAAAGTAATCGTTTTCAAGAAGAAAAGAAGAAAAGGTTACAAGAAGAAAAATGGTCACCGTCAGTATTTGACTCAGATTCAGATTGAAGAAATTATTGGATAACCCTAAAAACATTTAAACATGGCTCATAAGAAAGGTGTCGGTAGTTCGAAAAACGGACGCGAATCAGAAAGTAAACGACTGGGCGTAAAGATTTACGGTGGTCAGGTTTGCAAAGCTGGAAACATTTTAGTTCGCCAGCGTGGAACTTCTCATCATCCAAGCGAGAATGTAGGTATGGGTAAAGATCATACTCTATTTGCATTGATTGCAGGAACAGTTGTATTCAAAAAGAAAAGAAACAACAAATCTTACGTTTCTGTTGAACCTATCGTTTCAGCAAACTAGTAAGAATTAAGATATTCTTAAGAAGAATCTCCTGTCTTTATTAAGGCAGGAGATTTTTTATTTATAAATTTGCGCAGCAGAAAATTTGACAAAGCTGGCTTGCTCCCGCTGATAAAAAAACAACGAACATGCTCAATTTAAGATTCATTCAAAACAACCCGGAAGAGGTTATTCAAAAATTAAAAAAGAAAAACTTTGATGCAGAAGGCATCGTTGGACAAATCATTGATCTTTACAAAAAGAAGAATGAAATCCAATCTTCAGCAGATCAGTTTAAAGCTGAAATGAATAAGCTCTCAAAAGAAATTGGTCTTTTATTTCGTGAGGGTAAAACCGAAGAAGCTAATTCGGCTAAATCCCGCTCTACAGAATTGAAAGATAGTATCAAACAATTGGATGAAGATTTTGCAAAAATAGATGAGCAGGTTTATGAATTACAGGTTCAGCTACCTAACTTACCAACTGAGATTGTTCCTGCAGGCAAAACTCCTGAAGACAATGAAACTATAAAGTCAGCTGGAGAAAAACCAGAGCTTGGAGATGATAAGTTGCCACACTGGGAACTGGCTTCAAAATATGACTTGATCGATTTTGAGTTAGGCGTAAAACTAACAGGAGCTGGCTTCCCTGTTTACAAGGGAAAAGGTGCACGACTTCAGCGAGCTTTGATTAACTTTTTTCTGGATGAAGCTTTAAAGGCGGGCTATCTTGAAATACAACCTCCACTATTAGTGAATGAAGATAGTGGATTCGGAACTGGTCAATTACCAGACAAAGAAGGACAAATGTACCATGCAACAGAGGATAATTTGTACTTAATTCCGACAGCCGAAGTGCCTGTTACAAATTTATACCGCGATGTGATTGTTGATGGGAAAGATCTTCCAATTAAAAATACTGCCTACAGTGCCTGCTTCCGTCGTGAGGCTGGCTCATATGGGAAAGATGTTCGTGGACTAAATCGTCTTCATCAATTTGACAAAGTAGAGATCGTACAAGTTGCGAACCCAGAAAATAGTTATGAGATTCTTGATGGAATGGTAGCTCATGTTGAAGGCCTGGTTCAAAAATTAGGACTCCCGTATCGAATCCTTCGTCTTTGTGGCGGCGATATGAGTTTTACTGCTGCACTAACATATGACTTTGAAGTATTTTCTGCAGCTCAGGGAAAGTGGCTTGAAGTAAGTTCAGTTTCAAACTTTGAATCCTTCCAGGCAAACCGCCTGAAACTTCGGTATCGAGATGAAAACAATAAAAAACCACAAATTGCACACACATTAAACGGTAGCGCATTAGCACTTCCAAGAATTGTAGCCGCCCTATTAGAAAATAACCAAACTCCAGATGGGATAAAGATTCCAGAAGCCTTAATCCCTTATTGTGGATTTGATATAATTAAGTAATCAATTGGCTAAACATAAGTTTATTAATGCTCTCAATCGAGGGCATTTTTTATTTCTACTTCACAACTTCATTTAGAAAATGAATCATCACGTGTCACAATTTTATTATTTATAGAACTATCATTCATATACAATAAATAAGGTTTTACACGTTCTATAAACATTGATTAATAACTCCTATTTCTTAAGAAGAAGGTAGGGTAATATTTTTCTTAAACGTTTATATATTACGCAACCATTTTAAAAGTTATTCATCAACTAATAAGATAAGCACATATTAAGCATATAGATGATTACGTTTGTTAAATTAAAGTTAAAGGATAGGAGTTGTAAGAATAATTTGGCATTCTTTTTGCTAACAATTTGAACACATGTTATTTTTGAATCAAAATTATAACCCCTAGCAGTTATGACTAGTTTTATTGTATCTCAGTTGCCAAACATTGTACTAAGTTTTATTCTAACTTATATTACTATTCCTCCGATTATTCGTGTTTCAAAAGCTAAGAATCTTTTTGACGAACCAAACCACCGAAAATTAAACAAAGTAGTTGTGCCAACATTAGGTGGCGTTGGAATCTTTATTGGCATGATGTTAAGCATTATTATTTTTCAGAGCAGCGAATTGCCTACTGAAATGCGCTATCTTTTTGGAGCTATAATCATGTTGTTTTTCATTGGGTTGAAAGATGACATTCTTGTAATCTCAGCCAAAAAGAAATTTTTTGTCCAACTGGCAGCTGTTGCAATGATTGTTTTTTTAGGAGATGTGAGAATTGAAAATATGAATGATCTATTTGGCCTTCAAAATATTCCTGAATGGGCTGGACAGATAATTTCATTTTCAATAATATTATTCCTTATTAACGCTATAAATCTTATTGATGGGATTGATGGTTTGGCTGCAGGAATTACTTTATTTGTTGCTTTGATTCTTGGTACATGGTTCTTTAATGAAGGCATTCATTCGTATGCAATACTCTCCTTTGCTTTAGCAGGAAGTTTGTTAGCATTTCTACGGTTTAACCTTTTGAGTAAAGAAAATAAAATTTTCATGGGTGATACCGGTTCATTAATTATCGGAGTAGTATTGTCTGTTATTGTCATTAAGTTTATTAATATTGGATCTACTGCCTCACACATCAGCTTTTTTAGACATATCCCAACCATAGCTCTTGCATTACTTATAGTCCCAGTTTGTGATGTCTTAAGGGTTTTTACTATTCGAGTCTACCAAAAAAGGTCACCTTTTTCAGCGGATATGAATCACATTCATCACTTATTAATCAAGTTAGGTATGAATCATATCCAAGCTTCATGCTTCCTTGTTGGTTACACTACATTATTTCTAACAATATCCTTATTTATTCAGGATTACATCTCTGTAACTGTTAGCTTTTTATCCATCTTAGGGTTAAGCTTCATTCTTATTGGAGCCCTTGCCCAAATTAAGAAACTTCAAATAAAACGTGATAAAACTCAACTCGAATTGACACGCAAAATTTTAACCAGCGGAATAGATTCTGAAGATTTAATATTAGTTGAAACGATAAATAAAGGAAAACCCTTCTATAAAAAAAGAGCCTAATACAACTGCAATTTATTATTTGCTTCTATTTAAATGATAGGTGATGCCAAGCTCTATTCCTTCTGTTTTTGGAAGGTAATCACCACGATCAATAGCAAGATTCATACAATATGAAAACGGGTTTTGATCTCTTTCCCATAAAAGGCTTAAACCAGCTGAAAATAAATCTTTACTACTAGAAAAAGGATTTGCGTGTGTACCGTAATGCTTTGAATAGGTCAATAAAGCTTTCCAGGTAAATTGGTTGTTGATATTTCCCGATAAGCCAGAGTGAACTGCCCAGAGTCGGTTACTTTGAAAACCAGTTGATATCCCAACTTCATTCTCAGATGGAATTAACAATGGTAGGCCAATCATTCTCCCATAACTGGTATAACCTGATCGGTATATATGATGATTAAAATAATTATCGCCTCCTCCAATAAACTCCCCAAGATGATCAGGATCAACAGAGTCATGAGTACGTCCACTCTGATGTTTTGTATTAACATACTCCAAAACAATTCCATTTAAAAAAGCCTGATTATTATAACTTTGATAGGAAAATCCCCATAACCCATCTGAAATATTTTTAAATTTCAAGCCTGTCCCATCTTCCCATGGATGTTGCCAATATAAATCCAGGTTTCCATGTTCTCCCAGGTGATTGATCGAAAACTGATACTGCCCGGTATGATTTCCAGAAGCATTCTGTTGTTCTGTGATCTTAGACTTTTCGCCTCCCTTCTTCCCAAATATGTATTTTAAATAATATTCAAAATCAGGAATATCTTCCCCATTTGGGAATTCTCCTCCCCAAAAAACCCAATGATCAAAAGCAAGAGAAAATGTCCATGAGGATGAAAATTTATAATTTATCCCAAAATTTTTATGATGCAAATGAGCATTACTGATATGCCGGTCATCCAAAAGAAAATATTCTGAATATAAACCACTGAAAGATAGTTTCTCCCAAGAATCACCTGAAAAAGGACGGAAAGATTTAATACCAAATTCCACCCGGGGCAATGGCCTTGCATTATTCGACAAATAGAGATTCCCATTTGTTATTGAAAGACCATTGTTAAACTTAGGCTCTCCTTTGGCACCAGCATGAAAATAAAACCCTTTATAATTGAAACGCCCCCAATACTCCTGAAGCCTCACAGTCTCATTTCCATAATACCTTCCCAATAGATTAAAGCCCCCTTCCCAATACTTCTCACTCTTACTATCTAAAACATACTTCTTATTGGCTGAAAAAGTTAATAATCCTTGGTTCGCTTCATTCTTGTCAACTTTTCCAAATCGATTTGCATGAAGCCAAAATGGTTGACCATTATCTCCAGAAAGAAAATTATTCACTGAAACACGTATCTCCGTTTCAGAACCTTCAGATTGAGCCTGAGTACAATGAATAATTAATAGTAAACCGATCAAAAAAATTAGCGACTTTATCATATTGAAAATTTCAAAAAAATACCGGGTGAGCCTGGTTGGAGTTTATAATTTATAGTTCGCAAAAATAGGAATTTTAGATAACCTTATTCAATATTAAGGAATCAAGTACGAATTAATGAAAAATACCTATTTATTAAAGTACATAATGAATGACGCCGGAGCAAGCTCCGAGGTATCTGCGACCGTAGCTTAAGTTGTTCTGAATGCAAGGACTTATATTTCCTACCTTGATTCTCAACATGTCTTTTAATTACTTCTTTAATTCCATATTGATCTACGGTATTCGCATAGAACCCACTCGTCCAGAAATTACCTTCCCACAAATCCTCTTTAATTTCAGGGTAAATCGGGAACACTTCTCTTGCTGTTATGCTTTTTATTGTTTGTACAATCTTCGAAACAGCCATTTTTGGTACTCTTCCTTCAAAAGGAGGAGAAATAAATTTGTATAAAAAAGGACAAAACATGATTGTCAATCTCCACTTCTTTCAGGATTACTATTTCTTCTCCTGATCAGGAGGGGTGTCCGGCGAGAGACGGACGGGGCGGTTGTATTTTACCTAAAACTTCTCTTCCAAAATATCACATGCCGATTCTATAAAACCTGGACATAATAAGCCAAATAGTTCTTCTGAGTTTGCTTTCGCGGCACCTTCTTCGGTTGAAATATCTACTCCCAGTAGCTCTTTACAAATCAGGCTGCCATTCTTTTTAATAAATAACTCATTAAATTTTTTAATCTGAGCCTTTGTAAATGCTTTAGCATCCGGGTCAATTGCATGTCCTTGCTTCATCCCAATAACCATGTAAGCACCGGTAACAGCACCACAGGTTTCAGCACAAGCCATTCCCCCTCCAAAACCACTTGAAATTTTTAAAGCAGTTGCTTCATCAATTTTCAAATCTTCAGCAAAACTTGAAAACACAGATTGCGAACAATTAAATGTTGGGAATTTTTCTGTAGCAATAGTTGATTTCTTCATTTCTGTTTCTTTTAAAGGATCAATAAAATAATCTACCCACAAAAAACGTTGATTTACAGGATATATTGAATAAAAACTTCTTTTTTTGTTGAAAATATCTTCACAACCCGCAACCATTTCGAAGGGAGTCCATCTTGTAGTTGAAAAACAACAAAGGAAATTGAAGCTTATGCTTCTTACAATTAAAAATTAGACAATGAAAACAATTTCAAAATTACTCTTAAGCATTTTTATTATTACACTTATTTCATGCGAAAGCGATGAACAAGCAACTTCGGCTATTGGAGATGCATTTATTCTTGTAAAGGCAAATGAACAAGACACCATTTATGGTTTAGCACTTCACGCCTTCACTAACAAAAATTTCACTACTGTATCTGCCAGTCTGGTTGAAAATATTGATGTTTCTTACGACCTGGCTGCTTTTCAGGGTCGCTATTCTGATTTCTTTTATGAAACCAATAATGACAATTATGGCACTGAGCTTCCACAAACCGGATCATATAACTTTGCTGCAACTGTTGCGGCCGAAGAGAACATTAGCTTTTCCGATAATTTAACTGATGATATTATCTATCCTCCATCTATTACGGCTTGTGTGTTTGATGATACCGATAGTGAAATCGATATTGAATGGGAAGATGATGACGATGTGGATGTTTATAGCGTAAAAGTTTATTCCAATCAGGGAACTTTGGTTTTTGCAAGTACTGGTCTTAATCCAGACAATGATACTTACTCAATCGGGTTATCTACCAATGGATGGGTAAACAATTATTCACCAAATGATGATGAAATATATACTGTTGAGGTTAATGCTTTTTTGTATGAAGCGGTTGTTGCTGAAATGAACCTTCAATGCCATTCTACAAACAAACATGAAGTGACTTGGGGAAGTTAGAAAATCCCATTTAAAGATATTCAAACCCATCTATCAGCTGTTAGATGGGTTTTTTGTTTTAGTTATTTGTTGAAATATATTAACCTTCTATGTTGTAATCCAAATTTTATCATTCGATTTTCATTAATTAACAGCCATTTACCGTTTTGCTAACCTTTGCTTCGGGCTATACAGAGCCAGGAGGTTAGCTTTACTTGGTATTCCAAATTTGATCTATAAAAACACCCTTCTATCAACGGACATTCCTAAGAAGCCGCATTGCTGTGTTCAATTTTTATAGGTAAGAGCTGTAGCCTGAGTTAAACAGACACCAATATGGGCTGCAAGGTTATTATAACAGTCTCTTGATTACCTTGAGTATTTTTATAATCAAATTTGTTTCTTTTATTGGATAACAGAACTAACATATTCGTGTTGGTTTTTTAGTACATACCTGATCCTGTTTATTAATTTCTTAGCTATTCTTATTATTGCTTCATTGGCTTCCATTCTACTTCGTAATTCATTATATTTTAAAGTTAAAGCAGGATCATGTCTAATTGCCACCCATGCAGCTTCAACTATGCTCGATCTTAATGGTTTATTTGCCCGCCTGGTAATGTTTCTTACATTTTCTTTTTCACCCGAGGAATACGTTGAAGGTATTAATCCAATATAAGAACAAAGTTTATCTAGGTTTTTAAACCTTCTTACTGTTTCTAATTCAGAAAGAAAAGTTATAGCCACTATAAGCCCAATACCAGGGATACTTCTCAAAATAAATATGTCTTTTGAGAATCTTGGGTCAAGATTCAATGAACGAAATATGCGATTGACCTTTAAGAGTTTCTTTCGTAAAAACTCGGCAGTTTCTATAGTTTCTTGAAGAACTATTGTTCCATGAAGGGTTGATGCTTCAACTGTCTTTAACCATGTGATAAACCGAGCTGACCAATACTTTGATGCAATATTTAACTCCACAGGTATTACAATACCACGCAGATTTAAAAATGACTTAATCCTATTTTTATGCCGGCATAATTCTTTCATTATCGTTTTTCGATAGCGAACCAAACTACGTAATTCTTCCATCTCATTACCCATAATGTATATCCCCTCAAGCTCACCGCTTTTTAGGGACCGAGATAACTTTCGACTATCTCTTCTGTCTTCTTTTTGTTTTCGGTCTTTATCTGAAGTAGGTACATCTGCGGGGTTAACAACGATATTGCAAATACCATATTTTATAAGTTTCCGATGAACACTAAAACCACAAAAACCGGCTTCGTAAACCGAAAAATAATTCCCCTCAGGGAAATTTCTATACAGATAATCGTGTAGAACTTTTGCATCTGGATTTTGCGAAAATGTTTTGTACACTACTTCCTCTACCATAATTGTAACAGTCCAACTTTTCAAATGCACATCAATACCAACATAAATATTTTGTCCTTTGAAGCTAATTCGTTTAACTTGTCGTTGCATAATCTTCTATTTTTGAATAATTAGAAATTTGGATGATATCTAATTTACAAAATTTTAGAAGGTTATGCTTTTACAAACATACAGCCTGAGTTCGATTAATAATATTTGCACAGCTTCAAATAATTTTGTCATATACAATCTAAATTTTTGATTGACTATCGGGATAATCTGAGAAAATTCTGGGAAGGATATGGGGAAATTATTGAATTGTCAGGTAATAAAATGCCAGAGTGGATGAATGGAATCATTCCTATATCACTATTTTTCGTTTGGTTTATTTGCAACGGCATAGTATGCAAAAATATGGTCGACTACGAAAATAGAAACAATGAATATTTTATAGGTTTTAGGAAAGCTAAAGAGTATTTCTTTAGATTCTTTCATCTTTTTTATTTTCCGCTTTCAATTTATTGGTTGCAAAAAGATATAAATAAATACGATGAAACATTTGATCATCAATAATTAAATACTTGTACTTTTTTTGTTAAAAGCAAAGCAACTCCGGTGTGGTTAGGCTTGTCAAGCTTTGCAATTTGAACCAAGTTAACTTGAATTATATGACAAAAGAAAAAGAAGATGAGAAGGACAGCAATGATAAAAAAGCAGAGAAGTCACTTTTGGAAATTATTGAAACCACTGAAAAGCACATTGAACCAGAAATGAAAAACCTAGATTAGATAAATCTACGCTTAAAGAATGATAAAATTAATGCCAAATGTTGTCTAAACAAAAACAAAAAACCTCACAAAGCATTGCCCTGTAAGGTTTTAAAATAATTCTAAGTGATCCCGACGGGAATTGAACCCATATCTACAGTTTAGGAAACTATTATTCTATCCGTTGAACTACGGGACCAGCTTTTATTAAGCTTTGCAAAAATAGGAAAAAGATACAGTTTACAAAAAAGAAAATTGTAGGGTGCTATAACATATTGAGAGCCTCATATCATGTGAGACTCTCAATTACTGCTTAGATTTTATTTTGGTAATGGATATCCTTCAAGCTTTTTCAGGTTTTCAGCTATTTCAGATTCTGGATATTCATAGTCATTCAATTTTCCATTCATATATTTGTCATATCCCACTAAATCCATTAGTCCATGCCCACTAAAGTTAAAAAGAATGGTTTTTTCTTTTCCTTCTTCTTTGGCCTTTTTAGCTTCACGAATAGTAGCAGCAATTGCATGAGTTGTTTCAGGTGCTGGAATTATTCCTTCAGTTTTTGAAAACAACAAACCAGCCTCAAAACATTCACTTTGGTGGATAGCCTGAGCTTCCATCAAATTATCCCGTAGTGAAGCACTCACCAGTGGAGACATCCCATGATAACGCAAACCACCTGCATGAATTGGTGCAGGAACAAAGTTATGACCCAAACTGTGCATCGGAAGTAGTGGAGTCATTTGAGCCACATCACCATTGTCGTATATGAACGGTGCTTTTGTTAGAGTTGGGCAAGAGAAAGGTTCTGCACCGATTATCTGAATATCAGCACCATTAATCTTATCATACATGAAAGGGAAAGCCAAGCCTGCAAAGTTACTCCCACCGCCACAGCAGGCAATCACTACATCAGGATTTTTAATGCCCACTTTAGCCAATTGCTTTTTAGCTTCCAATCCAATAATTGTTTGGTGAAGCATAACATGGTTTAATACCGATCCCAATGAATAGCGTGTTTCACCAGAGGTATCAGAAACTGCTGCCTCAACTGCTTCTGAAATAGCAATTCCGAGTGATCCCGGAGTATCTGGGAATTGAGCCAGTATATCACGACCTGCTTTTGTTTCGGTACTTGGGCTGGCAACACACTGCCCACCCCAGGTTTGCATCATCATTTTACGGAATGGCTTTTGGTCAAAGCTAACGCGAACCATAAATACTTTGCATTCGATACCTCCCAATTGAGCACAAGCATATGATAGTGCTGAGCCCCATTGTCCAGCTCCAGTTTCCGTTGTCAGTTTCTTGATACCAAACTGCTTGTTGTACCATGCCTGAGCGATAGCAGTATTTGGTTTATGACTTCCTGCAGGAGAAACGCCTTCATTTTTATAATAGATTTTAGCAGGAGTTCCAAGTGCTTCTTCCAGTTCGTATGCACGAATAAGCGGACTAGGTCTCCATTGAAATAGGATTTGACGAATTTCTTCAGGAATATCAATCCAGCGTTCCTGGCTAACTTCCTGTTCAATCAAATTCATTGGGAAAACAGGTGCTAACATTTCTGGTGTTACTGGATTTCCATCTGGGCCTAAGGGTGGGTTCAAAGGAGTTGGAAGATCGGGTGCAAGATTATACCATTGTTTTGGCATGTCAGCTTCATCAAGGAAAATTTTCTTTTGTCTTCTCATTTTTTATGGTTTTTAAATAGTGTTTCAAAACAAAAAAAGGGACTTGGTGCAACTACGCAACAAATCCCTTTTCCAGCCTAAATCTGAAAAATAATACTACCCTCGCGCATTTCCATTTTTACATTACGCCAGTGCCATTCTTTTCCATATAAAGGCATTATATACATCTTTGTTAGATTTAAGGAACGTAAAGCTAGCTATATAATTTAAGCAATCAATTATTCTTTACAGCATGTTAATGCCCAATATTATAATCCTGATTCATTATTAAAAAATCTGTTTAATTGAGAATACTTATGCTCCATTGAAAAAAGACTTTGCAAGAATTGGAATGGCCTGAGTTTACAAAAGAGAATGTTCGATTCTTGTATTTTGCCTTTAATTCTGAGTGATCTAGTTAATATGATCTACTTTTTTGAGTGAAGATATTTCACCTTCAAATCAACCAGACGTTGCGTAAGCTCCTGCCCTTTCGGAGTAAGTATCGAATATTTATCCCGTTCAACTGACAGTTGATATGCCTTCTCGCAGGCTCTAAGCGCTTCTTTCTGCTCGTCTTTTTCCTCCATTACATGGCTCATTAGCAGATATCCATCCGGTAGTTTTGGTGCTTTGGTAATTGCTTCCTGAGCATCCTCTTCAGCCTTATTATTTTGCTTTAGTGCCAGATAAACCAGTCCACGTTTACTTAAAAAATATGCATATTGATTGTTGGAGATATTTCCCTTACCAAGCTCTAGTCCATGATTGAGATCATTCAAGGCTTCCTTGTTTTGTCCCAACTGTTGAAGAAGCTTTCCTCGAAATAATAAGCCACTCAAATGCTCCTGATTGATAGATAACAGTTCATCCAAATAGTCTACTGATTTTTTTGTCCAACTTAATTTTGAAGCGGCTCGAGCCTGAATATACAGGGCACTTATCTTCCCATCATCATCATTAAATGCATAACTGGCTCGCCTGGCTTTTCTAATTGCCTGATCCATATCCCCAGTCCTGTATGCCGCTTTTGCCTCCGCTAATTGTTGTTCCGAATCGACATAAAATATACTAATAACAGTAATGACTGCTGCCAACAAAAAAGTAAGTATGCGAACAAATTTTATCATGATCTATTTTTGGAGGTTGGTAATGGTAGCGAAACTAGCATAAAGAAAAACATGAAAAACAGATCAAAGAGCCATAAGAAGACCCAGAATCCCCCACTTAACCCATCGGAAAAGGTTTCGTGAACGACTCCACCTGTGGAAAAAATACCAAAAACAGTTTCGGAGGCTTGTCCATCCCAAACCCGGTAAAACCAATTGAAGGGGTCGAATACAGGTTGTGCCAGGCCAAAACCAAGAGCCTGTGCTAATATAAAAGAGAAAAAAAGAAGATTGGCCATTTTAAAACGAATACTTGCCAGCACTTCCATTTGTTTTGTTGCTGTTTTTTTGACCATCCATGGAATTAAGAAACCAGCTATTACTCCTTGTATCAATATATAATAACCAATCCAATAGCGAATCCAGCCAAAAACCAGGCCTGTTAGCACAGCAATAAGTATCCACTTTAAAATAGACGACATGGATAATTTATTTGATTTAGCAGTTATTGCAGGCTTTGAAACAGGAGTAACAGTTTTTTGTGAAGCACCACAGTGTTGACAAAATTTATCGTCTGACACAATTGGCTTTCCGCAGGTGTTACATCTTTTTGATTTCATTAAATGGGTTTATTATTAGTAATTGCTAAAAAAGAAGTTATCCCTTATTCAAACTTTGTATACTATAGTTAATCGAATTGATAGTATGAATTAAGGTGTTAAAGTAATTGTCAACAGGAGCAATTAATATTTTTCCAGTTCCACTAAACGTATTGACTAGTCCTTCACCGGAAATTATGGTAGAGAAAATACCTCGTGTTGCTTTTGTTACTTTCAAATCAATGCCTGAAGTTCTAGCTACAGCAAAAGCTCCATCAACAACCAGCTTGCCATTAACTAATTCAACTTCTTCAAGTGGCCCGGCAGAAGTAATAATGACCTTCCCAGTCCCTGCAATAATTGTTTGAAACCATTTTTCACCCGAGAACAAAGCGCTAATGGCTCGGTTGGTATAGGCTCCAATTTCTACTTCCAATTCAGATGCGTAATAGGCACCCCGATCAAGAATCCATTCATCATTCTGTAAATCGAGAATGGTAAACTCGCCAAACGAAGGGGTAAGAAAAACGGTTCCAGTTCCAGTAATAACCGGTTTTACTATTTTTTCTTTGGTGATCATCGACTTGAAAATCTTTCCTACACTCGGAATGTCTGATTCCAATTCCAGATTCCCCTTCATGTAGTGCATTGCACCAGCTTCATAGCGAAAAGCTGCATTTTCTAAATCAACTTTCACCATGTTTAAGCGTTCGCGGTTTACCACATCGAAAGTAACTTTTCCGTGTGGAGCAGGTGGTGGTGTGGCAACATTTGCTTGTTGTTGCCCTGTCTTGTTTCCACAACCTCCACAAAAGGCTGAGCCTTCTTTAATTTGATTTCCACAATTTGAACAGAATGCCATAATTAATTTATTTTTAAGAACTTGATTTTGCTTTTAAGGCATTTTTAAATTGAACGAGTACTTCTTCAGGACACATCCACCAATCGTCATAACCGTTATAGTTCTGGTCTTCATCAGTTGGATAATTAAAATTCTCCCACTTATTCTCCTTAGTCCATTCTAAAGCTGTTTCATAAAAAATACGACTCCATATTTTCTGATTAATCCGCACATTTATTCCGCTAATCTGCGACTGTAATGAATAACGTTCATCCGCATCCTTCGTATTTTTTATTTTTTCCAATAATCCTTGAATATGATTTTTATACATTTCATCAGACGTTTCAGGGATCTCAGGAATATTTGGATATCTAAATTTAGTTATGCTCCAGCCGTCTCCCTTAATTCTATTTTTACGAATATTATCATCACAACTCCCATCAAAACATGTAACATAATACTTCCCTTCCATAATTTGTACATAGGTTTGAATGGAATAAAAGCGAACATCTTTTTTTGTGCCGATTTTGAAAAAATATTGAAACATCGGACAATGAATTATCCCATCCCCACAAAGATTCCACCCTACCCAGCAACCTGCCAGTCCTTTTGGGGAATTATCTACTATTTGCTCGCCTGTTGCTTCGCTATCTTCGAGAAGTTCATAGGTCTTTTCAACCACCTCAATACTCACTGGAAAACTAGCTGTGCTGCCCATACAATCTTTAAGCTTGACCCTGAATTTTTGATTGCCAGGTTTGGATGGGGCTTCCCAATAAAAAGTTACTTCAGAATCATTGGAGATATTTCCAGAGATAGGTCCGAAAGCTCGGTAAAAAGGAATACCTCCTTGTACATTCGCAAGAATATGGATATACTGCCCCACATATACTTTCTTTGGAGCCGAAACACCGGTTATTACCAATTTCGTAGCACCATCAACTTTCTCTTTAATGGCACTAAGTAGTTTCTTGGTGTTCGGTATTGCTTTTAAATCGTGTATCTCAGGATAGCTTTTTAGATTACTTTGCAAAATCTTAAGCGCTTCAGTTGCATTCCTTTTGGCTAGATTTAACTCAACGCCTTTTCGATAGTAGCTCAATGCCTTGTTGTAAGGACGTCGGGTCGTGTTAATTAGCTGATTAATGAGTTCGTTTCGTTCTGCTTTTTTGGCTTTTTCTTCCAACTCATTGTGCAATTTTAAAAGCATTTCTTTATTCTCAATCTTATGTTTGAATAAATACTTCTCAACCTTTATAAGTAAGAATTTGGCGTTATCAATTTGTCCCAATTTTAGTTTACTACTGATGTTCACCAATTGACGACGTACCAATATTCCATTGTTAATTTTTACATTTTGTTCCGCATTGGCAGCATCTTCCCTTTCTTTTTGTAGCATGGCTATCTCGGTGTAAAGGGTTGAGACACGGTTGGCACTAAAAGCAATAACCAAACCTGCTCCAAGCCCGCCTCCTAGTGCTGCACTGGCAACTCCTGCTCCTGTACTTGCGCTATAGTCTATTATTTTACCTGTAGCTTTAATGGCTTTCACTTCAGCCTCCTCATCACTGTAATATATATCGTAAGCATCAGATAGCACAAAAGCTCCGTCAACCACAGTACCTACATATTTGCCCAATCCTTTTTGAGGATTTTTTAAATCTTTAAGATCCGTCCAATCTTTAGAAAGTTTACTTTTCAGTAAGTCATAAAAAGCACTGGCCTGTTTTGGATCCAATCCTGCAGCTTCACTTCTCATTTTTTTAAGTAATTCAACAGAAACTGTTCCCGTTTCAGCAATAACATTGTCCATTTCGGACAAAATTCTCAAAGTTGCATTTCCAGCTTTATTACCGGCACCATAAATGATATTTTTTAAGGTTTTTGGATCGAGTTTTATTTTGCTGGTAACATCTCTAACATAACTGCCTAATTGACTTGGAGATAAATTAACAAGCTGTTTAATACTTGTTTTTGAGGCATTAGAAAAGCGTTGTGCAAGGGCTTGTACCTGTTTTTTATCAAGTCCTTTAGCTGCCTCCCAAAACTTCGTCATTGCTTTCGTAACAGCGCCACTGTTAGCTTCCGCACCCAGTGCCTTAACCAAGTTTGATTCTACTGCTTTGATACCCTCCGCTTTTAGATAAGCTGCACTAGTTCCTTTCAATTCGTCTGTTGTATTTTGACCATACGAAAAGCTACCCGAAAAAAGCACTAAAAGGACAAGCAGTATTTTTATATCTATTATTTTCATGATTCTACAGATTATTTCTCACTATCTAAAAATTCCAATTGCCACTTAGCAGCCTCAGATCCTTTATCAGCAGCCTTTTGTAATAACTTCTTTGCTTTTTTAGGGTCCTTCTTCACCCATATTCCTTGTTCGTAATAATCGGAGAGTTCGATCATTGCATTCAGATCTCCCTTCTTTGCTAATTTTTCATAGAGTTGGACTGCTTTAAATTGATCGGCTTCAACCTCGATGCCATTACGGTATTTATCTGCAGCATTTTCGTCATCAGGTGCTAGTTTGGGTTTATTTCTTTTACTAGCCTGACGATTCATTTCTGGTGAATAAACTTCACTTTCCGGTTCAATATCAACAATGCCAGGTATATCTGTACCTGTAAGTTCACCTTCTTCACTATCTGGTAGATTCCAAATGATAACAATACCAACAACCAGTAATGCAAAAACTACAAGTAGACCTTTTCCCAGGCAACCTAAAAAGCTTCGTTTTTTCTTTTTAGGCTGGCCAGGCATAGCCGATTGCTTGAAATCCGGTTTTGATTGTGTATTTGGTCTTGGTCCAGAATCAATAATTTTTCGACCTTCTTTCGTGTAATTGCCTTTCTTCTTTTCAACTTCAGGCTTAATTTCATTTTGTTGTGGTTCTGAATTTGTTGTGGCATTCCCACAGGACTGGCAGAACTTGATACCATTATCGAATTCATTTCCACAAGTTGTACAGAATGGCATAATTTAATTTTTTAATTTTCCTTTCATATAATCAATACTGACAAAACCTTTCGATTTTAAAAAGATTTTTGCTTCAAAAGATTCATTTGATTTGAGCATGAGTATAAATCTTATTTCTTCACCTTCTTCTAAATCAAAATCATCTCGAATAGTAAAAGTGTATAAGTCGTTTTCTTTTACCGGGTTATATTTATACAAAAACATTAACCCCTCTTCATTTTTTTCATATTCTCCTGATGGGGTATTTACAGAACCTAAGTTCAAAGATTTATCATATTTGGTGTTTAGTTTTTTAATCAAGAGAATTCCTCGAGGCTCTGCCTCGGGGTATAGAGGAAAGTTT
>CBDVCE010000040.1:0-48181 GCA_965372405.1 uncultured Sunxiuqinia sp.
GTCAACTGACTCTTTTTTGATACCTCGTGGGCTCTGCCCCGGGGTAGTTCATTGCTATTTTTTAAATTATAGAATGTAGATGACATGGGGTGAGTTTAAATTCGATTAAAATATAGTATGAAGTCTGTATACTCAATCTGCAAATTGATTGATATTCAGGATAAAAAAAATAAACTTAGGTAGAAATACGGATAATCCTAAAATAGAAACGATGGAACGTGTAGCTTTTAAAATGAAACTAAAATCCGGATTTGAAAAAGAGTATCAAAAAAGGCACGACGAAATATGGCCTGAATTAAGTGAAGAACTCATCAAAGCCGGTGTGTCTGATTATTCTATTTTTCTTGATGAAGAGACCAATATTCTTTTTGCAATTCAGAAATTGGCTGATAACCATACGTCAGATAATCTGCCTCAAACAGAAATTGTAAAAAAATGGTGGGATTTTATGTCCGATATTATGGATGTTAATCCCGATAATTCACCTGTTGTTATTGAATTAAAAGAAGTATTTCATCAAGACTAAGAAAGACCAATAAAAGTATAATTATGAATTCAAGAGAAAGAGTATTAAGGGCCTTTGGCAAAATAGAAGGAAAACCAGATCGGGTTCCTGTTCAATTTGAAATGTGCAGACAGTTATACGAGCATTTTAGTAAAGAACTTGGGATTCCGGCTACTTATACCGAAAATTTGTACGAAGATGTTACTTACCGGATTAGTTCCAACGAATTGCGCGTGGCAATGGGTAGCGATGTGGTGGTAACCGGAGCTTCAGTTTCGGACGATTTTAAAATTGAAAAAGACGAAAACGGGCACTGGTACAACGAGTATAAAATGCTTATGTGTCAGGGTGACATTTATGTTGAAGTAAGAGATTACCCCTTAGCCCATGTTCAGACCAAAGCAGATATTGATGCTTATGTTTTTCCTGATGTGGACGCGCCCGGCCGTTATCGTGATGCGGAAGCATTGGTTAAAAAATACCACGATGAATACCTTGTATTTGGCGATATCGAAGTAACTGTTTTTTCATTGGCTCAGCAACTGGTTGGGATGGAGAAATTGTTGATTGATATGATGATGCAAACCGAATATGTGAAGCCCTTGTTTGAAGCCTGTGCAGAGTTTCAGACACAAATTGGATTGCGCTTAATTGAAAAAGGGGTAGATGCCATTTGGTTTGGCGATGATTTTGGAACGCAACAAAGTTTAATCATGGATCTGGATACTTTTCGTGAACAGCTAAAACCTTTTTATGCTAAAATGAATCAACGCTTCAAAGCAGCCAATCCCGATATTATTCTTATTCTGCATTGCGATGGTGCGGTCGCTCCTCTTTTAAAAGATATACGAGAAATGGGATTTGAAGTGTTTAATCCTGTTCAGCCTGATGTGCCGGGGCATTTACCCAAAGATATGAAAGATGGTTTTGGCGATATATTTGCCTTCTGGGGTGCTATTGACCAACAGAATTTGTTACCTAATGGAACAGATGAAGAGCTGGAAAAAGACATCATCGAAAAAATTTCCATTTTGGGTGAAGGTGGTGGCTACATGATTTCACCAGCACACATTATCCAAAACGACGTTGCCCCGGAAAGGGTATTGAAGTTTATTGAGCTATGTAAAAAACATGGGAAGTATTAATTTGTCTTTAATTAGTTGGTTAAAAACGAATATTTATGAAAATGAAAAATATTTTAATTATAGTGCTGATGTTCTTAACAATCTCAGTACATGCAACAGTTTTAGAACACAATCTTGTGACAAAAACAATACGAATCGCAGACGGTGCAGATCTTCTCCGGTTACAAATCGATTACAGTAAAGGTTGTAAAATCAGTCAAGTGATTGTTAATGGCCGAAATACAATCTCGCAATCAGGAGTATTCACCTCCATAAAAACTGAGACCAATCAATATACCTCGCTGGATTCAAAGAAGCAGGCAGAAGTTTTGGTCAAGGGAAACACAATTGAAATAAGTAATATTGTTTTTGGTGATGAGGAAATGAGTATTACCGAAACCTGGATGTTTACCTTGAGCGACAAGCAGATTTTATGGAATATTAAGCGAGAATACAACCAAAGCGGAAAGTTGGATAAAATGGCTATGCCAGCATGGAACTTCTCCCATCTTTCTACATGGAAGGGTGGGATTTTGAACACCGGCGGAATGGTCTGGTGCAAGTACCTAAAGAATATCGATGATACTTACGGGGTACATACCAATGGCGTAACATTCTGGGAACCTGAATCGGGTGATGGTTTCCGGATTGACGCAAGTTCTAAAACTGGGGAGAGTATTGCCAGTGCATTTAGCCATGGCATGGATAGTACCTTTGTATTTACCCAGTACCTCACCCCTTCGGAACTTGGACAGCGCTACAACCTAAACCGTTTTGTAAACGGCAAACCTGATGTGTTTACTCCTTTTGAAGTAAAAAAAGGAAGTACGGAAATTAAACTGGAACTCAGTTATGTTGATTACGACAAAGAATACGACAGGGGTACATTGGTTGGTATTGATGCGATAGCTGTGCGGGAACTTCTTAACACAACAGGCAGGTATGGTGTGATTGACCAAAATATTATTGGTGCCAACGGATGGATTACAAACTGGAAATGCTTACACGAGCCTTTCTTTGCCCAAATAGGGATGGCGGTGAATGACCGAAATTATACCGATAACTTTTCTTCAACCCTTGATCAGGAAAGAGACCAGGCCATAGAAGAAGATGGCAGGGTACTGGCGCGCTGGCACAATGTACCTGAGAGGCAAAACAGTAACTACAATTTCAAAACAGGTTATTACGATGCTCCATGGGGATATACGATTGATGCCCAACCCGGGCAGGTAATCAATACCGTTGAGCAGTTCCATCAAAATGGCGATGTAGACTGGTTAAAAGAGCATAAGCAGAGCTGCGAAAAAGTGCTGAACTGGCTGATAAAAAGAGATTCGAACAACAATGGTATTTTTGAAATGCTGAATAACAATACCGGAGAAGAAAAGTGTAGCGACTGGCTAGATGTTATTTGGGCAAGTTTCGAAAATGCCTTTGTAAATGCCCAGATGTATGAAGCACTAAACCTTTGGGCAGAATGCGAATTGGTGCTTGGCGATAAGGAAAAAGCCGACTACTATTCAAGCGTTGCCTCAAGATTAAAAGAAGCTTTTAATAAGCCGGTACAAGTGGGTGGATTCTGGTCGGAAGAAAAGAAACAATATATCTACTGGCGCGATAAAGACGGATCCTTGCACGGCGATAATTTGGTGACGCCGGTTAACTTTGCAGCAATTGCCTTTGGTATTTGCGACGATCCTCAAAGGATCAAAGCGATCCTGGATCAAATAGAAAACAAAGCCAAAGCCGAAAACCTGTTTCACTGGCCACTTTGTTACGAATCTTTTAAATTAGAGGAGGTTCATCCGCCTGTTATGTGGCCATTCCCGAACTATGAAAATGGAGATATTTTTCCAAGCTGGGGTTATTTAGGAATCAGATCGTATGTGAAGTATGATAAAGATATCGCGCTGAAATACATTAAAAATATTCTTCGTCAATACAACAAAGACGGGCTCTCATCGCAACGTTTTGCCCGCAAAACGCAAGAAGGTATCGGGAGCGATATTTTAGCAGGCAGCAGTACCACAATAACGGCATTATACCGCGATATTTATGGTATCAGGCCCATGTGGGACAGAATGGGATTAGAGCCAAATATGCTGCAGGAGTTAAACGGTACAGCATTTAAGTACACGCTGCGAGACGAAGTGTACAACATAAAGCTTAGCGAGAATAAGTATCAGATTTCCACCAAAAATTTCACACTGGATAACACCCAAAGCTTTGGTGTTGACATGAATGGCAATAGCTTGCTTTTCTATCCCAATAATCAGAATATTGAAGAATTAACAGTAACACGCGGGAATTCACTTCCCATAAAAATAAAGATAAGGGAATGGAGTAATAAGCGAAATTGGATACTTAACTCTAAAGGGGATTACAAATTTTTATTGGCAGGACTCAAACCAAATTCAACATATAACTTAACAGTGAATGGAGATAAAAAACAAAGCTATAAAACAAATGCAAAAGGAATTGTAAGTTTTAAATATCAATGTGAAGTTCTAACATCCTTTAGTCTTAGTGAGTAATTTCAATAATGATTGTGGCTTAACAGGGTTTAGGTAACGGAATTTGAAAATAACAGTTTTAAAAATTTAAAATAATAATGAGATGAATAAAATGATTAAGGAGTACGGAAGAGCTACGTTCACTTAGATGAGAAATCGAAAGAAACAGGGATATCTTTCCCGCCAGAGCAAAGGCATATAAAGCATTTATGACTGGGGTTATACTAATTTGACCGGAATTGAATAGTGCTTGCACTCTGACCGAACGATATTCGGTATATATTTTTCAAATTAGATATTCAAGTATTTAATTATTAATGGAATGAGAATATTTTTAATTCTTTTATGTAGCATTTTTGCGAATATATCAATTGCTCAGGTAAAATATATTGCACATAGGGGAGCCTCTTCTCTGGCACCTGAAAACACTTTAGCCTCCACTAAACTGGCCTGGGAATTGGGTGCCGATATGGTAGAATGTGATATTCGCCTTAGTAAAGACCATAAGATTGTGGTTATTCACGATGGCAATACAAATCGTGTTTCCGGAAAAAACTATGAAGTGAGAAATTCTTTAGCAAAAGATTTAAGAAAACTGGATGTAGGATGTTTTAAAGGAGAAAAATACAAAGGAGAAAAAATCCCTTATTTAAAACAACTGATAAGAACAACTCCAAAAGGAAAATATTTGGTTGTGGAAATTAAAGCGGGTATGGAAATTCTGCCTTATTTACAAACACTGGTTTTAAAAACGAAAAAAAAGAGCAGGCTTGTATTTATTGCTTTTAATTGGGAAACCATTGTGGAAGCAAAGAGATTATTCCCGGAAAATGACTGTTATTATCTTTCCGGTTCAAAGAAAGATATTCTTGGAAAATTAACAAAAGCAAAGGAAGCCAGGTTAGACGGAATAAATGTTAATCATGGAGCAATAGATAAAGAAATGGTTGATTTGGCCAATAAAAACGGTTTGGATGTATGGGCTTGGACGGTGAATGATCCACAAGAAACAAAACGATTGTTTAATTTGGTAGTGAAAAACATTACAACAGACCGACCCAAATGGTTAAAGGAGCAATTGGGGAATTAATTTGCGAATAGTAATTAAGTTAACAAGCTATTTATGAAATATGAAAATTTAAATAAGAGAATGAGGATGCTTTTGTCGCTGGCATTCGTCGCTATTTTGGTTTTGAACAGCGGATGTGCTTCCCTTCGAAAAGGACAGGTAAGTGAACCGTTTACACTTGTCGTGTTACCCGATACTCAGTGTTATGCTGACGTTCGTGAAAAATCGACTCAGAAACGTTTTAATATCCCAGATCAGCGTTCATGTTTCTATGCTCAAACCCAGTGGATCAAGGATAATCACGAGGATCTTAATATCGAGATGGTTGCACATCTTGGGGATATTGTTCAGTATGACGATTCCAGAGAATGGATGATTGCTGACACGGCTTTTATGACAATTGAACATTTGGTTCCCTATCTTTTGAGCCTTGGAAACCATGATATGGGATGCGAAAAAAAGCCAGGCACCGCCCATTCGCGTAAGACAAAGCTAAACGACTTCTTCCCCCCTTCGCGATTTGAGGCAAATCCCATTTATAGTTATGGAGGAAATCTGGATGATCGTTCCGATAATTATTACCTGGAATTCAAAGGTGGCGGGATGAAGTTTTTAATCCTGAGTCTGGAATTCAAGCCGCGCGATGAAGCTCTTGAGTGGGCAAACAAAGTTATTGCTTCGCACCCCAGGCACCAATGCATCATTGTCACACATGCTTACCTTACGGGGAATAGCACACGATTCAATAAAATTGGATACGACATTGACGGAAATGGAGGAGAAGATATGTGGCAGAAAGTAGTCAGTCAGCACGAAAAAATCTTTATGGTTCTGTGTGGCCATACCGAACCCAATGCACGTCTCACCAGCAAGGGAGTAAAGGGAAATGAGGTACATCAACTCTTAGCCGATTTTCAGTCTGAAAAAGGGGGACAGGGCTACCTGCGAATCCTAAAATTCTTTCCGAAGGAGAACAGAATTGATGTATCGACATACTCTCCCGTCCTCAAACATTATCGTACAGAGGAGAGCAACCAGTTTTCACTGAAGTTTGATATGCGTTAATAATAAGTGGGACAAGAGAATGGTAGCTTAATTAAAGGATTATACCAAGCCAGAACTTAAGGAACTAACAATATGAAGAATAACAGAAGAGATTTTATAAAAATGGCTGGTCTGGCAGGATTAAGTCTTCCAGCGGCAAATGTTTTGTATGCCCAAAGTTTAGAAGATGAAAAAAACTTCAACGATTTACCCAAACGAATTGAAGAATATCAAAATAACCATGCTCAACGATTTAATATGTCGGGTTATGCTGCCCCACAAATTAGTACGGTTAGAATGGGAATAATAGGCACGGGAAATCGTGGATCTCACCATGCTGGAACAATATCCCGTGTATCGGATGTGGAGATTAAAGCTGCCGCAGATGTTCTTCCAGAACGATTTGAAAAAATAAAAAAGAAGCTGGAAAAGACGGATCATAATCCTGAATACTATTCCGGTTCAGATGATGCATGGAAAGAATTATGCGAACGTAAAGATTTGGACCTGGTATTGATTACAACTCCAACCTACATGCATGCAAAAATGGCGGTTTATGCCATGGAACAAGGGAAGCATGTTATAACAGAAGTACCGGCTGCCGTAACAATAGATGAATGTTGGGATATCGTAAAAACTTCGGAACGTACAAAGAGACACTGTATGATGATGGAGAATTATTCTTTTATGCCCTTCCATATTACCACACTAAACATGGCAAAACAAGGTTTCTTTGGAGATATTGTACATGGTGATGGCGCGTACAATACCAGTAAAGTGGGGAACAACTTTGGTAAAAATATGTATTGGAACATGTGGTGGCTGAGAATGTACGGTTCTCGAAAAGGGAATATTTATCCTACTCACGGCATGGGACCAATCGCACAAATGATGAACATCAATCGCGGCGACCGTTTAGATTTTATGGTTTCAGTAGAGAGCAAAGATTTTATGATGAAAGAAAAGGCGAAGGAACTAGCCAAAAATGATCCTTTTTTCGAAGAATTTGCCCAAATGGAATACCGGGGAAATATGAGTTCGATGCTTATAAAAACAAAACAAGGGCGCACCCTTAATATTCAGCACGATGCCACTTCGCCTTCTCCACATAATCTTATGCATGGTGTATACGGAACAAAAGGATCTGTTTTATACGATCCCACTCCACCTCGTATTTCTACTGGAAATCATAAATGGACAGACAAAAAGACCTATGATGAACTGATGCAAAAATACAAACCCGGATTACTCTATAAATTCGAAGAATTCAGAAAAGGATTGGGAGCAAACCTCCAAAGTGGTCACGGTGGATCCGACTTAATTAATGTGTGGCATATCATCGATTGTTTACGAACGGGTTTACCGCTCGATCAGGATGTATATGATGCAGCAGCTTTTAGTTCGGTAGTCGAATTATCGGAGTGGTCGGTACAGAATAATTCAAATTCCATTAAAGTACCCGATTTTACTGCCGGAGCGTGGAAAATCAATAAACCAAATATGGATATTAACCTGGAAAATGGATGTGGGGATACGAAAGTCCTTAGATAATAATGAAAACTGCAAAACAACATAAAATTCCAGTTGACATAGTTCTCGCACCTGAATGGTGGCACAAAAACACTGGAATAACCTTCGATAGAGATTTCTTCTTCCATCCACTAAAAAGGGTGGAAAGCGAACAGCGAATGAAAAAGGAGTTATACGATCGCTGGGGAAAATACGGACTTGGAACTGACAAGGACAAAGCAAAACCGGAAATTGGCGCAGTGCATCTTGCTGCAGGATTTATGCTTTCTGAAATGCTGGGCTGTGAAGTTAAATATACAGAGAATCATCCGCCTGCTGTAATCGCAGCAAACCGGGAAACGCTGGAAATTGATGCGGATGCAGCATTTAGATCGAAGGTGTATAAAGATTTTACCAACCTTACGGAAAGTCTGAAGACAAAATACGGCTACCTGACAGGTGATGTGAACTGGGGTGGAGTGCTGAATATTGCCATGGATTTGCGTGGTGAACAAGTTATGATGGATATGCTAATGACTCCGGATGAGGTAAAAAGCTATTTCAATTCCATTGCCACTGTAATTGAAAAATTCACCAACCTTGTGGCAGCAGAAACCGGCACTACTTCAATCTCTGTTACAAGAAACGTAAGACATTTACCAAAACCAGTTTTCCTGCATTCCGAATGTTCGCATACCATGGTTTCCTGCGAAGATTACGAACAATTTCTGATGCCCATTGATGCAAAGTGGAGCCTGGGGAAAGAATATTGTGGCATTCATTATTGCGGCAACGACCCTCACCGTTATGCCGAATCATTTGCCAAACTTCCTAAACTGGATTTCCTTGATTTAGGCTGGGGAGGAGATGTTGCTCTTTTAAGAAAGCACTTACCCAACACATTTTTTAATCTGCGTTTAAGTCCGGTTGAATTGCTTGATATGTCAGTAAATGAAATTCAGAATACAATAATAAAACTGGTTGCAGAATCTGCAAATCCTTTGCTCACCGGAGTCTGTTGTATTAACATGGATGATAAGGTTACGGATGATAAGATTGATGCGATCTTTGAAGCGGTAAGCAGGATTGGTCTGTAGCTTTACTCAGATTGAGCATTTTAAGTTGATAGCGAATAAGAAAAGAATTTTCATATGTCAAATTGTGCAATGGTTTTGTCAAAACATGTATTTTAATTCATTGTTAGTTAGTGTTATTTTGAAGTTGAGAATACAAAAAATCCATATCAAATCATTTAATAATGAGCTCAGAAATTAAAGTAGGATTATTTGGAATAGGACTTGATACGTATTGGGCACAATTTGACGGATTGCTTGCCAATCTGAAAAAATACCAGGAACAAATAAAAAATAAAATAGCTGGTTTTGGAGTAGAGGTGGTGGATGCCGGAATGGTTGATAATCCCGTAAAAGCACGTGAAGCTGCCGACTTCCTGAAATCGCAGGATGTTGAAATTGTATTTCTGTACGTTTCAACCTATGCTTTATCATCAACTGTTTTGCCTGTGGCGCAAAAGTTGAAAGTTCCGGTAGTTATTCTGAATCTTCAGCCGGTGGCACAACTGGATTACGAAGCATTTAACAAGCTGGGTGACCGAGGTAAAATGACAGGTGTTTGGTTAGAAAATTGTCAGGCATGTTCTGTCCCCGAGATTGCAGCGGTATTTAATCGTTCTAATATTCAATATAATATTGTAAGCGGATATTTACAGGATGAAGAAGCATGGAGTGAAATAAAAGCATGGACAGAAGCCGCAAGTGTTGCAGCATCTATGCAAAATAACCGCTTGGGTATTTTGGGTCACTATTACAATGGAATGCTGGATGTTTACACCGACATAACCAAACAATCGGCTGTATTTGGTACACACATAGAGTTGCTGGAAATGTGTGAATTGAAAAAGTATCGAGATGAAGCAAGTGACCTTGAAATAGTTTCCAAAATTGAGGAGTTTAACATCACATTCGATGTTTCGCCGGAATGTGAAACTGCAGAAATAGAACGCGCTGCAAGAACATCACTAGCTCTGGATAAATTAGTAAAAAACCGTAAGCTGGGTTCAATGGCTTATTATTACGAAGGCGAGTCTGGCAACGATTATGAAAATATAGTTACCTCAGTAATTGCCGGAAACACATTATTAACTGGAAAAAATATTCCTATAGCCGGGGAGTGTGAAGTGAAAAATGCACAAGCCATGAAAATAATGGCTGAATTTGGTGCAGGAGGTTCTTTTTCTGAATTTTATCTAATGGATTTTAAAGATGACATAGTTTATTTGGGACACGATGGCCCTGCTCATTTTGCCATTGCTGAAGAGAAAGTGAAGCTTGTACCTTTGCCGGTATATCATGGGAAGCCTGGAAAAGGATTGTCGATACAAATGAACGTAAAAAATGGTCCGGTAACTTTACTCTCTGTTGTTGAAGGGAACGATGGCATATTTCTTTTGCTTGCCGAGGGTGAATCAGTTTCAGGACCAATCCTGCAGATAGGAAATACAAACAGTCGCTATAAATTTTCAATAGGTGCAAAAGAGTTTATGAATCAATGGTCGAAACAAGGACCTGCCCACCACTGTGCTATTGGTGTAGGGCATATTGCCGACAAAATTGGAAAGTTGGGGCAGATATTAAATATTGATGTGGTGAAAATATGTTGATGAATAGCACTATCACATAAACTATATTTAGACACTGTTTCACCAAGTGTCTAAATATAGTTTATGACTTTACAGACAGAACCGAGATATCTCTCTTATATATCTGCTATTTTCCAGGAGGTAACAATACAGCATCAATAATGTGAACCACTCCATTAGATGCATCTACAGAAGCAATAATATTGGCTCCATTGACAGTTGTAACTCCATCTTTTACTACCACATCCACTTTTTCTCCAGTGGCTTGTCCGATACCCATAATCCTTTTAAGCATCTTCCCTTTGTAAGTTCCGGGTGCTGCATGGTAAGTAATTATATGGATTAACGAGTCCTTATTTTCTGGTTTTAGAAGAAAATCTACAACTCCTTCGGGAAGATTTGCAAAAGCTTCATTGGTTGGTGCAAACACGGTTAGCGGCCCCGGATTAGCAAGAACATCTTCCAGTCCGGCTGCAAGAACTGCTGCCACTAAGGTTGTATGATCTGGTGATCCTACTGCAATTTGCAAAATATTCTTTTTAGAAACATCATCTGAGATTCCAGACATACCTTTAGCGTCAACAGTTTCAACTGTTTTGGTTTCTTCAGTGCTCGCTTTTTTACTTTGCTGGCTACAGGAAAGTGAAAAAACAAACGCGAGACAAACAATAAAAAGAAGATAGTTTTTCATGTCAATTTATTTTGGTTAATAATCGATAAGCATATAAATTGTGATATTAATTATCAGTTTAAAGTTCTAAAATACTCAAGCACTTTTCGTGCTTCATCTTCTGTAAGGTTCTGATTTGCCATCGGTGACAGGTATCTTTTCAACAGCTCTTTTGCAATTGGATCATTGGCAACCATTTCTTCCGGATTTAGGATCATATTCATAATCCATTCTGGGTTTCTACGATCAAGAATCCCTTTGGGCGCCGGGCCAACATATTTTCGGGTTGGCTTATGGCATGAAGAACATTTTATTTTAAATAGCTCTTGACCTTCGGCAGCCATTGCAGCATTTATGGCTTCCAGCTGCATACTTGTAACTGGTCCAATCCCAGCTGTTCTTGGAAAAGTTTTTGCAATACGTGCCTCGAAATCAGCATAAGGTTCATTCAGGGCAGGGTTTGCTGCGGCTAAAGTTCGTTCACCCATTTTTTGTTTTTGTATTTTCACCTTAACATACTCCACGATCCTCCATCTGTCAATTTCGGCTATTTGTGCTCCGTGAGCTCCCATCAGACCATAGCCTGTTGTTAGTACATGAAATATTTCTCCCCGGGAAGCCTTAACCAATCGCTCTTGTGTTAAGTCAGCAGGTTGAACTGGTAGCTTCCCGCTTTTGTTAAGAAAACCTGTTCCTTTACCCAAAGTACCATGGCAATTCTTACAAAAAGTGGTAAAAAGTTTTTTACCTTCAAAAACGAATTTCATATTGATCTCAGCTTCAGCCAAAAGATTTTGCCCTGCAAATAATCTATTCTCAGGCGTTACATCAAACCGAAAAGCCACCATGTCACGTGGCATAGAACCAGCAACCGGAACAAGATTAGTCATGCTGTCATTGAATACCGGATTCTCACTATCTGCTTCATAAGCCTGAGAATAAACCATATCGGGAATATACTGATAGCCAGGATTATTCCTATCTCTGTCGCACGAAAACAAAAGGCTTAAAATAAATATTGAAAAAATGATTTTACCAATATTTATTATTTTATTCTGCATATTAATGACCATACAATTCAATAATTACGATTCATAATTTAAACTTTCTTTCAGAAACGGATCGTTTTTTGGTGTGAGTGGAGACTTTGCCAATGACCTAAAAATGACAAATAGGAAAATGCCTGCATATAACAATGTCATTCCTATTTCAATTGGCCCAATGCCAGCTTCTTCTCCCACAGCCCCTGGCATAATCATTTGATAATAATCTATCCAATGCCCAATCATAACTACAAAAGCAACCCCTGCCAACCAGTTTATATTCCTTTTTGACTTTGTCGTCATTAAAGCAAAAAGTGGTACAATAAAATTCAGTCCAAGATTCACAAAGAACAGAATCTTAAAGTCTTCCAGTCGTTGAATAAAATAAATGGTTTCTTCCGGTATGTGTCCATACCAAATCAAGAGGTACTGAGAAAACCATAAATAGGTCCAGAAAATACTAAAACCAAAAAGATATTTGCCCATATCGTGGATGTGTTCTTTGTTGACAGATTGTAATAATCCAGCTCTTTTTAAAAACCAAATCAACAAAATCATAAAAGCAATTCCTGTTACAAAAACGCCAATCAAAACATACCAGCCAAACAATGTGCTAAACCAGTGCGCATCGATAGACATTATCCAGTCCCAGCTACTTGTCGAAATAGTAAGGGCAAAAAACACAATAAATATTCCGGCAAATACTTTTCCCCTTTTATGATATTTTAAATCATTGGTTTCGTTTAAGGCTGTTGAATTCTTTTTCATATACATCAAAATAAGAATCCATCCGGCAAAATAGACTGCCATACGAATGAAGAAGAAAGGAATATTCAAGAAAGCAGATTTCCCTTCTATTATTTTATCATGATGAGAGGAGTCTGCCCAATGGTAAATATCTTTCATTCCGAAAAAGAGTAATAACATCAATAGGGCTGCAATAGGAAGAAAAGAGGTCATGGCCTCGGGTAGCCTGACAATTGTAGTGTGCCAGCCAGCCCATGCTAATTTATGAACAGCCAGAAAGAATCCTCCTCCCAAAGCAATAGCCAGAAAGTAGAGATTATTTAAGAGTACGTTTGCCCAAATTCGAGAACTACTATCTTTAAAAACAACTATTGAAATTATAGCAGCCAGCAAGCCAATTGCCGCTAACACAAGCAACACTATTTTATATTTTTTCTTTAATTCAAATTGATCTTCCATGCTGGTAATTATTTATTTTATTTCTGTAATTTCAATTCCATATAGTGTCTCCCTCAATTTATTTTCATCACAATTTTCAGAATCAATTAAAATCACAAATCGATCATCGGTAATCCTGTTATCTATCGGTTCAAACTTTTTACGGGGTCTTAATTTTGAACTTATGAGGAATACCGCAACCATTGCTAAGGCAGCGGTTAAAACAGTCATTTCAAATGTAACTGGGATAAATGCTGGTGCCGAAAGAAAAGGTTTTCCACCAATTATAAGGGGATAATCCTTCGTAAATACCCAAGCCTGAAAACCAAATCCGAATATAGCACCAATGGCTCCGAAAATAAATCCGACTGTTGGAATTCGGGATTGCCTCATATCCAATAATTTATCAAGACCGTGTACGGGAAATGGTGTCAATACATCATCGATAACGATATTGGTAGCCTTCAGCTCTTTCACAGCTTGAAGCATTGGCTTTTCGTCATCAAAAGAAATCGTTATGTATTTATTATTTTCCATGTTGCTTTCTTTATTTTTTTCTCTTCTTTTTCTCCTGCTGTTTTTAAAACCGATTTTACTTCAGCAATGGCTATCACTGGGAAAACACGGATAAACAGGAGGAATGCTGTAAAGAATAATCCAAGTGTTCCAATAAAAATGCCAACTTCAACGATAGTTGGTTTATACATGGCCCAACTTGAAGTCAGAAAATCTCGGTGAAGAGAGGTTACAATGATCACGAAACGTTCAAACCACATTCCAATATTTATTACAATTGACATGATAAAAGTAAACGTGAGGTTTCTACGCAATTTTTTTATCCAAAAGAATTGGGGAGAAATAACATTACAAGTCATCATAATCCAATATGCCCACCAGTAAGGTCCGGTAGCGCGGTTCATCAATGCAAATTGTTCATATTCAACCCCTGAATACCACGATATGAAAAGTTCAGATAGATATGCAATTCCAACAATTGAACCGGTTGCAATGATTATTTTGTTCATTGATTCTACATGTCCAACTGTGATGTAATCTTCCAGGTTGAGGGCTTTTCGCGTAATAAGCATAAGTGTTAAAACCATGGCAAATCCTGAGAAAATTGCCCCTGCAACAAAATATGGAGGGAATATGGTGGTATGCCATCCGGGAATAATTGCTGTAGCAAAATCCATACTTACAATACTGTGAACTGAAAGTACCAGTGGTGTTGCCAATCCTGCCAGGATCAATGAAATTACTTCATGTCTATGCCACTGTCGTGCCGAACCTTTCCATCCAAAACTGAGAACATTATATACTACTTTTTTGAATCCTGATTTGATCCGGTCTCTGTATGTACCTATGTCAGGAATCATTCCAACATACCAGAATAGAAGTGATACCATAAAATAGGTGGAAATGGCAAACACATCCCAAAGCAGTGGAGAATTGAAATTTACCCATAAGGTACGGGTATTGGGATAGGGGAAAATAAAAAAGGCAAGTAATGGCCTTCCCATGTGAATAATAGGGAATAGTCCAGCGCAGATTACAGCAAAAATAGTCATTGCTTCTGCTGATCTATTTATACTTGTTCTCCATTTCTGTCTGAATAAGAGAAGAATAGCAGAAATGAATGTTCCGGCATGACCGATTCCGATCCACCAAACAAAGTTGGTAATTCCCCAGCCCCAGCCAATTGTTCGGTTGAGTCCCCAAGTTCCGATTCCCTGCCATATGGTCCAGAATATCATGACTACTCCGAAGAGAAGAGCCGAACTTGATATTGTAATTCCCATATACCAGTATTTCCCCGGCCTGTTAACCATCGGATGAAGAATGTCATCGGTAATCTTTCGATAGGTTTTCTTCCCTTTTATTAAAGGCTCTCTTATTGGTGAAAAATCCATTATCTATATTTTTTTATTTCTGATCTTGGTTAAATAATGTACTGATGGCTGAGTATAAATTTCTTCCAACAGGTTATACTTTCTTTCGCTGCTAATGAGTTTGCTAATCTCACTACCTGGGTCATTCATATCGCCAAAAACAATTGAATTTGAAGGGCATGACTGCGAACAGGCAGTTTGTAGTTCATCGTCATTTATTTTTCGCTTTTCCGCTTTTGCATCCAACTTTGTTTTATGAATCCGTTGAATACAGAATGAACATTTCTCGATTACTCCTTGTGAGCGAACTGTCACATCCGGATTCAGAACTAACTTGCGTGTATCATTAGTCATTCCCGCAGAATCATGAAGATTCCCTTTTAAAGTTCCTGCCTCGGTATAGTTAAACCAGTTGAATCTCCGTACTTTATAAGGGCAATTGTTATTGCAGTACCTAGTTCCGATACAACGGTTATAAATCATTTGATTTAATCCTTCTTCACTGTGGTTGGTGGCTGCCACCGGACAAACATTTTCACAAGGTGCATTATCGCAATGCTGGCACATTACAGGTTGAAAAACAACTTCAGGCTCATTTTCATCACCACTGTAATACCTGTCAATTCTTAACCAATGCATTTCATGCACACGATGCACTTCATCTTTGCCAACTACCGGAATATTGTTTTCAGCCTGACAGGCCACAACGCAATTACTGCACCCAGTGCAGGTGCTAAGGTCAATGGCCATTCCCCAGTGATGACTTTTATATTCATGCTTTTTATACAAACTTTTGGCATGTTCGTTAAATTCATGGTGCTTTTCATTTCCTGAAACCGGGTCTTTTTTGAACTCCTCAACATTAGCCTCTCTTACAAAAGAACGCCCTTCCATTGAGTGATGGGTTTGTGTTTGAACAAGTAGCTGATTTTTACCAGTTTTGTTAATCTCGTTAACTGATAAATAATTTTGGAAATTGCTCATATTCTGTGTTAGCAACCTGTAGGCGTTAACCCCAATATTCTTCCCAACTGGGCCACAAACTTCTTTGCCATAACCTAATGCCACTGAAATAGTTTTATAAGCCTGTCCGGGCTGAATAAATGCCGGAATTTCCAATTCACCAATCTGTAGTAAATCACCATTACTCAAGTCCATTTCTTTGGCTTGCTTTGGTGAAATTGAAGCATAATTGTCCCAACATACTTTGCTGATTGGATCTGGCAATTCTTGTAACCATGGATTATTAGCCTGTTTCCCATTCCCTAATGCTATACTTTCTGTGGCAATAACTTCTATTTTACCGTTAGTTTTTGAGTTGCGTATTAAGTTCAACGATTCTTTTAGAATTGCATCGAAGTCAGGCAAAACAGCAAGAGGACTCGCTTCATTTGAAGCGGGTTCGAAAACACCTTTTTGAACTGTGTTATCGAAGAAAAGTATGCCATCTGAATAGGTGGTTTGCAGAGGCATTAGATTGTCAGTCCACAACTTATTCATGTTCGTATAGAAATCATCCTCAGCTTCAATCCATTTTAATAGTGAATTTTGCATCTGCCTTGTATTGTAAATCGCTTGAATGACAGGTTGCATCAGACTGTATTTACCTTTCTTGGCTTCTGCATCATTCCAGCTTTCCAAATAATGGTTATCAGGGCAGATGTAGTTTGCATACTCTGAAGTTTCGTCGGGTGAGGAGGCAAATGAAATTGTCAATTCTGTTTTCTTCAAACCAGAGATAAATTTCTCTGAATTATGATAGGAATAGACTGGATTTACATTGTTTAAAAGAATGGCAGCTATTTCCCCATCATTCATTCTTTTTACAAGATTATCCATTTGAGAATCGATACCTTGTTTTGTTCGAAGATGAGAGTTTAATAAAATAGTATTCCCAATATTATCCAAGGTGATATTAATTGCATTTACCAGCAACTGGATGCTTTTATCATTTGAGTTTGAAACAACAAGAGATTTACCCTTTGCCTTAATTAACTTTCGGGCAATTCCAGAGATATCAACTGAAGATTCAGGAGCTTCGAATAATTCCTGTCCGGAGTCTTTATTCAACTCATTATAAATATTTAAAAGTATAGCTGCTTCCTGAGAAGGTTTTATTTGAATCCTTTTATCCGCATTGCTTCCCGTAAGCGACATTCCCGATTCAAAATGAATCAACTGCGACATTTCTCCTTCCGGTTTTCTTTTTGAGGAGTATTGTTTTGAATATTCAACAGGAGATAACCATGTTCCCAAAAAATCAGCACTAAAACTTACAATCAATTCAGCTTTATCAAATCTATAATCAGGAATAACTTTCATGTCAAATGCAATCATGTTCGCTTCCAGTATTGCACTTGATGAAATAGCATCATAATAAACCACTTCTGTTGAAGGGTATTTCTCGGTAAACTTTTTGAGTACAGCCTCAGTTGAGGGGCTATAAACCGAACTTGAAAGAATTACTATTTTACCCTCTTTCTTCGATATTTCATTTAATTCTGAAATAACTTCGGTATCCAGATTGTCCCAGCTAATAGCTTTATTATTTTTCAACGGGTTTTTAAATCGATAAGAATCGTAGAGATCTAAAACAGATGCCTGAATACGCGCTCCAGTTCCACCAGCTGTAATTCCTGACTCCGTATTTCCTTCAATTTTTATAGGACGGCCTTCTCTTGTCTTTACAACAATACTGCAATAATCACTACCATCCATATATGTTGAAGCATAATAGTTTGCTTCACCCGGAGTGATCTCAATTGGCGATACTAAATAGGGGACTGATTTCCGAATCCCGGTTTCACAAGAGGCCAATGCCGAAACTGCAAAGCTAAAACCACATAACTTCAGAAAATCTCTTCTTGAAGCATTGCCTTCAGGACTTATCTCCTCAAACATATTCAGCAATGAACCATTGCCCTTTTTATCCGGCAGTTGTGGCGTTTTATTGCTACTTCCCGTTTTGTTCTCAATATCTTTCCAGTATTCTTTCATTCTACTGCTATTTATTTAAACTGATATCTTTTAAACTATTTTTATTATCCTTTTAAAAATGGCACTGTCCGCAATCCCGGCCTCCAACATCACTAACCATTACACTATCACGTTTTCCTGTTTGCAACTCGTCGTACATATCTTTAAAATACGTTTTGTAATATTCGTTTGAAAAATCAACCGGAGTAATATCATGGCAGTTTATACACCACGACATGGAGAGATCCTCTACCTGTTTTACGATATGCATTTGCTCTACATCACCATGGCATTCAATGCAATCCAATTGACCTACTTTTACATGTTGCATATGGTTAAAATAGACATGGTCGGGGAGGTTGTGAATTCGGATCCATTTTATTTGTTTAGAATTCTCAATAGCATCATAGATTTTACGAATTTCATATTTTCCTGTTCTGGTTCCCTCCCGAACATGATTATGGCAATTGAGGCATAATCCTGCAGAGGGGATACCTGCATTTTTACCTTTTAATACTCCTGCATGACAATATTGGCATTCAATTTTATTGTCTGTAGCATGAATTTGATGTGAAAATTTAATGGGTTGAACTGGAGCGTAATTTTTTGAACGTCCAACATCTATTGCATTTATAACAACGATTGTAATTAATACTGAATAGGCGGCAAAAACCAAAATCCTACGAACAATGCCGGGGAATATTTTTGTTTTTCTCTTATCAATAAAGAAGAATAAGATCAAAAGAACCATTCCTAGGGAAAGATACATTTTAATGCTAACAGGTTTTTTGATTTTTATCTCTTGTCCGCTAAACTGTTCAAGATAAATTTTGATGGATTTGAACTCATCGTCATTTAACGAATATCCGGCATGTACTTTTTTAAGCAATTCACTTTCACCAGGTGAGAAGGATTTCTTTAGTTCCGTGATATTATAATGAATTACCCTTTCCGACATGTCTATGACAGAAGGATTCCAGTTAAGCGTATCCGGTTCAATAAAGTAGTGACATGAGGCACAGGAATTTCCATCTGCATTTTCACTGCTGAAAAACAATTTTTCTCCTTGATCTGCTATTTCTATAGAGGTTTCACCTTCCTGAGCAAATGCAATTATGGAAATAAACAACATCAGGGAGAACAGCCCGGTTATTTTAATCAATTTTATAATCGTTTCCTTATTCATAAGTTTATATTGTCCTGATTAAACTTTATATATTTAAGTCAGATTTCTATTAGAAATCCTTTCTTTTTGCCTGTCTTATTAATCCGATTGTTGGAATTGCTATCCAACATAAAATACTAATAATAGAAACCGGAATTCCTTTCATCGTTCCAAAAAAGTTTAGGAAAACAGCTCCTGTGTAACCCATTAATGCTGATATGTCGAGCCCAAGCATTATCATTACTCGTGATAAGTCAATGGGATTCATGAATGTCATTATAATCGCTAGATTATCTGTGGGATAATCACTAAATAAAATCAGAAGGAGTAATATTAGTCCATCATAAAGTATGGCAAGGAACAACCAGATAAAAAGTGAAATTCCAAAGCCTTTTATTTTGTTCTCATTTCTTAAAGCAACCCAATAGGCGATGGCTGACATACAAAAACTTAAACTGACACCAGCCAAAAGCATGATCAGAAAATTACCTGATTGGTCAGATGCGAAAATCCCACTCAATAGAAATGGAATCGTTACACCAACTAAAAAACTTGCGGACAGTGAGATTGCTAAACCTAAATACTGTCCCAAAAATAAAGAACTGCGCTTAACGGGTTGAGCGAGCAACAATTCAGTAAATTCTCTTGAGTTGTAGTTAAATATTGTACCAAATATTGTAGAGATTAATGGGATGAGAACGATGATAATATTCATCATACTGACAATAGATTTTGTCATATCTCCATTAAAATACAAGACCGTACTTGCAATTATCAAGTAGAATAGAAAGTAGATTATTGTCCAATAACTACGTATTAATTCTAAGAAACTATATTTTAGAAATTTTAGCATCCGTTGTTTTCTATTAAGCTGGCAATTGCATTTTCCAATGTTTCCTGCCCTGATTCTTTTAATATCTGATTAAGATTGCCTTTGAAATAAATTTTACCATCCAGTAAAAAAATAATTTCATCAGAGAGTTCTTCAACCAGGCTCATAATATGTGTTGTATACAGTATCGTTTTTCCTTCTTCTTTCTTCTGAATAATTATTTTCTTGAACTTGGCCAGTGCCACTGGGTCTAGCCCTGTTGTTGGTTCATCAAGTATGAGTATCGGGGAATCGAACATAAAAGCTAAAACCATATTAACTTTCTGCTTGGTTCCACCTGACAAGTTTCGTAGTTTCTTATCTAATTCATTTTCAAGTTTAAAAATCTCAATAAGTGGTTTCTCTAATGCCTCCTGATTTCTAATATCTTTGATAAGATCGATCAACTCCCTTACTCGCAGATTATCGGGGAAATTGGCTATTTGTGGTAAATAAGAAATATCATTTCGGTAAAGATGCGTTTTGGAAATTGGCGAGCCATTGATATTTATTTCACCAGCTTGAGGAATTACCAATCCAATAATACTTTTAATTAGTGTTGTTTTACCCGAACCATTTGGCCCAAGTATAGCATAAATACCTCCATCGTTGATATTTAAATGTACATCTTTCAGCACATGATTTTTCTTGTAAAATTTATCCAACCCCTTTATCTCTATCATTATCTATAATCTCCATTCTGGGTTTGTTATCAATTAATTTATTTGGCGTGATGACCGGAACAATTTTTTCTGCATAGTTCACCAGATCAATCAACAGACTTCTCATAAGTATTGTCGACGAACTCATATTTGCTATCATAAATGAAAACAGTTTAACAGGGCGAAAAGGGACATCAGCAATTCCATCTTTATTAAGGTCATATCTTCCTGAATATTCACTCCAGAAATTGCCATCGTATGTGTTAAAGTTATGTCGTGTATTTGTTGAAATATCAAAAGTGTTATTTATGAAATTATTTGCAGTTACGATGTTGTCAGAACAACTCCCCAGTATTTTAAGTGCCCAGCCATTCTTTTCAATATTGTTGTTGTGAAGTTTTACACGGTTAACTCCTTCAGCAAAAATGCCAATGGTATTTTCTATGAATTTGTTATTTTTTATTTCACTATCTGTAATATCTTTCAACAGTAATCCGTATGATGAACTTCCCCAATTATTTGAGAATAAATTACTGTCCATTAATATATTTTTTGAAAACATGACAGCAACACCGGCACTGTTCGAGATAAATTGATTGTCGATATATTTATCATCGTTTGAAAACATAAAATGAAGTCCGTATCTGATATTGTCTTTCACAAAATTTTTGGTGACTAAACTGTGGTCAACAAATTCAAGATATATCCCATCTCGGTGTCCTTCTGCATGGTTATTTTTTATGATTATGTTTTTGCAATACCAGAGATGAATTGCATTACCCGACGACATTTCGTGTTCGGCTTTTCCAATAATTTTGTTGTTTTCAACGATGCAATACTTACATCTTTCAAGGTATATTCCAAAAAATGTATCTTCCAGATAATTGCCTTTGATGACACAATTACGGCCTTTAATAACTCTTATCGCAGCCTTATCTTCGATATAACTAGTGCCTACATTTTTTATGGTTAATCCTGTAATTGTTACGCTATCTGCTTGTACCCGTAAAACTGCATGTTTAAATTGTCCATCCAATTCAGGTTTTTCGACTCCAATCACTACTAATGGTTTATCAATCAAAATTGTTCCTTCACTGTATGTCCCCTTATTTATGAAAATTGTATCACCGGTTTCAGCTAGTGAAATCGCTTGTTTTATTGAAGCAAATTCTTTATCTGCACCAACTTCAAACTTGTTGCAAACACCAGAAATGCAGTGCGTAAGCATTAATGCGATCAAATATAGAAGTCTACTCATCTTTTATTAATTCGGTTGATCTTATCTTCTCATAATCGTTAAACAATTCATTCCAGGAATAAAGCACTCCTCCGTTTTTAGTGTGAAATTCATTTGCGATTTCTTTCTCTGAAAAGGCAGTCAAATAAGCGGCCATTGGGCTGGGCATTTTAGCACTTCGCAAATAGGTAGCTTTTGTGGCATCGCTTAAGTTTCCCGGTGTGTTATATGGAGTGATCAGAACAAATTTTAAATTGGGCATTTCGATATTTTTCTCGTGTATATACTCTACCATGCACTCAATAGCATCGAACATATAAACTTTACCTTTTGAAGTAACAATTTCAGAACCATACCTTTGGTCTACAATTTTCATTTTACAATGGGCACAGTCATCTGTCCCGTATATGATAGGTTTTTCCTCAACATTGCACGATAGAAGTGTAACTATCATTAAAAACAGTCCAATTTTTTTCATTCCAAAGTTTCTTTGTTTTTAAGATCTATTGATCCGTATTCTAAATCGATTACTTCCTTTTTTTGAATCCATGCCAACTGGCAATGCCTCCACATGCCATAGACAAAAACATAAATAACGAACCTAGTGAAGGATAGGAGTGGGATACAAAATTTAGGATTTTCTTTTTCCCAAAAAACGGGGGCTGATAAGCTAATCCTTCAATTTTTATCGCAGCATCGGGATTTAAATCGTGTCCATAATCGTATTCCCATAAATAAAAATCAATTAAAGCGACAACTCCTAATATCATAAAAATGATAAACCAGCCGGTGTTCAACTTCCATTTATTTAGAAAAGCTAAAATCAGTGCCAGCAATGACATTATTGCGATAATAAAAGGCATGTATTTTAATTCAGGAATTGAATCTGGTTCAATTTTTTTCATCCCAATATAATGATTGAGGATGTTTATATTCTGCAAGTCGCTTGGTTCATCTCCTATTATCTTATTTACCCAAATATTCAGTGCTAAATTTTCAGGATATTGAGGAACAACCAGTGTAATTTTCCAGATTGGAAATGCGAACATCAATGGTAATAGCAATGCTGCAGCCAGCATAAAAATTTGTGCCTTCTTTTTCATGGATAAAAATATCACAGTTCCTTAGTTTCCTAAGGCAATTAATAAATTGGTATAAAGAATGTTGAAAGAGCTGCATAAAAGCAGCTCTTTTTATGTTTATTCGTCAGTTCCAACACTCCATTTTATCTCTGGATTTGAGTTTTTTCCAGAAACCCTGACATAACCCTGCATTTCCTGATGCAATGCAGAACAGAAATCAGTACAATAAAATGGGAATATTCCTTCTTGGAGAGGTTTCCATAAAAGAGTTTCCGTTTGGCCTGGCATGATAAGTAATTCTGAATTATGCATTCCCATAATTGCAAAACCATGAGGTACATCAAAGTCCTGCTCCAGATTTGTTACATGGAAATAAACTTCATCTCCAACCTTTATTCCTTCGATGTTATCTGGTGCAAAATGTGATCTGATAGTGGTCATGTACACCCTGACAACATTTCCATCTCTAACAACTTTTACATCCTCTTCTGTTTTTGCTACATGTGGATGTTCATTTTCCTCTAACTTGTAAATTTTCTTAGAGTTACCCATAACAATGTCAGCTGCAATAGCTTGAGCGTAATGAGGTTCGCCAACTGTTGGGAAATCAAGGATAAGCTTCATTTTATCTCCGGAGATATCATACAGTTGAGCTGAATGGTTCATTTCCGGACCTGTCGGTAAATACCTGTCTTTAGTGATCTTATTCATTGCAAGCATATATTTCCCCCAAGGTTGTTTTGAATCGCCACCCGGAATCATTAAATGACCAACTGAGTAATAACAAGGAATTCTATCAAGTACCTCCCATGTTCCAACTTTCCATTTTATAATTTCAGATGAAATGAAGAAAGTCGTATAAGCATTTCCATTATTATCAAACTCAGTATGGAGTGGTCCTAGTCCGGTACTTTTTACTACACCTGCTACCACTTTATCGAAACTTAATACAGGTATACCATATCTTTCATCGTCAAAGTCTTCATTCTCAATAGCAGCCAACATTTTTGTAAATGAATGTACTGTAAGTTCGGCCGATAATTTACCATTTCCTACAATGTATTCACCAGTTGGATCAACATCTACACCGTGGGGAGATTTAGGAGTTGGTAGAAAAAAGACCAATCCGGGATGTTCTGCAGGATCTATAATTTTTACTGATTCCATCATCTCAGAAGTAGCCGAATGAGTATGCTCATCGTAATAATTCCGTGCATATTTGGCTGGCATTTCTTTGAATCCGCCATCCGCAATTATTTGTTCGGCCATCTTCCAGTTTACAGCAGCAATAAAGTCTTTGTCGTTTTTAGACGCTTCAACTTCCATTAAAGTATTGCTTTCTTCTGTATTGTAGCAGGTGAAGAATGTCCAACCATGAGATTTCCCTTTTCCTGAGTGAGCCAGGTCGTAATCAAATCCGGGCATTAATATCTGAAAGGCAATGTCCATTCTGCCATCATCTTCTACTTTGATAAATGACAATGCACCTTTAAAGTTACCTGCATACTCATTAATTGCCATATCCTTTTGAGGTACAGGAACAGAAAAGCGTGTTCCAGCTACAACATACTCCGTATTTTCAGTTGTAAATGGAGAACTATGATTCCCGCTACTGTTGGGTAGCTCAATGATTTCAACCGTTTCAAATGTTGTTAAATCGATACGGGCGACACGAGGTGTATTATTACCATTTATAAAAACCCACCTACCATCAGGAATTCCATTCGTTTGTGATAATTCCGGATGGTGTGCATCATCCCATGGTAAGAAGCCGTGTGAGGTTTCAAGCATGGGTTTAGTTTCTTCATTAAATCCCCATCCTTTTTCGGCATCAAGTGCAAATACAGGGATTACTTTAAGTAATCTACCGGAAGGCAAACCATATACACTCATCTGTCCACTAAAGCCACCAGAGAGGAAGGCGTAGAATTCATCGTATTCACCAGGAGCTACATAAACTTTTGATGCGGCATCACCACCACCTAAAGCTCCCTTAGAACCTTTTTCATTGTTACTGCATGAAGCCGCTAGTAATAAAGCAAAGCAAAGAAATACCAGATTTTTCAGATTGATCAGTTTCATAAGCATTGTATTGATTTTAAATAAAATATTGCTACTTTATGTATTGTATTCTTAGTATTGAATTCTTATATATCTAATTGAAAAAAATTCAGCTAACTCTCAAATCTTCTTATAAACCTGAATTGGTTACTCCTCCTGCTTATCGTACTCCTTTATTATCCTCCATCATTAATTTCCTTCTCAATGCTTTATGTGTATAATTACACATCTAAAAATAGATAAGCGAAATGTCTTTTTTTGTAATAAATGTTACATTTTTAATAATTCGTAGTTTTTTCAGCAATTCATTTTTATGAATTGCTAATTGTCATCTTATCAATGTATTATTCATGCAATTTACTAAATGCCTTCTAAAATAGAACATTGACATATATCAACTTTTTATAGAAAGTTGATATATGTTTTGGCACATTGATTGGTAATGAATTACGAATAACAGCTTTAGAAAACGTATCGATTGAGATAATTAGAACATGAATCCAGAAATGAGTAATTAATTGCCGCAGAATTAGGGAATCCTACACCAGTAAACGCATTCAGAAGAAATTATAGTAGGGATATGGTCTTTGTATCTTAAGATATGAGGGTCATATCCAAGGATAGAAAGCCTATATCCCTTTCCCGAAACACCATATCCCTGTCTGAAAGGCCTATGTCTTAGGATATATCTATGGTATCTCAAGATATGATAGATATATCCTAAGATACAATGTATATATCCAAGGATATGGACATAAAAAAGAGGGATATGAAGACCATATCCCCCATGACAAATTCAGAAACTTACATATTTATTTTCCTGATTTCAGCAAAATCACTTGTCTGCCAAACTTATTCTTAAAATTTTGGTTAAAGTTCATAGTACAAACATGGTGAAAGCTGTTGATGTAATGAGATATTCGAAATAAAAATTTAGATTTAAGAAGTTTGAGTGCTTGTCTGATTTATATTCGAGGATATCATGCACTCTAAATCGTATGTTCCAGAAAACTTGAAATAATGAAGAAACTTACAGTAGTTATAATATTGTTCTATGTAATTAGTATTGTATCAGCACAATCATCGGATTGGCCAATGTGGAGGAATGATCACAATCGGTCAGCTTTTACACAAGAACAACTTGCAAATAAATTGCATTTGAACTGGCAGGTTCAATATTCCCCACGAAATCAGGTCTGGGACGATCCGCTTAATAAAAATCTAATGCAGTATGATCGTTTATTTGAACCTGTAATTGCAGATAATAAAATATTTATTGGTTTTAACGATCAAGACAAAGTAGTTGCACTTGATATTAATTCAGGAAAAGAATTGTGGTATTTTTATGCTGACGGGCCAGTAAGGTTGCCCTTGGCTGTAAACAAAGATAAAATCTATTTTACTGGTGATGATGGTTATTGTTATTGTCTCAACACTGGTGACGGTTCTTTAGTTTGGAAACGACTTCTTGCACCAGTAGAGAATAAGCTTATTGGAAATAAACGGCTAATATCCATGTGGCCTGCAAGGGGTGGAGTGGTTATTAAAGACGATATTGTTTATACAGCCGCCAGTATTTTTCCTTTAATGGGAACATTTATTTATGCGCTTGATGCATCAACTGGAGATATCGTATGGAAAAACGAAGGCACAGGAAGCAATTATATTCTTCAACCACACCGGACTCCTGCTTTTGCCGATGTAGCTCCACAAGGAGCCTTTACAATTAGCGGTGACAAATTGCTTGTTGCAGGTGGGCGCTCAGTTCCTGCCGCATTTGACCTCCATACAGGTGAAGAACTTTATTATCATTTGGCTGCGAGTGGAAAAACAGGTGGTGCTTTTACTTGTGCCAACGATAAGGTATTTTTTAATCATCACCGGAAAAGGATGACTAGCATGTACGATTCTGAAACTGGAAAAAGACTGATGTCCGAAGCTGGAGAATATCCTGTTATTGATGGCGATATATTCTATTTTTCTGGTAAGAATGTTATAGCTGCAAAATTGGGGGAGGAGAATAAACTGGATACATTGTGGATTGAAGAAGTATCGGCAACCAATGATCTGATAAAGGCTGGGAATTGTCTTTTTGCTGCTGACAGTACAGGAATCAAAGCGATTCAAATTCTTCCAGGAAATAATACCGAAGTAATTTGGAGTTTCAATACTACCAAGAATATTGAGCGGCTTGTGGCTGCTAATGGAAAATTGATTGCGGTAACAGATGACGGAGCAATAATGGCTTTTGGTGAGCAACCACTTGCAAAAGCTAAGGTATATGATAGAAGCAATAATACGAGTAACCGCAAATCTAGAAAGATTAATAATCTAATTCGCAATGCAGGAGTTACCGAAGGATATTGTCTTGTGTTGGGCGGTAGAGATCGAAATCTTTTGAAAGATTTAGTTTATACTACATCGTTAAATATTGTTGTTTATGAAAAAGATAAGAAACGGGTTCAGAAACTTCGCAAATATTTTGATAAAGTAGGTATAACTACTGATCGATTGAGTTTTCAGCATTTCCAAGGTGGATTTCCTGATTTGCCAAAATATTTTTCAGTACTAACATTCGTGAATGACCCTGAGTATATTGGTGATGGACAAAAAGAGCTTATTGAAAAACTCTATGAGACTACACGCCCATATGGTGGGAAAATTATCGTTCAAGAAAAAGGAAATACCCCGAACCGTTTAATCGAAACTATAAGCCGACTTGATCTTTCGGGGGCTGAAATTCAGAAAGAGAATGATTTTGCTGTAGTTACAAGAATGGGTTCTTTGCAAGGGGCTTCTCCATGGACACATAATTATGGTGATATTGCCAATACCGTAAAGTCTGATGATCAGTTAGTAAAAGCACCACTTGGTATTTTATGGTTTGGAGGAAATTCAAATATGGATGTTCTTCCAAGACATGGACACGGACCAGGTGAGCAGGTTATCGACGGTCGACTTATTATTCAGGGAATTAACAGCTTAAGTGCCCGGGATGTATATACTGGCAGGGTGCTTTGGAAAAGCGAGTTTGAAAAACTTCTTGATGATAACTGGATGGTGTACTTCGATGAAACTTACGATGAAGAGAATCCACTCGATACTAAATACAATCAGGTACACTTGCCAGGATCCAATTCAAGGGGAACCAATTATATTGCGACCAAAGAATATGTGTATTTAATTGTAGGGAATAAATGCAATTTGATTGATATTAATACTGGTGAAATTGCTAAAGTGTTTAATACCAGTAATGATAATACCAGTAAGCTGGGATATATTGGTGTTTACAAAGATTTTTTAATTCTGGGCAATAACTTTGCGGAGTTTCCAGAATTGGAGAATGACGAAATACCAGATAAAAAACTAAAGTTTGCCGATTTAGACCGAACTGCAAGTGGAGAGTTAATGATATTAAACCGGTTTTCCGGGAAGAAATTATGGAGTATAAAGGCAAATCATGGTTTTATACACAACTCAGTTATCGCAGGTGATGATATGATTTTTTGTCTTGATAAACTTCCGCAATATCTGGAAACAAAAATGAGAAGGAGAGGAGAGGAAATTCCAGAGGATTCCCGATTGCTCTATTTGGATGCGAAAACAGGAAAAATAATTCAAGAAGAAACACAAGACATTTTTGGAACTTGGTTAGGATATTCATCTGAGCACAAATTTCTTTTGCAGGCAACCCGGCCTTCACGAGATATGCTTAATGGGGAGGATGGCAACCGAATGATTGTTTATGATATTCATTCTAAGAATAAAATATGGGACAGGCAAATGAAATATGCCAATCCACCTATTATTCACAATAATAAGATTATTACGAATGGTGAAGGATTCGATCTATTAACAGGTGACCCACTTACTGAAACAGATCCTGTTACTGGAGAAGAATTAAAGTGGAGTTTTAAGCGTGAATATGGTTGTGGTATTGTTGCCGCTAGTGAGCACCTTCTTACTTTTCGTTCCGCATCGGCTGGGTTCATCAACCTTGATGCATTTGAAGGGACAGCCAATTTGGGAGGATGGAAAGCAAGTTGTTCTACAAATTTAATTGCAGCTGATGGTGTGCTTAATTCTCCTGATTATACAAGGACTTGTAATTGTGCTTACCAAAACCAAACTTCGCTGGCATTGATAAATATGCCTTGGATGACTTACTGGACCAACAGTAACTATGCATGGAATGGTACTCAAATAAAGCAGTTGGGATTAAACCTGAATGCCCCAGGTGATCGAAGTGCTGACAACGATGTATTGTGGTTTGAATTTCCATTTATAGCTGGCACACCTCCTGGAATACCTGTGAAAATTGATACTGTTGATTTTAAAAAGATAAGGAAAGAACCAATAAGTATTACCTCTGAAAAAACACCTTGGGTGAGTGCAAGTGCTTTGAGTGGAGTTAGATCTGTTGAAATTACCTTGTCGAAAGAACAGGATGTTGCAGATTCATTTTATACCGTAAACCTTCATTTTGCAGAGTTGGAAAATAAAAATAAGGGAGAACGAATTTTTGATATTGCTATTCAGAATGAACATGTGACAGAGGGCTTTGATATCGTGGCTGAAGCAGGACAATGCGATAAGGAAATCATTAAATCATATCATGGTATAAAAGCAGGGAAAAAGATACGGATTGATCTTATTCCACGAAGTGAAAATACTATTATTTCAGGCATTGAGTTAATTCAGGAAAAACTAGCAGAAAAATGAAAAGAGTATATCATAAATTGATAATTATTGTTGCAATACTTAGTTTGGCATGTACAACAAAAGTATCTGAGTGGGTTATGCTAAACTCTGTCCCAGACAATTATGTTCTAGTTTATACACATAAAAATGAATTGTCAGAATCTGAAAAGAAACAGAATGCAGAACTTGAAAACCGTTTCAACCCTGCCAATGTAATTTTTAAAACAATGCAACGCAATGAGATTGAGAAACCCTATTATGCGTTTTATTTTAACAATCGTTTAGTTGCTAAAATAGCAAATGAAAAAGAACTAATAAGTATTGCAACATCACCTAAGCGTGAGAACGTTGCGAATGAGTTGATGGCTGGTAAACTTTGTGTAATGCTTTATATGAATTGTGGAATTGCAGAGAAAGATGAGCAAGGTTTACAAGTTCTAAAAAAGACAGTGGAAGTCTCACCATTTGGAGACGTAATAACGATTTTAGAACTGGATAGGAAAAATACAGAAGAGAAGCAATTTGTATCAATGTTATTAAATATTGAGAGCGATTTAGAAGGGATAAATGAACCCATGTTGTTTGGTGTTTATGGCCGTTTTAGGGCTATGGAACCATTACTGGCAAAAGGAATTTCAGAAAGAAATATTAAGTTAATGATTGACTTCTTTACGGCTGATTGTAGCTGTCTTATAAAAGATGATCTTCCAGGAACGAGTATACTTTATCAGGGAAGTTGGGAAAATCCAGGAACAGCATTGGTTAATGAAATAATGGATGAAAATCCACATCTAGAGCATCAATAAATGAATCAGGATACCGTTAGATATGATTCTCTGGATACCAGACCTTTGCCAAAATGGTTAACAGATCAAAGAGATGGACTAAATACATATCAGCCGCCAAAGCTTGAAATGAAGGAAGACAATTCGTTGCAAGTTTCGTTGATATCTACAGGTATTTTCATTTTACTAACCATTGTTTTTTTAACTGTCTATTTTCTACGCAAGAACAAAAAAAGAAGTTAATATGAATCCATTCAAACTCGTAACAAAAGAACTTTTATATCGAAGAGTCAGCTCGCTGATTATTCTTGTTACTGTAATTGTTGCAAGCACTGTTTCGGTTGCCATATATACATTAAGCAAAGCCAGCGAAAACGAAACTCGCAAAATAATGCGCGAACAGGGTTTGAATCTTTATATTTTTCCAAAGGGTACCAACCTCATTGATTTTTATTCGGTGAACAATACAGCTACATTTCCAGAGAACTATGTGGATGTGCTGGCAACTTCAAAAACATTTGACGCAGTAAGACACCTCACTGGAATTCTTCAGCTTAAATATCCCAACTGGACTGATCCGAATGGTTCTAGCCATCAGATTGTTGTTATGGGATATAAAGATGAAGCTATGCAACGATTTTTATCGAAGCAGAAAAACATGGGTTTTAATGTAGAAAAAGGAACGGTTCATGTTGGTGCGCTACTTGAAGTAAATATACCTGAAGGGAAACCATTTGTAATTACCGGCAAAAATGGGAAACAATATGAATTTAGAATTGCAAAAAGATTTGATGAGGGGAAAGGGATTATAGACCAGGGTGTTGCTTTTAATTTGGATGATTTGCAGGAGATTATGGGTATGGAAGATCAAATAAACAAGATTGAAGCTTTGGGATGTGTTTGTCATGATGGACGGATTACCAATGCACGAAATCAGGTTCAAAAGATATTCTCAGATTTGGAAGTAACTGAGCTTAGTAGCATTGCCGATGCACGAGAAAATCAGCGATTAATGATGAATAAATATGGTTCTTTTGTCATTCCTTTCATTTTGCTTTCTTCATTACTTGTTTCCGGCTTGTTGTTTTATTCTAATGTAACTACTCGTAAGCGCGAAATTGGAATTTTGAAAGCTTTGGGAAAAAGCAAAAACTATATTTTATTCATGTTTCTTTTGAAGGCATTTGTTCTAGGTTTTATTGGAAGTATTGTCGGATTTTTTGCAGGTAGTTTAATTGCGGAATATTTTGGGAAGGAGATATTTCATTTTACAGCAATGGCAATTAAACCAATTTGGTCTCTAATGGGGTACAGTATTCTCATTTTTCCAATATTATGGATGTTATCGAGCTGGATTCCTGCTCTTCTAGCGACCCAGATTGATGCAGCAAATACACTTAGTGAGGAATAAAAAACGAAAAACGTTTAACCATGTTGAAGCTGAAAAATATATCAAAAACATATTCAAAGAACGGAAATAGTTTTACCGCACTTAATGACGTAAACTTGAATGTTGATGAAGGTGAATTTGTAGCGGTAGTAGGATCAAGTGGTTCTGGGAAATCTACCTTGTTACACACCATAGGAGGATTAATTCAGCCGGATGCAGGCCAGGTTTTGCATAGGGGAAAAGATATTTATTCATTGAATAACCAAGAGTCCGACTTGTACCGGGAAAAAATTATAGGGTTTGTGTTTCAACAATTTCATTTGATACCGTATTTGTCAGTATATGATAATATAAAAATGGCTGGTGGGAATCACATAAATGATGATGACATTGAAGATTATCTTGAAAAGTGTTCTCTTTTGCCTTTACAAAACAAATATCCTTCTGAACTGAGTGTTGGAGAAAAGCAACGCACCGCTTTTATCAGGGCGATTATTTCGAAACCAGAAATCATACTGGCAGATGAACCAACAGGTAATCTTGATCCTGAAAATAGTAGAATTTTGATGGAACTAATTGCCGACTTTCATAAAAAAGGAGGTACTGTACTTTTGGTATCCCATCAGTCAGAGACTTCGGAATATGCCAGTCGAAAGATTACTTTACAATCTGGCAAAATCTTGTAAGATTTTTGTTCTGGAACAGATTGACCGTTTTAGTTATACGGGTTTCCGTTTCTGTTTTTCAATATGAATGCGACTATACAAACTCCAATTGTCTGTATTCCCCAGGTGACATTTTTGTATGTCTTTTAAACAACCGACTTAGGTAAGATGCATTGCACAGGCCACTTTGTTCTGCAATTCTTTCAAGCGAATAATTGGTTGTAATCAAAAGGAATTGTGCTCTTTCAATTCGTTTTCGTTGGATATATTCAATTGGTCGGCATTTAATCTTTGTTAAAAATAGTTTAGAAAAATAATCGGAAGATAAGAATGCCATGTCTGCCAGTTCAGGCACTGTTAACTGTTTTTCCAGATTGTCGTTAATAAATTGAATCGTTTTTAATATGGATGAATCTGATTTGTTTTCCTTAATTGTGGAGTGTTTATTTGGGACAATAAATCTGGAGAATAATTGCAATAAAATTCCTCGACTTTCAATTTTATTCTGGAATTTCATTTGGTCTTTATGATTCAATCGCTCATCAAGATAATTCCAATTATCATACTCTTTTGGATCATCATCATACAATCCCATGTCTGGATTAAGTTCTAATATTCGATGAAATAAATACCTGTCATGGTCGTTAATATCTGATTGAAATGATAAATCATGATAGTGACTGATACTAATATCCTGATTTAAAAGATTGAAAAAAACAATATATATCATTTCTAAATGTGAATCACACGAGTATGAGTAATTCCTGAAATTAGGAGTTAAATATAGGTTTTCAGGAAACAACTCATGAGTTTCAGTTCCGTCGCTAATCTTGCCATGCCCATCAAGAATATAAAACATACGGAAGAAAGGACTGCACACATTTTTAAAGTTCCAGGTGTTGTCAAGCTTACATCTTTCAATATTCAGAATGAATGGATGAAAAGAATTATAAATAGGATTCATATTTCATGGTTTGAATCGTGAATATAGATCAAATGACGGAAATGTACAATAATTAATCTTTTTTAGATATTGATAGTTAGGGAATGGTGCATTAACATTGTGTGGTATATGCATTCATGCTTTTAGGGCTGTTGCATAAGGAAAAACCAATAATCAAAAAAAAACTGACTATGATTAAACTACAATCAAAGCCATCCTTCGTGTCAATTATTCTTTTGACATTATTATTTGCTGCATCAGCATGTAATCTGAATGAAAAGTCACTAACTGAAAATCAGAAAAAGTTATCCTCTTACAATGTTATTTGGGATTCACCAAGTAAGGATCATACTGGTTCTATGCCAATTGGGAATGGTGATATTGGATTAAATGTTTGGGCAGAAGCGAATGGTGATTTTTGTTTTTATATAGGAAAAACAGATTCCTGGGGGGATAATGGACGATTGCTAAAAGTTGGAATGGTTAGGATTTCCTGTGAGCCTGCAATTGATTTTTCAGGAGGGACTTTCAGGCAGGAGTTAGATTTAAACACAGGTATAATTAAGATTCATTCGAGTGGGATAGTTGACAACATGGAAATAGATTTTAAGCTCAATTTATGGGTTGATGCAAATAATCCGGTTATTCATGTCGAACATGATTGTTCAGTTCCTGTAAAAATGATAGCTAAGTTTAATTTATGGAGATCAGAACCTTACAACTTGCCCGAAATTGGAGTGAGCGATTTGCTTGAAGATCGATCGAAACCAGGAAGATTACATGCACCTGTGGTTATAGAACCTGATGATTTGATAAAAAATGCTGATGATTATATTGGATTTTATCATCATAATAAGAAATCAGTCGGTTTTGATTTGAATATGAAACTTCAGGGTTTATCTGATTACGATATGGAAGATCCTATTTTGCACAGAACGTTTGGTGCAATAATTAAAGGATCAAAAATCAATCGTTTGAATGATAATAAAATTGAAACTAAACAAGCAAAAAAAGGACAGCTGGATGTGTATGTATTAACAAAGCATCCTTCTCAGCCTCAGGATTGGCAGAGGGAGATTGAAGAGCTTGCTTTAAGTGTTGAGTCAATTCCATTTAAAGAAAGAAGGATAGCGCATTTGGTCTGGTGGTCAGAGTTTTGGAACAGAAGCTGGATTAATGCAAGTTCTTCAGATAGCTCCAAGTCAATTGCCGAAGATGATGCATATGTTGTATCAAGGGCATATGCATTACAGCGCTTTATTGATGCATCAGCTGGTCGTGGGAAATATCCTATTAAGTTCAATGGTTCCATTTTTACCGTACCATCAGAAGGCAAGCCTGGTAATGCTGATTATAGAAGGTGGGGACCCGGATACTGGTGGCAGAACTCTCGTTTGCCTTATTTGAGTATGTGCAGTTCAGGTGATTTCGAGATGATGAAGCCCTTGTTTGACATGTATACTGAAGAAATTTATAAGCTTAGCAAATACAGAACTAAAAAGTATTTTGGCTTTGATGGAATTTACTTTCCGGAATGTATGAACTTTTGGGGTTCAACCTTCTCTGCAACTTACGGATGGACTCCTTATGAGGAACGTGAGGATCCATTGCAGGAAAGTGGCTGGCACAAGTGGGAATGGGTATCTGGCCCAGAGCTGGTATTTATGATGTTGGATTACTATGATTATACACAGGATAAAGATTTTCTAAATGAAAAAGTAGTACCTCTTGCAAATGATATCATGAAGTTTTTTGACAACTATTACAAAACCAATGAAAATGGGAAATTGGTAATGTATCCGTCTATGGCATGTGAAACGTGGTGGGATTGCACCAACCCAATGCCTGAACTCGCAGGCTTGCATGCGATCACCAAAAGGTTAATTTCATTGTCAGGAAATTTAACATCAGAAAAAGACAAAGAATTCTGGAAAATAATCAGTGCAAAACTTCCGGAAATACCTTTAAGAGAAACATCTTCAGGTACTGCATTGGCACCAGCCGAACGATTTGAAGATAAACGCAATGTTGAAAATCCAGAGCTGTACGCAGTTTTCCCATTTAGGTTATTTGGTGTAGGAAATCCGAATATCGAATGGGGTAAAAATGCACTGGAACACCGTTGGGATAAAGGTGATTTTGGTTGGAGACAAGATGATATTTTTATGACCTATCTCGGTCTAACTGATCAAGCCAGAAAAAATCTGGTTGGTAGAGCTAGTACTTATGACAAAAACTCGCGTTTCCCTGCATTTTGGGGGCCAAATTACGATTGGACACCAGACCAGGATCATGGAGGAGTTATGATGAAAGCATTTCAAACTATGATGATGCAAGCTGATCCGTATTCTGAAAAAATATATTTAACCCCAGCATGGCCAAAGGACTGGAATGCTGATTTTAAATTACATGCTCCTTATCAAACAGTTATTGAAGGTAGTGTTATAAACGGAAAGCTTGAATTGAAAAGCGTGACTCCTGAATCAAGACGAAAAGATATTGTTGTCTGCAATAACTAGTCAAGTTTAAAAGATTACATGAATCATAAAGAGCGTTTTTACGCTACCATTGAAAGAAGACGAGTTGATAGACAGGCTTCACGGCAGGGGCTTCCAGTGGCTGAAGTATTACCAGAATTAAATTATTACAAGATATATGACTGAAAAAGTACAAAATGTTATGGAGCGTTCAGAAAAGTGTTTAGCTAAACTTGAGAGAATGAATAAATCTCTTAATCATGAAGAAGCCGATCGGATTCCAATAAGTGATTTTTTTTGGGGAAGTTTCATCAAAAGATGGAGAAAAGAATTAAATCTTCCTGATGATGCAAATCCATACTATTATTACGATCTGGACTGGATTGTGACTACGCCTAACATGGATCCTAAAATTCAGTCATTTGAAATAGTGAGGGAAGATGAAACTGAGATAGTTGTAAAAACAGGTTTTAGAACTACCATGCGGAAAAAATTCGATTTCCCAATGCCTGAATTTATTTCATGGGATATTGATACCATTGAAAAACTTGAAGAGTTTGAATTTGATGACCCATATGATAGAAGACGTTATTTTGAGGCAGGAGATAATCAGATTGCAGGTGTTGGAGATGGATTTGAACGAAATTCTCCGGCATGGATTGAAACAGTGAAAAAGTTGCATCCTGATTTTCCTGTTTATGGGAGTATGATTGAATGTTCAGAATGTTTAACACGATTACTGGGGCAGGAAAACACGCTCTTATGGATGGGCATGTACCCCGAACGCCTGGGGGAGTGCATTAATAAAATTGGTGAGTTTTACCTTAATTGTTTGAAAGCTGAAATTAAAGCTGCCAATGGACAGATTGATGGAATGGTAATCTGGGGAGACGTTGCCTATACACAAACAATGCTTTTTGATCCTGAATATTGGAGAACATATTTTAAGCCTTGGGTAAAAGCAATGATTGAGGAATGTCATAAAAATAATTTGCCGGTTATTTATCATGGTTGCGGAAATGTTGAGCTAATTTTTGAAGATTTTATTGAAATTGGTTTGGATGCCTACAATCCGCTTGAAGCAAAAGCAAACATGGATGTTGTGGAGCTAAAAAAGAAACATGGTAACAATATCGCATATTGTGGCAATAGTAATATTCAGATTTGGGAAACTAGTGATAAAGAGCTTATTCGTCATGAAGTTTTACGTAAGCTAAATGCTGGCAAAAATGGTGGTTTAATTTTTCAATCCGACCATTCTGTATCCAGCGAAGTCTCAGGGCATACATACGACTATATTGTGAGTTTGGTGAGAAAATTTGGTAAATATCCATTGAGTCTTGGGGATATGGATGAAAATATTTAAAAATAATAAGTATGAAACGATACGGAATGGTAATAGGCGTTAAGCCTGAAAAAATTGAAGAATATAAAGTATTGCATGCGGCTGTTTGGCCTGATGTTTTAAAGATAATTACAAAGTGTAATATCCGAAACTATTCGATCTATTTAAGAGATAATACCCTGTTCAGTTATTTTGAATATACAGGTGATAATTTAGATACTGATATGGCAAAAATGGCTGCTGACCCTATCACACAAAAATGGTGGGACGTATGCAAGCCATGCCAGCAGCCTAAAGAAAATAGAGCCAATGGCGAATGGTGGGCAAATATGGAAGAAGTTTTTCACCTGGATTAAATGATTTAATATGATTACTCCGAATCCAATTTTAGGTACAGGACTTCATGCCTTGGGCGGCATTTCTGCTTCTTCGTGTTATTTACCTTATCAAAAAACAAAAAAATGGTCGTGGGGAAGTTACTGGCTAATTCAGGCTGCATTTGCCTGGATGATATTGCCTTTGGTAATTGGCTTTTTAACTGTCCCAAATCTATTACAGGTATTTATAGAGTCGCCAACATCAGCATTAGTCATTCCATTTTTATTAGGTGCAATATATGGTTTTGGCGGTTTGTCTTTTGGCTATGCAATCAGGCACATTGGATTTTCTCTTACCTATACTATTTCTATTGGTATTTCTGCTGTGTTAGGAACATTAACACCATTAATTATTAATGGCAACCTGATTTCGAATTTCCAGAAACCCGGAGGTTTAATTGTTTTGTCAGGAATGGCGATGTCTATGCTAGGAGTTGCACTTTGCGGTTCTGCAGGATATAAAAAAGAGAAAGATATTTCAAAAACTCAGGAGGGAAAAAACTCAGTTCCTTTTAATATGAAGAAAGGGCTAACACTTACTATTGTTGCAGGGATATTGTCCGCTGTGTTTGGTATTTCTTTGGAGTTTGGACAGCCCATTTCTGATGTGGCTGCAAAATATGGTGCAGGTCATTTTGAAGGTAATGCAAAACTCATTATTTCAACATTAGGTTGTTTTGTAACTAATTTTATTTGGTTTCTTATTCTTGGGATCAAACAAGGAACAATAAGAGAAATTACACAAACTAAATCGATTGGTGTCAGGCCATATATTAGAAATTTTATTTGGTCTGCATTTGGAGGTTCTTTGTGGTATTTCCAATTCTTCTTTTATGGATTAGGGCATGTGAGAATGGGAAATTTCATGTTTGCAAGTTGGGTGATTCATATGTCAATGCTTATCTTTTTTAGCTATATAGTTGGGGTGTTAATGAAAGAGTGGAATAATGTTAGTAGAAAAACATATTTGACTCTGATAATTGCTTTAGTAACACTGGTTCTATCATTTGTAATAATGACTTACGGAAGTATGGCAGGGGAAAATATCACATAATTTATATCCTGCATCGACCAGAATTATAACCCATAATCTAATTGGGTATGCTAAGCTTTCTACTGTAATAATCCATAAATTAACTATAGCACCAGTCTCAGGGCTGGTGCTGCTTTATAGTCCATGCCAGACCCTGCTACCGAACAATTATCGTAATTAAAAAAACCTGCATATATCCTCTATTACGTGTATTTATACCTTCTATCCGGTATAGCATATTTGAAATACGGTAAAGCATAATTCTAAAACGAGATAGTATAGTTATAATACGGTAGAGTATAGTCTAATTACGATAGAGCATACTAGATATAAGATAGAGCATAGTTGTATTACGGTAAAGCATACTATAATTTCGGCATATCATAGTTCATTTACGGTATTTGACCTATATTTATTGTTAAAAATTGACAAATGGATAAGAAAACAATAAAAAACCTTGTACTTGAAATTCTTCAGGAGAAGAAAATTTCCCAAGCCGATTTGACAAACAAATTGAAAATAAGTAGCAGCACTGCCAATAGTTTTTTTCACAACGATAGTTTAACTGTGGAGCGGTTAATGCAACTATCCGTAGCTTTTGATTATAACTTTCTCAATGAACTATCGCAAACAATTCCGGTGTATCATCCCTCACCAGTCGATAAGGATGGCAATTCGTATGTGGATAAAATTCATGATCTGGAGATTGAAAACCAGACATTACGCAAACTAATTGCTGAGATGGCAGGAAAATATTTATAAGATAAACCAGCGCGCCAGTTCTGGTCTGGTACTCTCACTGCTAAAATAGTACAAGCGCAAGGCACGCCGCAACCACACTATTTTCGATTTTGTCGTAAGGTAATCAGGAATAGATGATTCGATAGTATCCCAAAATAATACATGTAATCCACAAAATTCACCATTCATCTAATTATTCCAATTGCTCTTCTTTGTATTCAACTTATTGCAATTAGAATACATATGAACGGAAAAGAAAGAATTTCAGCAGTACTTAATGGAAAGATGCCTGATCAAATCCCAACATTTGAATGGTTTATTGATATGAGTGTGGGTTATAGTCTGACTGGTTCGGAAGATCCTGTTGAAATTGTCGAAGCGCTGGATATTGACGGAATCAATATCAGATGTGACTATGAACAGAAAAAAATAGGCAAAGATTTATATCTGGACGAGTGGGGATCAGAACGACAGCTAACCGGAGACATGATTGCTGCACATCGAAGTCATCCAATTACCGACTTAAACAGACACAAAGATTATACATTTCCTGATCCGAATTCTCCTGGAAGGTTTAATACGCTGCAAAAAGCAATTAATCGATTTGGAAACAAAAGAGCTGTGATACTTAATCTCAGAGATGGTTTTTCGGATATGCGTGATCTTCTTGGCTACGAAAATGCGCTGCTAGGCATGCTAATGGATCCGGAAGCATATAAAGAACTTCTTGACCGGGTTGTGGAATATAACCTTGCATTGGCTGAACGTGCCGTTAACGAATTCGGGATTGAAATTGTAGCAACAACAGATGATATTGCCAATGCCGGTGGATTGTTGATTGACGCAGAAAGCTATTTCGATATTTTGGGTGAAGGTTTCAGGAAAGTAATTAAAGGTTACAAGGATTTAGGCTTGAAAGTTATTAAGCATTGCGATGGTGATTGCACCCCTGTTATTGACTTCTGGATTGAATGCGGAATTGACTGTCTTGATCCGATAGATCCGGGAGCCGGACTTGATATGGCAGAAATGAAGGAGAAATATGGTGACAAGATTGTGCTAAAAGGGAATGTTGATTGTACCGGGAATCTTTGTAATGGAACTCCAGAGCAGGTAGAGGCAGAAGTTAAAGGCTGTTTGGAGAAAGGAGCTGTGAATGGTGGCTTAATACTCTCTTCAAGTAATACCATCCATCGTGGCGTAAAACCGGAAAACTACAAGGCCATGCTTAATGCACTAAAGAAATACGGAACAGATAAGAATAATAACTGATTATAATGGAAACTCATACGTTAATAGGAATGTCGTTGTTGCTCCTCGGAGCTGTTTGTGGTGGTTCTTTTGGTTTACCAAGTAAATTCGTAAAAAAAGAAATACCATGGGAGGTGCTTTGGGGATCTTTTTTCTTTTTCGTAGCCATCTTAATTCCAACAACAATTTTCCCATTTATTGCTGATGGACTATTCTCTACCTGTTCAAAGGCAGGAATTGATGTCATTATTATGCCACTGATATTTGGGTTTTTATGGGGGCTCGGATCTATAACCCTCGGTAAGAGTTTTGCTTTTATTGGACTCTCTTTGGCTTATGCTATTAATTATGGGGCACAGATTGCAACTGGCGGTTTAGCTCCAATTATTATTCATAATCCGGAGGAACTTGTTACCCCACATGGGGCAATTATTGTAATTGGTGTTATAATTTGTATTGTAGGAGTTGTTATTTGTGGACGCGCTGCAATACTTAAAAACAAAAGTCAGGCAAACGAAAATGAGGCTGGTGATGCCAATCCAACAGGCAGCAAATTAATGAAAGGACTTTTAGTTGCTTTTGCTTCCGGTATACTCTGTGCGTGCTATGGTATCGCTTTCAGTTATGGCGGTAAAATTATGGAAATATCAGGAACCGACTTTGGGAATGCAGGCTGGGAAACTGCCTTTGTTGTGTCGGCATTAATATTGTGGGGAGGTTCACTTTCAGCATGTGGATACTGCATTTATAAACTTTCAAAGAATAAAACCTGGGGCTCATTCACGGAGCCTGGAATAACAAAGGTGCTGGCAATAGCATTAATAATGGGCATACTTCATGATGGAGCAATACTTCTTTATGGAGTAGGAGCATCAAAATTGGGAGCCCTTGGAGCCGCTGTTGGTTATGCAGTGTTTATGGCATTTGCTATTATCGTAGGTAATGTAACCGGGTTTATTTCCGGAGAATGGAAAGGAGCCTCTAAACGAAGTGTCAATTGGATTGCAATGGGAATTATTGTCCTGATTATTGGTGTCAGTGTTCTCACAAAAGGTAACTTTATGCAAGGAGAAGCAAATAAAAATTCGCCGCAAAATATTGAGAAAGGAGAATAATGATGAATTATCTGATGACCATCGATCTGGGCTCAACATCTATAAAGGCTGTTGTTTTTGAACCGAATGGGAAGCTTGTTTCTTCCGCATCTCGTCCTACAGAAAAAATCATTCCACAGGAAAATTCGTCATGGGTGGTTTGGGATCCTGAACAAATATGGACTGGTGTATGTGAGGCATCACGTGAAGCTCTTTCAACATTAGATAATAAAACTAACATTAGGGGAATTGCTGTCACCGGTATGGGCATGGATGGTATTCCGGTTGATGAAGATGGATCTCCTTTGTATCCATTTATTAGCTGGCACGACACACGAACAAACCCACAGGCAAAACAATGGAAAGAATCGATTGGTGAACTAAATAGCTATGAGATTACCGGATTTCCGGCTTGGCATATGATGTCTGTTATGCGGATGCAATGGATGGAAAAGCATCATCCTAAGATTATGGCAAAAACCTATAAGTGGCTTTTTATTGAAGATTATATCAACTTCAAGCTGTCAAATTCGATGGTGACAGATTACAGCATGGCATCATGCTCATTGTTGTTCGATCAGAAAAAGCAGGAATGGTCAGAAGAGCTTATTGCAAAGTCAGGTATAAACAGAAATATTCTTCCTGAAGTAAAACCGAGTAGTACATTTCTAGGACAAATTACAAACGAAGCTTCTAAAGAAACCGGCATTCCGCCTGGCACATCTGTTTATCTGGGAGGTCACGATCATATTTGCAGTACCATTCCTCTTGGAGGTTTCAAAAGTGATGCACTGATTGATATTCTCGGCACCTGGGAAAGTGTGATGGTGACAACTCAGAATCCTGAACTTTCTGAGGACTTGCTCAATTCCCAGATTTGTATTGAATCTCATGTTATTCCAAATTATTACGTTGCCTGGGGAGGTGCTGTTTCTGGTGAGTCTGTTGAGTGGATGAGAAAATTGTACAAAGGTTATGACAATGAACAGGATTTTGAATGGGAAACCATTCAGGAAGCATTAGAAAGTAAAGCATCAGAAAAAAATGGAGTTATCTTTCTTCCTTATATATCTGGAGCAGCATGTCCCGTTGGTGATAGTCAGGCGAAAGGTTCGTTTGTCGGTTTAAGCAATACAACAACAAAAGCAGATATGTTTAAAGCAGTTTTCGAAGGTCTTAACTTTCAGTTTCTTGATATTCTAAAGGCTTTTGAATCTTCATTTAATACTAAATACAACAAAATAATTGTAACAGGAGGTGGTGCTCGTAATAAGTTCTGGCTACAGAATAAAGCAGATGTTTCCGGCCTTCCGGTAGTTAAGTATGATATTGAAGAGGCCACGGCTTTGGGAGCTGCAATACTTGCCGGCATTGGTGCGGGTGTTTATAAGAATGCCGATGATGCCTTTTGCTCAATAGAGAAAAAAGAAACGGTAATAGAACCAAATTCTTCTTTGTATCCATATTTGCAGTCAAAATATAAAATCTATCAAGAGGTTTATCCGGCATTAAAAAGCATTAATCAGGACTTGAGTATTCTTGAAGAAGAAAACTAGTTTGCTTTTTTATTTATCTTGTGTCTTACGGAATCGATTCGTCTAGTTCCAGTCTTTGTCTTCTAAATGCAGTTGGAGCAATGCCAGTGTATTGTTTAAATGTTTTAGAAAAGTGGTAAGCATCACTAAATCCAAGTTCTTCAGATATTTCTTCGAGTAAGCAGTTTGTAGTTTCCAGACGGAACATTGCTCTTTCAATCCGTTTACGTAATATAAAACGAATAGGTGAAATCTTAAATATATCGGTGAATAAAGAGCTAAAGTAAGTTCTTTCATAATTTACCAATGAAGCCAACTGTTCAAGGGTGATCTTTTCTCCGATATTATTGTCGATATAACTGATAACCGGGGCAAATCGTTGCATTTGCTCAATTTCTGCAGCACTGGTATTTTTAGAGAAATCAGAGAAAAATGGAGCGATTAGTTTTAGGAGCAGTCCGTTGCCAAGCATCTGTGATTGTACATCGTCGTTCTTTGAAGCAATAATCAACTGATCCATTTCAATTTCCAGATAATCATTATTCCAAACCTGACGCTCAAGCTTATAATTCAGGTAGTCAAATAGGTCGATCGAATCAAATACTTTTATGGTAAAATGCACCCACCATATTTCCAGATCAGCAATGTAGTTGTAAGCCAGATTCCCTCTTGGGGGAACCAAATATAGGTGATTGGGTTTGAAGGAAATATCCTTGTCGTGTGTTCTCATGTAGCCACTGCCATTCTTAATATAATACAGTCTTGCATAAGGGGTGTTGTCATTCTCAATCTGCCATCTTTTGCTTAGTTTGGAGTGCTTTCCATCAATCAATTCAATATCTAATTTCCTTAAAAATCTATCCATATCCAAATATAATACATGTATTCCACAAAATTCACCATTAACTATTTATATCAAATGACTTTCTTTGTATAAGGCTATGTGTAAAAATAATACGTTATGAATAGGATAGGAGATATTTTGAAAAAATCAGCATTAATTATACTTGCGTATACATTCATTTTTATAATAAGTGGTAGCCCCTGTAGGGCAATTGAACCATTGAGTAGATCGGCTGAAATGTACATGGAGGATAGCATCCCTTTGCGTAATTCTTTTAATAAAGAGGCCGCAAAACAGCTGTTAGCGAAAGGAATGAAGGAAGTCGTTTTTATCAAACGTTTGACTCTTGATGCCAATCATGTTTATACCGAATATGTGAATAGTACATGGAAGCCCAGTGGAAATATATGCATTTTGAATCTTGAGACAGGTGATGTTCGTGAATTAGTACCTGAATTAAACGGTGGCGTTTTTAATCGTTTTGATATATCGTACGATGCCCGCAAAATAGTATTCGACTTTAAAAAAAGTAATGAACATGGCTATCGTATTTATGAAATTAATACTGATGGGACAGACTTGCATCAATTAACTTTTCCTCAGAAAGATGAGAAGGAATTAGTTGCTAAATATAAATTGTCCAGTTATCATCATGGTACAGATGATATGCATCCTTGTTATTTACCGGATGGGGGAATTGTTTTTGTGTCAACTCGTTGTCAATATAGCATACTTTGTAATTTGCCTGATGATTTTACAACCAAAGTACTGTACCGCATGGATGCCAATGGTAAAAACATGCGAGCTTTAAGTAATAATTCGGTTAGTGAAGCAGCACCATCTGTTATGCCTGATGGAAGAATATTGTATCATCGATGGGAGTATGTTGATAAGGCGGCTGGGAATGCAAAATGTTTGTGGGCTATGCGCCCTGATGGATCTGCATCCGTTGAGATATTCGGAAATACCTTGAGTCAGCCCGAAACTTTAATTTATGCCCGATCAATACCCGGCACCCGAAGCAAGATCGTTTCTTTGGCAACCAGTCATTGTTGTCCGAATAATGCAGTGGGAACAGTTATTATCATTGACACAGAAAAGGATATTCGTACCAGAGAACCCTTGACTTATGTGACAAAGGATGTTGATGCTCGCGAGCACAATGGTTTTGATTTTTGTATAAATGGTGAGTGGATACATGAAAATACAGGAAAACCAGGTCGATTGTTTAAAGATCCTTATCCTATTTCTGAGAGATTGTTTCTTGTTTCGCATAAACCAAAAGGATACTCATGGAGTGACCCAAAGGCCTATGATCTCTATATCTTAAATGAAAAAGGGGAGACAACTAGTCTACTTACAGATAAAAATATTTCATGCTGGCATCCCTTCCCGCTTATTAAACGAGAAATTCCCGGAATTCCAATCACTGCTGTGAATGAAAAACTTGCTAATGAAAATAAAGCAGAATGTATTGTGACGGATGTTTATGTTGGAATGCCGGAAGTTGAGAGAGGGACTGTTAAATATTTACGAATTATGGAGCAAATACCAAGACCATGGACTGCTCGTAATAGGTGGACTGGTGATAATTCAGGGATGGCTCATAGTGCTTTGGGTATTGGACGTCTTGGACTCAAAGTTCAACACGGAATTGTTCCGGTTGAAAGTGATGGTTCAGCATATTTCGAAGTTCCTGCCAGCCGAAATATCTTTTTTCAGGCTTTGGATGAAAATTTCATGGCAGTGCAAACAGAGCGTACTTTTATAAATTATATACCTGGTGAAACGCGTAGTTGTATTGGTTGCCATGAAACTCGCGATCGGGCACCGGATTTAAAACGAAACAGGATTGCACTAGCTCTTAAACGGCCAGCCTCACAAGTTCAGGCTCAGCCTGGCGACTCAATTCCACAGAAGGTGATAAATTACACAAGCCAGGTGCAGCCCGTATTGAATAAACATTGTATTTCATGTCATGGAAATGATAACCCAAAGGCCAATCTTAACTTGTCAGGCGACCTAACACTTAGCTATTCTGTTTCGTATGAGACTTTAATGAAACAGAGTGAAGCAATGGGTATTCCTTATGTTGGTGAGTATACAAGTGGTAATGAAGATAGAGGAAGTGGTGATATCTCATATCGAAATGCCTTTCATTCAGGATCTCATACAAGTCCATTGGTTACAATTATGAGTAACGGCAATATTCCACTTCGTCATCCCAATTCAGAAGAGATTACAAAGCGATTGCTTGCTGCACATAAAGATATACAGCTGAGTGAATCTGAGTTTGTTAACGTAGTAAATTGGCTGGACAGCTTTGGACAGTTTTATCCTTCATATTGGGGCTTGAAAAATATGGGATATAAATCAAATAAATACTTTCGTCCGAATGTAAGTTTTGAGGATGCCATTAATCGTGAAATTCCTAAGAACTATGTCGAATTATATAATAACCCACCTGAAATAGTCAAGTGACCTTTAAGTAAATAGTGAAAAGAGCCATTAAATTATATCATTTAAAGGCTCTTTTTATCAAATTATGTCACTTAATCGCATGCTGAATTAGCTGCACCCGGGGTGCCTAAATCACCTGTTGAATATTCTAAAGAGGATGTGCACCAGTTAGAGCCGGTTCTGGCTTCGGTGGCATCTTTTACTGATGGATCAAGTTGAATTGATTTCCCTGAAAGACTTGTACTAAATCCTGTAGCTCCGTAATCAACAGAACAGATAACTGTTCCATCTGTCCCGTCAGTTCCATAGCTGTTGATGATTAGTTCGAATCCACTATTAATGAGATCTATGCTAGTTCCATATGTGTAATTCACATTGTCTGTTGCATTTTCTGTTCTTCCCATTAAGGAGTAGGCATTAGGAGCCAGGTTCACATCAGAAGTTATTTGATGAAAATTATTGTTTGAACCACGCCTGATCACCAAATCTTTTAAGTTGATCGTTTTATTCGAGTTATTATAAACTTCGAACCATTCACCATCACTATCGCTCAAAGCAGAGGGGTTGTACATGATTTCAGTAATCAATAAATCACCAAAACTAATTGCATCATCATTCCCACTACCAGAAGAATTATCTTCGGTAAGTGTGATGATTTCTTTTTCCACATCCTTATTAGTCAAAATGCTTATTGTTGTAGTACCCTCCGGTACATTTGCATCAATTTGTATTTCGTAATGTTTTCCACCTATAGGGTCAGCAATTTCGCCTGTAAGCGTTTTTGTTTCACTGGTTCCTTCGCCAGTCAAATAATTAAGTTTTGACTCGATGGACAAAGGACCGGAGTTAAAATAACCAATACGATCCTCATCTTTGCTGAATGAGAGGTTTCCCTGAGAATTACTAACTGTTGTGTTGCAACTGGTAAATGAATTCTTCGCCTGGTCGGAGTAGACAACACTCACCATGATATTAGCCAATGAGCATGTGATTTGTGCTTGTGATGTTTCTTCCGATGTAATACTGAACGGTTCCGATTCTCCAAAATAGTAGGGGGTTTCGAATGCTGCTGCAGGGTTATCCACAGAAGATGCAGTTGCATAATAATTGCCCACAGGCAATTCTAAAGACTCAGGCATCTCTGATGCATGATCAAAAGAGAGGATTGGCTCAGTAAGGTTGCTAATGAAAATTTCAACCTTAAAATCTTCATAAATGGAAGATTTTAATCAAGAGAATTCCTCGAGGCTCTGCCTCGGGGTATAGAGGAAAGTTT
>CBDVCE010000041.1:0-47963 GCA_965372405.1 uncultured Sunxiuqinia sp.
GTGCAAGGGTTTTTATAACACCTTTACTATTTAGTGTTCCCGGAAGGTCGAAAAAGATAATGTCTGGTTGAACTACCAATTCCTCAATCAGGTCTTGTGCGTCGTCAATGGCTTCGTCAAGTGAACTTGCCGCTACAGCGTAGGCTTTTCGCTGAAGTCGTGTGAATTGCTTATACGCTATCTGTTTGTAATAGTCATCTTGCATGACCATTTTTAAATCACGTTCGCGCATTATATGAATACTGTGCTGGGGGGAGTCGCAATCTATAACGGCTATTTCAAGGCCTTTCACATAGTGCAGATAACTTGCCATTAACACTGTGAGCGCTGTTTTTCCAACACCTCCTTTTTGGGTGCTGAATGCAATAAATAATGTCTCCTTTTTCATCATTGTAAATTTTAATTAATAGAATTACTAAATACTCTGCTCCGGTAAATCCGGGCAGTTGTAAACTTGTTTTTATCAGATTATTTCATTCTAATTTGTTCGTTTTATAGTTTCCTGATTCTTGCTTGCTGCCCTGCCAGTTTTTTGTGTCATGATACTATCCCGTCAACGCATTTTGGTACCATCTTGCCACCGCAACATCTCATCAGCCTACTATGATTTAATCCTACACTTCCGTAATCCTGTACTCCAATCATCCCACAGTCTCCTCATCTTATTATAGCACCATGGTATCATCCGGCCATCCTTTCACGGCATCATCGTACCATAACTCCTAGCATCCCATCATGAATTAATCCCACAGTCCCAAGCTCCCATAATGATATCATTCCGTACTCCTATCTTTTTAAAGTCTTATCATCGAATCATCTTACGATGGTACTATCCAACAAACCCATCATTATTCCATCCTGTCATTATATTTTTCCACAAATAAAAAGAGAAAATTGCTTGTTTTTGATGTTTTAGTAATAGTTGGCTCAAAGAGGCAGTAAGTGTCTGGATTTGTCTGGTTTTAAAATGGTTACTATTCAAAACACTCCATGTAACTTTGTAACATGAAGAATTTTAATCTGAAATATGAATACTAAAAATGGTAACGCCAGCATTGCAAATAATCAATACTTACAACGATGTGTGGCACATGGCAAGTTGTGTTTTGAGTAACTCAAAACGTTTTGCGTACCTCAAAACCACTTGCCCCGTTGGGGAAAATCACCTCCGAAGTCGGTGATTTTTGATTAATAATTTAGATAAAGTTTAATGCGATAAGAACAGAAAAAAATGGCAACAGAAAAGAGAAGAAAACACAAAGGAGGGCGGAAACCCAAAATAGACCCATGCAAACACAGGTACGCAATCAGCTTAAATGATGTCGATACTGCCCGGTTTCTATCCCTTTTTGAAGCTTCGGGAATGGATGTAAAAGCACATTTTATTACCGCAACGCTGTTTGAAAAGCCAATTAAAGTGGTGAAAATTGATAAAGGAACAGTGGATTATTACATGCGCCTGACTTCTTTTTACTCGCAATTTCGGGCAATTGGAGTGAATTATAACCAGGTTACCAAAGCAATAAACAACGCATTTACAGAGAGAATGGCTCTTGCACTTCTTTCTAAATTGGAAAAAGCAACCTTTCAATTGGCTGAAATAAACAAACAAGTCATGGACTTAACCAAAGAATTTGAGGCAAGATGGTTACAAAAATAGCTTCGGGAAGTTCGCTTTATAGTGCATTGGCATACAACCATCAGAAGGTAAAAGAAGGTCATGCAAAAGTTTTATCGGTCAATAATATGATAGAGCTACCAAATGGAAACTTCGAAATTGGAATTTGCACCAAATCCTTCGAGCCTTATTTACAAGCCAATAAAAGAACAGAAAACCCAATTATTCATATTTCAATAAACCCAGACCCAACAGATAAATTAAATGATGAACAGTTTTCTGAAATAGCACAAGAGTACATGCAGAAATTGGGTTATGGCAATCAGCCTTTTATTGTTTATAAGCATGAGGACATCGACCGTCATCACCTTCATATTGTTTCAGTAAAGGTGGATGAAACCGGAAAGATGATTAGGGATAATTTTCAACATCGTTTATCCATGAGAATTTGTCGTGAATTGGAAAAGAAATATGGATTAGTTCCTGCCAATGAAAAACAAAAAGTAGATGGATACACACTTAAGAAAGTAGATTCTAATAAAGGAAACATCAAGCAGCAAATCGCAAATGTTATTCGCCCAGTGTCGGGGTCATGGCATTTCCAAACATTTAATGAATACAAAGCTTTGCTTTCGATTTTTAATGTACATGTTTCTGAAGTAAAAGGAGAATATAAAGGCAAACCCTACACCGGAATTATTTATGCCGCTTTGGATGAGAAAGGAAAAGTTTGCGGGACACCAATTAAATCATCAAAAATTGGGAAAACGCTTGGCAAAGCAGCCCTTGAACAACAAATGGCAAAGTCCAAACTATTTGTCAACAATAAAAATCTAAAGGAAAGACCAAAAACAATAATTGCAGCTGCTATACAGAAATCGGGAACTCAAGTCGATTTTGAAAAGGAACTTTTGAAAAACGGTATCTCAGTTCTGCTTCGGAAAAATGATATCGGTCGTATTTATGGAGTCACTTTTATCGACCACAAACAGAAGTTTGTCTTTAACGGCTCTCGTTTGGGCAAAGGCTTTTCCGCTAATGTAATCCACAAGAAATTTAATAATCCTGAACAACCAACCGTAGAAACAACATCAACCGAGCAGGAGCAAACTCCAAATCCATATGATTCCACTTCCTCCATTGACAATTTATCTGGACTTATTGGAATTGAAAATCGTGGAGAGAACCCGGAAGAGGAAGCTTTTATTAGAAGGATGAAGCGTAAGAAGAGACGAGGATTCAAAAGGTGAGATATTGAAAAGAAGAGACAATTTAACCGCTCGTTTGAAGGCAAATTTGTTTAAAATGTACTTACTAATAGGTTCATTTTTTGTATCTTTATAATGTCAAGCTATTGACGCAAGTTCAATTACATTTTGAGACAATTAAACAACTCTTTTTTTAATAAAGAGTGATGACACACGGAAGTCATCATATGACAAAAAATTGTTACAGACTGGTTACAGAGCATTTTTTGCTTTTGTAATGGTCTGATATCTAAGATATTAATGTATTGGTTCATCCCCTACCTGGGGAGCAAAGCCGATTCAGAAATGGATCGGCTTTTTTGTTTTATTGAATACAGGTGTTAGTTATAAATCTGTATTTTCCTTAATGAACTCCTTGTATTTACTCACGTATTCCCTTGGTGGTGTATGCCACTCATGGACTCTTGTTACCCCGTTAAGCTCACATACATTAAGAAATTCAGATAGTGTTTCTTCTATTTCAGGTTTTACAATTCGTTTTTTTTCTTTCACCGTAATTGCTCCTCTATCTCCATCAATTTCTTTTTTCGCAATGTCAAGAACAGCATAATCTATTTGATTTTTTACAGCTCGTACCCTTAACAGTAAATCCGGATCATCAGTAACAGCTACCATTGCATTATTTAGAATTTTATAATATTCTTCAATTAGCTCATTAGTCAGGAAGGTCTCTCTATTATCCCAGGGAGAGCCAAAAATGCTTAGTTGAGCATTGGTTTTTTCCATAGAATCATGCATCAGGTCAATATACTCTCTAATATACTTACCCGCGGCGCCATAGTATCCATTTAGGAAGTCGTCAATAATAGGATCCAAATCCTGATACGGATTCCAAAGCAACTTTGAAAACAAATAGGCTTTAAGCTCGCAAAATTCTCCTCCAACGTCACGGTTAGCCTGTTCAAACATGGCTACTACCTGATTTTTGTTTAGGTATTGCAAGTTGGGTTGTATTGTTCTCAAATTTGGGAATGGTGCCAGAAGATTTGCAAACTGAATAACGTAATCCCATAGCATGATGTTGTCATGTATTTTAGCCCAGGCAGTAAGGTCACTGCAAAAAGTAGAATCGCCTTTCTCAATGGGAATGTGTCGTGGGCTTCCAATATTGCAAAGCATAATATTTACATTACCCTCAGGCTTAATATTTTTTGGTGGGCGAGTGGAATACCAATAAGATAAGGTTGATATTGTTTTATCGGGAAATTGCCTGACAACTTCATTTACAAATGGCAATATGGTTCCCATTTGCGCGCCTTCTTCTTCATAGGCTTTAGTACAAGTTGGACATGTACAGTAAGCTGCATTGTCCATTTGACTAACTGACCAATATTTTGGAGTGGGATTTTTACTGATCTCCTTTTTTAAGTTTTTACAGGCAACTTCTAATGCTCCCTTACTGGAAAAACAAATATCACTTTGATTATCATGAAACAATTGCCCGCTCCTTTTCCCGCTCCTCATACTGTAATATTCAGGATTACTTTCTGCATATTTATTTGGGGGAACGAGGCTTCCAATGGTGTGGCACCATGATCCCCAATCAGATTCTGTTCCTAGAAATCCATTGCTGTCAAGTGCATGCCATTCTCTGAACGACTGATTAAAAGCATCACGGTAATAAACTTCTCGGAATTTAAATACAGGTATTTCTTCATCGGAAATGTTTTTAACAACAATTGAATTAATCCTGGGGATATGAGATACTTTTGAAGTATACTTTCTATACCCTAAATGTTTCTCCAAAAAAGAATATACACCATAAAGGGTTCCTTTATCAGAACCACCAATAATGAACAATCTGTTACTCTGGGTTTGTATAATAAACCCATCTTCTTCCAGTTTCTCATAATCGATGTGTTCCAGAAGCTCTGATTTAACCTTCCCAAGCAAAATATCATTCTTTCTCAATTTTTTTGAGTCAGATATAATCTCCAACCCGGCTCCCGATATTTCCTTCAAATATTTCTGAAGTGTTTTTGCAGAATAACTTTCAGTCTTTGTAGGATTCTCTGGAATAACAATTCGCGAAATTGGAGTTGAATTCTTTGTAATCTTTACCTGTGTGTTGTTACATCCAACAAGGAGAGTGAAGATCAATAATAAAAAGAAGACTCTGTTTTTCATGGTTTAGGTCTTTAAAGTTTAGAATTCTAAACTAAATAAAAAAAACCACTATCAGGACTATTTCAATGCTTTTTAAAAACAGAAGGATTTGGGTTTATGTATGTTAGGGCCGTTTCCAATAATCATCAGGTATTCGTTGAATGGATTTTCGATTAAATAGAATACTTATAAAGGTAATTCTGGGGATTGTTTTATATTTTACTTTATTTTGTAATAACCCAACAATTTAATTACTGAATATGAAAACTCTAAATCTCATCTTAGTAACAATAGTAGTACTATGCACTCCTGTTATTGCTCAAATCCAAATGCCTGGGGCAGTTGGTCGTTATAATGTAGAATGGAATACTCCATCCATAGATCCTTCCGGGGCTATGCCAATTGGAAATGGTGACATGGGAGCAATGGTTTATGCCATTGAAGACGGTGACCTATATCTACTTCTGTCAAAAAATGATGCTATTACCTATATGGGAGATAATTTTAAGACAGGTAGAGTAAAACTTAGTTTTTCTCCAAACCCATTCAAAAAAGGCAATCATTTTAAGCAAACTTTAGATATTCAAAATGGCTGCATAAGTATAGAAGTTGATAATACTGAAATAAAAGTATGGACGGATATGTCCAGAAATGTATGTCACGTTGAGGTTAATTCTCCGAACGAAATTGAAATAATCGCCGTTCCTGAATTTTGGCAACGTTTTGATGGCTGTGTAGGGAACGTAACCGGATATTCTGATGAAAGAAAATTAAATCCAACACAAGATGTATTCTTAGAAAGAAAGGACCATTTTCTTTGGTATTATCATGTTGGCAACAGAAGTATTGTGGATGATGATATGAAGTTTTTTAATGTTGAGAAGATGAAAGGTAAAATCTCCGATCCTTTTAAATACAACACTTTTGGGAATCTTATTGAAAGTGATGGGCTTTCCTTAAGAGATGGGAAACTTAAGGGAAAAGGAAAGACTTTTGATATCAGAATACATGCTCATACAAAGCAAGTAGAAAATCCAATGACATGGGTTGAAGAGATTGAGAAACTGGCTTCTGAGCCTACTAATATTGAAAAGGACTGGCAATCAAATCTTAATTGGTGGAAAGAATTCTGGAACCGAAGCTGGATTATTGCCTCAGATAATTCATTGCCAGATTCAAAGCGCGAAGAATTCTCAGGAGATTGGGATCATAGTCATTTAGGACCCGGAGCTTGGAGAACAGAGGATGATGGAGCTGCAATTACTGCTCAGAGCTACAATATGTTCCGTTTTTACATGGCATGTCAGGGAAGAGCAAAATATCCTGTTAAGTTTAATGGGGGTATATTCACTATGCAACAACTGTTGCCTTTTGGTCATAAAAGAAAAAGAACCAAACCTATTGAAAGTGGCTTGCTGACACATGAAGATGAACGATTGTATGGAAGAAGGTTTACCTTTCAAAATCAACGTTTATTGTATTGGCCTGCAATAATGAACGGAGATTATGACATCTTAAAAGTGTTCTTCAATTATTATACGAACATGTTACCAATGCGTAAGGCGATAACCAAATCAATGTATGGTCATGAAGGTGCATATTTCCGCGAGAATATGGAAATTGATGGAGCTGAGCGTGATTGCTGGCGAAAAGGAAAACCTGAGACAAATCAAAAGCCTCAACCTGGAACAAAAGCCTCATTTTTCCACGATTATTATTTCACTTCAGGAATGGAAGCAACAATGATGATGTTGGAATATGTAAATTACGACAAATGATATAGAATATCTTGAAAAAACGGTTGTTCCTTTTGCACGTGAAGTTTTAAAGTTTTACCAACTGCATTACGAGAAAGATGATTCTGGCAAACTGGTACTTGATCCGGGAATGGCCTTGGAAACCTGGTGGCAGGTAAAAAACCCAAGTAATGACATTGCAGGACTACGTTCATGTTTAAATACACTTATGCAGATGGATGCAGGGACTGCAGAAGACCAGAAAAATTGGGAATCTATGTTGACAACAATTCCTGAAATACCAACCCGTTTTATTAAAGGAGAAAAAGCAATTGCCCCAGGTGAGAAATGGGAGTATAAGCATAATTGCGAAAATCCTGAAACTTATGCTGTTTTTCCATTTAATAATTATGGTGTGTTGTGGGATACTGAAGATATTGTACAAACAACAATGGAGCATCGGGTGTCGGTAAATAATTACCATTATGGGTGCTGGACTCAGGATCAAATAATGTGGGCTTATGCAGGTAATGCAAAAGAGGCAGCCTATGGATTAAACCGAAGATTTAGAAGAGCTGAAAGTGTTGTGAGGTTTCCAATATTTGGTAGAGTTGGGCCAGACGAATGCCCTGATTTTGATCACTTCGGGTCCGGATCTGTTGCTTTGCAGAAGATGTTGATACAAGAAGGGAATGATAAAATAGTTCTGCTACCTGCCTGGCCAAAAAAATGGGATGTCGACTTCAAACTTCATCTAAGCAAGGGGGCTATTATTACAGGAACAGTTAAAAATGGTAAGCTTAAAAATTGGGATATAACTCCTGAATCACGTAAAAACGAAGTTGAAGTAAGAACGCTTCAGTAATGAATTATTGAAAATTGTTACCTTTTTCGATACTCTCTTGGAGACATGTTCATGACTTTTTTAAACTGGCGTGAGAAATAGAATTGATCTTCAAAGCCCATTTCGTTAGATACCTGTGAAATACTTTTATTGGAATTATCAAGTATGCGACAAGCCTGTTGAATTTTTAGCTGAATAAAATAATCGATTGGAGAGTGTCCGGTGCGATTGGTAAATATTCTTGAAAAATGTGAGGACGATAAACTTACGGCATTGGCCATATCGTTTAGCTTTAATTTGAGATTAAGATTTTCCAGCATATAGTTAATGCTTAGTTCTATGGGGTCTTTTTCAAGTAGTTTCTTAATCAACCGAAATTGGCCGAGGTGAGTAAATGATGCCAACAGGTGTGGCAAGCAGAGGTTTATGTATTCCAAAGTTTCAATACTAAATCCACGTTCCAGATTTCGGAATATCTCATCGAAAAACTCAAGGCGTTCGTTTATTCGGGATATTTTCCCCTTATCGATATGAACAGGAGCCGGAATTGTTTGTGAGAAATGATTGGCTTTTAATCCTGAAAAATGAATCCAATAAATTGACCAGGGATTGTTTTTATCTGCAGAGTATGCATGAGGAAATTTCTCTGGGATTATAATAAAATGATTTGGAGGAATCTCCAGATTTTTGTTCCCAATTGTAATCGATCCTTTTCCGCCAATATTGTATATAAGTATCGTCTGGTCAATTCCTTGTTCCCTTTTTTTAAAATGGTGTCTGGCTTCTGGATAAAATCCAATATCGGTAAGGTGCAAATCTGAGATTAGTGGATTTTGCTTGACCAATTCCAAAATTTTATCTGGAATTACATAACTCAATTGTCCGGGGAATCCATCTTGTTTTTTCATCGTTAATTTGTCGTAATTTTAACTGATGCAAATTGCTTTTCAAAGTCAAAAATAGCTGAAAAGCTTTGGATATGAGCTAATGCATTGTGTTTTATTTTTTGGTGTTTAATATTCGGAATGATAAGATAGTGCATATATTCATATGATTGTTCATTTGCGAAGTAGTTGATTGTCTATAGTTTTGCTTAAACTTAAATAATGAAGAGTGGATCAAATCAGTTTAAATAAACAGTTTATTATTGGGATTACACTGGTGTCAGCAATGGGCGGATTGCTCTTTGGGTATGATTGGGTGGTTATTGGAGGAGCAAAACCTTTTTACGAACGTTTCTTTGAAATCACAACATCGCCACATTTGCAGGGTTTTGCAATGAGTAGTGCCTTGATTGGTTGCTTGTTTGGAGCTTTGTCTTCTGGCTTTCTAACCGATCGTTACGGGCGTAAATATCCATTGATTGGAGCTGCTGCATTATTCACCATCTCTGCAATTGGAACGGGTGGTGTAAATGCCTTCGAACCATTTATTTTTTATCGAGTGCTTGGAGGTCTGGGAATCGGTTTAGCCTCAGCTATCTCTCCAATGTACATTGCCGAAATTGCTCCTGCAAATATTCGTGGGCGCTTGGTTGCCGTAAATCAACTTACCATAGTAATTGGAATCTTGGTTGCCCAGATTATCAATTATTTAATTGCAGATAAAGTTCCTGATGGTGCTTCGGATACTATCATATTGAATTCCTGGAATGGACAGACGGGTTGGCGCTGGATGTTTTGGGCTGAGATCATGCCGGCTTTTTCATTTTTTGTGTTGGCTTTTTTTATTCCTGAAAGTCCTCGTTATCTAATAAAATCAGGTGATTCCGATAAAGCTCTTCAAATATTAGGACGAATTGGAGGCGATGAATATGCCACCGGCGAAGTGAAAAATATTAAGGAAACACTGACAGAAGCTAAAGCAAAAGTAAACTGGGGCAAGCTGTTTTCGAAAAAGATTAGGCCAATAATGATTATCGGAATTGTACTTGCAGTATTTCAACAATGGTGTGGCATTAATATCATCTTTAATTATGCCGAAGAAATTTTCACCTCGGCAGGTTATTCAGTAGGTGAGATGCTTTTTAATATTGTGATTACCGGGGCTGTAAACTTAATATTTACTTTATTGGCCATGAGAATGGTTGATAGTCTGGGACGTCGTAAGCTAATGCTACTAGGATCAATAGGTCTGGCAATGATATATTTTGTGCTCGGCGGCAGTTATTTTTTCGAAGTAGAAGGACTTGCAATTTTAATATTGGTTCTGGTCGCCATTGCAATTTATGCCATGACTTTAGCCCCAATAACCTGGGTGGTACTTTCAGAGATTTTCCCAAATAGCGTTCGAGGTGCTGCAATGGCTGTTGCAACTACATCTCTGTGGATTGGAAGTTTCGTACTTACCTATACGTTCCCAATCCTTAATAAATTACTAAATGCCAGCGGAACATTCTGGCTCTATGCTTTTATCTGCTTATCCGGATTTTTATTCATCCTTAAAAAGCTACCTGAAACAAAAGGAAAATCACTCGAAGAGATTGAAAAAGAAATAATTAAATAACCAAGCTAATCTAATCTTTTACCATGAAAAACGTATTTGTAATTATTTGTGTGCTTCTGGCAACTCATGCATTCAGTAAGGAGTATTCACTGTTTTCTCCTGATAAGAAAAACGAGGTGACATTAAATATAGACACCAACATTGGAATTACGGTAAAACATAATTCAGAGCAACTTTTTGCTGTCGATAATATTTCATTGGAGATTGCCGGTAAACTTTTTTCTTCGGAAAGAGGAAAAGTTCTAAAGGCAAAGAAATCATCTGTAAATGATGTAATTTATCCTGAAATTAAAGAGAAGTTGAAAGTAATAAATGATGAGTATAATGAGCTTAAAATAAATTTCAAAGGAGGTTATTCTCTTGAGTTTAGAGCGTATGATAAAGGCGTTTCATATCGATTTGTTACATCTATTGCTGATGATGTAATTGTGGACAGCGAAAATTTTAATTTAAGTTTTACAGAGAAGGATTCAATTTATTTTCAGCCATCTAATTCGTTCAGATCATCGTATGAAACATCATACGTGCATCATGCGATAAAGGATGTGAGCAATGAAGTTAATTGCTGTCTTCCGGCATTGGTGAAAAAAGAAAGCGGACTTAACGTACTAATTACTGAATCTGATCTTGAAGACTTTCCCGGACTATGGTTAAAGCATAATTCAGGGAGTTCATTAGTGTCAGCACATCCAACTGTACCAGTCACATTTAAAAGAAATGGTAATGCCTACGTTCAGGGGAAAATATTAACTCGTGAAAAATACATTGCTAAAACTTCAGGAAGCAGAACTTACCCATGGCGAATTTTTGCAATTGCAGAAACTGATGCTGATTTAATCTCAAATACTTTGGTCTACCAGCATGCAAAACCGATGCAGATTGAAGATGCATCATGGATTAAACCGGGCGTAGTGATTTTCGATTGGTGGGGAAGACGAAATATTTACGGAGTTGATTTTAAATCTGGAGTAAATACTGCAACAGCGAAATATTTTATTGACTTCACAGCTGAATTTGGATTTGAATATTTTCTTTTCGATGATGGCTGGTCTAAACAGGGAGACTTACTTGATATTAATCCGAATCTTGACATGGAGGAGGTGATGGCGTACGCCAAGAAAAAAGGTGTTAAAATTATGCTTTGGGCTATCTGGAATACTTTTTTGAATCAGCAGGAGGAAGCATGGGAATTATTCGAGAAGTGGGGAATTAGCGGGATTAAGTTTGATTTCATGAATCGTGATGATCAGGACATGGTGAAGTTTTACCACGAAATAGCTATTGAGGCTGCAAAAAGAAATATGGTAATTGATTTTCATGGAGCTTACAAACCTGCTGGATTGAGGCGAATGTTTCCCAATGTATTGACAAGGGAAGGTTTAATTGAGTTTGAGCAAAATGGAGGCTCATTAAAAGATAGTCCGAAACATCACAATCTATTGCCTTATATAAGAATGGTAGCAGGTCCAATGGATTATATTCCATATACGACTCATAATTCAACAAAGAAAAATTTCAGAATGAGAGGTGATATGCCAATGGGAATGGGAACTCGTGCTCACTCAATGGCGCTGTTTGTTATTTTGGAAAGTCCAATGCAAATGTTCCCCGATTCTCCATCCGATTATTATAGAGAACGGGAGTGTACTGAATTCATTTCGAAAATTCCTACCGAATGGGATGAGCTAAAAGTATTGGATGCAAAGCTTGGAGAACATACAATTATTGCACGCAAAAATGGTCATAACTGGTATGTCGGAGCAATAACAGACTGGGCTGCAAAAGAGTTTGAAGTTTCTTTTGACTTTCTGGATGATGGAGAATATCAACTCGAATATATTGAGGATGGCATAAATGCCGATACCCGTGCAATGGATTATAAAAAGCAAACAAAAGTAGTTTCTAGAAAAGATAAGCATACAATTAAGTTGGCACCTGGTGGTGGATGGATTGCTAGAATTGTTAAAAAGAATTAAGCCTTTATAAGACTAAGAAAGATATGGAAGTTAGAGCATGGTATGAAAAAGTTACCATTCCTACTTATGGAATTGGTATGCCTGAAAAAAATCCGATGTTCCTTGAAAAAAGAGTTTATCAGGGAAGTAGCGGTGCGGTTTATCCTCACCCGGTTGTTGAGAAAATATCGGATGAAAAAATTGATAAGGAATGGAATGCCATTTATCTTGAAAATGATTTTATAAAAATCATGATTTTACCTGAGCTGGGTGGACGTGTGCAAATGGCATACGATAAAACAAAGCAACGCCATTTTGTATACTACAATCAGGTAATTAAGCCTGCACTGGTTGGACTTACAGGCCCATGGATTTCAGGGGGGATTGAGTTTAACTGGCCACAGCATCACAGACCATCAACTTATGATCCGGTTGATCACCAAATTGAAGAAAATGCTGATGGTAGTGTAACGGTATGGTGTAGTGAACTGGAACGTATGTTCCGAACCCGGGGAATGGCTGGGTTTACTTTATATCCTGATAAAGCTTACATGGAAATAAAGGTGAAACTGTATAACCGTACAAATTACCCTCAAACCTTTTTATGGTGGGCTAATCCTGCAGTAAAAGTAAATGACGATTATCAATCTGTTTTTCCGCCAGATGTGCATGCTGTGTTTGATCATGGGAAACGTGATGTTTCTTCTTTTCCTGTTGCAAAAGGAACTTATTACAAGGTTGATTATTCTCCGGGAACTGATATTTCGCGATATAAAAATATTCCTGTGCCAACCTCGTATATGTCTATTGCATCAAAATATAATTTTGTAGGGGGTTATGAAAATGATAGTAAGGGTGGTCTGTTACATGTAGCGAATCATCATGTATCGCCGGGGAAAAAACAATGGACCTGGGGGAATAGTGATTTTGGACAGGCCTGGGACAGAAATCTGACCGATGAGGATGGACCATACATTGAACTGATGTGTGGTGTTTACACCGATAATCAACCTGATTTTTCATGGTTGATGCCTGGTGAAGAAAAAACGTTCAGCCAGTATTTTATGCCTTACCGGGATTTGGGTGTGGTAAAAAATGCAAATAAAGATGGCATGGTCAATATCGAGATTGAGAATGGGAAGGCCATTTTAAAAGCCTATACAACTGCTAACTATTCGGCTGGAAAAGTAAAGCTTTATCACGGTGAAGTATGTTTATTGGATGATACTTTTGACTTTAACCCGGAGACATCCTACGAAAAGGTGGTTGATTTTCCTGCGAGTATAGATGAGCAACTTTTAAAGATTGAAGTAAAAACAGCTGATGGGAGAACACTTATAGAGTGGCAGTCTGAGTCAGATATTGAAAAGGAAATTCCTGATCCGGCTAAAGCGGTTAAAAAACCGACAGAGATTGAAAGCAATGAGGAATTGTATCTGGCTGGTTTACATTTGGAACAATACCGTCATGCAACTTACGATCCTCGTCCATATTACGAAGAGGCTATAAAGAGAGATGACGGTGATAGTCGCTGCAATAATGCACTAGGTTTATGGTATATGCGTAGAGGACAATTTGCAAAAGCGGAAGCCTATCTAAATGCAGCAGTAAAAAGGATAACCAGGCATAATCCAAATCCAATAAATGGAGAGCCTTTCTATAATCTTGGGCTGGCACTTCTTTATCAGGAAAAAAATGAGGAAGCGTACGATTCTTTTTATAAAGCAGTTTGGAATGGCGAATGGATGGAAAGTGGATATTTCCAGCTTGCCCGTCTTGAGGCTTCACAAGGAAAATGGGCTGAAGCTTTGGAGGTGATTGATCGTTCTTTGATTCGGAATTGGCATAATCATAAAACTCGTCAGTTAAAAGTTAGTATTCTACGTCATCTTGGGAAAAATGATGAGGCATTAGTGCTTTGTGACCAATCACTTGCGATTGATTCATTTAACTTCAGTCTTTATTTTGAGAAATATAAGTTGAATGGAGATGCAACTGTTTTGGCAGAACTTCAAAAACTTATTCGTGGAAACATTCATAATTACATTGAGTTTGCTTTGGATTATGCATGGTCAGGTCTTTACAGCGAGGCAATTGAGCTGATTCAATTGGGAATTAGTACACAGCAAACAAAAGAGATTTATCCTCTGGCTTATTATTACAAAGCTTGGTTCGAATATAAAAATGATGATCATTCTGATGCAATTGGAACATTGAGAGAGGCTGCTTCAGCATGTTCTGATTACTGTTTTCCAAATCAACCTGAGGCAGTGGTAGCACTTGAATGGGCTGCCACTGAAAATAAGTCCGATAGCAAAGCATTGTACTACCTGGGAAATTTCTGGTACGCATTCAAAAATTATGATGAAGCAGTTTGTTGTTGGGAGAAATCCATTGCAATTGATGATTCATTTCCCACAACTCATCGGAATTTGGCCCTGGCTTTTTTCAATAAAAAAAGCAATTCTGAAAAGGCTCAATCGATGTTGGAAAAGGCATTTGAGCTGGATCAGTCAGATGCCCGAGTGTTGATGGAGCTTGATCAGTTTTATAAACGTTTGCGTCATAACCCACAAAAGCGATTGGGCTTGTTATCAAAGTTCCCAGCTCTTGTAAATGAAAGAGATGATCTTTATTTGGAGCAGGCAATACTTTATAATCTTTTAGGTGATTTTGAAAAAGCTTATCAGTTAATCATGTCACGCAAATTTCATCCTTGGGAAGGTGGAGAGGGAAAAGTGACCGGACAATATGTGTTTAGTTTAATTTCAATGGCTAAAAAAGCGATAAATGAGAATGCATACATCGAGGCGATTGATTTGTTGATTAAGGCACAAAGTTATCCTGATAATTTGGGAGAAGGAAAACTTTATGGGGCTCAGGAGAATGAGTTACTTTATTGGCTGGGATCGGCTTATGAAAGTGTTGAGAAGTCTGAAAAAGCAAAGGCTTGTTTTCAGGAAGCTTCAAAAGGTTTGGATGAGGTATCTACAGCCATGTTCTATAATGATCAACAGCCCGATACTATTTTCTATCAGGGACTGGCATTTCTAAAATTGGGATATGAAGAAAAGGCAGTAAAACGCTTTAATATGTTGATTGATTTTGGGAAAGAACATCTGAATGATCAGGTGGAGATTGACTTTTTTGCTGTCTCATTACCCGATTTGCAGATTTGGGAAGACGATTTAAACAAGCGAAATGTAATTCATTGCAGATATTTGATGGGGCTGGGCTATTTAGGAGTTGGAGAAATTGAAAAGGCTCATTCTGAATTCGATTATGTGCTGGCTAATGATGCTGGGCATGTTGGAGCGATTGTTCATAAAGCTTAAATCCGATTACTAAATATTGTTAGTAATGAAATGTTACTTTACATTATGAAGCAAAAACTTTTTTTATTCAGAAAAGAAGCTTTTTTTTGTGAAATCTAAAACCAACAACTTAATATCTATTTCTATGAAACAATTTATTCTCAGTAGTTTTTTTGCATTACTACTATTCTCGAATACGACTTATGTTCAGAGTCAAAATAAACCAAATTTAATTCCAGAAGAGATTTGTACAGCACCCAATTACTGGTGTACGTGGTATTGGCAAAACTACATGATTGAAGCCGGAAAGCCGATAATAACACTGGCTGGCGAAGGGAAGTTTTCTAATCAAGCTGCACGTGAAGCCATGAATTATGAGAATCTTTTTGGTGAAAAAGGCTGGGCGAAAACTATGCTTCCTCATAGTCGTGGTGAATACTATTTTGTAATAGATCATGGCTGGCAAGATAAATCGATTAAGAAAAAAACTTTTTTTTCCTTAATCATGGATAATAATGACTTTCCAGAATTTGCCAAACTTGAACCTAAGGAACGTATTAAAAAGCTTAATGAAGAATTTAGAGCTCTTGGCTGGCGTGGACTGGGATTGTGGGTGAGAGGAAACGTAACAGAGGTGGAAGCACGACAATTTGTTGAGTGGAGTAAATATGCTGGAGTTGAGTATTGGAAAATTGATGGAGGTGATATTACAAATTTCTGGTCAACAAAAGCTAAAATGGAGTTATATCCAGAGCTTGTTTTGGAGCATGTAACAGGAGCAGGTGGACCATTGAATCTGAATTGGGACAAGTCGAATCTTGATAAATACCAATCGGTATATGAGCAGGGCACATTGCATGTCAAAGATTCACATGCAGGTTCGGGAAAAGCATCGCAAGCATTGGAGGTGATAAAAAATACTGATGTATTTCGGACTTATGATGCAGTGCCATTACTTGTATCAACAGTTACGCTGCAACGAATTCATGATATACTAGTTCAAACTGCGGGGAATGATGAATACAGTGCATTGTTAAATATTCAGGATGATTGCAATATAGCTGCAGCACTCGGTTGTGTTGTCGCAGTAAAAAGGCATCCAATGGAAACACCAAGGATGTATAAAGGGCGTGATATTCATTTTCAGATTGCTGGTGATCGTCATGTGGATAAGCGATTTAATGAAATGGATCGATTGGTGCGTTGGCAACGTATTGCGCCTCCAATGTCAGCAGGTTATGGTACATATTCATTTTCGGATGAGAATCTAATAGCCCAGTTTATATTTCGGGCTGGTGATACATGGAAACAAGCCACATGGGATAAGATGGTTACACAGGGGGCGCCAGCTATAATGGCTCGAGACTTGCCATTGCCAGAAGTTAATTGCGATGGAGAAGCTCCTTATGTTTTAGCAAGTAAGTTCCCTAATGGAGCTATTGCAATTGCAACTGAAGGTCGCGTAAAACCTGATAATAGCTGGTTTCATCCACGAGCAGATGTGACAGTTAAAGTTGGTAAAGGAAAGGCACCGATTGGAATTTTTGGTCATTATAAAACTTTAAGACTAAAGTTAGCTAAACCTTTTAATAATAAATCAATCATTTGGGCTCAGGATCTGCTATCCAACGAGGCTGTTGATATAACAAATCAGGTTAAAAAGAAGGGTGATCTTTTGATTATCTCAGGAAAAACTATTGATAAAATTGGAACGATGGCTGGTGATGCTGGCGATATATCAGTTCCGGGCTTGGTGATTAGTATTCAGTAGATTTATTTATTGTTGATTGGTAAGAATTATTATTGATACACTGTTTAGACTGAACCTAATTTACTTGATTGTTGACAAAAGTCCTTTTTCGATGTAGGGATTAATTAATGCAAAAAACTATCTTCAAACCTTTAATCGGAAATAACTAAAACGATCAAACAAAATGAGCGGATTTTTTGGCAAAATTTCAATTACTGATTGTGTTTCGGATGTGTTCTATGGGACTGACTATCACTCACATTTAGGGACTAAACGAGCAGGACTGGCTTTCTGGAATAAAGAGAAAGGATTCCAGCGTGCTATCCACAGCCTGGAAGATGGCTATTTCAGGAACAAGTTTGAAAACGACTTGGATAGCTTTGAAGGTAAAAGTGGTATTGGAGTTATCAGTGATACTGAGGCACAGCCAATTGTAGTGAGTTCTCACCTTGGAAAATTCGCGATTGTTACTGTTAGTAAAATTGCAAATGCCGATGAGCTTGAAGCTGAATTTTTAAAAAAGCGCAAGCATTTTTCTGAAACAAGTCAAGGGAATATTAATCCCTCAGAATTAGTGGCAATGTTAATCACTGAAGGTGAAGATTTTGTTTCTGGAATTGAGAATGTTTATAATTCAATAAAAGGATCCTGTTCAATCTTGATTCTTACAGATAAAGAAATTATTGCTGCCCGTGACAAGCGGGGACGAACACCAATCATTTTGGGAAAGAATGAAAATGGTTATGCATTGACATCAGAGACCTGTGCCTTTCCAAACTTAAACATTGTTGAAGAGAAATATATTGGGCCTGGTGAAATTATTCGTGTTACTGCTGATAAAGTTGAGCAACTTCGCAAGCCAAATAAGAAAATGCAGGTTTGTTCTTTCCTTTGGGTCTATTATGGGTATCCACCATCATTTTATGAGGATATTAATGTTGATTTAACTCGTTATAAATGTGGTGCAGCTCTTGCAAAAGATGATGCGGATGTAGAAGTTGATTTTGTGGCAGGTATCCCAGATTCAGGAGTTGGTCATGCGATGGGTTATAGCAATGAGCGCAAGATCCCATTGATGAGGCCTTACGCTAAATACACACCAACCTGGCCACGTAGCTTTATGCCACAAAATCAAAAAATGCGTGATCTTGTTGCGAAGATGAAGTTGATTCCAAATAAAGCTTTAATTAAAGGAAAACGTGGTGTATTTCTTGATGATTCAATTGTTAGGGGAACTCAACTTAAGGATAACACTAAAGATTTACATGAAGCGGGAATTGAAGAAGTTCATATGCGCATAGCCTGTCCACCGTTAACTCACCCATGCGAGTTTCTGAACTTCTCACGTTCACGTTCAACAGCTGAGTTAGCTGCACGAAAAGCTATTATTAAGTTGGAAGGAACAGAGGATGTTGATTTAAGCAAGTATTCTGATTCAAGTACTGAGGAATATAAAAACATGGTTGAAGAGATAAGAAAAGAACTTGGGTTGACATCATTGAAATTCCAAAAATTGGAAGATCTTGTTGAAGCAATTGGTATGCCGAAGGAGAAGCTTTGTACGCATTGCTGGGATGGTTCAAGTTATTTTTAGAAAAAAATCATTTTAGATATTTGAAAAGCCGGGTGCAATTAGCTCCGGCTTTTTTCATAAATTTGTCGTCGATTTAAAAAAATAAGTAATGCAAAAATCTGTTTTAGGTGCTGGTAGCGCTCTTGTTGATGTGGTTATTAGTTTAAAAGATGATCAATTGTTGGATACACTTGAATTGCCAAAAGGAAGTATGATTTTGGTTGATGCTGAACGCTCAGCTCAGATTAAAGAAGCTGCTATAAGTCTTAAACCGGTAATTCAAACCGGAGGTTCGGCTGCCAATACTGTTCGTGCAATTGCACAAGTAAATGGCAAATCAGGTTATCTGGGAAAGATTTCTGATGATGAATACGGACGTTTTTTTAAAGAGCGCTTTGAGGAAATTGGCATTACAAATCATCTTTTTTATAGCGATACACCTACAGGGAATGCTTCATGTTTAATTAGCCCTGATTCGGAGCGGACTTTTGGAACTTTTCTGGGTGCCGCAAGTGAACTGAGTGCAGAAGAAATTTCTGATGCCGTTTTTCAGCCTTATAATATTTTGCATGTTGAAGGTTACCTTGTTTTTAATGAAGCTTTAATTGAAGGGATCCTGAAGAAAGCAAAAAAGAATGGCCTTTTGGTTTCAATTGATATGGCAAGTTTTAATGTTGTTGAAGCAAAACTTGACTTTCTGAAGCGCATTGTTGATGAATATGTTGATATTGTTTTTGCCAATGAAGAAGAAGCCAAATCGTTCACCGGATTAGAACCTGAAAAGGCATTGACTGAAATCGCTAAAATGTGCAAGATTGCAGTTGTTAAAATTGGAAAAGAAGGATCACTAATTCAATCTCAGGAGGAGTTTGTTAAAGTGGAAACTCCCCAAGTGAGAAGTGTTGATACCACCGGTGCTGGTGATGTTTATGCTGCTGGATTCCTTTATGGATTGGCGAACAGCTTCAACTTGCAAAATTGCGGTCAATTAGGCTCATTAATGGCTAGTAAGGTTATTCAGGTTTTTGGGGCTCAAATCCCAAAAACTGATCTCACTGAAATCAATTCAGCAATAAAAAAGATGGATAAGGATTCTTAGATTTTTGGTGGATTTAGCAATTTTATCCATGCCCGATTCTGTAAAGAATTAGGAAAACCTGTGTCTAATGATCTTTGTTCAATTGTACGTAAAAACTATGATTTTCTCATCTATTCTGAAAGTACGAAATTCTGAGAATCTAAAAATCAAGGAATCTGAAAGCCTTCTAAAACAATCCGTGAATTTGAGCATCAATTTTGTCGATAACATTACTCAAATCTTCTGGTGTATTTGTAATGTCAACCTTATCAACATTAATAATTAATAGTTTGCCAGCGTCGTATTTGCTAATCCAGGCTTCGTATCGCTCATTCAATTGTTTAAGGTAATCCAACCGAATTGAATTTTCATATTCTCTTCCTCGCTGTTGAATTTGATTTACCAGTGTAGGTACACTTGCACGAAGATAAATCATCAAGTCTGGAGCTTTGACCAACTTGATCATTAACTTAAATAAGGTGGTATAATTGTTGAAATCTCGGGTGCTCATTAAACCCATTGCATGTAGATTTGGTGCAAAGATTTCAGCATCTTCATAAATAGTCCGGTCCTGTATAACTGTGTCACTGGAATTCTGAATATCCATTACTTGACTCAGCCGATTATTCAAAAAGAAAATCTGCAAATTGAATGACCACTTCTGCATGTCTTCATAAAAGTCATTCAGGTAGGGATTGTCGTCAACATCTTCGTAATGAGGTTTCCAGCCGTAATGTTTGGCCAACAATTCGGTTAAGGTGGTTTTTCCTGCACCAATATTTCCGGCAAGCGCAATATGCATAGTAGTATTTTTTGATCGGTTCGAAATACAAATTTAATCAAAGAGCCAATTAATCATTCAAAATAATCAGATTCTTTTTTGAAGATCGATAAGTTCATCCAAATATTTTCGGTTATTGGCTAATCTTGGTATTTTATTCTGACCCCCAGCCTTGCCTCTTTCTTTCATCCATTTATAAAAAAGACCCTTTTTGGCCTGAATGAGATGAGGACGTTCAAGTGTCATGTTTTTATGTCGTTTGGCTTCATAGTCAGAATTCAGTGTTTTTAGTGAATGATCCAATACTGAAACGAAAAGGTCTGGATCTTTTGGCTCTTTTTCAAATTCAATAATCCATTCGTGTGCACCTTTCTTGTTAACACTCATAAATACAGGGCCAGCTGTATATTCTGTAATTAATGAGTTCGTTCGGCTGGTTGCCAGTTTCAAAGCTTCTTCTGCATTGTCAACGATTAGTTCTTCGCCAAAAGCATTGATAAATTGCTTGGTTCGTCCGGTGATTTTTATTCGATAGGGGTGTTTATTGGTGAATTTAACTGTGTCTCCAATCAGGTATCTCCAAAGTCCACCATTTGTAGAGATAACCATTGCATAGTTTTTTCCAAGCTCAATCTCATCCAGAGAAAATGCAGGGGGATTTTCGCTTTGAAAATCTTCCATAGGGATGAATTCATAGTAGATGCCATAGTCAAGCATTAAAAGCATATCATCCCTTTCAGGATCATCCTGAATAGCAAAGAAACCTTCTGACGCATTGTAGGTTTCCATATAATTCATCTCTTTTGAAGGGATCAGTTTTTCATACTGTTCACGGTAAGGATCAAACTTTACACCACCATGGATGAAAACCTCCAATTCAGGCCATACGTCTAGAATATTTTCTTTGCCAGTGTGGTCGAGTACACGTTTGAGTAAAACCAAGTACCACGATGGGACACCAGCCAGTGAAGTTACATTCTCGGTGAGTGATTTCTCAATAATTCGTTCAACTTTTTCTTCAAATTCTGCAATTAGTGCAATATCAGAAGAGGGCGTTCGGTAAAGGTCTGACCAAAAAGGAGTGTTTTCAATAAGTATTGCAGAGAGGTCTCCAAAATAGGAATTATTGTTGGGGTTATTTATACGATGGCTTCCTCCTAAAGTCAAGCTTTTGCCAGCTAAAACTCTTGAGTCTGGATAGTTTTTTAAATAAAGAGCAAAAACATCGCGAATACCTCTGAAGTGAATGTTTTCAAGCGATTGTTTGCTAACAGGAATAAACTTGCTCTTATCGTTTGTGGTGCCCGAGGATTTAGCAAACCATTTAATATCATTTGGCCAAAGAAGATTTTTCTCTCCTTGTCGAAGCCGTTCAATGTATGGGGCAAAATCTTCGTATTGCCGAATTGGCAATCTGGCTTTGAATTCTTTTTCGGAGTTTATTGACCTGAAATCATAGCTTTTTCCCCATTCGGTATCCCGGGCCTCTTTCAATAAATCAAAGAGTACTTCTTGTTGTACATCATGAGGATGTTTTCGAAACAAATCGATCTGATAAATACGTTTGAAGTTGACCCAATTAATAATCGAATTCAGAAAAGGCATAATCAGTTTTTTGTTGTCTTTAGCAAATGTAACAAAATCTGGATTGTCAATTTAAGGTAATTTAAATTGTTTACTTCCGTTATTTTTAAATATAGTTGTATTCAAGCTAAATGGCTAAAATATTTTTACTTTTACATGGCTGAACCTCAAAATAACATGAAATGAATTACATTGACATCATCCTTGGACTATTACTTCTTTTAGCTGCAATTCGCGGATTTAATAAAGGTTTGGTAGCTGAGGTTGCTTCGCTGGCAGCCTTGATCCTTGGTATCTGGGGAGCGATACATTTTTCACATCTTACTGGGGATTTTCTCTCTGATTTATTTGATTACAAATCAAAGTACATGGGATTAATATCCTTCTTTGTTACTTTTATTCTGATTGTAGTCGCTGTTCAAATTATTGGTAATGTAGTTGATAAAATAGTAAAGACTTTAGCACTTGGGTTTTTAAACCGCTTGGCGGGGATTCTTTTTGGGGTATTGAAAACTGCACTAATTTTGAGTGTAGTTCTTATTGTTTTTGATGAGGTTGATGAAAATGTGGGTATCATTCCTTCTGAGAAAAAGGCAGAGTCTCAGATTTATGAACCAGTTAGGAATTTGGTTCCCACAATTTTCCCTTTCCTCGATTTTTGGAATAGTTTCGATTTTTTTGATGAAGAAATATTAAAAGCTAAAAGCCAAAAACGTGAAAATGAAAAAGTGGTTTAAAAAAGAAAAAATTCAATTTTCTGATCTGGAAGAACATCCATGTCCCAATTGCAACTTTGTTTATAAAGGAAAATTTTGTCCAGATTGTGGACAATCTGTTTCCGAATTTGACAGACCATTTGGTTTTATATTTTATGATTTCCTGGGTAATGTTGTCGCCTTTGATTCAAGATTAATTAAAACAATCTTAGCTTTAATGTTCCGCCCGGGAAAATTAACAACCGAATTTTTTAAAGGGAAAAGAGCAAGCTATGCACCTCCATTTCGGGTGTTTATATTTTTAAGTTTTATTCTTTTCCTGATGCTTCAAATTACAACAAGCAGAAGTTTGACAAATGTGCTTGATTATTCATTTAAGGAGGCGGAAGTGTTGGCTGATTCTGTTAATCTGGCAAAATTAGATTCAGTTGCTTTTAATATAGCGATTGAGGATAAAGAAGATAGTAGTAAACAAGTAACTTTAGATTTTGATCTGAAGAAGATTGTAAATCAAGAGAATTTGAGAGCATCCTTGTTGAATGTTGCTGGTCAGTTAGAAGAGCGTTTAAAAAATACAGAAGACAAAGAAAAACGGAGAACTTTGCTGCGATTTATTGATATCTGCCGATCCCCAAATCAGCTTGTTTCCCGTATCTTGAAATATCTTTCCTGGGCATTCTTTATTTTGCTACCCGTCTTTGCTTTGCTTTTGAAGTTGTTGTATGTCCGAAGAAAAAAGAACTTCATCCGGCATTTGGTTTATTCTGTACATCTGCACTCATTTATGTTCTTTCTTTTTGGACTAATAGTTGCAATTAATCTTATTTTTAAAGGTGATTGGACAATCATTTTAATATGGGGTTTGTTGTTGCTTCCTGTTTATTTGGTATTGTCTATGAAAAACTTTTATCAGCAAAGCTGGGGTAAAACGATAGTGAAAAGTTTATTAATAAGCTTTATCTATAATTTAATTGTTTTTACAGCTTTTGGAATGGTAGTTATGAATGCATTTTCAAATCTGTAGAGAATTTCCTAATAACTATATCTGACATTCAGGATTCGTTGGTGTAATTCTTTAATATTTTTTCATAAAGAAATGTATTAATCAAGATTATCCATCTGCTGGGATGCGATCATTTTATATCTTTGCCGAAAATATTTTACCATGAACTTTGTTGACGAACTTACCTGGAGAGGCATGATCCATGACATGATGCCTGGAACTAATGAACAACTTGAGAAAGAAATGACAGCTGCTTACGTTGGAATCGATCCGACTGCAGACTCCTTACATATTGGACACCTTGTGAGTGTAATGATGCTGAAACACTTCCAGTTAGCCGGGCACAAGCCAATAGCCTTGGTAGGTGGAGCAACAGGTATGATTGGTGATCCTTCAGGAAAATCGCAAGAGCGTAACTTGCTGGATGAAAAAACTCTACGTCATAACGAGAGTTGTTTGAGAAATCAGTTGGCAAAATTCCTGGATTTTGAATCGGATGCTCCTAACGCGGCAGAGTTGGTTAATAATTACGATTGGATGAAAGAATTTAGCTTTCTTGAGTTTATTCGTGACATTGGAAAGCATCTCACCGTGAATTACATGATGGCGAAGGAAAGTGTAAAAAAACGACTTTGTGAAGAATCAAAAACCGGAATGTCTTTTACTGAGTTTACTTATCAATTGGTGCAGGGAACCGATTTCTTGCATTTATATAAGGCTAAAAACTGCAAACTACAGATGGGTGGTTCTGACCAATGGGGGAACATAACTACTGGAACTGAATTGATTCGCCGTAAAGAGAGAGGTGAGGCTTTTGCTCTTACTTGTCCGTTGATTAAAAAGGCAGATGGAACCAAGTTTGGAAAGACCGAAAGTGGAAACGTCTGGTTGGATCCAAAACTTACATCTCCATACAAATTCTATCAGTTCTGGCTCAATACTTCTGATGAAGATGCAGAGAAATATATCAAAATATTCACCTTGTTAACAAAAGAAGAGGTTGATGAGCTGGTTGCTAAACATGCTGAAGCACCACATGTGCGTGAACTTCAGAAGAAGTTAGCAGAAGAAGTAACAGTAATGGTTCATTCTCGTGAGGATTATGAAATGGCGGTTGAAGCATCGCAAATTTTATTTGGTCGTGGAACTGCTGAAAACCTAAAGAAATTGGATGAACAAACTTTCCTTTCTGTTTTTGATGGAGTTCCTCAATTTTCAATCAGCAAAGAGAAATTATCAATGGGTATAAATGTAATCGACCTTCTTGCTGAAGATACTGCGGTTTTCCCTTCAAAAGGTGAATTGCGCCGCACTATAAAAGGAAATGGATTGAGTATCAATAAAGAAAAAATAGCTGATCCGGAATTATTGATCAATAAAGAATTCCTAATTGGGGATAAGTTCATTTTGGCTCAAAAAGGGAAGAAGAATTATTTCCTTATTATTGCTGAGTAATTCTTTGGTTCCTTTATAATAAAGGAAACTAAATTTCGTTGAAGTATTACGACCAAACGCACACCTTTATGAAAAATATTTTTGACAATCAGGGACTGTTTGCAATTATCTGGAAATGGAGAGTTCACCTGATCATTGTTGGAGCAATCGCAGTTATTGTTTCAGCTGTTTTTTCATCTCCTTTTTTTATTACGCCTTTGTATAAATCTCAGGCACGTATTTATCCAACCAATACAACCTCTTATTCCGAAGAATCGGAAAGTGAGCAAATGGTTGAGATTTTTAATTCTACAGATATTAAGCGTCAGGTAATCGAATCGTTTAACTTGAAAGATCGTTTTAAGATTAAAAAAGAAGATCCGTTTTTTCAAACCAAAATGCTTCGTAAATACAACGATCGGGTTCAAAGTAAAAAAACAGAATATGAGTCAATTGAGCTTGAAGTTTTGGATGCTGACCCTCAAACTGCATGCAATATTGTTGATTCAATTATTGTTTTTTACAATCGGAAAGTCCATATTATTCACAAACAGAAATACGTAGAGCGTGCACAGACCTATAAAACTGATTTGGTACGTAAAAAGTCGGAGATTGATTCGATTAGTTCAAAGATGGAAGTGTTGAGGAAAAGTTACGGCATGCTTGAATATGAGGCTCAAGCTCAACAATTGACTCAAGGTTATACTGATGCACTGGCTCGTGGAGCTTCTAGAACTGCGGTTGCTGATATTCAAAAACGTTTGGATAATCTGGCAGAAAAGGGAGGAGAGTTTTTTCTTTATCAAAAGGCGCTGGAGGCTTTTGAAATTCAGAGGGACACGATTAATCGCCGGTTGGATAAAGCTTTAAGTCAGGTTAACAAACAGGAAACTTATACGATGATTGTTGAAGAAGCATTTCCGGCCGATAAAAAATCATATCCAACACGTTGGTTAATTGTATTTATTAGTTTTATAGCGACTGAAATTTTAGCGCTGATTGCAGCGTTTTTAATAGATGGGATGTCAAAATCAAAATCCTAAAGCTTTTGACTAAGCGCAATAAAATAATTCTTTTTTACATTGCTACAGCTTTTTTTCTGTTGCTGAATGTTTACTTTGTTGTTGCAAAAGAAACCATACTTGTAAGTTTGTTGCCAATTGTTTTTGCATTGGTATTATTTGCAATTTTTAAAATGGATAAGCTGTTGCTGTCCATTGTTTTTTTTACTCCTCTGTCGTTTCCTTTACGAGAAATATTTCCGGAACTTGCGTTTGACATGTATTTACCAACCGAGCCATTGTTGGTTGGTGTTTTACTACTTTTTATTTTCAAGTTGTTTGAGAATAAAGCTTATGATCGAAAAGTACTTGTTCACCCAATAACACTTTCTCTTTGGTTTTATTTGGGTTGGATGTTTCTAACTGCTTTAACCAGTACAATGCCAATAGTTTCAATGAAGTTTTGGTTTTCAAAAGTCTGGTTTTTAGTTGCTTTCTATTTCTTAGGGATTGCACTTTATCAAGATAAAAAAAACATTTACAGGTTTTTAGCACTTTATTGTGGAGCATTTATTCTTGTAATTATTTTTGCTTGGACCAGACATTTTTCATTAGGTTTTCATAACAGTCAGTCTGCCCATTTTGTGATGAATCCTTTTTATAAGGATCATACTTCATATGGAGCCATGTTAGCATTTTTCATTCCATTTTTAATTGGAATTACGTTCCATAATGGGCATAAAAGTAAGTATCGTTTTGTTGCCGGATTAGCTTTAGCATTGTTTATTGCGGCTTTGGTTTTGTCATTTAGCCGTGCAGCCTGGTTGAGTTTAATTGCAGGTGGTATGGTTTGGCTGATTGTGAAGTTGAAGTTGCGTTTTCGCCCTTTATTTGTCACAACACTTTCTGTGTTCGCTATTGTACTGGTATTCCAATCTCGAATTTTGACCTTGCTCGAAAGTAATGATCAGGAGTCTTCAGCAAATCTGGGAACTCATATTTCCTCGATGACGAATGTGACAACCGATGCATCAAACCTTGAACGAATAAATAGATGGAATTGTGCAATTCGAATGTTTGAGGAAAAGCCTGTTTTTGGTTGGGGACCCGGAACGTATATGTTTCAATATGCACCATTTCAATTGACTAAAAACAGAACGATTATTAGTACAAATTCAGCTAACCGGGGAAATGCGCACAGCGAATATCTAGGGCCTTTGGCAGAATCTGGTTTATTGGGAATGATTAGTTTTTTACTTTTATCTATAGTTATACTTTATACTGGGGTGCATGTTTATACACGGACAAATAATCGGGAAATAAAGCTGATTGTTTTATCGGCAATTGTTAGTTTAACGACCTATCTTGTGCATGGTTTTCTGAATAATTTTCTGGATACTGATAAGGCCTCAATTCCATTCTGGTCATGCGTTGCCATTATTGTGGTATTTGATTTCTACACCAAAGAAAAAGAAATTTCAAAGGTTAATTCTCCTCATAATTAGGATTTTCTGTTGGCAGTTGAGCGTTTGTCCTTTTATACCACTGTTCAAGTTTCACTTTTAATTCAGCGAGTTTTTCTGGATTATTAGCTGACAAGTCATTCTTTTCACCTGGATCGTTTTTTAGATTATATAGCTCAATCCGATTGTCTTCATAAAAGGTAATTAACTTCCAATCGCCTGATCGTAGCGCAGAGCCCGGAGTCCATGCACTTCCATGGTAGTGTGGATAATGCCAGAACATCTCATCACGGTCGAGCTTATTCTCAGTTTTCAATACTGGGAGCAGACTTATTCCGTCAACCTGGTTTAATTGTACTCCAGCAATATTAAGGATTGTAGGGAAAAAATCCATGCTAACAGCAATGTCACTTGCTTTTCGTCCCGGATTTGCAACACCTGGACCTGAGATGATTAATGGAACACGAATGCCTCCTTCGTAGCACCATCCTTTTCCAGCACGAAGAGGGAGGTTTGAAGTTGGAGCATTTCTCCGGTAAAGTGTAGATAGTCCTCCATTGTCACTTGTGAAAATTACCCAGGTATTTTTATCCAGACCTTGAGCTTTTAATGATTCAAGCAACCTCCCAACATTAGAATCCATTGAAGAGACCATTGATGCAAAACCAGCATTTTCTTGAACTAATTTCGTGAATCCATCTCCTTCTTTTCGATGTGGAACAGAGTCTAGTTCTAAATCGGCTCTTTTTTTCTTATAATGATCAATATGATCTGGAGCTTCATGAATGGGAGTATGAACGGTGTAGTATGAAAGATATAAAAGAAAGGGTTTGTCTTTATTTTCTGTAATATATTGAATGCTTTCATCTGTAAGTCGATCTGTCAGGTATTCACCTTCTGGGCCTTCAGTTAAGCGTGGGTTTTTGTAAGGTGCAAAATATCCATTTCTAGGAGATCCCCAGTGCCATCCTCCAAGGTTGATGTCAAAGCCTTGATCTTCCGGGAGAAACCCTTCTCCTCCCAAATGCCATTTGCCTGCAAAACAAGTATTGTATCCGACCTCTTTAAGTTTTTCGGCGATGGTAATTTCTTCTAAAGCAAGCTCTTCCCCATCCTGAGGGCCGAGTAATCTCCTGTCTTTAGGATCTTTCCCAGGAATCCAGTCTGTAATGTTTACAATGTTAGGATGTTTACCAGTCATTAGTGCTGCGCGACTTGGACTACAAACAGGATTTGCAGCATAGGCTTCAGAGAAAACTACACCATTTGCGGCAAGCTTATTTAGGTTCGGGGTTTCATAAAATGATTGTGGGTTATTGAACTGAACGTCAGCCCATCCTAAATCATCAACTAAGATGAACACAAAGTTGGGTTTGTCTTCTTTTCTTGTACAGGATATGAACAGGGTGCAGATCAAAGTTAGGAAGATCAATTTTCTCATGTCGTGTTTTTAGCTTGTTTAATCTGGCGATTTATTCTCAAAATTCGCCAGATGGATAACAAAAATAATTCTTTTTCAATCTAATTCACATTTTATATTGAATGTATAGGGCAAAAAAAATAGCCCTGCAATGAGGGCTATTCGATGTGATTCTCAAGGTGAGAATTATTTTTTTACTCGTTCGCTGTATGAGCGACTCTTTGTGTCAATCTTAATTACGTCTCCTTCATTGATGAATAAAGGAACCATAATTTCAGCACCGGTCTCAACTGTTGCTGGTTTTTGAGCTGTTGAACTTGCAGTATTCCCTTTTTCTCCTGGAATTGTATAAGTAATTTCTAACTCAACTGCAGCAGGGAGTTCAGCGGTCAAAGGAGTTTCAGTTTCCGTGTGAAAGTTAATCTCGATCTTCTGTCCTTCTTTCATCAGATCCACGTTTTGAATCATGGCCGGATCGATTGGGATTTGATCGAAAGTTTCAGTGTTCATGAAGTTGTAACCCATATCATCTTTATAAAGATATTGATAAGGTCTTCTTTCGATACGCACTGTTTCTATCTTTGTGCCGGCATTAAATGTATTATCAATTACTTTGCCTGTTTTAATATTTTTCAGTTTTGTGCGAACAAATGCGGGACCCTTACCGGGTTTCACATGCAAAAATTCAATAATTGTAAAAAGCTGACCATTGTAATTAATGGTTAAGCCATTTTTTATGTCTGATGTTGAAGCCATATCATAGATTGTATTAGTTACCGAATAATTGTGCAAATTAAGCATTTAAGCACCAGTATTCCAAAACTGAATTATTTAAATTATTTATTGAGAGGGGATTAATTCACAATTCGTTCATTCCCATTTTGCTTGTATGATTTTAAAATACACTTGAGAGCACCAACACGCATGTCAAATTCCAGCAGTAGTGGTATCTTATTCGAGTCGTTCGAGATGTAAAACTTCAAACCGTCAGATCGTTTTAAAACTTTTCCTTTTTTTACTCGGGGGGAAACAACGTGACACTCAACTTTGCCAAATGCAGAATTGATTTTTTCTTTCCCTAGATATTTTACAGTCATCATAAAATGCTCATCGGCGTGAAACACCGGAACATCAAATTCTTCGCCATTGTCTAATTTATCTAAAAGACTATTTTGCCTTAGGTAGAAGAAAACAGTAATAATATCGACCATTTTGGGAGGAACAATTTTTCCGCCAGAACGCTGGCTGTATAGAGAATCGGTTTCATGAAAGAAAAAAGCTTCATTATAATATCGATAGTTTTGTTCTTTAATATTTCTGATTGCTTTATAGGGTAAATAACTTTGTGGATTTACAATGCTCTCATAAATATCATGAACCGGGAAAAGTGTATTTGGTAAACCCACAGTTTGGGCAGACATGTAGAAGTGAACGGCTGGATTATTGTTGTAAACGGTATCTTTTGAGATTAGTGTAGCCTTGCCTCCACGTATAAAACCAAATCGAATAAAATATTCCAACTCTTCTATTGGTTGCGAACTTGCAACTATCGAGATTAAAAGAAATAATGCTATTAATGGATGTTTCATGTTTTTAAAATGTTCTTTTTGGGGATTCCGGCAATGAAGTCTTTTAAATAAAAAGGTTCAAAATAAGCCAAATCCACGAAATCATTGTTTTCAAAAGCTTTGTATGAGAGTGAGCACATAAACTGTGCCGAAGTTCTAATGTCCTTTATAAATAGGGCATTTGGCGATGAAAGATGTTCTGAACATTTTGATGAGCCATTGCCAAAAAAAGCTACAGTATTTTCTTTTAAATACTCTGCGAATGAATTTTCGTCAATAATTTGTGCATTTACTTGAAGGATTTCTTCCAAAGAGTTGTTGTACAGGGCTGTGTATACTTCCATCCGGCGGGCATCAATCATGGGGCAAAACAATAGATTTTTAATATCATCGATGCCATATTCCTTTAGGGTTTGGGATATATGCCATGCCATTGCTTCCAATGGACTAATCGCAATTAGAGGAATGTTGCTTCCATAGCAAATGCCCTTCGCCAATGAGACTCCAATACGTAAGCCGGTGTAAGAACCTGGCCCTTTGCTAATGGCAATTGCATCCAATTGTTGAAAACCCAATTGATTACGTTCCATTACATCATTTGTGAATACGCTCAGTAGCTTAGCGTGATTTAGTCCTTCATTGTTTTCAATTGAATCAACCAACTCCCCATCCCTCGCGAGAGAGACACTGCATACTTCGGTTGAAGACTCTAAGTTTAATATAAATCCCATTCGTGTAAATTTAACGCAAATTAAGATATTAACATTAAATATTGCAAATCGATAGATGTCTAAAACTATTGTTAGATTGTTAGCAAATATTGAATCTTTCTTAAAAAAGAGGATACTTTTTTTAGTAGTTTTAAACATACAAATGAGAGGAAGTATGTATCGTACAGTAATTGTAGATGATGACCAATTGGCAAGCCGTGTTTTATCTCGGATTTTGAGTTCGAATTTCCCTGAAATTCAACTCCTTGGTGTTGCCGATTCTGTGAAGTCAGGGGTTGAGTTGATTACTGATGAAAAACCCGACCTCGTTTTTTTGGATATTGAAATGCCTGACGGTACTGGATTCGGTCTAATAGAGCAACTTCCTGAAGTTAATTTCAAACTGGTTTTTACTACTTCATACAGTGATTACGCAATAAAAGCATTTAAATATTCGGCTTTTGATTACATTGTAAAACCAGTATTACTTGAGAATGTAAATTCTACCATTAGCCGAATTACTGAAATCCCACTTCTTCAGGAAAAACAAATTGTAGATGTAATTAATAAAAGCATTGAAAAGAAGGATGTTCATACTGAGGCAACTATTGCGTTACCAGAGATGAATGGTTTTTCGATTATTAAGGTTGATAACATTGTTCGTTGTGAAGGCGAACGTAATTACACACGGGTTTTTTACAAAGATGAAACCTCTGTGTTAATTAGCCGAACTTTACTTGAATTTGATCAGCAATTAGTTCCACATGGATTTTGTAGAATTCACCGTTCCCACCTTGTAAATCTGAGTTGTGTCGGTCGTTATTTAAAAACCGATGGAGGTATTGTTGAAATGACCAATAAGGCACATTTAAAAGTATCTCCAAAGTACAAAGACGTATTGCTCGATAAGCTACTGCATACCAGATTGTAAACAAAAAAACTTTCGTATCTTTACCCTTGTGGTTTGATAAGCCTAGTGCTTGATTTGATAATTGGCAGTTTGTGGATTAATCTAAACTCTTATTTTTACAACAGTTTTAATAAAGTTTGGAATTTGGGGATTGATTGTGAAACTATTTCAAGTCAAAATTTAATGCATGGGTCGCTGCTACAATAATAATATTCTATATATATTCCATAGAATCCTAAATATTCATTTAGGAGAAATGTCATCAATTAAATTTTTGCTTTTATTGGTATTCTCTTTAGGGATATCTCTTTCAACTTTTTCTGCAAATATACAATCACAAAGTGATGGCAATTGGGGAAATACTTCAGTTTGGAATGGTGGGGTTGTCCCAACAATTGGAGATGTTGCCACAGTAGATGACATAGTTACAATTCCTTCAGGAACGACTGTAGAAGTTGATGCACTTTATATTGCCAGTAGTGGAAAGCTGATCGTTAACGGTATTTTAATTATTCACGGCAATTTTGATATGGCGAATAATTATCCTGAATTAATTACAGGGTCTGATGCAAAGGTTATTATCTATGGATCGGCAACATTCTCAAATAAAGTTAAAATTGATCTTTCGAGTTACTTTGTTGTGTTTGGAGATTTTCAAAGGAATGGTTCTGATAATCAGGGGTCGATTGAAACTTCAGATGCCCATGTTTATGTGATGGGGGAAGTTGATTCTGATTGGGAAGATTTTACTGGATGCGATGGAGATTATGATGGTACAACTACAGGTGGAGATTCCGGAGATCCAGATATTTGTGATGCTGGAAATTTTGAAGATCTTGTTGCAAATGTTGATCCAGACGAATTACCTCCTGGGGTTTTTGACGATCTTGTAGAAAGCTCAACCCTAGATGCCAATACACTTTCCACTTCATCCAATGAGCTTTGTTCAGGAAGCAGTATTGATATAACAATTACAGAGTCTGGGGCAACAACTATTACCTGGTATAAAGATGGGGATGTTGTAAGTGGAGAAGTAGGTTTAACTTATACTACGAATACAATAGGAACTTATTATGCAGTTTATGAATTTGGTGGGAATTGGTACCAAACAAATGAGCAGGTAATTACTGTTGATATTTCTCCACCATCAGCCGTAACTGTTGGCCCATATACCGAAGTGGTAAGTGCTAATGGAGTATGTAAAGGATATACTCCAGGTTTAATAAACATTGCGACTTATACAGACAATTGCACAACTCCATCTAGCAATTGGGATGTTATGACCCAGGATCCGGCGAGCGGTGCTGAACTTGATGTTGGTATTTATCAGATAAAAATAACTGCAGTTGACAATGCCGGGAATTCGGATGATTTCTTTTTTGACTTTGAGGTTCGGGATGATGCTGATCCAACTGCAACTTGCTCAGGAACGCCAGTTTGGGTTAGCCCAGATTCTGGCGAATGTTATCATACAGTTACTGTGTCATCTGAAAGTAACTTGGATCCATCCTGGTATAGTGATAATTGTACAAATGTTACTTTGTCAAATAACCTTACTGGAACTGGTTCACTTGTAGGGCAACAGCTTTTTGAAAATGATGAAATTAATTGGACGGTAACAGATGATGCTGGTAATTCTTCTCAGTGTACTGTAACTGTAGATGTAGGTTTTGGATCGAATACAATATCCTTTACTGATTGCCCTGCTACGGATATAACTGCAAGCTCTTTAGATGGAAACCCTGTGTCAGTAACCTGGACTGAACCTACTGCAAGTATAACAGGGAATGGCTGTATTGCTTCAGTTGTTAACACGTACAGTTCAGGTGATAATTTTCCCATAGGAACGACTTCAGTTTCCTATACTGCTACAGATGGGGAAGGCAATACCGCGGTTTGTCAGTTCGATGTCGTTGTTTCAGATGACTTTGTTTTAAGCTATTGTACTCCGATAGTTCAATTTAGTAGTGGAAGTATTAGTAATGTTAGTTTTAACACTATCAATAATTCAACAGGACAGGATGTCATTAGTGATTATACAGGTTCGATATCTACTGATGTCGAATTGAATTCAACCCATGATCTCTCAGTTAGTATTGCGACCTCCGGCGGGTACACTCGACATATTTTTGCTTGGTTTGATTGGAATAAGGATGGAGACTTTGTTGATTCAGGGGAAGAGTATGATTTAGGACAAACAACTATAAATCAAACTTTATCTCAAGGAGTGAATGTCCCATCTGGGGCAGAGCTTGGTGAAACACGGATGAGAGTTATTGTAAGATATAATTCTGATCCAGGGCCATGTGATCTTGATAATTTTTATGGTGAAGTTGAAGATTATTCTGTAAATGTAGTTCCTGCGCCTTCCATCGTTTCTTTTTCCACTTCATCGCAAAGTAGTGTTGGCGAGACTGGAACAATGGATATTACAGTTGAACTTTCTGAAACAAGTCTTCAGGATATAGAAGTTCCATTTTCTGTAGATGTTTTAAGTTCAGCAACTGGTGGAGGCACAGATTATAGCATAACTTCAAGTCCTGTGACAATTAGCGCCGGGGCATCATCTGCAATTATTACGATCTCAATTCAATCTGATGTTTTGTATGAAGGAGATGAAACTGTAATTGTTAACATGGGAACTCCAACAAACGGGGTTCAAGGTACAATTACTCAACATATAGCAACAATTACTGAAGATGATAGTCCACCTCCAATACCAGATCCTACTTATCTTTCAGGATATTGTACTTACAAACCAATTACAATAACGAGTTCTGAAAATCTGACTAATTATCAAATCGAACTAACTGTTTCTTATGATTCTCAGATGAATGCTGACTTTTCAGATATTCGGTTTTCACTAGAGAATGGAACGGTGTTGGATTATTGGATACAAAGTTATACGGCTTCTACATCTGCAACCGTCTGGGTCGAAGTTCCTACAGTATCCTCCGGGAATAATTATATCTACCTATTCTATGGGAATATTTCAGCGAGTACCCAAAGTGATTTAGATGCAACTATGAATTCTGGCTTATTACTTGAATATTATACTTACCCGGGAGGTGTTAGCCCTGCTGAATCCAGTTGGGTGTTACAGTCTAGATGCAGTGATACAGGAAGTCCAATAAACTATTATTGGGGGAGTGGTAGTGTTTCAATATGTGGGCAATCATATAGTGACTTTGTGGTTCTTCGATGGATCGGCTTTTTGAAAAAATCAGGAACTGGAACAAACTTTAATTTTCGAGTTGGGTCAGATGATGGAAATCGAGTAAATCTAGATGGAGGTTCAATAGAATTGAATAAATGGGTAGATCAAGGACATACAGAAGATTATTTTTCTTACTCGTTTACTAAAGATATTATTGATTTTCAGCTTGACTGGTACGAGAATGGAGGAGGTGCAAGTGCAGAACTAGCTTGGGATCCGAATGGAGGAAGTAGCTATTCAACAATTCCAGAAGGAAATTATTACCATGCAACCTATGCTACAAATACTCCTTCATCAATTACAGGAGCTGAAGTGAATAATGAAATTACACTTGACTTCGTTGGTAGTCCAGCATCATCTGTTTGTGCAGGAAGTTCCAGTACATACACCCTAACTGACACCTATGATTCATATAGCTGGACGGTTTCAGGAGGAAGTATTACTTCAGGTGGTGGTTCAGGAAATAATTCGGTAACGGTTACCTGGGGTAGTGGGTCAAGTGGTTCCGTAAGTGTTGATGTTATTTCAGGAAGTTGTTCAGAAAGTATTGCACATGCTGTTAGTATTATTCCAGAGCCAACTTATACAGCTCCATCTGATGAAACAATTTGTGTGGGAGAAACGGTTACCATGACTGTTGGATTTGATGAAGTGTCAATGAAGTTTGATGGGACTAATGATCGAATTGACATTTCAAGTAGTAATCAGATTAATAATATGACGGTTCACAATCGAACAATAGCATTATGGTTTAAAGCCAATGATGTAAGTTCACGTCAAGTGATATACGAGGAAGGGGGAGGTTCTCATGGTATTTCTATATTTATTGATGGAGGTAGTGTTTATGTCAATGCCTGGGAGAGCCAGGTTTCATACGGGGCTGTTAGTGCCTCTGTTTCAGGTGGAACGTGGTATCATGTTGCTTTTGTAATGGATTCAGGTGATTCAAATGGTGACTATATAAAGGGGTATTTGAATGGGAGTTATATGGGTTCTGCTACTGATTCAAGGGCTTCTGCATCAGGAGGTGGTTTGCCTAGTCATGGAGGGGATGTTAATATTGGTGTCAATCAAGGTACTACCAGGTTCCCAATATCTCCAACCGGTTCGAGTTATAACTATTTTGGAGGTTATGTTGATGAGTTTAAACTTTGGAATCGGTCGCTTGAACAGACCGAGATTCAATCTGTATTGTATGGTGGTGGAAGTAGTACAAATTTGATTCTGGACTATGATTTCAATAATGAGAGTGGAAGTTATGGAAATATTGTAGGTGCAATTTTTGATACAGACACCCCATTCACTCCATCGATAAGTTGGAGCCCTGGAGGAATGACGACAACCTCTGTTGATGTTTCTCCAACAGCAACAACGCTATACACTTATACGATTACTGAACCAATAAATGGTTGTCAGGCACAGGGGACAGTTACAGTAAATGTCGGAAACATTGATTTCGCTGGTAGTAGTTCTACCAATGAGATTTGTCCCGGACAAAATGATGGAAGTGTTGATTTGGTAGTTTCAGGAGGGATAGAGCCATACACTTTCTTTTGGTCAACTCCTGATGGTGGTGGGTTGGTGGTCGCAGATGAGGATCAAACTGGATTGAGTCCTGGTTTATACGATGTTCTAATAACTGATGATAATGGTTGTACCGAGACGACTGGGTTTACAATAACTGCTGGAGTAGATGATACTGATCCGGTTATTTCAGGCTGTCCTTCTGATATTTCTATTGACCCGCCAGATGCAAATCCTGTTGTTGTTAACTGGACAGCACCAACTGCTTCAGATAATTGCGCAGTTGCTTCTTTTACTTCCAGTCATGATCCAGGAGATAGTTTCCCCCTTGGGATAACTACAGTAACTTACACGGCAACAGATGGAGCTGGGCTGGTTGATAACTGTAGTTTTGACGTAGTTGTAAATCCAGTTATTATTGGAGGTACACCTCCATCTCAAATTTGTCAATACAGCATGGCAATGGCTGAAGCAACTGTTAGTGGAGGGAGTGGGAATTATTCTTACTTATGGGAAGTTGTAACTTCTGGAGCTTCAACTTTATTTGTTCCCGGATCAACTACAAACGATTTTATTTGGTTATCAGGATATTTTCTTTCACCAGCTAGTTATGATTATAAGCTTACTGTTACAGACAACGATCTTGGATATGTTAAAGTAAGAAATTATTCAGTTACAATTCTTCCCAATGTTAGTCCAAACTGGGTAACTAATCCAAATTCCGCTTGTGTTGGTCAAAGCGGTGTTGTTTATTCTGCAGAATCGTTAGTAGGATCTTCCTATGCATGGACAGTAACTGGGGGAGCTATTGCGTCAGGGGACGGGACTTCGGGAATTACTGTAGATTGGGGATTGACTGCTGGTAGCGGGAATGTGTCGGTTGTGGCAACAACTGGAACTTGCACACAAACACTAAATCAGTCGGTAAGCATCAATGCTTTATCTTCAATAACATTATCATCAAATCCTTCTATATGCCTTGGGGCTACCTCTGCAAGCCTTGGCTACTCTGCAACAACTGGAAGTCCGAATGAGTACAGCATTGATTTTGATGCTTCTGCAAATTTAGCTGGTTTTATTGATGTGACTGATGCAACTCTTCCCAGTTCTCCAATCCTAATAACAATACCTGGATCTGTTTCTGCAGGAACATATAACGGAAACCTTACAGTGCAAAATAGTTTTATTGGATGTACCAGTGCCGTTTATCCAATATCTGTTGTGGTTAATCCAAACTTACCTGTAAGTGTTGCCATTGCGGCATCAGCAAATTCTACATGTCCGGGCACTTCGGTTACTTATACTGCCACACCAACCAATGGAGGTTCTACTCCTTCTTATCAATGGAAAGTCAATGGTGCTAATGTTGGAACGAACAACCCAGTCTATTCTTATACCCCTACAAATGGAGATGTTGTTTCCTGTATTTTGACATCCAATGAAACATGTGTTACTGGAAATCCTGCCACTTCGAATAATATAAACGTTGTGGTTGAAGATATTGAAATTCCAACAGTAGCCAGCTGTCCATCAGACATCAATGTAAATATTGATGCTGGTACATGTGGTGCTATAGTAAGTTATGCAGCTCCTACATTTAATGACAACTGTGATGGGGCAGGTTTGGCTGGCACTTTGACAAGTGGTTTAGCAAGTGGTTCTACTTTCCCAGTTGGTACAACTACAGTAACTTATCAATTTACGGATGCTGCTGGCAATGGGCCTGTAACTTGTAGTTTTGATGTTACAGTTACAGGAAATGAGGCACCTCGTTTAGATTGTCCGGGAGCTACTGTTTCTCTTACAACCGATCCTGGAACTTGCTCAACTACTTATGATTGGGAAACAGCGTTGAATATTGATGAATGTAATGGATACACATTAGGGTGGACTCGTGATGATGGAGTTGTATTAGAAGCAGAGAAGTTCAATTTTACTGTAGGGACAACAGTTGTAGATGTTACAGTTACCGACAATGTAAATAGTTTACAAACAACATGTCAAATAACTGTTTTTGTAGATGAAAATCCAGGAGAAGCCCCAACAATTACGGCACCAGGTGATGTTACTGTTTCATGTTCGGATGCGGTACCTGCTCAACTTGCATTGAGTTATTTTGAAACAAATAGTTTGGTTGATGATAATTGTGGTTACGAAAACAGTAGCTTTTCAGTAAATGATGTTACTGTAAATAATCCTGATGGTTCACAAACGATTACACGAACTTATTCAATCTCTGATTATGCTGGAAATCCTGGCAATGATGTTCAAATAATTACAGTTTTGAATGACTTGGAAGTAAATGCCACAATTACGATTACCCCCGGATGTTCAGGTGAGTTATTACAAATTACAGCAACAACAGCTGGATTTACATCACCGGCTTATCAGTGGGAGGAAGATACTGGTAGTGGATTTGTAAATATATCTGGTGAAAATTCTCTAATCATAGAAATAAGTAGCCATAGCGTAGGTGATAAATATCGCTTATTAGTGAGTGAAGGTTCTTGTACTGCTAATTCTTCTGAAATAACTTTAACTTATAATGATCTGATAAAACCTGTTTTCGATGCTTCACTTGATTTAAATACTTCGGTTTGTATTCCCGATGGACAATCCTCGACGACTGTTACCGGAATTGGTTTAACGAATGTAACTCAGGTTTCGGATAACTGCACATCTTTTGAAAATCTTATTATCACATACGTAATCAGTGGAGCAACAACAGTCAATAGCCCCGGGACTGGTCAGAATGATGCAAGTGATGAAACATTCAATTTGGGCACTTCCACTGTCGTTTATACAGTAAAAGACGAATCCAATAATGAAGAAACTTATAGTTTCGATGTGGTTGTGAATAACGAACCTGCACTTGGTTCAATCTCAACAGATGGAGATTCAGGAACTGATGGGTCCGGTTATAAACCATATCAGGGAACAGAACATACATACAGTGTAACTGATGAAGCTGGTTTCTCTTTTACATGGAGAGTTGAGGATAGTGTAAGTACTGATATTACAAGTAGCTTAAGTATTTCTGGGCAGGGCAACGCAGATTTTGATATTACTTGGGGGTTAAACTCAATGCCTGGAAATTATACTGTATTTGTGATTAAGCAGAATCAATCAACTAGTTGTGAAACTGAGACTTCAATTAATATTACGGTCTTAAATAATTTTGATCCAAAAGTTCAGGACTTTGGGGATGCATGCCACGAAGTTACCGGATCTACTACCATGGATTTTGTTGTTTTCCTTGAAGCTGGGACTAGAGTAGCTCCACAGTGGTCATTTGATTGGGAACTCTATTTAGATGGCGGGGGAACTCCAATTCAAACAGGTAGTGAAACGGTGGTTGGGCTGGATGAAGAGACTGTCAGTGTAACAGTGAATGTGGGAGATGGAAGCGAAAAGAATTATCGTTTTGTGATTCTAAATGCTCAAGATTCACTGGGGAATTTGGATAATGACACAAGTAGTTCGTCAAATCAGGATTTAGTTAAAATATTTACACAACCTACAATTGGGTTTTAAAAAATTGATATAAAAATAAATAGATGTTAAACTTAATTTTTACAAGATGAAAACAAGAATTTTTACTTTAATGATGGTGGTCGCCATGTTGGTGACTATTAGTGCGTATGCGCAACCGACAGCAACAGGAGTGGCTACTCAGGATTCTTATGCTAACGTAGATGATGAATTGACTTATACTGTTAATGCAGGAGGAGTTACTACAGGTTTTGTATGGGCTATAAGAGCTGGTGGCTCTAATACTGGAACAACACCAACGATAAGTTCGACTTCTAACACAGTTGATGTAGATTGGGCAGGAACAGCTTCTGGAGATCTTTACTACTTAGATGCTTATTATGTGGATAGTAATGGCTGTTATTCTGAGATGTTGACTTTTGAAATCACTATTACAAATGCTGTAATTTGTATTGCAAGTAGTTCTGCTACTGTTGGTGGTGTTTCTGTTGCAGCTCCAACTACAACTGAAACATGTTCAATAATTGAGACTAGTACTAGTGGAAATTCTGGATCGTCTTCAGGAGGTGATGACACTGAATTCTTCCTTACTTTAACAGGAGGTATTCCAAGCTCAAGTTATACTGCATATTATAGTGTAGGTGGAAGTGAGCAAGCCGGGGTTACTATAAATACTAATTCTTCGGGTGATGGAGCTGTAAAGGTGACTATAGACTTTACAGGTACTCTTGTTGCAAACTTTATAAATGATACAACAGGAGATGTGGATGTTGATATTGCAGCAACAAGAGCGGTAGATGCAAACTCATTTGAAACCTCCGCTGATAGCGCATGTGAGTTTTCTGTTACTGTTCATAAAACACCAACACTTTCTTTCTAATAACACTTTTGAAAGGCCGGCAATGGTCGGCCTTTCTTTTCTTAATTGACATTTTCAAACTGGGAGAAGTGTACCTAATGGGCACTTGTTACAATGAATAAATTAACACAGAATATCTTTATTATCTTTCTGAGTGCAACATTCACTTTGTGGGTGAGTATTGCTTTCAGCCAGACAACCGAAACGGTTGAGATAAATTCTGTGAAATCGTTCACGGCAACAGGAGGGGGAGGCTGGTCTTATAATTGGACTTTGACTGATCCTAATGATAATTCAGTTACAATAAACTCCACCGAAACGTTTAATTTAAGTCAAACGGAAGATATTACTTTTAGCATACAGGGCAATTATTTTCTTAGGTTGCAGGTAACAGATGATCTTGGATGTTTAAGTGAGATTTCCACTAAGATTATTGAAGTTGTTTCTGTATCAAATCTGGCACCAATAGCTGTTGATGATAGCTACGAGACTTTTGAAGAAACTGCTATTTCTGGAAACTTATTGGATAATGACAGTGACCCAGATGGAGATGAAATATCAACAACTTCATCACTTACGACATCTGGAAATGGGCAGATTGTAATTGGCACTGACGGTTCTTTTACGTATACCCCGAATGTTGGATTCTCAGGAATAGAAAGTTTCACCTATGAGGTTTGTGATGACGCAGATCCAAGTCTTTGCGCTGAAGGGCAAATTACAATTGAAGTTATAAAGAATGAAATTCCTGTGGCTAGTAATGCCGCATATGTAATTGATGAAAACACTTCGTTAAATGATAATCTATCTGGAAGAGTCTCAGATCCGGATGGTCATAATCTTTCATTTACTGTACAGTCAAAATCCACCACTAACGGGTCGGTGGTGATTGAATCGGATGGAGATTTTACTTATACCCCAAATGCAGATTTTACAGGAGATGATACTTTTATATATGAAGTTTGCGACGACGGAACTCCATCCAAATGTAATCAGGGAACAGTCTCTATTACTGTACGTGAGGTAATTATTTTTAACCGGGAAGCAATTAATGATATTGCATTTGTATTTGAGAATGGAACTGCCAGTGGGCAGGTTCTTTCTAATGATATTAATTTTGAAGGTGCTTCGGTAAACATTCCGCCGGGGAGTGATGTGGTGAATGGAAATTTGACAATGAACGCTGATGGGGCGTACAGTTATCAACCGAATTCAGGATTTACAGGGGTAGATAATTTCTATTACGAAGCTTGTGCCGATGAGGTGCCAATTGGATGCGATGATGCAAACGTAACGATTCAGGTTTTACCACTGGAAATTACAACTTTGTCTCTAATTCTCTCCGATGATGAGATTGAGACCACTGTGAATATAGCTGTAGCTGGGAATGTACTTTCTAACGATTTTTCCCCAATTGATGATGTGTTACAGATTAACCCTCAAGCTCAGCAAGGGCCTGATCATGGTCAGCTGACTATTAATGATGATGGTACGTTTACTTACACCCCCGATGTCGGATTTATCGGCAATGACTATTTTGTTTATGAAGTTTGCGGACAAGTTTCGGGAGAATGCCAAACTGCCAGGGTAACCATTCGTGTAAAAGCAGAAACCGAAGCTAGAATATTTGCAGTTGATGATGTTGTGCATATTTTCTCAACTGAATCTGCGAGCAACAATCTGTTGGAGAATGATATTGCTCCAACTGGAAAAATATTAACAGTTAATGCTTCACCGATTGTTTCTCCGTCAAGTGGTTCGGTTTCGATCAGCAGTAATGGCAATTATACTTATAACCCAACATCAACAACTTATCCGTTTGTTGATCAGTTTGTTTATGAGGTTTGTGATCAAGATGGCTATTGTTCTCAGGCAACTGTTTTTGTGATTGTTACTGAAGAACCTCAGCAGTTAGCAGATGTGTCGGTGGTGAAAACCGGGCCAGAAAATATTAATCCAACAGAGACAATTTCTTATGAAATTAACATCAGTAATTCGGGGAATGTGACTGCTGAAAACGTTGTTTTGGATGATTTTCTACCTGTTTCAATTTTAAATGCTGAATACCAGTTAAACGGTACAGGTAATTTTACAGCATGGGTTGGGCAGCTAAATTTAGGAAGTCTTGCTGATGGCTCCTCAATACAAATAACAATCAGAGGAACTGTTGCTGAAAGTGCCCCTGATTTAATTGAAAATATTGCAAGTGTATCAAGTGATCAGTATGATCCTGATTTAAGTAACAATAGCTCGACTGTGCAAACAGCCGCAAGTCGTGCTCCTATAGTTGTAGTTGAAAATGGATTCCGACAGATTATAGGTTGTTGTTATGATTCTGGATTGCAATTAGACGCAAGCAATAGTATTGGCGAATCACCACTCGGGTTTCTTTGGGAACCAGCAACAAACCTAGATGATGCAACAAGTGCAACACCGCTATTCACGGGAAGTACAACCAGCGTTTATAACTTGACTGTTACTGCTTCAAATGGGGAAAGCACTACTGAAACAGTAACTATTGAAGTTGCTCCTTGTCCTGAGATTGTAACAGCAACACAAGTTTGGGTAGAGTCCTCAAACGAAATGATTATGTTGGATGCTTCTGAAAGTACAGGTACTCGTCTAACTTATACGTGGTGGGCTGCAGGAAATGAAGTGATTATTAGTGGAGAAACAACAGCAAACCCGGTTGTGAGTGGAATTGGGAGATATTATATACAGGTTACGGATTCTTTAGGTTGTACTGAATTGGATTCTGTGTCGGTTGGTTTGCTTGTTCAAATTGTGGCAGTTGATGATTCTTTGAATATGCTACTGAATACTTCGGTTGATATTAATGTAGTTGAAAATGATTTGCCAGTTGATGGCATTGATCCTTCATCAGTAACAATAATTTCTCATCCAGAACATGGAACAGCATCATTAACTGCCGATTCAATAATTACTTATACTCCTGATCAGTATTATGTAGGAAGGGATAATTTTATATATACAGTTTGCGATTATTTCCAGAATTGTGATGAGGCTAAAGTGCTTGTAATTATTAGTGACGAAGCTTTATTTGTGCCAAATGCGTTCTCCCCAAATGGTGATGGATACAATGATGCATTTGTGATTAGAGGTATTAATGAATACCAGGGTGTATCATTAAAGATTTTTAACAGGTGGGGTAATTTAGTGTATGAGGCTAGTAATTATGGATCTGGTACTGGAAGAAATGGTTTCTGGGATGGAATTGCAAACAGAGGATTCTTAACTGGATCAGGACAAGTACCTACCGGAACTTATTTTTACATCCTTGATTTGGGAGATGGAGACGAAAAATTGAATGGTTTTATTTATCTCGATAGATAAGAAGATGATATTGAATACTTTTTTGAGATTTGTGATTTTATATATTTGCAGGCTAAGTGAATAAGGGACACATTAAAATAGCACTGCTGGTAGTTTTGTTGGGAATTTTGTTTCTGAAACCAGAGCAAAGCAAAGCACAACAGGATCCTATGTTTACTCAGTATATGAATAATATTCTGTCAGTAAACCCAGCTTATGCCGGATCAAAAGATCTATTAAGCATGCAAGTCATGTCGCGTAACCAGTGGGTTGCATGGGAGGGTGCTCCAGTTACTCAAACATTCTCTATTCATTCTCCAATTACTAAATACCATATGGGTTTGGGACTTTCTGTTTTGAAAGACGAAATCGGTCCTATTTCTCAAACAGGAGCATATATTGATTATTCTTATAGTATTGATTTTGATCAAGGTAAGTATCTGTCTTTTGGTTTAAAAGGTGGTGTTAACTTTTATGATGCTAGCCTTGCCGATTTATCTACGGCCGATCCCAATGATCCAATATTTGTAAATGATGTCAACCGAAAGTTTCTTCCAAATTTTGGGATTGGCATGTTCTATTATTCGCAGCGTTTTTTTATGGGCTTATCAGTTCCAAAGCTCTTGCAGAATGTTATTAATGAACATGATTTTTCTTCAGAATTCATAAATAAAGAGAAGATTCACTATTTTTTTATGACTGGATACGTGTTTGATGTGAACAGAATTCTTAAATTTAAGCCATATGTATTGGTGAAGTATGTTAAGAATGCTCCTGTTTCAGTTGATCTGACGGCACAATTGTTATTTTACAATAAGCTATGGGTTGGAGCAATGTATCGGGTTGGAGATGCAGTTGGAGCAATAATGCAGGTTCAGTTAACGAATCAACTTCGTGTTGGTTATTCATATGATGTAAGTGCCAATGAATTAAGTACGTTTAATAATGGCACACACGAAATATTGATTGGTTGGGACTTTAATTTTGGACGAGGGAAAGTGCGATCGCCGCGTTATTTCTAATTTACTGATGAGTTACGCATGAAGAAGGCTTTTAGAAATATCCTGTTTTGTTTGTTTTTCAATCTGGTATTGATTCCAGTTGGGAGTGCACAAAAGATGACCATCAAAATGGCAGATAAAAGTTTTGATGATTTTGCTTTTGTTGAGGCGATTGAACTTTATGAATTTGCTTTCGAAAAGGATCAGGAAAATGCTTACGTAATTCGTCGCTTGGCCGATGCAAACCGAAATCTTGGGAATACCGAAGAAGTTGAGCGATGGCTTAAAATTCTGATTGATCGACGAGATGAAGATCCAGAAGATTTATTTAATTATTCCCAAGCACTTAAAAGTAACGGACGCTATCTTGAAGCAGAACAATGGCTTCAGGAATATGCTGAAATGAGACCTGAAGATGGTCGTGTAAATGTCCAGGCAAGTTTGCTGGAGTACATAAAATATCTTCATCGCGATTCCAGTAAATACATCATTCGACCCTTGACAGTAAATACCGAAGGATCTGAAATTGGGCCAACTTATTACCGCGACCAGCTTGTATTTTCATCCACTCATGGAGGGAATGGAATAGTTGCTAGAAAGTACAAATGGAATGAATTACCATACCTCGATTTATATGTTGGTGATATTGATGAAAGTGGGAATCTTGTAAACGTTAAACCTTTTGCTCCCAAATTAAAAACATCTTATCACGATGGACCTGCTTCTTTTGATCAAAGAGAAGACAAGTTATTCCTTACGCGTAATAATGTTGGCAAAGCGGGTGCAACTAAAGGAAAAGATGGGGAAGTAAATCTGAAAATCTTGTTTGGAGGCAAAGAAGATGGGAAGAAGTGGGAGTATCGTGGAGAATTCCCATTCAATAGTAAAGATTATTCTTTAGGTCATCCTTCCATCGACCGGACAGGAAATGTATTATATTTTGCTTCAGATATGCCAGGCGGTTACGGTGGTTCAGATATTTATTTTTCAACTTTTTCAAATGGATATTGGAGTGAGCCATTTAATCTTGGGCCAAAGGTAAATACAGAAAGCAACGAGTTTTTCCCCTATATTAGTAATGATGGTGTTCTTTATTTTGCATCAAATGGACACGGAGGTTTGGGTGGGCTAGATGTATTCTTCTCCGTTCCTGAGCGTGGTGTTTTTGATGTGGTTGAAAATATGGGATATCCAGTTAATAGCCCCAGAGATGATTTCAGTTTTATACTTGATGAAACCGGTACTCAAGGCTATTTTGCTTCAAATAGAAAAGGCGGCAAAGGGAATGATGACCTATACTATTTACAGATTAAATACATTCCAATTATCATTAGAGGCGTAGTTAAGGATCGTGAAACAAATGAAATTGTGCCAGATACGCGCATCTCAATTGTTAATGAAAATGCAGATACCATCCATACAAGTTATACTGGTCGTGATGGCCAATTTGAGTTTGAGGTGAATAAGGGACAGGAATATATTGTAAATGGACAAAATGTTTTCTATTTCCCAAATGAGAGTTATGTTCCTACAAATAATCTTCGCACAAATGATGAGGCTTTTGTTGAGCTATTTCTTGAGCTTGTTCCTGAAGAAGAAGAATCTCCAGAGCCAATTATGATGGAAGAGGAAGATGGAGAACCATTACAAATTATTGAGCTTGAATATGCCAAGTTTGAAGAGGAAAGTGCAATACTTACTGTTGAATCTATCAATATGCTTGATCGTTTAATTGCACTCATGAAAAAATATCCGGATATGGAAATTCGACTTGAATCACATACAGATTCAAGAGGAGATGATGATGAAAATATGTTGCTTTCAAAACGCCGTGCCCGTGCAGCATTTGAGTACATTAGCGAAAAAGGAATTGAACCTTCTCGTGTTGAATATGAAGGCTTTGGAGAAACCCAATTACTTAACCATTGTGATGATGGAGTTGATTGCCCTGAATCGGAACATGCGGTTAATGATCGCACCATTGTAAAGGTTGTTAAAAAAGGTGAGTACAAAGGCAAACGCTCCAAACGCAGTATCTTCTATTTCTGATACAACCCAATCAAACTTACTTCCACCTATTCAACCCTTGATTCGCATGACTAGATCTGCACTTAATTTATGTTATACCAATTGAGATACAAAATGCGTATGCGTCTCTGCGATAACGTATAGTTTTTGAATATCGAACTTTCGATTTTTA